>LSHP01000036.1 GCA_001555775.1 Acidovorax delafieldii | reverse complement strand
GACCATGCAGCCCGGTGACCACACCCCAAATTACACCTCATTGACGGACGTGACCCTAGCAGGTAAGGAGACATATGTCACATCAGGGGCAGAAATGCAGCCCTCCTTTAGTGGCAGCAGCTGACCGGCTAGGCGCGCGCGAGAGGATAGCGCGGCTGGCCGACATGCAGACGCGCGGGAGTTGAAGCAATGGTCCAGCATGGTGGAGCAGTCTCGGCGGCGAACGATATGGCCGAAACGGACGAATTGGCAGGCCCAACTCGCCTCAGCTGGCAATGGACAGTAGCGCGGGGTGTTCTGACGCTCATCCTGGGCGTGGTGAGCTTGCTCTTCCCGATAAGCGCGCTCTTCGCTTTCACCCTGGTCTTTGCCGGCTATTCGTTCATCGACGGCATCCTCGCGCTCGTGACGGGCCTCACGGCTGACAGGAAGAAGGGCGGGCGCTGGTGGAGCCTCATCCTTCGCGGCGTCTTCGGCATCGTCATCGGCGCACTCTTTGTCCTGTGGCCCTTCCTGATGACGGTAAGCTACGCCGTGGTGTCGACGATCCTCCTGGCCGCCTGGGCGTTCCTGGGCGGAATAGCCGAGCTTTCGGCCGCGATCCGGCTTCGCAAGGAGATCAACGGTGAATGGCTGCTCGCGACCTCCGGAATTCTTCTGATTCTCATCGGCGCCGCTATTCCGGTGCTTTGGATATTGCAGCCCGCTGCCACGCTGGTGTCGTACGCCTGGATGCTGGGCATCGCCTTCATCATGATCGGGACCTTGCTCATTGTGCTGGGATTCCGCCTCCGCAAGCTCACCGCCAGACGGAGCCGTCCGCGCAAGATTCCCATTCGGACCGAGTAGCCGCGGCCCACGACGTTGCGCTTTGCCATACAGTCAGGCCGGGCGCTGCCTTCGCGGGCGCCGCGCTTGAGAATTGCTCGATGGCCACTGCATAGTCCGGAGTAGTCATGCCCCAGCTTGTGCTGATCCGCCCACGGACAGTCAGTCTGGAATCTCGAGAATCGCTTCGCCGGCTGGTGGGATGTGAACCTCACGGAGACCGGAATACGGGAGGCTAAGCCTCTTCCCCTGTCGCCGACCTGCTACATCGAACTGCGTATGGCGTCGACAAGCTCTTGAGGACGCCACGGAGCGACTCACCGCGGTGCGCCTGGTCGCGCCACCTGGCGTTTTCCCGGCCCGGAATGATCCCCTATCCGCTTGGAACGGAAAAGGTACCCGACACGCGCCCTCCTCTTCCCTCGACTCTGGCGACGTCCCTCGCCAGGTCGATTGAAATACTGCCGCTCTTGAGTGTGTCGGCACCGCGCCGTAGCGCCACGTCGCCCTGCAAGATGATGACCCGGCGATCCAATTCATAAACGGCCTGGTTGCCGCGCGCGCTTTCATTCCCACGCGTCACGATCACATTTCCGGTGGCTGTGATCCGCTGGACCTCCAGCGCTGGCCGATCGCTGTAAGCGACCGTTGCACATCTAGCTCGTAGTGCCACAGCTGCCTGTGTGACCTTCACATTGCCGCAAAGATCCACGCGCTTGCTTCGGTTTCGCACTTCGATCCGCTCGGCGGCCAAGTGGACCGGCGGCTGTCTGCTCGGGGGAGCACTCGCCTGCGGCAGACGAGATGCATCAAGCGCCCCGGGCAGCATGTGCAGCTGGGCATTCCCCTCGAGGGCGATCACCTGCTCGTCGAGAAGCGCGACCATGCGCTCGGCACTGAAAGTCCCTGCCGGAGATCGCCCCTCGACACCGCTGCTGCCGATGGCGCGACGCGTAGTCAGGTCGATCACGACGGAGTCGGTAAACATGCGATAGCCATTGGCGGCTTCGAACCGGACCGGTCCTCCAATGGCTATCTTGTCGATCTCGAAATTGTACGAGCCCCCCGGTGCCCAGATGCGGGCCGGGCCGTCCGCAATCTCGATCCACGCCGCCAGGTTCGTCAGTTCCACGACTGCACGCTCGGCGGAAGCTTGCACCGCGCGCGCTGCCGTAATGCCGAATAGGCGGCCTTGCCGGTCCTGTCCGCGATACGAAGCCCCGTCGACCCGCAGGCGCTCGTGGACCACAGGCACTTTGTTGCGATCGACGAGGAAGCTGATCTCGCCGCGTTGCCAAAGCGGTAAAAGGACCATGATGGCGAAAACCAGGCCGATAGCCGCCGGCAGCGCCCCGTTCAGAAAAGAAACGAGGCGGTCGCGGAAGCCGCCCGGTGCCGCCCTCGCGCGCCGTCGACTTCTGGCGTCGGCTACAGCCGACGCCCCTCCCGACGTCGGCCTGGGCGATCCGGTTCGAACCTTTGGGGTCGCTTTCATGCTGGGTATACTCAAGGCGTGTGGCGATCTCGCGCGAACGCGCAGCCGCCGGGCTCGCGGCGGCGGTCAGCGCGGCAGATCGCTTACTCCCATCAGTGCGGCATCCACGGCATGAGCGGCCTGGCGCCCTTCCCGGATCGCCCAGACCACCAGCGACTGCCCCCGCCGCATGTCGCCGCATGCAAAGATCCGGGGATCGCTCGTGCGGTAGTCAACCGCGCTCGCAGCGACATTGCCGCGGCCGTCGAAAGCGACGCCTGCCTGATCGAGCAGACCCTGTCTGTGCGGGCCAACAAAGCCCATTGCGAGAAGGATGAGGTCGACTTTCAGGGTGAATTCGCTGCCTGGCACTTCGCGCATCCGGCCTTCCGCCCATTCGAGCCGCACGCATTGCAGACCCGTCACGTCCTTGTCGCCGAGGACGCGCTTTGCCAGCACCGCCCATTCGCGCGTCACGCCTTCCTCATGGCTGGTGGAGGTGCGTAGCTTTAGGGGCCAGTTGGGCCAGCTCAGCGCCTTGTTCTCCTTCTCCGGCGGTTTGGGCATGATCTCGATCTGCGTGACCGAGGCTGCCCCTTGACGGTTCGATGTTCCAACGCAGTCCGAGCCGGTGTCGCCGCCGCCGATCACCACGACATGCTTGCCGGTTGCTAGAAGCGAGCCGTTGGGCGCGGCCCGCAGCTCGTCATCGCCAGCATTGCGCCTGTTTTGCTGGACCAGGAATTCCATCGCGAACCGCACGCTGGGCAGCTCCACGCCAGGGATGGCGAGCCTGCGCGGCTCTTCGGCGCCGCCGGCGAGCACGATCGCGTCATAGTTTTCTTTGAGCGATTTGACCGAGAGGTTGAGCCCGACCTCTGTCGACGTGCGAAACTCGACCCCTTCCTCCAACATCTGGGTCATCCGGCGGTTTATCAGGTGCTTTTCCAACTTGAAGTCGGGGATGCCATAGCGAAGCAGCCCCCCGATCCGATCGTTCTTCTCGAACACGGTGACGTTGTGACCGGCGCGCGCGAGCTGCTGCGCGCAAGCGAGACCTGCTGGGCCCGATCCGACCACGGCCACCGCCCTGCCGGTGCGCCGGGCGGGGATTTGAGGCACAATCCAGCCTGCTTCCCAGCCCTTGTCGGTGATTGCGCATTCGATCGTCTTGATCGTGACCGGCTGGTCGATGATGTCGAGGGTGCAAGCGGCCTCGCAGGGAGCCGGGCAGACCCGGCCGGTGATCTCGGGGAAATTGTTGGTCGAGTGCAGGTTGTCCAGGGCCGTTTTCCAGTCTGCCTCGTAGACGAGATCGTTCCAGTCCGGGATCATGTTGTTGACCGGGCAGCCGGCGTGACAAAAAGGAATGCCGCAGTTCATGCATCGCGAAGCCTGGGCACGCAGCTCGGACTCGGGCAGCGGCACGATGAATTCGTTGTAGTGCTTCACCCGGTCCTTGGGATCCGCGGCGCTTCGATCGTGGCGGTCGAGTTCGAGAAATCCAGTTTCCTTACCCATACACGTAACCTTGAAAACGAGACTTCAATGGCTAGGCGCTGAAGGGAAATGCTGTTCGCGGCCGCGGGCTCCAAGCCATCGTTAATTTCCAAGCGGCCCTGCTGCGCCACAATGATGAACCTCAGTTTTCGACGAAATTTTGGACGCTCTGAGGGATTCGGCCGCCGCGAACATTTCATCAGGCCTGCATCGAGCGGTCCCGCATTGAACGTTCGGAGCCATTCGGTCATCCTCGCCCCTCGGGAGGCAGCACTCCCGCTGCAACATCCTGGAAGCGGACACGTCGGCCGGGGCGTTGCGTATGATCGCGTCGATCTCGACAGAGGGCAGCAGCACTTCGGCGCGGGTGAAGTCGGTCGTCGGCTAGGATTGCCGCGAAGAAGGAGTCGATCGCTGCCTGCCGCTCGGAGGCAAACACCGGCTCCGCGGGCGCGTCCTGATTTTCCGAACGGGACACCGACTCGGCTTCGTCTGCCGCGCAGCGTCGTTCATCACGAGATCCGCAGGCGCTGAAGGTGCGTATGCTATCGTCGATCATCACGACCAGCGCGTAATCGAGCGCGAGCGCGGAATGAATGAGCAGCTAGGCCGCCAGCCGTCGCGCCTCTGCATGGCAAGCTCGTCGTAGAGGCGGGCACTGAGCGGCTTGCCACCAGGCGCTACCACCTCGGAAGGTGGTGGCGGAGGCGTATATATTCATATCGCAAGCATTCCTGATCGGTCCCGAGGTTAAGCAGTCGCCAACGCCTCGACCGTCCGGACCGGAAGGGGTGGCGCGACCAACCCCATCTCGCACTTCCTCTGAAACGGAATCGGTCGCAGGGAATTTATGATTAGACTGCCCCTCGCAGCCGAAGGCATGCGGGACCGAGCGAACGAACGGCTAGCGGGATCTTGGAAAATTGGACTACGCGAGCAACAACCTCCCGACGCTGCCTCCATTGGACACGGACCAGGGCCTCAACCGCTATCTGGCCGAGATCAGGAAATTTCCGATCCTGTCGCCCGAGCAGGAGTACATGCTCGCCAAGCGCTTCCATGAGCACGGCGACACCGACGCCGCGGCCCAGCTCGTCACTAGCCACCTCCGCCTCGTCGCCAAGGTCGCGATGCAATATCGGGGCTATGGTCTGCCGGTCGCCGACCTCATCGCGGAAGGCAACATCGGGCTGATGCAGGGCGTCAAGAAATTCGATCCCGATCGGGGCTTCCGCCTCGCCACATACGCCATGTGGTGGATCAAGGCTTCGATCCAGGAATTCATCCTGCGCAGCTGGAGCTTGGTCAAGATAGGCACCACCGCCGCCCAGAAGAAGCTCTTCTTCAATCTGCGGCGCATGAAGAAGAACCTCGAGGCTTACGCGGACACCGATCTCAAGCAGGCCGACGTCGCTACGATCGCCAAGGCTCTCGGCGTTACTGAGGCGGACGTCGTGGCGATGAACCGCCGCATGCTGACAGGCGGCGATGCATCGCTCAATGTGCCCCTTGGCGAGGACGGGGACAGCCAATGGCAGGACACGCTTCGCGACGACGCGCCGCTCCAGGACGACCTCATCGCCGAGGATGAGGAGGCGCGCATTCGCCGCGAGCTGCTCACCGAAGCCATGAAGGACCTCAACGAGCGCGAGCGTCATATCTTCACCGAGCGGAGACTCATCGACGAGCCCAAGACCCTTGAGCAACTGAGCGACGTCTATAACGTCAGCCGCGAGCGCGTCCGGCAAATCGAGGTTCGTGCGTTCGAGAAGCTCGAGAAGGCGATCCGGCGCTTAGCCGCCGAACGACGGCTGATCGCCTGACCACTGGCAAACTAGAACCTCCGCCCACTCGCCCACCTTGTGTCCGATAAGATTGATTCTCGGACATAATATTGACCTCGAGAGGGACATTTCACGGTCCCGAAATGGCATGCCCGCAGCGGTGGCGAAACGGCGGTCCCGGATTCCTGCGCGCCGAGATCGAGCGCGCGGCCGACTATGCGCGGGCGTCGCGGTCGCCGGAGACGCAGCGCGCTTACGCATCCGACTGGCGGATCTTCGTCGCCTGGTGCGATCAGCGCGGCAGAAGAAGCTACCGGTAAGTCCAGGCGCCGTCGCCACCTTTCTCGCCGCGGAGGCCGGCGCCGGGGCCAAAGCCCCAACCATTGGCTGGCGCATGGCCTCAATTGGTTATCATCATCGACAGGCCGCTGAAGCGAAGGCGGGGTGACCGCGATGCCGGAGGAACGGCGCCCTCAGCAAAAGGCTCTTCTCCTCGCGTCGATGGCAGCGGCAGGACAAGGAGGGGCCGCTCTTCCGCCGGCTTAGCTGCGGCGGAGAAATTGACCAGGCACCCGATGTCGAACCGCGCGGTTGTCCGTCTGGTCGAGCGCTGTGCTCCGGATGCCGGTCTCGACCCGCGCTTTTCGCCGGTCACTCGCTACGCTCAGGCTCCCCGACCGGGGCGCGAGTCAGGCCGCGACCATCTTCAAGATGCGCGGTCAGCCGACACAAATCGGTGCAGGTCCTCTCCGAATATGTGGCTAGCTAAGATGTTCCGCGATTACGCCAGGGAAAATTTCCTCTGAGGCGAGCTTACGGCCTCACGATCTCCGCGTCTGCGAAACTCGCACAGGCTTGATGCATTACGCTCACTGAGAGACATCCGCAGGTACGTCGCTGAAGCGAATGCATGGAAGCAGGAAGCTTCGCACTCGGTTATTCGATATCTGGAGGACGAAACGGTACATGACGACCTTCCAAGATCGTGAACGCAGCGAGGAAGCGAAATTCGAACGCGACGAGGAACTGAGGTTTCGGATACAGGCACGCCGCGACCGCCTCCTTGCCCAGTGGGCTGCGAGCCGAATGGGACTCAGCGATGGTGAGACCGAGAGCTATGTCGGCGATGTCGTCAGGGCAGACTTCGAGGAACCCGGGGATGAAGATGTGATCCGAAAGGTTCTCGGCGACATGCTGAACGCAGGTATCGAGATAGAAGAAGATGAGGTCCGGGCCGTATTCGCTGACAAGCAGCATGAAGCGCGCCGCATGCTCGCGGGGGACGCCTGAGCCTGACGATTGCCGAGCACGAAACCGAATCCCCTGAAGCGGATTTAACCCGACATCGAACCTACCAGGCGGAGCGCTCGATTTGCTGGATCTGACGCTGGTAAACGACCTTGGCCCGTCGCTGTGGCCTGATCCCAAGCGGGTCGTGATCAGGCCGTTCGTTCCTGCCGACGATCCGACGGCGACAGACCCTTCCCAGAGGTCCCGGATCGGCCGCATCATCAACCGGATTGTCACGCTCGATCAGAAGCAATGCCGGTCTGAGCTCGACAGGGTCACTGCAATACTTGCCGGTCGTCACGCAAACGTGAGGCAGGTCCTCCTACGCCGCTATCATGACCTGATCTGCCCGCCGGCTGCGACGGCACCCCAACACAGCGAGGAGCAAGCGCTGCTGATCGGCGCTTACATGAGCGCCGAATATTCTTACGAGTCCGCGGCCCTCTTCAACCCGAGCATCGTCGTGCACCCGGAGCCTGCCACGATCGCAGGAGCCACGAGGTTCATTCTGTCCTTGCGCGCGGTCGGTGAGGGCCACCTGTCGTCGATTACTTTCCGCACGGGTCACTTCGACGGGTCGGCAGTTACCCTCGATCCCCCCGATCATCATGCGGTCGCACCACAGATCGAGTCCATCCCCGGTGGAACGCCGGACGATCCCGGTGTTCGTCTCTCGGCGGCTGCCGGCACCGATCTCTCGTCTCTCGTGATCTTCCCGGTGACCTACCGACAACGGCACGGATTGGAAGACCTGCGCCTGGTGCGTTTCAAAGACGAGAACGGCTCCACCGCCTATCTGGGGACGTACACGGCCGTGGGCGGCGACAGCGTCCGGCAGGAGCTATTGCGGACGACCGACTTCATCACCTTCGAGTTGAGTGCCATGCGGACAGCGGTACCCAACACCAAGGGTATGGCCATCTTTCCGCGCCGGATCGGAGGCCACTACGCGGCGCTCGGGCGGCTGGATCACGAGAGCATCTGGCTGCTCCGGTCGAACGATCTCTACAATTGGGCCGACGGGCTGAAGATTATCACGCCAGAATGGCCCTGGGAGTTCGTGCAACTCGGTAACTGCGGCTCACCCATCGAAATTGACGAAGGCTGGCTGGTGCTGCTCCATGGAGTGGGTGCCGTCAGAAATTATGCGCTCGGCGCCTGCCTTCTGGACAAAGACAATCCGTCCCGCGTGATGGGCCGCACCCGCACGCCGCTGATCGCCACCGATCCGAACGCAAGGGACGGCTACGTACCAAATGTCGTCTATAGCTGCGGCGGCCTGGTCCACCGTCGCACGCTGCTGCTGCCGTACGGAATTGCCGACTCCTTCACGTCGTTCGCGACAATCGACCTCGATCAGCTCCTGGCCAGGCTGGATTAGCCAATGTCTGGAATTTGCACGCTCACCCTCAACCCCACAATTGATGTTGCCTACGAAGTTGATCGACTCTTCCACACGCGGAAGATGCGTACGAGCGCCGAATTCTATTCGCCGGGTGGTGGCGGCATAAACGTGGCGAGGGTGTTCGTAAGACTAGGAGGCCTGGCGCGGATCTATTATGCCTCGGGCGGGGCGACGGGCCCCGCGCTTGATGGGCTGCTCGACCAGCACCTGCTTGTTCGCAAGCGCATACCGATAACGGGCACGACCCGGGTCAGCTTCGCGATGCTCGAGCGAACGAGCGGCAAGGAACACCGCTTCGTTCCCGACGGTCCAAGCTTCACGACAGCGGAGTGGCAAGCCTGTCTCGACGAGATGCTGCATGCGCAATGCCAGTTCATGGTGGCAAGTGGATCGCTGCCGCCGGGCGTGCCTGACGACTTCTACGCGCGGCTCATTGACATCATGGCGGAGCGAAACATCCCCGTTGTCCTCGATAGTTCCGGTGCCGCCTTGCGGAGTGCCGTCGATCGCGGAGGCCTTTTCCTGATCAAGCCCAGCATCGGCGAAATGCGCCAAGTCGTCGGCCGCGATTTGAATGATCTGGAAGCGATCGCCTGTGCCGCGATGGATCTCGTGAGTTCCGGTCGATCTAGATATGTCGTGGTCACGATGGGCCACGAAGGAGCCCTGCTGGCCACGCCAGCGGGCTCCCACCATCTGCCGGCTGTGGACGTGCCTGCCAATAGCTCCGTCGGCGCCGGCGACAGCTTTCTTGCTGCCATGATCTTCGCTTTGACCTGCGAATGGACCGTCGAGAACGCGTTCCGGTTCGGCATCGCAGCCGGGGCGGCGGCGGTGCTAAACCCGGGGCACGATCTCGCTCATCCTGCGGAAATTCAACGCCTCTACGAACTCGTGCCGCCGATAGAAGGAGAAGACTGACGAGAAAGGATGAATTCGTTCATCCCCGTGATTTCGAAACTACTCTTTCGGCGGCCAACGTCATCACCCTGTTCGAAGGCTTCATCGACCGCCTGGATGCCGGCGACGACTGAAATGGAGCTATCGCGTAAGAAGAGGGCCCTGCCTCGGCACCTCTTCGAGTGACTTGCGGATCTTCGTCATATTTCGCGCCGATGACGCGCCGAACCTAGTCCTCTCTGAAACTAGATGCCGACAAGTCCGTTTTCCTTGTGCAGCAACATCCTTCGCCGCGATATGAGCTGTGGGGCAGCGGGAGACTGCTTTCGGAGGCTGCACAGCGTTTCGCCTGAGGAAAGCGTGACAGAATGACCCCGCCACTAGTCGAGCAACAGATCATCCTTGCTCATCCCGATCCAGACAGCTTCTGCGCAAGCGTTGCTGAGCAATGGTTGAAGCGAGCGCACAAACATCACCAGAATTGCACCGCGAAAGACCTCTACCGCGAAGGCTTTGACCCCGTGCTCAAGATAAACGAGCGCCCGGGCAAGCCTGGATACGCGCCTCCTGAAGGACTGGTGGCTGAGTGCGAGCGCCTCGAGGCCACGGATGTCGTGGTTCTGGTCTACCCAATGTGGTTCGGCGCACCTCCCGCGATGCTGAAGGGCTATCTCGAGCGCGTGCTCGGCAACGCGACCGCATTCAACCGAGACGGCCCTGTCGAGCGACCTTTGCGAAACACGCGGTTGGTTCAGATCTCGACCTCTGCGACGACAAGCAGCTGGCTTGCCGAGAAAGGAGTCCAAAGCGCAATGCATGCCTTGTTCGATCGCTACCTCGCCGACGTCCTCGGCGTCCCACAGGCCTATCGCCTGCACCTCGACGGCATCACCGATGGGATGTCGCAGGAGAAGGGAGCCGTGGAGCTTGAGAAGGTCAATCTATTGGCGGATCGAGTCTGCGCCGACGCCAATGCTGCGCGATGGGATCGTGCGCGCAGCTCGCATTGACGCCGAGCACTTGCACGCGCCGCTCTGATCCTGCACGTCCCACTCAAGCCGCCCTGCCTCCACCGTGATCGGATCGTCCATTCGCACGCTGCTCGTCGTCAACAGCCACAGCCGATCCGGGCGAACGATGGGCGATGCTGCCAATGCACAGCTCGTTGAACGCGGCTGCGAGGTGATTCGATTGGACAGCGCAACTTGCGAAGAGGTGAGCCCCTGGATCGAAAACCACGCGGACGGTGCTGATTTCGTCATGGTCTCGGGCGGCGACGGCACCATGAACGCCGCCGCGAAAGGGGTGCTAGATACCCAGCTACCAATGGCGATTTTACCGGCCGGCACGGCGAATGACCTGGCGCGCACCCTCGGTATCCACGGCACTGTTAAGGATAGCGTTGCGCTGCCTTTCGAGGGTCGCAAGGCGCGCGTGGACATCGGCGAGGCTAATGGCCACCTCTTCTTCAACGTGGCAAGCATTGGGCTCAGCACGGATCTGGCACGAGCCCTCACGCGTGACACGAAGCGCCGCTTCGGACGCTTCAGCTACTTGCTCGCGGCGGTGAAGGCGCTTCGAGCAACGCGGCCCTTCAGCGCCATCGTCTCGCACGACGATGTATCGCTACGGGTCCGCACCTGGCAGATCGCAATAGGGAACGGCCGATATTATGGTGGCGGCAATGCCGTTCATCACGAGGCTCGGATTGATGACGCAGCGCTCGATCTCTATTCGCTCGAACTGCGCCGTCTTTGGAAGTTGCTCGCGATGTACCCCTTATTCAAGGCAGGACGGCACAGCCTCTGGCGCGAGGTTCGAAGCGCGAGGTGCGATCATTTCGATGTCTGGACGAAGACGCCTCGACCTGTGAACCTCGATGGCGAGATCAAGACATCGACGCCTGCTTCCTTCAAAGTGATTCCATCCGCGATCGAAATTTTTATCCCGCAGAGGCAGCAGACCGGCTTCTATGGGGGAACGTCCTGTGGCCCCCCACAATAGGGATTACGATAACCCGCAGATGTGCCTCCCTGCAGAGGCAACCCACGACGACTAATCGATTGCGTTCCCACGATCTCAGCTCACCGACGCGACTTGAGGGGCCCTTTCCGTTGGAGCCTCCGACGCGATCAGTCTTGCGAGTTCTGCCTCCTCAAGCGTTTCGACCTCCAGTAGCCGCTTCGCCGCGGCGCGCAGCCGGCTTTCCTTTTCCCTGAGGATGCTTGATGCCGTCTCGAAAGCGGCGTCCACGAGGGTCCGCACTTCGGCATCCACCTCGGCCGCCACCGCCTCACTCATTGTTGGCCTTTGCACAGGAAGTCCCGCCTCAGCCTGCAGAAAACCCTTGCTGTCTCGGTCATACGAGACATGGCCGATGCGCTCCGACATGCCGTAGCGGGTGACGATTGCCCGCGCGATATCGGTGGCCTTGACCAGATCGTCGGCGGCGCCGGTCGACAGGTGTCCGAAGATGAGATGCTCGGCAGCCCGCCCGCCCAGCAGGACCGCCATCTTGTTCTCCAGCTCTTCGCGCGTCATCAGGTAACGATCGTCCGTCGGTCTCTGGATCGTGTAGCCGAGCGCGCCGATGCCCCTCGGAATGATGGACACCTTGTGGACCGGGTCCACCCCCGGAAGCGATAGCGCGACGATCGCATGGCCCAGCTCGTGATGCGCGACGATCTCCCGCTCCTTGGGCATGAGCAGGCGATTGCGCTTCTCGAGACCCGCAACGATCCGCTCAACGGCCTCGGTGAAATCCTTCATGGTGACGGCGTCTGCTCCCCGACGCGTCGCCAGAAGCGCCGCTTCGTTGACGAGATTGGCAAGGTCGGCGCCGGTGAAGCCAGGCGTCAACGCCGCGATCTGCTCAGGATCGACGTCTGGCGCAAGCTTCGCCTTCTTCAGATGCACAGCCAGAATATCCACGCGCCCCTTCTTGTCGGGGCGGTCGACAAGCACCTGGCGGTCGAAGCGGCCCGCGCGCAGCAACGCCGGATCTAGGATCTCCGGCCGGTTGGTTGCCGCCAGGATGACGACACCGGTGCTCGCATCAAAGCCGTCCATTTCCACCAGCAGCTGATTGAGCGTCTGCTCCTTCTCGTCGTGCCCCCCGGCATAGGGGGCGGCCGCACGCGCGCGGCCGAGCGCGTCCAACTCATCGATGAAGATGATGCACGGCGCCTTGATCCGCGCCTGCTCGAAGAGGTCGCGCACCCTGGCCGCGCCTACACCCACAAACATCTCGACGAATTCGGAGCCCGAGATCGAGAAGAATGGTACCTTGGCCTCGCCCGCGACCGCCTTTGCCAACAGCGTCTTGCCGGTACCGGGAGGGCCGACGAGCAGGACACCCTTGGGCATGTGACCGCCGAGCCGTCCATAAGCCCCGGGATCCTTCAGGAAGCCGACGATCTCGCACAGCTCGGTTTTGGCTTCGTCGACGCCGGCGACGTCCGCGAACCTGACGCCGGTGTCCGCCTCGACGTAGACCTTGGCTCGGCTTTTGCCGATTGCGAGCAAACCGCTTCCGCCGGCAACGCGCTGGCTCAGCCAGTACCAGATGCCGACGAACAGAAGGACGGGGAGCACCCAGGACAGCAAGTCGCGCATGAATGTGCTGGGGATGCGTCCCGCGTATCGCACACCATACTTGTCGAGATCGCGCGCGAGCTCCGTGTCCACCCTAGTGGTCACGAAATATTGTTCGCCGGTCGGCAGCGGCGATTTCAGCTTCCCACGGATGTCGGTTGCCGACACCGCAATTTCTTCGAGCTTGCCTTCGCGAAGGTACTTCTGGAAGTCGCTATAGGGTACAGGCTCAATCTGCGTGAAAGAGACATACCACGACTGGAAGCTGAGCAGCAAAAGGAACGCTGCGATCCAATACCAGAGGTTGAACCGCGATCGCTTATCCATTGGAGAGCGAAGTTCGGGTGTCGCCATGTCAGGCTTCCTTCTGATTGCGCTGGCCATCTGCACGTTCGGCCGCCCGCCACGAGTAGAGAATGCCGGCGGCCAGGAGGAGCAGGGTGACGCAGAGGGAAAGCACCGGCGGAACATGAACGCCGAACTGCTGGACAATTATCTTGCCGCCAATGAAGATGAGGACCAGTGCTAGCGTGTGCTTGAGGTAGGCGAGCCGTCTCACCGTCGCGGCAAGCGCGAAGTAGAGCGCCCGCAGACCCAGTACAGCAAAGATGTTCGAGGTGTAGACAAGGTAAGGCTCCTGCGTGACCGCCAGAATGGCCGGCACGCTTTCGAGCGCGAAGAGCGCGTCGGCGAATTCGATCAGCACGAGAGCGAGCAGGAGCGGCGTCACATAGAGCCTCGTTCGCCCGGTCCTTTGCTCATCAGGAAGCCGAACGAGGAACGCGCGCCCGTGAAGCGTCTCGGTGACCGGCAGATGCCGACGCAAGAACGACAATATACGCGCTTGGCTGAACGAGGGACCGGCTTCGTCGTGCATCAGCATCCTGATCGCAGCGACGACCAGCAGCATCCCGAAGACCGGCAAAAGCCAAGCGAACTCATGAACCAGTGCCGTGCCCGCGCCGATGAGCAACGCACGCATGATCAGCACGCCAAGAATACCCCAGAACAGCACTCTGTGCTGAAGCGCGGACGGAATTGAAAGATAGCCGAAGATCAGGGAGATCACGAAAATGTTGTCGAGGGACAGGCTTTTCTCGATGACATAGCCGGTCAGGAAAAGAACGCCCGCTTCGGACCCGAACGCGTACCAGATCCACCCTCCGAAGAGCAGCGCCGCCAAAATGTAGAGGAGGCTCGTGCGCAAGCTCTCGGCGATTCCCATCGTGCGCTCCCCGCGGTGAAGAACTCCAAGGTCAAGCGCTACCAGCCCGAGGACAATCGCCAGAAACAGCAGCCAAGCCCATGCCGGTGCTCCCCCGATGCTTTCGAGCCAAAGCCAATCGAATAGATCCGTCGTCATCTCCCAACTCGATTTCCTGTTCACGCGCGTCCGACTAGCTGCGCGGCTGAGCGGGTCAGCCCTTCAGGCGCGCCAGTATTCCGCAGACGCGCTGCAGCGCGGCAATTTCAGATTCGCCGCAGGCTTGTCGGCATGCCCGGTCCGGCGGCGGCGCCCTCAAGAGCGCAGCAATGATGCCGATCGCACAGAGCGATCAGTTCGGCTTGCTATCGCCGGACCTCGGCGACGGGTTGCCTCCTGCCGCTGCGATCTCGATCCGACGCGGCTTCATCTCCTCGGGCAGGACCCGCTGCAAGACGATCTTCAGAAGCCCATTGTCGAACGATGCGGAGCGTACCTCAACGAAATCGGCCAGCTGGAACTTACGCTCGAACGGCCGAATGCTGATTCCCCGGTGCAGATACTGACCCTGCCCTTGTTCCTCCGCTTTGCGGCCTGTCACGACAAGCTGCTTCTGATGGGCAACGACTTCGATGTCTTGGGGCCGGAAGCCGGCCACCTCCAACGTGATCGAAAAGCTGTCGTCGCTCTCTCTGATGAGGTCAAAAGCGGGGTAGGCTTCAGGCGGATCCCCGCGAGCACCGCTTTCGAGGAGGTCGAACAACCGATCGAAGCCCACAGTAGAACGCCGATATGGCGCGAAGTCGAAATTTGTTCTCATCTCCAAATCCTCCATTGAAGCAATTTGGTCATGAGACGCGCCGGAGTTGAGAGTCGGCGCCCTCCATGTCCAGCCCGACCCCAACGCAGCAGCCGGGCAGTCTGCGAACTAGGAAGATGAAAGGCGGATTCAAGCCGTGCCGAGGGTAAATTGGCGTCGCTTGTCGCATATCGGCAACCTGGCCATTGATTCGTGACCGGACGATCGGCCAACTCGCCGGTCGTCTAGCGGCCCTCACTGCCTCTCCGCCGATCCGGCACCGCCTCGATCGCGCGGAGAACGCGTTCAGCGACGGCCGCATGGCTTGCGGCCTTGGGAAACTCGCGTACCGCAAAGCGACGCAGCCGTTCCAGGTCAGCGCGCGGGATGGTCAGCTCGATCGGAGTGGCTCCGAGAGCCTCGGGATCGGTTTCTTGCGCCGCTCGGCCGGATGCGAGGAAATGGTCGAGCAGCCGCTTGCGATCAGCGAAGCTCCAACCCAGCAACTCCAGCTCTTGCGGGCTGATCGATAGCAGCGCGATCGCAAACTCCATGATGTCGTCAAAAGGGAGGCGCAGCTGCACGCCCCGCCCGCGGCGGGACTTCCAGCGTTCGACCAGTGCGCGCTTCACGGCCATAACAATAAGCCTTGTAGGGCGCATCCGCGGAGCGTGCGCAGCTGACGAGCCAAGTATTGTCTAAACAACACGTGATCCAGCATTCGATCTCTCCTCGTGCCCACCGTCCGTCCTTGCACAGGGGCCAAGCCCTGTCCTACCCTCATGAAGGTCTCAATCGCGCCTAAAGTAGACCTCGGCAGCATTGCAAAAGTCCGACCCGGAACCGCTACGAAAAAGTCTCTTTAGCAGTTACGATCCGAGCGGGGGTTTGGCGCCTGCTCCGGGCACGCAGCTGCTCAGGGCGGGGTCCGCCGGCGCAGAGCAAGAGCGCAGAAGGCCGCGGCGAAAAGAACATGGATGATGAGAAAAAGCTTCGCGACCTCCCGAGCCTCGCCGCTTGCCACGCCCCACACATCGTTCGCGGCGACCGCGCCGAAACCGACCAGATTCGCCAACACGATCGGCCGGACTGATTCAAATCAGCGTCTCGGGAAAGCCAGTTTAGCACGGCAATTCCAAGGAACGGGCCGCCCAACAAACGCAGGAGCGCTATCAGCTCGGGCGCAGCGTCCGCCGGAACGGCGCCGCGGCCGAACTGCAGCGGAACCAGCATCAAGGCCAGGCCGACGACAGCGAGGTAACCGGCCGACAGCGTGAAGAGCGGTTTCGGCACCACCCATTTGGTTCCAACGCTGCGCGACATCGAAGATCCGCTCCCTCCGCCCGCGTCAGAGCTGGGCGATCCGCTCATGCCTCACTGAATGGAAATGACGCCATCAACCGCGCGCCATTCCGTGGGCCGGATCAACCGATCGTGCGCAATCCGGACCGAATGCAAGGCGGCCTCGATCTCACGCCGCCAATGGTCGAGGAAATCGAACAGCGCCGGAAAATCCGGGGCGAGGTCATACTCTTGCCAGACAAAAAGCTGGAGGAGCGACGGAGCGTCTGGCCGGTAGTAATGAATTTCAGCCGTCGTCAGCCCGTAGCCCTGCAGCCGAGCCATGAAGTCGCGGTCGCTCACTGCAGCGTTCGTCCTTGCTGTGGCTTCTCGTCGAGCGTGCGCATCGCCGCAAGCACCTCATCGACCGGAACCGCGCGCTTCACGCCGGGTGGCTTGCGCAGTGCGGGATGATCCCTCACCGCCGCTCGATCGGACGCCCACGATGCCAGGATCGCACGCTTGACCTCCGGCTCTAGGTCGGGATGGCGCGCAACGTCAAAAGGATGAAGAAAGCGGGAAAAGGGCTGCGACATGGCCGTGCCTCCTTTCATTGTGTCGCATTCTGTCTGAGTGCCGCAGAGCACTCCCGGAAATTTTGGTAACGGTTCGGCCTTCGTCAAGAGGATTTTTGGTCGGTAACCCTTTGGCAAGGCAGGCGCCTGGCACTCGTATCGTGTGAGTGCCAAAAAAATCGCTTCAGACCTCTTGAAGGTGAAAATCGACCTACTTAGCTGAAGTGCGCCTGTGCGCTCTTTCCAGACCACAGGGCCATCACATTTTGTTTTGCACTGGAGGTTATGCATGCATTTCCGCCCCTTGCACGACCGTGTGGTCGTCCGCCGCATCGAAGCTGAAGAAAAGACTTCGGGCGGCATCATCATTCCGGACACTGCCAAGGAAAAGCCGCAGGAAGGCGAAATCGTCGCCGTTGGCCCCGGCGCGCGCGATGAAACCGGCAAGCTCGTCGAGCTCACCGTCAAAGCCGGCGACCGCGTGCTGTTCGGCAAATGGTCGGGAACCGAGGTCAAGATCGAAGGCGAGGATCTGCTCATCATGAAGGAGAGCGACATCCTCGGGGTGATCGAGGCTCGCGCGGAACTCAAGCAGGCGGCCTGACCGTCGCAATCTCAACATCAGCAATCTCAAGAAAGGAGGTATGAGAAATGGCTGCCAAGGAAGTGAAATTTGCGTCGGACGCGCGCGATCGCATGCTGCGCGGCGTGGATACGCTTGCCAATGCAGTGAAAGTGACGCTGGGCCCCAAGGGGCGGAACGTAGTGCTCGAGAAGAGCTTCGGGGCGCCGCGCATCACCAAGGACGGCGTTACCGTCGCCAAGGAAATCGAGCTCGCCGACAAGTTCGAGAACATGGGCGCGCAGATGTTGCGCGAAGTTGCGAGCAAGCAGAACGACATGGCCGGCGACGGCACGACGACGGCAACGGTGCTCGCACAGGCGATCGTGCGCGAGGGCGCCAAGGCGGTTGGCGCGGGCATGAACCCGATGGACATCAAGCGCGGCATCGACATGGGCGTCAAAGCCGTGGTGCAGGACCTCCAGTCGCACGCAAAGACGATCAGCTCCAACGGTGAGATCGCCCAGATCGCCACCATCTCCGCCAATGGCGATGAAGAAGTGGGCCGGATCCTTGCCGAGGCGATGGAGAAAGTCGGCAACGAAGGCGTGATCACTGTCGAGGAAGCCAAGAGCCTCGCGACCGAGCTTGAAACCGTCGAAGGCATGCAGTTCGACCGCGGCTATCTCTCGCCCTATTTCGTGACCAATGCGGAGAAGCTGAAGGTCGAGCTCGAAGACCCGTACATTCTCATTCATGAGAAGAAGCTCGCGAACCTGCAGGCGATGATCCCGCTTCTCGAGCAGGTGGTGCAGTCGGGCCGGCCGCTGCTCATCATCGCCGAGGACGTCGAGGGCGAGGCGCTGGCCACGCTCGTCGTCAACAAGCTGCGCGGCGGCCTCAAGGTCGCGGCCGTCAAGGCGCCTGGCTTCGGCGACCGCCGGAAGGCCATGCTCGAAGACATCGCGGTCCTCACCGCCGGCAATGTCGTCTCCGAAGAACTCGGCACCAAGCTCGAGAACGTCACGCTTGGCATGCTCGGCCGCGCGAAGAAGGTCATCATCGACAAGGATAACACGACCATTGTCGACGGTGCCGGCGCGCGCAGCGACATCGATGCGCGCGTCGCGCAGATTCGCGCGCAGATCGAGACGACCACGAGCGACTATGATCGCGAGAAGCTGCAGGAGCGTGTGGCCAAGCTCGCCGGCGGTGTCGCGGTCATTCGGGTCGGCGGTGCGACCGAGATCGAGGTCAAGGAGAAGAAGGATCGCGTCGACGACGCGCTCCATGCCACCCGGGCCGCGGTCGAGGAGGGCATCCTGCCCGGCGGCGGCATTGCTCTCCTGCGCGCCTTAAAGGCGCTCGACGGGGTCAAGGCCGGGAACGACGACCAGCAGTCCGGCATCGATATCATTCGCCGGGCTCTGCGTGCACCGGCGCGGCAGATCGTCGACAACGCCGGCGAGAACGGCTCTTACGTGGTCGCAAAGCTCCTGGAGAACGACGACTACAACTGGGGCTTCAACGCCGCGACCGGCGAGTATGAGGACCTGGTGAAGGCCGGCGTGATCGATCCGGCCAAGGTGGTGCGCACGGCCTTGCAGGACGCCGCCTCTGTCGCTTCGCTGCTCATCACGACCGAAGCGCTCGTGGCCGAGCTTCCCAAGGACGAAAAGGCGGCCCCAATGCCGGCGATGGACTACTGACCGTCATAGAGGCGGGGCTCCGAAGGGGTCCCGCCTCTTTCCAGTCCCGGTCACAGCTTCGTTTCAACCCGCCGGAGTATCATCCTCGCCGGCCCTCGGCCGGTACGTGCCGCTGCGCGCCGCGAACTCAAGGGTCTTGTCCATGTCGCAAATCACTCCAGTCATGCTCTCGGGCGATTCAGGCGCTGACCCGTGCCGCCCTGTCGCCTGCCGCGCCAGCAAGCGCTTGAACGCCCAACCGATCTGGAGCGCTCAATGCTGAAGGAACCGGATGCCCGCGCCCCGACAAGTGGGGACGCGGATCGGCCCTGGAGCTGGACCGAGCGTTTGGAACCGACCTACGTCGCCAAACCTTGGGGTCGCACGGATATCCCCGATGCTCCGCCAGAGGCGCTGCCGCTCGGCGAGATCATTTACCGGGCCAACGGCCACAATCTCATCGTCAAATGGCTCCACACGGCCGAACCCTTGTCGGTCCAGGTTCATCCGCGCACCAGACGCCGCAAACACGAATGGTGGCACGTCATCGACGCGCGGCCAGGCGCTTACATCGACCTTGGCGTGTCACGGCCTTGCACGCGCGACGAGCTCGCCGCCGCCGCCCGGGCGGGATCGCTCCCCGACCTCCTGAACCGGATAGAACCCCGAACCGGCGACAACTTCTATATCGAGGCGGGCACGATCCATGCTCTGGGTCCCGGCCTCACCATTCTCGAGATCCAGGAAGACAGCGACGTCACCTATCGCCTGTTCGATTATGGCCGGCCGCGCGAGCTCCATCTCGAGCAGGGCTTGACCGAGGCAATCACCGAGCCGCAGCCGATCGCCGCGATGCCGGGGCCCGAGGCGCCCTTTTCACTCGCACCGCTGCGCCTCGATGCTGGCGAGAAAATAGAATTGAACACCGAAGGCGCGGCGCTCGCAGTCCTGACGGGCGAAGGTACGCTTGCCGGCCGAGCGGTGAAAGCGGGCCAATGCTGGCTTGCCGACGGCGCTCTTACAATCACCGCCGATGCACCCATGCATCTATTCATCGCCGAACCGCGCCCGCCGCGGCCAACATCAACGGAGTAGTGCCACCATGGGCCCCGATGTCATCGCCCCGCCCGTCCGCCATGTCGGGCTGATCGGAAACTTCCCGCCGCGGCGCTGCGGCCTCGCGACCTTCACTGCCGACCTGCACTCGGCCCTTCGCACCGCCGACCCTGACCTTGCCCTATCCACCGTCGCCATGACCGATCCCGGCGCCCAGCATAGCTATCCGGCAGAAGTGGGCTACGAGATCGGCCAGGACGACCCACACGGCTATGTCGCGGCGGCAGAGCACATCAACGCACTCAATCCCGATGTCGTCTGCCTGCAGCACGAGTTCGGGATTTTCGGCGGCCCGGCCGGCGATCATATTCTGGGTCTCGTCGAACGGCTGCGCGCACCGGTCGTCACGACGCTGCACACCGTGCTTACCGCCGGGAATGCAGATCAGCGCCGCGTGATGAGCGCCCTTGCGGATGCTTCCTCACGCCTTGTCGTCATGACCGAGATGGGCCGCGACATTCTTGCGCGTGACATGGGGGTGGCCAAAGACAAGATCGCAGTCATTCCACACGGCATCCCTGACCTGCCCTTCCTTGATCCCGCCTTCGAGAAGCACAGCTTCGGGCTCGAGGGGCGAAAGGTTGCGTTGACCTTCGGGCTCCTTTCACCCGGCAAGGGCATCGAGATGATGATCGCCGCGCTCCCGGAATTGGTACGTCAGCACCCCGATCTCGTCTATGTCGTGCTGGGTGCTACCCATCCTCACCTGCTCGCGCGCGAAGGCGAGGCTTACAGGGAAGACCTCGAGGCGCAGGTGCGCAAGCTCGGCCTGGAACACCATGTGCGCTTCGTCAACGAATTCGTTGACGCGCCGACCCTCCAGGCGTGGCTGTCGGCCTCCGATATCTACGTCACTCCCTATCTTTCGGAAGCGCAGATCACCAGCGGGACGCTCGCCTACAGTGTCGGCCTCGGCAAGGCCGTGGTTTCGACGCCCTATTGGCACGCCCAGGAGCTCCTGGCCGGCGAGCGGGGCGAGCTCGTGCCCTTTGCTTCGCCTGATGCCCTTGCCAAGGCAGTAGGCGCCCTGCTCACCGACGGCCCGCGGCGCGACCGACTGCGGCGCAATGCCTATCAGGCAGGGCGGTCGATGACCTGGCCTGTCGTGGCTCAGAGCTATCTCGGCTTGTTCGCGCAAGCGCGGCTCGGCCAACGCGACGAGGAGGGGCCGGTTCGCCTGCGCACCGCCGCGCCGCCACCGCCCGAGCCCACCATGTCCGCCGTCGCGCGCATGACGGATGGCTGCGGAATGCTCCAACACAGCCGCTCGACAGTCGCTGACCGGCGCCATGGCTATTGTCTCGACGACAACGCTCGTGCGCTCATGCTCGCCTCCGATTTCCACGCTGAAGGCCTTGTCGAGAGCAGGCCCGCCGATCTGGCGAAGATATACGCCTCGTTCGTCGACTATGCCTGGGACGAAGCCGGGGGGCGCTTCCGCAACTTCATGGACTATGACCGGCACTGGCTCGAAGCCGAAGGATCGCAGGACAGCTTCGGCCGCGGGCTATGGGCGCTCGGCCGGACGGTCCGCGTCACCCGCGACCATGGCCTCAAGCTTTGGGCGACAGCACTTGCCGACAAGGTCATGGCCGAGAGCAGCTTTCTTGAGAGCCCCCGCGCCGAGGCCTTCGCGGTGTTGGGACTTGCCGACTGGCTTGCCGTCTATCCAGGACACCGTCCCGCACGCCGGCTGCTTGAGACATTCTCCAACCGCCTTCTCGAGCGCCTGCGGGCCGAGCGCCGCGACGGTTGGGTGTGGTTCGAACCCGTGCTGGCCTATGACAACGCGCGGCTGCCGGAAGCGCTGCTGCGCGCGGGGGCGACGTTCGAACGCACGGACATGCGCGACGAGGCGCTCGCCGCACTTACATGGCTTGTGCGTTGCCAGACCGCACCAGCGGGTTACTTCCGTCCTGTCGGCACCGACAGCTTCGGACACCGCTATCTCAGCCCCAAGCCCTTCGACCAGCAGCCGCTCGAGGCCTGGGCCACCATGGATGCCTGTATTGCGGCCCACGCCGCGAGCGGCGAGGAACACTGGCTCGAGGAGGCTGAGAAGGCCTTCGCCTGGTATCTCGGAGCGAACGATCTCGGTCTGCGCCTCGCGACGCCCGATGGCGGCTGCTATGACGGCCTGCAGGTCGATCGGGTCAATCTCAACCAAGGAGCAGAGTCTATCCTAGCCTTCCAGTTCGCAGCGCTTGCCGCCCGGCGCCTTCGCAAGGCCAGTCCCCGCGAACTTGGCGCGAGCGCAGCGGGTTGCAATGGCAGCGCTGAGGTGGCGGTATGCAGCTGATCCGATCGCTTCCCCTCCAGCTTCTGCCGAACGAGGAGCGCGTTGTGGTCCGGCCGCTGCAAATCGCGCCCGAGCCGAATGGCCTCGATCCCGTGCGCAACCACCGCGCAGAGCGGATCGTCGCCGGGGTGCGCTCTCTAGACAGGCGCAGCACCGAAGCCGAGCTGTCGCTGCTTCTCGACGACTTCGGCGACAGACATCGCGAGCTTCGATCGGTCTTCGAGGACCGTTACGCCCAGGTCGCACGGGAGATTGGCCTGAGTGACGAGCTGTCGGCCGCGCAACGCGAACTGATCGGAGCCTATTTCTGTCACGAATATGCGTTCGAGGCCGCAGCTCTTATGAACCCCAGCATTGTGGCTCACCCGGACCAGTCCGGGCTGAGGCCGGACGATCTGCGGTTCGTGCTGTCACTGCGGGGAGTCGGCGAGGGGCACTATTCTTCGATCAGCTTTCGTGAAGGCATCCTCAACGCCGAAGGCACACCCCAACTGCTACCCGAAGCCAAATTCGCATTCGCTGCCAAGCCGGAGCCCGGCACTGACGGTGCGGTTCGCTTCCGGCGACGAACCCGCAGCACCAGTCTCGACGAAATGGTTCTATTTCCGTCGACGCCGGCTCAGGGCAAGGGCCTGGAAGATCTGCGGCTGGTGCGTTTCAAATCTGAAGGCGGCGAGGTTCTCTACTATGGAACTTACACTGCCTATAGCGGAGCGTCGATCGCCTCCGAATTGCTCTCGACCCGCGATTTCGAAACCTTTGAGCTGCGGCCTCTGACGGGCAGCGCAGCGCGGAACAAGGGCATGGCGCTCTTTCCACGAAAGGTGGGCAACGAATTCATGATGATAGGGCGGCAGGACAACGAGAACCTGTTCCTGCTCAAATCGCCCGACCTCTATCATTGGGAAACGAGCGAAATCATCGCCAAGCCAGAATATAGCTGGGAACTCGTGCAGATCGGCAATTGCGGGTCCCCGATGGAGCTCGACGAAGGTTGGTTGGTTCTGACCCACGGCGTCGGTCCGATGCGCAAGTACTCGATTGGCGCGATGCTCCTGGACAAGGATGATCCGACACGGATCATCGGCCGATCGCCGGTGCCGCTGCTCTCTCCCGGCGAGGCCCGCGGCAGAGGCTATGTCCCCAACGTCGTCTATACCTGCGGCGCCCTCGCCCACGAGGGCCAAATCTTGATGCCCTACGGCGTCGCGGACAAATCGGTCCATTTCGCCACGATCGACATTCGCACCCTGCTCGCGTCCCTTGCTCCCTCAGGTACTGGCCCGGCAGATCGAACCAGCCGGCATGGCAATATCGAGGAGGGTTGCGATGCCTGACCTACAGCGTGCATCCGTACGCGAGCTCATGGCCACAAGCGGTGTGCCCTTCGGCACCAGCGGCGTTCGGGGGCTTGTCTCGGCCATGACGGACCAACTCTGTTTCGCCTATACCAGCGCCTTCCTTCAGTATCTTCGCACGATTGGCGAATTTTCGAATGGAACGCGCGTCGCGCTGGCAGGCGACCTGCGCCCAAGCACGCCGCGGATCCTGCGCGCCTGCGCGGCCGCGATGCGCGAGGCTGGTGGAGAGGTGGTGTATTGCGGCCATGTACCCACTCCTGCGCTCGCCTATTTCGCCTTTCGGCAGCAGATTCCCTCGCTGATGGTTACAGGGAGCCACATCCCTGCCGACCGGAACGGCATCAAGTTCTATCGTCCCCACTGCGAGGTGCTGAAGTCGGACGAGGCGGGCATCCTCGATCAAACGGTGGCTGTGGACCCGAGCTGGTTTGAGGCCAGCGGTGCCCTGCGCAACGCCGCCGCTTTGCCGCCCACCGTCGACGTCGCAACGGACTATCTTGATCGCTATGTGCGCTTCTTCGGCCCGGATGCGCTGCGCGGAATGACCGTAGGCGTGTACCAGCATTCGGCAGTCGGACGGGACATGGTGGTGGAAGCTCTGCGGGCGCTGGGCAGTAACGTTGTTCCCTTCGGCCGCTCTGACGAATTCGTGCCGGTAGACACCGAGGCCATTCGCCCCGAGGACATGGCGCTCGCGCGGGACTGGGCGCAGGATCACACCGTGGACGCCATCGCCTCCACCGATGGGGATTCGGATCGCCCCCTCCTCGCCGACGACAAAGGCGCTTGGCTTCGCGGCGATATCACCGCCCTCCTCTGTGCACGGGCGCTCGGGGCCGACTGTGTCGTGACACCTGTCAGCAGCAACACCGCGGTCGAGCTTTGCGGTGACTTCGCCAAGGTTCGCCGGACGCGGATCGGTTCCCCCTACGTGATCGCAGCGATGGAAGAGGAAGCAAGGGCTGCGCCCGGCGCGACTGTCTGCGGGTACGAAGCCAACGGGGGCGTAATCCTCGGAAGTCCGGTGGTCAGCGGTTCGGGGCAATTGGAAGCGCTGCCAACGCGCGACGCGCTCCTCCCCATCCTGGCTGTCCTAGCAGACGCACGAACGGGCGGTGTCGCGGGCCTCGTTTCATCGCTGCCGCCACGGGCCACCTTCAGCGACCGGCTGTCAGACGTACCGCCGGAGCAGAGCGGTCGCATGATGGCCAAACTTCTTGAGGGCTCCACGGAGGATCAGATTGCCCGGCTCGAACGCTATTTCGGCACACTCGCGGGCCGCCCGATCGCAGTTGACACGACCGACGGCCTGCGGGTGACCTTCGATCGCCAGGTCGTGATCCATCTACGCGCGTCAGGCAACGCGCCAGAACTGCGCTGCTATACCGAAGCCCCGACCGCTGCTGCCGCCGAGGATCTCAACAAGTGCTCTCTCGCGCTCGTGCGGGATGAACTTCTTGTCGGCGCCCAGCTTGCGGGGCTGTGAAAAATTTCCTTAGAGCTCGCCATTTCGCAGCCTGCAGCGGACGCACGCGGGGCGCAGCCTCACCGGGCTACGGGACACACGTCGCCGTGCGCTAGGAGTGAAACGGCGACAGACCGCATGCGTCGCGGTGCGCCGATGCCTGTCCGGGCGGTACCGCGGGGAGGCTTCGGCAGAGGCTATTCCGGTTGACCAAGCTCCACCGGCAGTCCAAGTGCCGTGAACTGGCCGCGGACCTTGGAAACGTCGCCCACTACCACCCAGACGATCCGAGCCGGGTCGATTGCGGCGCGGGCGGCCGTGTCGAGCTGCTGAGCGGTCATGGTGCGGTAGCGACCCGCGACCTTCTCCCAATAGTCGTCGGGACGTCGATAAAGAGCATTGCTTCGAAGCGCACCAAGGACCGCCGCCGAAGTCTCGAATTGACCCGCGAGCTGGCGCGTATTGGCATTTATCACCTGTTGCAGCTCAACGGGCGTGACCCCCTTGCCACCCACCAGCCCGCGGACATGGTTCATCAAGGCCTGCACCGCCGCGCCGGTCTTGTCGGCCTGGACCGGTGCGACGAGCAGCAGGCTCGATCGGTCCTCGAGCAGATCGACGCTACTTCGTGCGCCATAGGACCAGCCTTTGGTCTCCCTCAGGTCCATGTTTATGCGGGACAGGAAATTGCCCCCCAGCACCTCATTGGCGGCCCTGAGAGCCAGCGTGTCGTCGCTTCCCCGGGCGGGCAGCACCTGGCCGGCATAGATATACGACTGCGGCGACTGCGGGCGGTCTATCAGAACGATCCGCGACATTGGCGAAGGAACCTCGGCGGCGAATCGTTTCGCCCCTTTCGGCAAGGCTGGCGACCGCCAGTCGCCGAAGCGGCGCTCGAGCTCCGCGGCGAAGTTCGGGAGCGGGATGTCGCCGACCGCGAAAATTGTGGCAGTATCGGGCCGGATCCAGCTCTGATGAACCCTGATCAAATCTCCACGCTGCACGGCTTTGATGGACGCTGTGCGCCCAGTTCCAGATGGCGGCTGTCCATAAGGATGCTCCGGACCGTAAATAAGCGGCGGAAGCGCGCGCTGCGCCAATCCTGACGGCTGGGTAAGTTCCTCGGCGATCAGGGCAATCTGCTGTGCCCGCAAGCGCTCCACTTCAGCCGGCGTGAAGGCCGGGTTGCGTATGATGTCTGCCAACAGGTCCAGCGACGGCCCGAGGTTCGGCGTCATCGCGGCCATGAGCACCGCCGACCGATCGCGCGACACCGCAGGCTGGATCTGCGCGCCGAGCCGCTCCTGTTCCTCGGCGATCTGCACTGAGCTGCGGCTGGTGGTGCCTTCCTGCAGCAGGCGAAGCATCAGCAGCTGAGCTCCAGGAGCGGTCGCCGGGTCGGCCGCGACGCCGGCGTCGAATTCTGCGGCCAGGCGGATCACCGGCACGGTCTGGCGCCGAGCGTAAACCACCTCGATGCCATTAGAGAGACGCGCATGCTCCACTTGTGGGAAATCGAGATCCGCAATCTGGCCGACCGGCGGCGGCTCCCGCGTGCTCCGGGTTGTTGAATCAGTAGACGGGGCAATAACGGCTTCGACGGCTGCGCGAGCGGAGCTCTGACGCGAGGTCGAGGACTGGGCCGCCCGCGCCGCAGCCGCCTCTTCGTAGGGTCCTCGTTCGCCAGGGACGACGGAAAGCGCGTAGACTGGCCGCATGAGCCACTTGCGCAGGACTTGGCGAACATCGGCAGGCGTGACGCGGCCGAGCGCGAGAAGCCGTTTGCGGTAGAATTCGGGATCGTTGGCGTAGAGCGCGCCCTCCGCGAGCGCCGCGGCCTTGCCGCCGAAGCCGCCGACCTGCTCGAGACCGCGGATTCGCGCTGCGACCTCGGTCATGACGACCCGCTGGACCTCATCCTCGGTCGGACCCTTGGCGATCAATTCGGCAAGAATTTCATCTACGCGTCGGGCAACGGCGTCGGCGTCGGCGCCAGGCTTCACGTCAACCTGCACTTCGAAAATGCCCACCCGGTGGAAGGTCTGGTGCTCAGCCGACACCCGCACCGCCGTCTGGTCCTTGCGGACGAGTTCGTTGTCGAGGCGGGAGCTCGATAGACCGCCTAGGACGCCGGCGGCCACGGTCAAAGCGGCGCTCTCACCGTCCAGCAGCCCCGGAACAGCCCAGTTGCGGTACAACCGGGTGTTGGCCACCGGGTCTTTGATTAATTCTGTGACAGGTGCTGCTAGCGTCGGCACCGGTGCCACGGCGGGGCGGTTTTCGGGTCCGCGGGGAATTTCCCCGAAATACTTCTCGACGAGCGGCCGCGCTTCGGAGGCCGACAGGTCGCCGGCGAGCACGAGCACAGCATTGTTCGGCCCATACTTCGCGCGAAACCAGGAGCGCACATCGTCCAGCGTCGCCGCGTCGAGATCGGCCATCGAGCCGATGGTAGCGTGACGATAGGGATGATCTTCTGGAAACAGCGCTGCGAGCTGCGCATATTCTACGAGCCCGAACGGCTGGTTGTCACCTTGCCGCTTCTCGTTTTGCACGACGCTAACCTGGTTCGCGAGGGTTTCCTGACTGACGGCCCCCAAAAGGTGGCCCATCCGATCGCTCTCCAGGAAAAGCACGCGCTCGAGAGCCGGTCGCGGGACCGTCTGAAAGTAGTTGGTACGGTCGAACCAGGTTGTCCCATTGAAGTCCGTCGCCCCGATTTCGCGCAGGGGCTCGAAGTAGTCGCCCGGCGCGTTCTCCGAGCCGTTGAACATCAGATGCTCGAACAAATGGGCGAAGCCCGTGCGCCCGGGCGGCTCGTCCTTGGAGCCGACATTGTACCAGACCGACACCGCCACGACGGGAGCCTTGCGGTCTTCGTGCACGAGGACTCGCAGTCCGTTAGCAAGGGTGAACTGTGCGTAAGGAATCTCGACCTTTCTCACTAGGTCGGCGACCGTCGCGGGAGGGGAGTTGATCTCGGCCGGACTCGGCACCTCCCGGGCCTCAGCCGTGCAGTCGGCGCCAGCGGCGCCCAACAAAGTCAGCATCATCGACAAAACCATCAGCGATTGGCGCATCGGATCTCTTGCATTCGTCTTGGTTGCGAGCGCAGGAGCCGCTGCGCTTCGCAGGGATCGACCCGATATAAGTCGCGCTTTCCCCTACGGAAGATGTCCCCCCTCCGATGAAAGTGGCGTCCCCCGAAGCAAAGGAAGCAGACTAACGCAGCTGGCGTCCAGGTCTGTCACGGACCATGAACAACGGCCCGGCTCAGCCAAGGGCGTTCTGTTCGCGACGATCGAGGATGAGACCGGGGTAGCCCAGGGCATGGTCTGGCCCGATCGGTTCGAGATTTACCGCCGCCAGGTCATGTTCGCATCGATGATCGCGAGGCGCGGGAGGCTGCAGAAGGAGGGTGAGGTCATCCATATCATTTGTGATCGCATTACCGATCATGACGCGATGCTGCGCTCGATCGCGGCCAAGAAGTTCCGCGTGATGTCCGGCCATGGCGACGGAGCGACCAATGGCGGTGGTCCCGATCCGCGCAACCCCGGCATACCGCGCGGCCGGACGCTGTCCTACCCGCCTTTCCACACGGTGCTGACCGAAGAACACCTCATCCGTATCCGCAGCCATGACTTCCAATGACGCGGCGACGCGCAAGGCACGGACGATTCTGCGCCCGCTCAATGTCCTTCGCGAAGCCACGGTGGCCGGGAGAGGATGCAGACCCGCGGCGTCGCGCTGGCACTCTGGGACTTGCGGCCCTGGGTAGCCGACAACTGGCTGGTTTTCTTCTGGGAAGCAGCGGGTTCGGATCACGAGATCGGCCGCAACCAGGGCCTGCACGCCGCTTACGACGGAATCGTGCGACAGGTCCGGACCAATGGCGGGACCATGAAATGACAGGC
Organism: Acidovorax delafieldii; assembly: GCA_001555775.1. Lineage (GTDB taxonomy): Bacteria > Pseudomonadota > Alphaproteobacteria > Sphingomonadales > Sphingomonadaceae > Blastomonas > Blastomonas delafieldii_A. The sequence continues at coordinate 4,820 of LSHP01000036.1, read as the reverse complement.
CGCTCGCCCCATATCGGATGGTCCATGACCCTGCGTTTGTCAGCTATTCTCGTCGCTTGCACTGCCGCCTCCTGGGCGAGCCCTGCACTTGCCGATCCCTGCAAAGGTGCGCTTCCAGCCATGGGCACGACCTTCTCGGGCGTGGTCCGCTATGTCGGTGATGGTGACGGGCTCTGCGTAGGCCCGGCGAACCGGCCCGACCGCTGGATCGAAATCCGGCTCGCCGACTTTTACGCGCCCGAGTTGCACGAGCCGGGTGGGGTCAGCGCCAAGCGCCGCCTCGAACGGCTTGTCATGGGCCAAACGCTCGTCTGCCGCGCAGGGCGCATGAGCTATGACCGGGTGGTCGCGTCCTGCATGCTCGCAGGCCGACCGCTTGGATTGCTGCTTCGCAGTGACGGTGGCGTCGAAGGTGGGCGGGGACGGCGGCGATGATGCTCGATCTGTTCGGCACGCCAATCGTGCCTGGACTGGCGATGCGACCGGCGCTCGTCACTGCTGACGAAGAGGCCGCGCTCATTGATCGCATCAACGGCGCCGGGCTCGAGCCCTTCCGCTTCCAGCAATGGACCGGCAAGCGGCTGACCCGGTCCTACGGCTGGAGCTATGATTTCGCGACGGGACGGTTCGCACCGACCGATCCGCTGCCAGCCTGGCTGCTGCCCGTTCGCTCGGCGGCCGCCGAATTCGCCGGCCTTGATCCCGAGCATCTCGTCCAGGCGCTGCTGATCCGGTACGACACCGGGGCTGGGATAGGTTGGCACAAAGACCGGCCCGTGTTCGAACATATCTTGGGCCTTTCGCTAGACAGCGCGGCGACCTTGCGTCTGCGCCGAAGGACAGGGCAAGGTTTCGACCGCGCGAGTGCGCAGTTAGCGCCTCGCTCGGTCTACCATCTGTCGGGCGAAGCACGGCATGGCCGGGAGCACAGCATCGCGCCCATGGAGCAGCCCCGCTGGTCGGTCACCTTCCGCAGCCTCGCGGCGCGCCGGGCCTAGCACCTGCTAGAGGCGCGAATGAACGGCAGGCTTTCCCCGGACACCATCGGGTGCGTACCCGTGGTCGTCCAATCGCCGACGAGAAACGCGAGGCGGTCGAGCGCCAGATTGCTCCGGCGCTCGCGCCGCCGATGGGTGGGCCGTCAGGCGAGGCCTTCATCGGCCAGCCTTCCGTACGCTTTCCCTTGCCGAGAGCCGCTCATAGTACGCTGTAAGGTTCGGCGGAACCGGGACGTCTACCTCGGTCTTCGACCAGAACAGCATGACGAACAGATAGCAGTCGGCCGCGCTCATCGGGCCGCCCAGCAGATATTCACTGGAAGAGAGCTTGTCTTCGAACACCGCGTAGAGCTTGCCGAGCGCCTCTTTGGCCGCCGCCTTGTCTCCGTCGCTCGATCCGGGTGTGAAGAAGGGCTTGAAGGCCTTGTGGATCTCGGTGGAGATATAGGCGAGCGCTTCTAGCAGTCGGTACTTGCCGAGCGCTCCTCCTGGGACCAGCGTCCCGGCCTGGTCGGCAAGGTAGCTCAGGATCGCGACGTTCTCGGTCAGGACCTCGCCGCTATCGAGACCGAGCGCGGGCACATAGCCTTTGGGATTGATCGCCCGGTAGTCGTCGCCGTCAGAGGTGGTCTTCGACTTGAGATCGACTTTAACCCCTTCGAACGGCAGACCCGCCTCGATCAGCGCGATGCGGTCGGCGAGGCTGCAAGCGCCGGGCGTATAGTAAAGCTTCATCGTCTTCCTCCTAAATTTTTCAAGCTCTGGCCTTGCGGTCCGCCCATGCTTGCATTGCCGCCCTAAAGAAGCTCGGCGATGAAGCCCATTGATCGGTCCTTGTCCCAGTCCTCTCAGGCGCCCCACGGAAACCCGCTGCCCTAAGCGGCGTTCCCAAGCCAGGCCATGGCAAATGACGACAAGATATCAGGGCGCTCGACACGCGCGCCGCTCGTCACCCTCGACGATCGTTACATCGGGGTGCGCGGTAGGCTGGGGCGCACGTCCAACCCAAACTCGACCCTGCCGACCGCCAGCACTTTATCGACGACCCGATGAAGGCTCGCCGCGCAGTGGCGGCCGCGCAACGCGCAAACGATGAGTGCGTGGAGCAAAAGGCTCACGGCGCGATCGATCGCGCCAAGCGAGCGCTCGGCGAGCGCGGCCCGGGATGGTGGCGGGATGGTGCACCGGACCTAAACCGCCATATCCCACGCAACACATCCTATGCCGACTGGTTCGCAAGGCACGCTGACGCGCTCGAGGCCGAGCATGGCGACAGCGGCGCTGCGGGCTTCCGCAAAACGTAGTTTTCGCACTCGGTGAAAGAAAGGGTGCCTAGCCTTGTCGATTGGTGAAATCGTCTCGCGGTTTGGCCAGCCAATTCGCGATCTCATTGCTCGGCTGTTGGTGAGCGACCGGCTGGCAGAGACCGATATTTGCAGCGCGAGTCATCGGGATCAGGGTTCGCGGATCGGTCGCTTGACTATGATATGGGTACGCGTCCGAGATCAATGAGCCTTGGCGCTCGGTGGCTGATCTGACGGTCAGTTGGGCAGGAGGCGGAGTTCGGGCGTGAGTTCGGCGCGGATAGATCGAATCCTGTCCATAGCCTGCGCCGGTGGCACCCCAAGCGAGACAAGGGCCTGTGCCGCCAGGCCAAGCCCGGCGGCATAGTTTTCAGGAAAAATGTGGGACGCTCCAGCCTGAGCCAATGCCCCAAGATGCGTGTCGTCTCGGAGGCTCGCGATGACTTGGATGTTCGGGTTCAAGTGCTTGGCCTCCCTTATCAACCGAACAGAACGATGCCAGTTGTTGATCAGGACGACGATTGCAGCCGCTCGCTCGATGCCCGCCGCTTTCAAGATACCTTTCCGCGTGGCATCGCCAAAGACCACCTTGTAGCCATCGCTCTGCGCCCGGCGGAGGCGTTCGACATCGCGCTCGATCGCAATATAGGGGACCTCGCTTGCCTCTAAGGTAATCGCAACAAGACGCCCCACAGGGCCGCATCCTGCCAGGATCACGTGGCCATTCAGATCTTCGCTGGACGCACGGACTGAGGCTTCCTGCTCCGCTGCCCGGTCGCGCACAGCCACCGCGGGCGAGATCGAGGCGAGGCGATCGCTAAATTGAGCGAAGATTGGACCAATCAGCATGCTCGCGGCGATCGCGCCAAGAACCGGCTGGCCCACCTCTGCCGGCAATATTGCGGATTCCAGCGAACGCCCGATGATCAACAGGCCAAGTTCACCGGAGTGGGCGAGCAGGAAGCCGGTTTTGATGGCGCTGCGATTTCCCATTGCTGAAGAACGCGCGACCGCGAAAACCACGAGAAACTTGATCGCGATAATCCCGATCAGAATACCTGCAGTCGTGCCGGGCCGTGCAACAACTTGCGACCAGTCCACCGACATCCCGACAGTTATGAAGAATATGCCGACTAGCAGGTCGCGGAAGGGGCGAATCTCGTCTTCGAGCTGATGGCGGAAATCACTTTCGCCCACGATCATGCCTACGACGAAGGCACCGATGGGCAACGACAGTCCGATCCATTGGGCCGTCAGTGACGCTCCCAGGATCAGTGTCAGCGCGCCGAGCAGGAAGGCTTCGTTCAGTCTCGACCGCGCCACCGTCTCGAGCAGACGGCCCAATGTGCGCCGCGCCAGCAAGGCAACACCCGCAAACGCGACGAAGCTCACGCTCATCCGCAGCAGAACGCTCGCCAGGTCAGGCTCGCCTTCACCGCCTGTATGAAGCGCCGCGATCAGCGCAAGGATGACGAGCGCGATCAGATCCTCGAACAGCACTATGGCCGTGCTCGTTACGCCGTGACGACTGGATACTTCATCATGATCGACGAGATGCTTCTGAATGATGGCCGTCGAGGACATCGCAATCGCGCCGCCGATGAGTGCGGCTTGGCCGACGGGGATTGCCAGCAGCAGATGAGCCACCGCGGCGACCGCAGCCGTTGTCAGACCGACTGTCCCTGCTCCAAGCCGCAACATGGCGCTGCCGGCCGCGACAAGACGCGGCATCGAGAATTCGAGGCCAATCACGAACATCAGCAGGGCGACACCAAGTTCGCCGAACAGATGAGTTCCTTCACCGTCCGAGACCGCGGCGACGCCATAGGGACCCAGAATAAGGCCGGCGGCCAGGTAGCCCACGGTCGGGGACAGACGCAGCCTCGCTAGCAGGGCAACAGCGACAAACGCTGCTCCGATCAGAAAGAATGTCTGAACAAGTGCGTCATCCATGGCAAATCGTCGGTAGTCAAAGCAGGAGCGGGTGGATGTAATGCTGCCGACGTGATTTTCACCCGCATCTGGGGGAATGACGACAATCGGGTGCCGGAAAAGCGGTCAGTCCCACCGATCATCTTCAGCCGGTCAAAGCGCTGTATGCCAGCAGGCACTCGGCGGTCAGGACCGCTGGCTTGGCCTCAAGGTGGGAAAATGGCAGCCGCACGATTTTGGCAACGCGCCACGATGCCCCCTCGTCGATCCGATCGTGAGACGGAACCCAGTGCACCGGGCAGCACGACGCGAGAATCGAATGCATCACGCTGCCCGGCGCGACGGCTCGCGGGTAGGCGGGGGGTCAGTGCAGCCCGCGAGCCGTGTGGCCTAGAGTCTCTTCCACCCTCGACGGAGCCGGGCTGCCAGCACGTGCAGGGCGCCTCCGGCGCGGGCAAGGGACAGGTCTTCGCCGGTGCCGGCCGAGCCCGCCAAAACCTGGACCAGCCCAAATCCGCCATCTGGCTGCCAGTTAGCGTCCGCGCTCGTGGTGTAATTTCTGGTGTAGATTGAGGTGATCGCGCGG
>LSHP01000035.1 GCA_001555775.1 Acidovorax delafieldii | reverse complement strand
CGCTAAAGAGCGCTCAATACCTACCCAGACAAGGCGGCCCCCGCCGGATGGATACTGTAATGACAGTCAGTCGAATTATTGGGAGCGAGGCATCAACATAACGAGAGAAATTCGATCACAGCGGGAAAAGGTCCGGCAATCGAGGACAGCCATGGTGGTTTATCCCCAACCGAAAGGCCTCCCCAGTAATGGCACGAAACGGCTAGCGGTCGCGCTTGATCAATTCGTTGTGGATGGCAGTTGCTGCAATCGCAGCCTGACCTTCAGCAACGCAAATCTGATCGAGGCCTTCGACAACATCACCGATCGCGTAAAGTCCACGTATCGAAGTTCTTTGGTGCTGGTCGGTTATTAAGGATCTTTGATCGTTCAACTTCGCGCCGAGCTGGACCGCCAGCTTGGTCCGGGCCGTTGATCCAAGAGCAGGATAAAGTGTGCCGAAAGATTGACGCCTGCCACTGACCCACGACACTTCGACCGCCGAGGCGGTAAGATGAAAATTTTCGACAGCCTCCTCGACAACATTGATGCCAGCCTGCGCCAAATCTCGCAAATCGGGGTCTTTAAGTTCAAGCGAGTGTTGTGCCAGCAATGTAATTGGAGCCCCATAGGCGCGCAGAAACAGGGCCTCGGCAGCACCGTGCCGATCAGCCCCTAACACCGCGATTGACAATTGACGTGCTTCATATCCGTCGCAAATCGGGCAATAGCGAATGAGACCGCGAGAAACGCCGCTGGCGTGCATCGCCTCGGGCATATCCGGCTTGTGATTGACAACGCCAGTTGCGAGAATAACTGACCGCGACCAAAATACATCACGACCACTGCAAACCTCAAAATCTTTATTCAACAACCCGATACTTTCAACTTCCGCCTGTTCAATGACACCGCCAAATTCGTGGAGTTGCGTTTGCAGACGGGCGAGCAACTCGGTACCTGACAGACCCCCTGGGAAACCCGGCAGGTTATGCGACCGCGGAATGGATGCTGCGCGTCCCGACCCAGCATCGATTACCAAGCAGCGCCGCAAGAATCGTTGTAGATAGATCGCAGCGGTCAGTCCCGGTTAGCGTCCGCGCTCGTGGTGTAATTTTCGGTGGAGATTTAGGTGCTGCTGGT
>LSHP01000034.1 GCA_001555775.1 Acidovorax delafieldii | reverse complement strand
ACCAGCAGCACCTAAATCTCCACCGAAAATTACACCACGAGCGCGGACGCTAACCTTCGCTGATAATTGCCTCAGGCGTCACGCTGCTGACGGCCATGGATACGACAAGCCCGGCCTGACCGAGACGCTCGCGCTCGATGCTGCGCAGCTCAAGATAGTCAGCATCATCCGACTGCAGGATCTGGAGCGCGAACTTGCACTCCACCCCGCTATGCTCATCGAGCAGCGCCACCAGGAAATCCGGCCTCGCCGACCCCGCAGCCAGCGTGATGTCAAAGAGGACCTTCTTGACTGCCATCCTGACACCGAGGCGGCGCAATTCATACTGGGCCTGTTGGAGTGCGCGCAGCACGTCGCGATCATGGTCGCGCTCGGCGGGCACGAACTGGTTTCCGCTGAAGACAGGCTGGGCATAGGCGCGCAGCGCCAGGTATCCTTCGCGCCGACTATGCTCGCCGACGACGGCCAGCACGAGAAAGGGTGGCTCGACCTCGGCCCGGATGATCCCAGTGTGCTGGATGCGATTGCGTATTTCGACAGTTCCGAGCCCCGTCACCACCTCGCTCGATGTGACCTCGCTCGCTTCGAGAAGCAGAAAGGCCTGCGGTGCAAACTCGGGCGGCCAGGTCTCGGCGGCAGCCCGCAATCGGGCATGGACCCGCCGTTTCTCGTAATCGATGGCGTTGGTGTAGAGATGATCCGACAGCCGGATGCCCGGCGCGATCTCGAGGCCCTGAGCGGCGCGCTTGAGGTGGCGCATTTCTTCGCTGATCGAGCCTGCGCGCCTGCCACTGGGCGGTAATTCGCGCAGGATGTTCGATCCTGCTCGCTCGAGCAACAACCAGAGCAGCTTGCCGAGGCGCGGGATGGCGACACCGCGTGAGCGATCGTCAGGCTCTATGTCCTCTGGCCTCTGTGCAAGCTTCTCCGGTGCCTTCTGGTGAGCACTGAACAGGCCTTTTGGCAGGCCGATGGCATAGAGCGAATCCTTCACGGACTCGCGGATGCGCGGTGGCGCCTGCGGCAGATGAAACGGGCAACCTGAATCGTGGCCTGGCCGCGAAGTAAGACGCCTGAGGTAATAGGTTTCCTGAAAACTGAGATACGCCGCGCTCATCAGCGGCGGCGGATGTTCTGCCCCAAGGCAATCGCAGGCGATCCACTTGTGGTTCTCCCGAGCGGTGGAGACCAGTGAGACGCAAGCGCGGTGGTCGGCCTCACCAAAGAAGACCGTCTGGTCTATCGCGTTACTGGCAAAGGAAACGAGCAACAGCTAGAGATTGCACAATGCCGGTTTCACTATTGAACTGAGGCTCTTGCATGGAATCCCATCGCGATGCGGAAGATGGCGCGCGTGACCCGCGCAAACTGATAGCGCTGCTGGGCACAACCGGCGATGAATTCGCACGTACGCTCGGTCTCGACAAAGATGATCCCCGCCGCATGGAATCAGATGACATTCAGCGCCGCATCGGGTCGATGATAGAAGTACTCAGCAAGGTGGAGCCGCGTTTCGGTTCTGTCATCATGGCCTATGCCTGGTACCGTTCTGAGGCGCTTTCCGGTTTTTCAGGCCAGACTGCGATGGAGCTTGTGCGCTGCGACCGCGTGCAGGACGTGCTGACTTATATTGATGCCGTGAACGCAGGCGTGCATGCCTAGGCATGGCGATGTCGCCGAAATGTCTATTCTTCGATCATCCCTCCGAGGCCGGGATCGAGATACCACGATGGGCCTTCGGTAAAGTCGGCATTGCGGGCAGGAACCGGGCCATCAGGCTCTGACAAGACGTAAGGGTTGACCATCGGCGCAGGGTGCTGGCCCGAGCGCAGAATGTGCCCCGACATCTGGCACCGCGGCCCGAGGAGTTCGAAGAGCCATTCGAGATCGTCGAGCATCTGGACAACACCACAGGAAAGACCGGCAGGGTCGCTATCAGTGACGAGCTGAAGGCTGCGCTGGTGCGGTGGTATACAGGCCGAGGCAGCGATCCGCCGCGACCACCAGCCTGCCAGGGAGCCCTTGAGAGGCTCAGGCTTTCCGGTTCCTTTGAAAGGCGTTCGCTGGCATTCCTTGATGAGATCGTTGAGCCGGGTGAGAACCTTGTCATCGGCTTGCTGCCAGTGAAGATAATCCTCCCAGGCATTGTCAGCAAAGACCAGCTTCAAGGCTCGATCAGCCCGCGCTCATTGCCGCCTTGACCATCCAGTTGCTCGATCGACTGCCTTAGGCGGTCGGAATTGGTGCGGTTCGAAAGGAGGTACATGGTCTCCTCGATCGCGTTCCAATCTTCGAGCGAGACCATCACGATCGACTCTGCCTTCTGGCGCGTGACCACGACATGTGTCCGGTCACTGACCACTTGATCCATAATGCCTTTCAGATTGGCGCGCGCTTCTGAGTAGGTGATAACATCCATGGCTTCATCCTTTCCCGGAACATTGTACTGGTATTGGTACAATTGCAACCGTGAACAAGTGATGAAGGGCAAGAGCCCCATTTTTCCGAGAGCAGCCTACAGGACAACAACCTGAAGCTCGATCGCACCGGGAAGACCCTCTTCTGACGGCAGAACGCAGAAGGGCTGGAGCTTGCTGTCCGTCCTCACCACGGCATGGCTCTGCCCGGAATTTGCGGTCATCCGGATGGCGAGGCGCTCAGCATTTGCGCGTCCGCACAGGATCGCCCTTCGGGGATCGAGGCTCTGAAGCAGCATGGGTTACCTCCCGAGCGTTACGGCGTTGCCGGGAAGAATGTGCGCGGCGCACGCTTGGGGGGCACGACTTCGAACCGGCGCTCCATCAATCTGCTGATGCGGAACCGGCCTCGGCCATCGGGCGTGCTGAGTTCAATCTTCGCGCCGCGCTTTGTCACCCTGAATTCGGCGTGTTCGCTCCCGTCGGTGAACTTCATGGGTTCAGGCAGCCGGATCATGTCGCCATCGGCGATCTTGCGTTCCTTCAACCGCAGCTGCCGGTAGCAGCGGTTGCGCCAGTCGAGGGCATAAGGGTGACGGGTTGGCCCCAGTTCCTCGAGGATACTTCTGGGACACCAGGCCTCCACCGGCCCGGAGTTTTCATCCATGTCCTTGTAGCCGAACAGTAGGCCGTCTGCGGCCTTGGGGTTCCAGCGGACCAGACAGATCACCGCGGAGATGGCGTGGGTCTGGTTATTCGGTCCATAGCGCTGGACAGCCGCGTAATAGGCCCCGGTTGTGGACACGCTTCTGATGACCCGGCATCCTTCGAACGTGCCGGTTTCTTCATTCTCGCGCTCCCATGTGAGCTGATTGTCGAGATAGGCCTTGGGAGTGTCGAAGCCCCCCATTCCGGCACGGTGCATGTAAAGCCAGCCCATGCGTGTTCTCCTTCAGATGAGCCCCGGCTGTGCCGGAGGTGCGATCTTCAATTCGCGCGCGATCCGCGCCGTGAGTGCGGGAATGTCTGCAAGGGCGGTGATCGGCGCTTTGCGCATCACCGCGCCAGGCGGTTTGCAGAACGGGTTGCGCCAAGCGAGACCCGGCTCGCCGAACCTCTCCGGGCTGATCCGGACATAAATACCTTCGGCTTCCAGCACATGCTCGCCCGCGAGTTGTTCCTGTGAGGTGTAATAGCTGATGCGATAATCGGCATGCTCGAGCCCGATCCCTGCTGCGATCTGGCGAAGGGCGCGCGTGCCCTCGCGCCGGTAATGGCGCAGCTCTTCGGGACGATAGTCGATCCCGCGCTTGACCAGCGCAATGATCGCCGGTCTGTGCTTGAGCTCGGCAAGGCGTTCGATGCACTGGGACCGCAGCGCCTGGTCGTCTGCCTCACATTCGGTCGGCCTTCCGTCGGCAATGCGCTGCAGGTGGCGGGTGAGGAGCAGTACTGCCGGACAGTTTGAAGCTTGCCGGCCTGCAAGGCGGACATCATCGACGGCCTCGTTTAATGCTCGCAGCGCATTCTCGAAGGTTGTCAGTCCATCAGGCTGGAGAGCGCGGCGGTAACGGTAATCGATGTCGCAGGACATGAGGCTTCCTTTCCATTGCAAGATGCAATGGCCCCATCCCCCTTCCCTCAATGCAGGCTGCGACGATGTTCGCTCGGGTTCTGCAGCGGCAACGGCTCGTAGATCATCGGTCGCAGGAGCGTGTTTGGCGCAATCTGTTCGAGGATTCGCGCAACAGCCGAGACGGCAACGCCCGCCTCGGTTGTCTGGATGATGAGCGTTCGGCCTTGACCCGGAGCTGTGCCAAGCGACCAACCGGCGTCCCCCTTGCCGAGAAGACCGTCCAGGACCTGGCGTGGATCCCTTTGGGGAAACAGGCCTACGATATACTCAGCAAGCACACCGCCAATGGGCGCCCTCCCCCGGCCTGCAACATCGCCGGCATAACGGTGAAGCTGGGTGAGGCGAACGACCTCCTCGGGGGTTGGCTCAAGCACAAGCCGGAACTGGCGCCGTTTCATCGGCTTCCTCCCCTTCATCCTCGACAGGTTCGCTATGGTAGCCCGAATAGGCCGCAAGATGGTTGAATGCCTGATCGGCCTTCGCGGCTGCGGTGATGATGGCCGTCTTGTCCGCCTTGAGAATCTCCAGCCAGTGCGAGACGTAGCTGGCATGGCTTTCATGGAGGTCTGCCGGAAGGCCCAGTTCGTAGCAGATCCGGGCACTCACCTGCTCGGCCACCAGCTCCTCGAACGCATAAGCCTTGTCGCCGAAACGCTTGCCAAATTCGCGGGCGAGCCGCGAGGCATGGCCTGACCAATGGCCAAGCTCATGCGCTTTCGTGGCCACGAACCCGTCTTCGGTGCTGAAGACATTGGGGTGCGGAAGCTGAATATAGTCAGCGCCCGGCGAGTAGAACGCACGGTCTCCGCCGAGGCGTATGTCAGCCGGGATGGGTGCGAAAAAGCGCTCGATGGCAGCGGCCTTCTGCGAGGGCGTTGGCGGCGCTTCAGGCACCGGGCTCGGATAGAAATGGGGCGGAAGGCCATCGATCTGCGAGGCGTTGAATACGCTGTAGGCGCGCATGAAGCGGATGGTTTTCGACGATTCCTCGCCGGTTGCATGGTCGATCGCAGTCTTCTTTGTGCTGTTGAAGTAGATGCTCGGCTCGGCGGTCTCGCCCTTGCGGACCTGTCCGCCAAGCTCGATGGCCTGGCGCCAGGTCATCCAGTAGCGTGAACCATAACCATAGTGGTCGGCGACCGCCCAAAGATAGAGGCGGTTGATCCCGGTGTAAGGGACGCCTGCTGCGCGCAGCGGTGCTCCGCCCATCCCGGCCTTCTTCCAGGGCCGGCGCCAGGGCAGCGTTCCGGCCTCGATTGTAGCGATGATCAGATTGGTGATTTCCTGCGCGACATCACGCTTGGGTCGTTGGCGCATGGGCCTGCTCCTCAACAAAAAAGAGGCCCGGCTCACTCAGGCGAGTGGCCGGGCCAGGTCATCAGGAGGGGTGATTGACCGCCTCAGGCGGCTACCGCCGCTTCATCACAGGCGACTTCAGGTTGATGGTCATTGAGGAGCTCGTCGGCCTCGTTGCTCGCTTCACCGTCATCGCTATCGCAGACGTCGGCGACAGGGTCGCTTTCGCCGGTGTCCGGGATGACCGGATCAGCAGGATTAGCAGCAATCGTGAACTTCATGCCTTCAGGCAACCAGGCCAGCGCTGCTTCCTTGACGTCCTGTTCAACGATCGCCTTGCCGGCGAAGATCGTCTCGCAGGTCTTGGCAAGATCAGCCTTCTTCGATGCGGCATAACGCGCCGCAAGATCGCTGCCGCCGACTTCGGTCAGCGCGGCAAGACACGAGGTCTTGCTGACTCGGTCGAAGAAATTCTCGGCCGTCGGCCGCCACATCGCTGCAACATCGATGTCGAGCATGCTGCCGATGACAGCATGGATCGGATGGTATTCCGAACCATAGCCCTTCTTGGCTTCGAGCGAGATGGCCACCGTATAGGCGAGCCACGCCGCCTTGGCTTCGTCGGCAAGTTCGCGAAAGGCGATGAAGCGCTGGGCTGCACAGCCATGTTCCTGCCATGCCGTGTCGAGCGCGTTTTCGGCCTCGGCGAGAATCCCTTCGGCTGTGGACTGCGAAAGTTCTCCGGTCGCAGGATCGCTGGGTCGTCCGCCCTTGATCGAGGTGCCCCGGCTTTCATAGCTGCGGCTGTCGGCCAGTGCGAAGATGGCGAAGTCGAGCGCGAGCCCCGCATCGGTGAGGAGGGATGCCGACAGGATATTGCGGCGCTGGACCGAAAGCTCGTCGAACAGGCGGGCGCTGATCGGCTTTTCTGTGCCCGGCGCAAATGCCTCGGGCCTGGAAGGTGCAGCGCTGCCGCGCTTGGTGGAACCTGTCACCGGCTCTTCGGCCGTCGCTGTCACCTTGCCATTCTCATCGGTCTCGAACGACAGACGCTTTTCGCTGTAGTAATCGGCCTCGAGCACCATTTCGCCGCGGGTGGTGAGAACCAGAAACCGTCCGGCCTCACTGCGCCATTCTTCGGGCAGTGCGCGCACCGGGTTATTGAGGTCGCTGCGCTCAGCATCGAGATCCTCATATTCGGCCTCGAGCTGCCCGAAATCGGCATCACCGCCTTCATGGCCTTCGTCGATGATCTCGCTGATTTCTTCCATGCGGGCATCGATCGCGTCAATTCGGGCTCGTGCTTCTTCGGACAGCGGCGCGGGCGGCAGCCGGACAGCATTGACGCCCATTTCGCTGCGCGCCTGCCATGAATTGGTCGACGCCACTGGGCTGATCCAGGCAAGGCCAGTTTCAGCAGTGATACGCTGGGCCTCGGCTTCCATCTTCTCCGCCGCAAGCCTGTGGGCGATCTCGATGTCGATCCAGCGATCATCTGCCGCTTCGCTGAAGAGATCGCGTTCGATCTTGCCGCCGGCTGCCACATAGGCATCTTCGCCGATCAGCAGCGCGATTGGGTCATTGCCGCGCATGGAACCGCTCGCGACCATACGCCGGATGGCATCGGCGCTTGGGTTATAAGCGTAGCGCATCTGCTCAAAGACCCGCAGCTGAACCTCGTGCTGGTCAGTCGCGGCGTAAGCCTTTGCGATCTCGAGGGTGACATCGCCCTTGGCGAGCGCTTCGAAGATCGGCTCGGCGAGGTTCGCTAGCCGCAGACGTCCTTCGACGAAGCGCTGGGTCAGGCCGAAGCGTTTGGCGACCGCGGCAACATCGCTGCCCTCCTTGATGAAGTGCTGGAAGGCGCGGCATTCCTCAGCTGGGGACATCCCGACGCGCTGGAAGTTCTCGGCAAGCGAGGCCTCGCCTGCTTCCTCTTCGCTGCCCTCAAGCAGCTTGCATTCGATTTCCGTGTCAGGGGCCCAGGTACCGCGGGTGACGATCATCTCGATGGCGCGCAGCCGGCGACCACCGGCGATCACGGCAAACTTGCCGCGCTTCTTGCTCTTGGTGACCAGCAGGTTCTGCAAAAGGCCGCGCGCTTCAATGTCGGCGGATAGCTGGATATCATCTTCTTCGCTGCGCGTTTTGCGCACATTGGCATCGCTCAGATAGAGCCTGGAAAAGGGAATAAGCATGGTCGTCACTCCTGATGTGCACCCGGCAATGCCCCGGGCACACATCCCCTCCCCCTCCCCTTTAAGTGGTTAAGCTATGCAAGAGATGACGCGATGGCGTGGGCGGCCCTAGGATCCAAACCGGACCATTCTCTTGAAATTTAGTGTGTACCTTGATTCACGGAGACTCCGCTGCTGCAAGAGGCCGTTGGGAATGTCCCGTTCGTTGCTTTGATTATCGAATGACGCACGGGCCGCGATCAAGGCGTACTTGCCCAAAAAATCAGCCCAGAGCACGGCGTGTGGATGATCGCGGGGTGATCTAGGGCATCATTCATATACTCAAGTGCGGTGGCCGCTGGGCGAATTGCTCGTCTGAATAAGGTCCTTTGAAGACGTCCTAAAATCGCCGGAGCCGATGAAGACGCCGGGGCATTTGGACGCATATCCTGACGACGCTGAGAGAGGAAAGCTGGGACGCCGAGACAGGCCAGATCGAAAGCAGCTAGTTCAAGGCTCTCCGCTCTGCCAATGGCGCAAAAGAGGCGCGCTGGTCGATCCGTTCAGATGACCACTGCGCCTATTCCTGACTTCCGGCAACACATCGGATGTGAAGTGTTGTGAGGGGTGCAGACCTGCTGGTCGGCGAAACTGTCAGCTTAAAAAGGGTGATCGCCGACTGCGATGAGGATGCCAACCGCATTAGCGCCGCCTTGCACGATCAGGGCACGATCCCGGTAGTCGCCGGTTGTCGCAATTGCACGGGCCCGATCCAATATGATGAACGCTGCCACAAAGACCGCTGGCAGGTCGAAGCAATGCTCGCTAGCCTCCAAGGACGTTCGCCGCACCGCTACCCGCTATGAGAAGCTCGCAGAAACTTTCTATCGGCGGTAAGCCTCGCCGTCGCCTTCTGGCCATGAATGAGTCCGGACCTTAATCGTTCGAGGCCGAAGACCAATGGATATGAACAATTCGCCATTGCCGATCGATCAATCGGAGCAACATCGTTTCAACCGAGCGGCTATTTATGGCCTGGTTGCGGTATGTGCCGGCAACAGTCTCGACGCTCAATACCCAGGCCATATTGTTCTGCGTGCCTTGGTTACGGCTGACAAGAGTTCTTGGAACTGCGGCGCTAAAGGCTGCATCAGACTTAAGGTGATGGCTGGCATATTCATCGCGGCTGTTTTCGACGCCACCTGATTCAAAAATCATAACGTCTTCCGCCAGCAACGCCAATGCACCAGCGGTGTTCCCGCTGGCAAGTGCTTCGTGGAAGGCCATAACTGTGCCGACCGGTGTTGCCGCATCGACAGGCGCGCCCGGATTTGCCGAAGTTGGCGTTCGCGGCGCGTCATGCGACCCCGGATGCGCGGCCGTCAGACTTAGTCCGATCGCCGCAATGCCAACGAGATAAGCAGCGCGTCGCCCCGCCAGCTGTATCATTTTGCCCTCGATCATCGTCTTTTTCCTCCCTCAATAAATTTCTTGGTTACATCATGATTGGCGACATCATGCCCAGCACGGCAACCAGTCCAATCACTCCAACGGCCAAAATCAACTCGCCTGCCAGGCTCCTACGGAGTCGCGATAGAGTGATTGAGGTTTCCATTCTCTCGCTCTCGCCATCCAGGGCCGCCTGCCGTCCGATCAGGGCGTTGTGCGCACCGAACGTAAGCATACTAACAAACAACACCACTTTCGCGGTCAGCAAGACGCCGTAGGGCGTGGTCAAGACCGAAACGCTGTTCTCCAGTTCAAAGATCAACTGCGCGTTGATAATGCCTGTCAGTGCGGCAGCGGCGACAAGTCCGACACCCAGCGGCGCGAATGCGTGCATCACGCGAAGTAGCGGCAAGACAGGGATTAGATCGGGCTGCCGATGAGCTTTGACCGTAAGCCACAGGAACCAGCAAATGGCACCCAGCCATAGGCTGGTGGACAGCAGATGGACGCCATCGTTCAAGCGGTGGAACAGGCCTAAACCACCTTCAGTCGCAGCCGCATGGCCACTCGAGCTGAGCGTCAGCAGCGCCCCGCCGAAGCATATAGGGGCAATCAACTGGACTGCCTTTCCGCCTTGCATAGCCAACAGCGCGCAAAGGCCGATAAACATCAACGCGAGACGTATCAGAAACGCCATACCCATCTCGGTGCCGACGATCATTGCTTCGATCATCGGCCAGTCGAGCGAAGCAACCGGCGCGCCCATCATCGCTGCAATCGACACCAGCATCAGCGCGATTGACAACAGCGGAGCACAAATGGCGACGAGGGTCAGAGCAGGTCTACCCTCATCCTGCGACACCCACTCCAGGTGGCGCAGCCTCGCCAGGTGAAATGCCGTCCAACCGAACAGGCCGAGCAGCAACGCATAATGCGCAAACCGCAGAACCTGTTCGGATAGCTCACCCATTTCCATATCAGCCGATGATGAAGTTGACTTTACCTGTCATGCGATGGCCGTCAGCCCCCGCAGCCTGCCAGCGCACCTCATAGGTTCCTTTGGCGAGCGGCTTTTTGAGGTTGAGCGTCATCGTCTTGTTGCCGTTCGACCAGGCAGTAGTGAAGTTGCGGATGGCCATGTCGCCGTGGTTTGCCATGCCCGGCATTCCGGTCATGACGATGCTTGCCGCCGCTGTCGGCGGGAGCAGCGCTTCATTGAATGTCAGCGTGACCACGCGCACGCTGCCAACGGTCGTGCCCTCCGCTGGAGTCGAAGCGACGACCTTTGTGTGAGCAAGCGCGGCGGACGAGAGAAGAATGGGTGCCGAAACTATAGCAAGGGCTGCATAAACAGATGCGAATTTCATGGGATATTCCTTTGCTTCAAAACCAGAAACGGATGCCGACGAGAAAATTGGTGACGCTGGGATCCTCGCCGCGCGCTCGGGCGTAATCGGCGCTGCCACCGAGGCGCCAGCTTTGTTCAATGCCGATATAGGGGGCAAACTCCCGGATAAATTCATAGCGCAGCCGCACACCGACCTCGACCGAGTCGATGCCTGACCCGATGCCGAGGCGCGGAATGTCTTGTGCCGACAGATTGACTTCGGCGCGCGGTTGCAGGATCAGACGCTGCGTGATGCGCTGGTCAACCTCGCCCTCAATCCGCGCGGTCAGATCGCCGCGCTGCGACAAGAACAATGCGGCGTCGACTTCGAACTGGTACGGCGAAAGCCCTTGCACGCCGATCACGGCATGCGTGGTGTCAGGTCCGCCGAAGTCTTGCCGCACGCCCGCCTGCAGATCCCAAAAGGGAGCAATGGCACGTGCGTAAAGTGCCTGAACCTCAGCGTCTTCGATCTGTTCGCCGAACGTCCCTTCGCCCTCACTCTTGAACCAGAACCGGCTCGTCGGGCCGCCATAATAACCTTGCAAGTCCCACAGGTAGCCATCTGCACCTTCGCGCACTTGTGTCTCGAACCGGTCGCCCTGAAACCAGAAGACCGGGAAATCGCCGTGGGTGCGTTGCAGATCCTCGCGCGAAGCTCGCATCGCGTCGGCGCCCCAAATGGCATCGGCAGCGCGAGGTGGACCGCTTCCAGCCTCAGGTGGCGGCGGGGTCTCCATGTCAGGTCCCGGCGATGCCGACACAGCGTCGTCCATCATGCCGTGATCCATGGTGCTATGATCCATATCCGCCATCGGATCTGCTGGATCAGATGCGGGCATCGCTGGCATGGCATGCCCGGCATGAGGGTCAACCGGCGGAGCTGTCGGTGTTCCAGGCATCGTGTGACCGGCATGCGGATCAGTAGGTGCAGGCGCTGGCGTTATCGGCGCACCGGGCATGATGTGCCCGGCATGGGGATCGGCGGGAGGAGTCGTCAGCGCAGGAGTAGGGCTCGGCGCAGGCGCAGGGGCAGGCATTGGCATTGCACGACCCTGATGCTGCGCCACTGCCGGCGCAGCAATCACCGCGCTACATAGCAATGCCGCATAAAGGACAGGCCGCACACTCATGCGCCGCCGCCCGGACCGACCACGGTCACAGTCTGCATCATCCCGCCATGCATGTGATACATCAGGTGGCAGTGAAACGCCCAGTCGCCCGGCTCATTGGCCGTGAGATCAAATTGCGCGCTGGCGCCAGGTTGCACAATCACGACATTCTTGCGCGGCTGATGTGCAGCGCTTTCCCCGTTGACCAGTTCGAAGAACATGCCGTGCAGATGGATCGGGTGCGCCATCATTGTATTGTTGACCAGCTTCACCCGCACCCGCTCGTTCCAGGCAAAGCGGATGGGTACATCGCTGACGGCGGAATACATCCGCCCGTCGAACGACCACATATAGCGTTCCATATTGCCGGTGAGGTGAAGCTCAAGGAGCCGCGACGGCTCGCGGGTGTCGCGATTGGGTTCGAGCGCAGTCAGCATCCGGTAATTGAGTACGCGGTGCGGCACGTCGCGCAAGCCAATTCCCGGATCGCCCATTTTGTCGACTGGCGCCATCGACACCATGTCGACACCGGGACTGATCGCGACGTCTGGTGGCAACAGCGTGGTGTCACGCATCTTCATGCCGTCCATGCTCATGCCGCCCATTGCCATACCTGCCATACCGCCATCTGCGGATTCTGCCGGACCCGCTGCTTGGCCATGGCCCATCGCTGCATGGTCCGTCGCGCCCATAGCCGCGCCGGCTGTACCACCCGTTGCGGCAGCATCGGCTGGCGCGACCTTGCTCATCGCGCCATGGTCCATGCCGCCCGAGCCGTGATCCATCCCCATGTCACCCATGGTCAGCAGCGGCGGATCGCGCAGCGCTGGCACAGTTGCGCGCGCACCGGGACGGCTTGCCAGCATCGCCAACGCCATCCCCGAGCGGTCCATGGACTCTGCCACGACGGCATAGGCCTCGTCGCTGCCTGGCGTAATAATGACGTCGTAGATTTCGGCGGTGCCGATCTGGAATTCGTCGACTTCGACCGGGCGCACATTCTGGCCATCGGCGGCGATGATGGTCATCGGCAGGCCGGGGATACGGACATTGAAGAAGCTCTGCGCCGATCCATTGATGATGCGCAACCGCACACGTTCTCCGGCTCGGAACAGATATTCCAACCCCTCGGTCGGTCCGCGGCCATTGGCGAGGAACGTGTAGGTCGGCGCGCCAATATCCATGATGTCCGTCGGCATCATCCGCATTTCGGCCCACATCCGCCGCTCTTCTGATGACAAGTCGTAATCGTCAGTCCAGCTGGTTTGCTGCCGATTGAAATAGCCTTCGCCGGTGCGCAGCCGCTGCATGATGAAATGGGGGTCGAGCACGGTGAAGTCGCTCACCAACAAAATGTAATCGCGATCATACTGAACCGGTTCTGCGCCCGCCGGATCGATAATCAGCGGGCCATAATGCCCGGACTGCTCCTGCAGTCCTGAGTGGCTATGATACCAATAGGTGCCCGCCTGCCGAACGGGGAATTCATAATTGAAAGTCTGGCCAGGCTTGATACCAGGAAAGCTGATGCCCGGAACCCCGTCCATCTGGAACGGCAACAAAAGGCCATGCCAGTGGATCGAGGTGTCCTCGCCGAGGTTGTTGGTCACATTGAAGCGCACACTCTGCCCCTCGCGCAGGCGAATAAGAGGGCCTGGAACACTTCCGTTCACCGCGATGCCGGGACCGCGGCGGCCTTCGATAATGCGATGACCACTCCCAACGGCAAGGTCGATCACGTCGCCGCTCAGTTCGCCAAACCCAGCAGGGATGCGCGGCCCACCTTTCCCGTGGGCGCCGCCGCGGTGCACGCTGTGTCCTTGTGCCCAAGCCGGCGTAGCGGCGAAAGCGGATGCCGCGCCAAGCGCGGCTATGAGGTGACGTCGAGTAAGGGGAGGACTGTTCATACACCTCTATACGCGCGGGTCGGTGTCACCCCTCAAAATAACCATCAATTTTTGACGCGCACGGTAAAGCCGCGTCTCGACCGCCTTGAGGCTGATGCCCAGCGTCATTGCTGTCTCCTGCTGGCTCAGACCCTCGATCGTGCACAGGATCAAAACGTCTTTCAGGCTGGCCGGTAGCTTGGCGATCGCGCGGGCGGCCGCAGCGAGCTCGGAGCGGTCTGCGACTAGTGTTTCCGTTGAAGGCGCATCATCGGCGATCCAGTCCGCGGCCTGTTCCGGCATCGGCAGGCCGATAAACCGCCTGACGGCTCGGCGACGGGCCCAGTCTCGGCATTTGTTGAGCGTGATAGCGCTGATCCAAGCCTTGAAAGGTCGCTCGGGATCATATCGGTTCAGCGCAGCAAACGCGGCGACGAACGCTTCCTGCGCAATATCGAAGGCTTCCTCAGTGTCGCCTGTCGCCGAGCGCGCAAGCCGGTACACGGTCTCACGGTAGCGTTCGACCAGTGCACGTTGCGCGCCGGGATCGCCAGCCCGTGCTCCGCGTATGAGCGCCGCATCCAGATTGGCAGGGGTCACTGCGGCTCAGCAGCGAGGCTCTTACTGACCACCGCATCGAACCGCGCCTGTTGATCGGGGCGGAGAATGGCCCGCATCGCAAAAACATGTTCGAGCGTTGCCTTCTGGAGATCCCCCATCGCGTCATGCGTGTCGTCCACGGCTGCGGAAACGCGGGGACCAAATTCATGTTCGGCGGCGATGGCGTCGCCGAGCAGTGCATTGCTGCGCCGGAGCCGGTCTTCGAGGGCCTCGCGCCGCGCAGCAAACTGGCGCTCCAACGCAGTCAATTCCTGTTCCTGAGCTGGGTCGAGGTCGAGCTCGCCATGGATCAGGGCGTGCAGTTCAGCCCCACCATGGTGCGGTGCGGGTTGAAGCATGCGTCCGAGCCATACGCCGATCAGCGCAAGCGCAATGATCAGCGCCGCTGCTAGGGCGATACGACGAAAATTCATTCCTGACCCAATGCAATCAGAGGAGTAAGCGAAGCCGAAGGTCCGAAGGCCGCAAGGGGCACTTCCGCGCGCGCCGGAACCTGAAGCCCGCTCACGACACCCATCCCGAGCGACACCACGAGCCCTAGGCCGAGCATCGCCCGCGTCTGCCTGACCTCGCCTTGCGCGCGCAAAGCCAGCCTCCCACCATCAATGCCGGAAAGGTCCGGCACAGGAAGTCTGGCCAATCGGGCGAGATTTTCGTCGAGATCCATCATGAAGCTCCTTCCGCATTATATACGCGGGCGCGGCAAAAACCCCTCATGTTGCCTCCATCTCTCCTGCATTTTCCTGCTCAATGCTGAAAGCATCGATTATGGGACAGGGTCCGGATTGCTCCGACGCGCAGTCATCGGCGAGCCTGACGAGGGCTCCCCGCATGGTTTGCAACGTGGCGATTTTGGCATCAAGCGCCGCGATCCGAACGCGCGCCAGATCCTGCGCAGCTGTCCGGTCGCCAGCATCCAGAGCGAGCAGCGTAGCAATCTCGTCAAGCGTGAACCCGGCGGTCTGCGCCGAGCGGATCGATTGCAAACGGCCGAGGTCGCTGCGCGTGTAACGGCGTGGCCCCTCATGACGCGCAGGCTGCGCGAGCAAGCCGCGCCGCTGATAATAGCGGATCGTTTCGACGTTGACCCCGCTTGCGCGGGCAAGTTCACCAATTTTCATTTTAGCCCTCGATCCCGTACCATGGTACGGAACCTATATGGGCTGCATTGCAGCGATTCAAAGGAAATCACCAATGCCCAAGCCCATAAAAACCGCCGTGCTCCACCGCATGGTCATGCCCAATCACACCTGCCCCTATGGCCTTAAATCCAAGCATCTGCTCGAAACGCGCGGCTATAAAGTGGATGATCGGCACCTCACCACGCGCGAACAAATCAATGCGTTCAAGGCTGAACACGGCGTTGCAACCACACCCCAAACCTTCATCGATGGTGAGCGGATTGGTGGGCATGACGACCTGCGGCGATTCTTCGGGATCAAGGTCCCCGATCCCAATGTGACCAGTTACCGCCCGGTCATCGCGCTCTTCGCCATGACCGCAGCGATGGCGATGGCAGCTGGCATCGCGGTCGATGGCACGGCTCTGAGCGTTCGCGTGGCCGAGTGGTTTATTGCCTTCAGCATGTGCGTGCTGGCGCTGCTCAAGCTCCAGAATGTCGACAAGTTCGCAACGATGTTCCTCAATTACGACCTGCTGGCGAAGCGCTGGGTGCCTTATGCGACCATCTATCCCTTCGCCGAGGGCCTGGCCGGTGTGCTGATGGTTTCGGGCCAATTGCATTGGCTTTCAATGCCGGTGGCGCTGTCCATCGGTACGATCGGTGCAATCTCGGTGTTCAAGGCGGTCTATATCGAGCGGCGCGAACTCAAATGCGCCTGCGTCGGCGGTGACAGTAATGTGCCGCTCGGTTTTGTCTCCCTGACGGAAAACCTTATGATGATCGCAATGGCCCTATGGATGTCGTCGATCGCTTTCATGCCGCATAGCTGAAACTCCTTCGTGAAAATACGCGGACACAAGCACAAGCTCGTCCGATCCATTCATTTCTCTCCCACCCACAGTCTGCAACCCCTGCGGCCATTTAAAAGGGATGTTAGATGGCCATCATCAGAAATTGCAAAACCCCGAGATAAAATTCACTCGGTAGGGGGTTACACTGGCGCGTTGCCTTTCACCGCGAATTTAGATACTATACCCCCCTTACCTATCTGAGTGAGACATTGTGTCGTGAGCAAAAGCAAAATTGATATCCTGAACCGCTTAAAACGGATTGAGGGGCAGGTCCGCGGCGTTTCGCAGATGATCGCAAATGACCGCTATTGCATCGATGTCTTGCATCAGGTGCAGGCCGTTAAAGCTGCCCTCTCAAAGGCAGAGAATGAAATTCTGAAAGATCACGCAGCGTCCTGCGTTTCCGAGGCCATTGCATCGGACGATGCCGCCGAACAACGCGTGAAGTTTAACGAACTGATCGACTTGTTCGAAAAGGTCAAACGATGACCCCAGCCCAAACCGAAGCCAAAACCACAACCACAAACACTTACCGCATGGTGGTGACGCTGCGGATGTCGCCAGCGCCGATGGGAGAAACGCAATGACTTACACTCGTTTTCTCGCGATGATAGCGACCTCGACTGTTGTGATGTTCGGCCTGATGTATCTGAACACATACGCACTCGATCATATCTTCTACTGTTAGACGCGCACCTGGATGGCCGTATATATGGGCGCGGTCATGGCGATCATCATGCTCGGCTTCATGTGGAAAATGTATGATGGGACATCCAAGAAGCTGACAATTGTCGGGGCATCACTGTTTGTTTTTGCAGGCTCGCTCTATCTCGTCCGCAGTCAGGAGACGGTCGATGACGTGAGCTATATGCGCGCGATGATCCCACATCACTCGATCGCGATCATGACCAGCGAGCGCGCGCATATCCGCGATCCCCGCGTTCGTGCTTTGGCGGATGACATCATCAAGGCGCAGGTCAGAGAAATTTCGGAAATGAAGCGGCTAATCGCTGATCTTGAGGCGGAGCCAGTTGAGTCGGGTGCCCCCATTTTACCGGCTGTGCCAGTGCAAAGCACGGAAACGGCGAATTGATGGCAAACGGCAATAACTGTCCGACTGAGGCTGCTCCGCACGTGGATTCGCCTGAGGAAATGTCCCAAATTCGCCAGCGTGCGTTGGCAAGGTGGGACAATGAAGGTGGCGCAATTGCCTCTATGGCTCAGATTGCTGACAGTGCCGTGCTCGAAGTGACCAACACTGAATTTATTCATCTGCGTATCCGGGTCATCGCGCTTGAAAATCTGATGATCGCTGTTCTGGCGGAGGGTTCAGAGCAGCAGCGCCAGACGGCACGCGACATGGCCGCCCTCATTACGCCTCGGCCAGGTTTTACCCAGCACCCGCTGACCGTTCATGCCGCCGATCACATCAACGATCTGGTTGCCCGCGCAGACCGGTATCGCATGGACTGACACGGCCGAGCCTGTGCTCATCCCCGCAGGAGCAGCCCTGTGGTCGCACTCAGACACCAGCTGCACCAAGGGAGATAGACATGCAAAATCCAACAATTGGTCGCCAGATTATCCGCTGGGGATGGACGCTCAGCGTTTTCATTCTGATCAGCTTTCTTGTTTGTATTGCGTTCGGTCTGCTGATGCCTGGACGCTTTCACATGCATGAGGCATGGGCTCCGCTACTGCCGGGGTTTGACTGGCTGACCTGGCCGGGCTTCATCGCAGGCGCAGTCGGTAGCTTTCTCTATGGCTGGTACATCGCGATATTGATCGTTCCGCTCTATCGCTTCTTCGGGCGCGGAGAGACGTCATGAGCGGCTATACCTGCCCCATGCATCCTGAAGTCCGGCAGGACGAGCCGGGCGACTGTCCGAAATGCGGCATGCATCTCGTACCGGGCGACGGCCAGCAAAGCGGCACGCATTCCGAATGCCACGCTTCGCATGGCCAGATGGAACACCAACCGAGCGATGGTAGCTATGATCAGGTGCCAGAGGGACACACCGGCACAGTTTATACCTGCCCGATGCATCCACAGGTGCGGCAGGTCAAAATGGGCTCCTGCCCGATCTGCGGCATGGGGCTGGAGCTGGAATCCGCCAGCATGGTGGAGGACGGCCCCAATCCGGAGCTGGTCGATTTTACCCGGCGTTTCTGGGTCGGCGCTATCCTTACGATACCGTTGCTGATTCTGACCATGGGGCCATTCGTTGGTCTGGGCGGTATCCGCGAGGCGTTTGGCGAGAGAACAACGCTGTGGATCGAATTTGCGCTCGGAACGCCGGTAGTCCTGTGGTGCGGCTGGCCGTTCCTGGTGCGGGGCTGGAATTCGTTCCGCACGATGAACCTCAACATGTTCTCGCTCATTTCGATCGGCGTTGCTGCCGCTTGGCTTTTCAGCGTGGTGGCGCTGCTGGCCCCCGGAATCTTCCCGGCAGGATTTCGCAACGCACATGGCCACGTCGGCGTCTATTTCGAAGCGGCGGCGGTCATCATCACGCTCGTTCTGCTAGGGCAGGTGATGGAACTGCGCGCGCGCGAAGGAACCGGTAAGGCCATTCGTGCCCTTCTCGATCTCGCCGCAAAAACCGCACGCGTGGTGCGCGATGACGGTAGCGAGGAGGAAATTCCGCTCGAAGACGTCCGGGTTGGCGACCGACTGCGCGTGCGGCCTGGCGATAAGGTGCCGGTGGACGGGACGGTTGCTGAAGGGCATTCGTCAATCGACGAAAGCATGATCTCGGGCGAGCCTATGCCAGTCGAAAAAGTGGCGGGAGACGATGTGACTGGTGCCACGATCAATGGCACTGGTAGCCTGATCATCGAGGCCCGGCGCGTCGGTGCCGATACGACATTGGCACAAATCGTCGAGATGGTTGCCAACGCCCAGCGTTCGCGCGCTCCGATCCAGAAATATGCCGACAAGGTTGCAGGTTGGTTTGTGCCAGCGGTTATCGGTGTCGCGATCCAGGCCTTTGTCGGATGGGCCATCTGGGGCCCCGCGCCTGCCTTGTCCTATGCGCTTATCGCGGCGGTTGCCGTGCTGATCATTGCCTGCCCCTGCGCGCTTGGCCTTGCGACGCCAATGTCGATCATGACGGCGACTGGCCGCGGCGCGCAGGCTGGCGTACTCATCAAGAATGCCGAAGCACTCGAACGGTTCGAGAAGGTCGACACGCTCATGGTCGACAAGACTGGCACGCTGACCGAGGGCAAGCCGCGATTGGTCGCGGTCTTGCCGCAACCGGGACATGATGAAGGCGAGGTGCTGCGTCTCGCCGCGACGCTGGAACGCGGGTCCGAGCACCCACTCGCCGAGGCCATTGTGAAAGGCGCACAGGAACGCGGCATCACGATCGCCGAAGCTAGCGACTTCGAGGCAATCACCGGCAAGGGGGTGATCGGCATTGTTGATGGCAAGAAGGTCATGCTTGGCAATCTCAAGCTTGTGACCGACCATGGGATCGATGCATCCGGTTTTCTGACAGCAGCCAATGCGCGGCGCGACGAGGGTGAAACGGTGATGTTCGTTGTCGTTGATGGCGCAATAGCCGGCTTGGTCAGCGTGGCAGATCCCGTGAAGGAGACGACCCCCGCTGCGATCAAGGCACTCCACGAGCTTGGCTTCCGGATTATCATGGCGACCGGCGATAACGAGCGCACTGCGCAAGCCGTCGCCGCAAAACTGGGCATCGACGAAATCCGCGCCGATGTCCTGCCGCAGGATAAGGCCCGCATCATTCGCGAATTACAGGAGCAGGGCCACAAAGTCGCTATGGCGGGAGACGGGGTGAACGATGCGCCTGCACTGGCTCAGGCCGATGTCGGTATCGCCATGGGCACAGGTGCAGATGTAGCGATCGAGAGCGCGGGCATTACACTCGTCAGAGGAAATCTCGACGGCATCGTGCGCGCTAGACGACTGTCGCACGCAACCATGAGTAATATCCGGCAAAACCTGTTCTTCGCGCTCATTTATAATGCGGCGGGCGTGCCGGTGGCTGCGGGCCTGCTCTATCCATTGTTCGGCATCCTGATCAGCCCGATGTTCGCAGCGCTCGCGATGAGCGCATCGTCGATTTCGGTGGTGCTCAATGCGCTAAGGCTGCGGACTGTCAAACTGTGAGCGGGCATGGCCAAAATGCTGGCGACGCACCCTCGCACGGCGATAATGGCAACGATCAGAAAAATTCGATCAGCCTGAGCGGTGCTGTCGCGATGGGCACAGGCGTCATGATTGGCGCAGGAATATTCGCGCTGACCGGCCAGATCGCGGAACTGGCAGGTCCGCTATTCCCGCTATCCTTTATCGCAGGCGCGCTGGTTACGTCGCTTGCGGCCTATAGCTACATCAAGATGTCGAACGCCTGGCCTTCGTCAGGCGGTATCGCGATGATCCTCCAAAAAGCATATGGCCCCGGCGTGATTGCCGCATCGGCTTCGCTGCTGATGGCTTTGTCGATGGTCATCAACGAGAGCCTGGTTGCGCGCACCTTCGCCACGTATGCGCTGCGGCCGCTCGGGCAGGAAAATAACGCGCTGATGCTATCGGTTGTCGCGCTTGCGGTCATCCTGCTTGCCTATATTGTCAATGCTTCTGGCAACCGCTCGGTCAGCCTGTTTTCGCTCGTGATGTCGGTCATCAAGATCGGCGGCATCGTGCTGTTTGCCATTGCCGCCATCTGGGTCAGCGGAATTGGTACGGGTGCTTTCGCCGAAGTTGCTGCGCCTGCCCGTCCGATGGATTTCGTGGCATCGGTGGCATTTGCGATCCTCGCGTTCAAGGGGTTCACGACCATCACCAACAGTGGCGGGGAAATCGTCGATCCGCATCGCAACGTCGGGCGCACAATCATGATCTCCATCGCGATCTGCGCTGTCACGTACCTGCTCGTAGCTGTTGCGGTCGGATCGAGCCTGACCATCCCCGAGATTACCGCAGCGCGTGACTATTCGCTCTCCGCGGCGGCCGAGCCGGCTCTTGGTGCATGGGGCTTCTACTTCACGATCGCAATTGCGCTCGCAGCAACAGCGTCCGGCGTGATCGCCAGCGTTTTTGCGGTAACCCGCATGCTGACGATGCTGACCGATATGAAGATGATACCTCATAGCCACTTCGGCATGAGCGGCGGCATCCGCAGCCACATGCTCGTCTATACGGTGGTTGTCGCCGGTGCGCTTGCGGTGCTCTTCGATCTTTCACGCATTGCAACCTTGGGCGCTTTTTTCTATCTGATCATGGACATGCTGGTCCATTGGGGCGTGTTCCGTAAGCTGCGCCATGAAATCGGCGCAAAGGCCTCCGTCCTCCTCGCGGCGCTCGCAGCCGATGCTATCGTGCTTGCCGCATTCACGACCGCTAAGCTCGGGAGTGATCCCGCGATTGTCGGCTACGCGTTGTTGGGTATTGTTGCTGTGTTTGCGGGGGAGGCCTTGTATCTGCGCAAAGTGGCAAATGCTTCACCGCGCGACCAATAGGTTATCAGTTGCTACGAGGAGGTGCCCCAATCATTACTATTCTCAGCACCTTTCGGAGCAACCAGCCGAGACGTATGACAACGCTCCATGAAATGGCAGAGCTGATTTCGCGGCGAGAGGACGCGACACATCATCCTCTGACGATAGAAGCTGCATTCCACCTGAATCGGTTCGCACAACGGGCGTCTCGGTTTGGCGGAATTGGCAAAGAATGAAAATGGCGGCGCAATGAAATTTGATAAACAACCCGAGATCCACGTTGCCACGTTTGGGTTCTTCACATCGTTCATCTGGGAAATGCTGCAAATGCCCTTCTTCGATGTCGGGTCGGCAACCTCTTGGGACAGCACGTTAGGCTGCACGCTAGCCACATTTGGCGATGCCGGGATTATGGTGCTGGCGTATACAGTGGTCTCGATAGTGAACCGCAACAGGCATTGGATGCACCGCCTAACCTCCGGCATGATCGGCACCTATCTGCTGTCAGGCCTTGGAATAACGGTCATAATCGAAAAAATCGCTACCAGCGTGCCCACGCAGTGGGGCTGGCGCTATAGTGAACTCATGCCCTTAGTGCCCGGCACAAATGTTGGCCTCGTCCCCATCCTGATGTGGATCATTATTCCACTGATAACGCTTTGGTTTGCAAGGCGCCAGCCTCGACCTTAATCCGCGACATGCCAAAGGCAAAACGGAACTGTCAGAATAATGAAGCGCTGGCAGTTATCGCGCGATAGGGTACCCTTCTTTATTCACTCACGTTGTTCCGCAAGCCGGTGCATGGCAAATGTTCCTCTGCAAAACTAACGGAGGCCGCATCATCGGCCAGGCCAAGCTGAATGAAGATCGTCAATAACGAAGGCGTGATGGGCTTTCCCACCAGCGTGGTCATTCACAAGATGTTGATGGTCGAAAGGTAAATCGTCGTGCGCGTGATCAACCACTTCGGGGTCCACCGATGGCCAAATCAATATGGAAATCCCCAAGCCGAACGCCGCCAGTGCAGCGCAAACCGCAAACGCCGTGCCGAAGCCGACCAGTGCTCCAACCTGTCCAGCAAGCGGATAGGCGATCAG
This sequence comes from Acidovorax delafieldii, assembly GCA_001555775.1. GTDB lineage: Bacteria > Pseudomonadota > Alphaproteobacteria > Sphingomonadales > Sphingomonadaceae > Blastomonas > Blastomonas delafieldii_A. Next base: position 16,737 of record LSHP01000034.1, on the reverse strand, counting down.
CCAGCAAACGTGGCTCAGTGCAAATTGCGCGGCAAACAGCGCCGGTCGGTCTTCGCTGGCAGAAGATCGCCGTAGCAACCTACCGCCCGGCGTGACCGTGGCGGAATAGCCGATGCCGAGCAAAATCCATGCAACCAACATGAAGGCCCAATAGGCCGGGCGCAGATGAGTGCCCCAGGATGCTGCCAACGCCGCCAATACCACGACCAGAGCCGCCGAACCGGCCAGCATAACCCAGCGATCGGAAATCCGGTCAAGCAGGCGGGGCAGGATCAGCGCGCTCAGCATTGATCCGCCGCCAAAAGCCGAAAGCGTCAGCGCAACTTCGCGCTGACCGAGGCCGAGGGCAGCTTGCACCAGCACGGGAGTATTGACGATCACCATTGCGCTGGCAGCAGCCGCAGCCAAAGTGATCGCCAGCAACCCCCGCAACCGCGGGGTCTTGAGATAGATGCGGATGCCGCGGGTGGTCTTGTCGTATATCCCCCCGCTTGGCGGCGCAGCAGTTGAACGCGGCAGTACGACGGACAGAACTAACAGCGCAGAAATGGCAAAGCCGATCGACGTTCCGCCAAACAGCCAGTGAAAGTTGATCACCGTCAGCAAAACGGCAGCAAGGATCGGGCTGAGCAGACTCTCCAAATCATAGGCCATCCGTGATAGCGAGAGGGCTCTTGTATAGGCCTTCTCGTCGGGAAGGATGTCGGGAATGGTCGCTTGAAAGGTCGGGGTGAAGCCTGCCGATGCGGATTGCAGCACAAAAATCAGAACGTAGATTTGCCAAACCTGATCGACAAACGGCAGGGCCAACGCCGCCAGCCCGCGCACGACGTCCATCGCCACCAGAAAGCCTCGCCGGGGTAGGCGCGAGGCAAAAGCCCCGACCACCGGTGCAACGCCGATATAAGCGACCATCTTGATCGCCATCGCCGTGCCGAGCACCGCGCCGCTGTCCGCGCCTGCAATGTCAAATGCCAGCAGTCCCAGCGCGACCGTGGCCAGCCCGGTGCCAATCAGAGCAATCACCTGCGCCAGAAACAGGTGCCGATAGGTGCGATTGGCCAAGACTGTCAGCATGGTAGCTCAAACGACCCTTTTCAATTCGCTGAAGGCACCGTCGACGCGCAAGGTGACGGTTACGGTTCCCGCCGAACGATTGCGCCAGAACCAACCGTGCTTACCGTCAAAGGCTGCGACCAACTCACCCTGTTGGCCGGTCGATTGCTGACCCTTTTCATAGCCATGATAGGCGATCCCCGGAGCATCCGCGTGGGTATCGAAATTGACATGGCCGCCAGCGACGGACCAGTTGAACGCAATGCGGGCGCCTTTCTGCATCCCCGCCTTGATCTCTGCCCCCTCGCCCGGCGCCAGTGTAACCTGCATGGTTTCAGACCGCGCTGCGACAGTGGGCGCATCCGAAGCCGTCTGTGCACCCGCACCCTGCGAAGCCGGGAGGGCAGCAGAGGCTGTCGCTGATGCAGTGACAGCAGCGTCGGCCGAAGCCTCTTGTGCCAACTGCGCCTTGATCTCACCCATCTGGGTCAGACCGAGCGCGCGGCCCACGCCCGTAGGATCAATTGCATATTCGGACGGAAGCACGATGGTAGTCAGGATCACGGCTGATGCCGCCAAGGCGAACGCAGTGGCACCCATCAATTGGCGATTGCTGGGAAGGTCTTCCATCTTCGGACGTTGGGAATTGAACATAAATCGCTCCTGGGATTGTTGTATCAGCTGACGGCAAAACCGGCCAATTGATACCCGACCAGCACGAAGCCGGCGGTCATCAGCAAGGTGTTGGCGGCAAAAGCGTGGCGCATGAAACTGGCAGTCCGGCGCCAATATCCCATCACAATCAGGATCGCGCCAAGCGCCAGCAGCTGGCCAATCTCCACCCCGATGTTGAAAGCGATCAGATTGGGGATGAGGCCATCTTGCGCAATTTCAAACTCGATGACCTTGGTGGCGAGGCCAAACCCGTGGAAGAACCCGAACACCAAGGTCGCAGCCTTTGTGTTGGGCTGAACACCGAACCAGCGCTGGTAGGCACCGAGGTTGTCGAGCGCCTTGTAGACCACCGACAGACCGATAATCGCGTCGATCAGATAGGCGTTGGCGCTGATCCCGGTCAGCACGCCAAACAGCAGCGTGGTGGAGTGGCCGATCGCGAACAGGGTCACATAGATGCCGACGTCCTTCATCCGATAAAGGAAGAAAATCACCCCAAACAGGAACAGCAGGTGATCGTACCCGGTGACCATGTGTTTGGCCCCGAGATACAAGAACGGGAAGAACAACACCCCGCTGCTTTCCTGGATATAACCCTTGTCCCCTTCGGCGACATTGTGGGCATAGGCATCCACCGACACGAGCAGCAGCATGGCCAGCGCCATAAAGGAAAATATGATCCAGCGTGGCAAGGCTGGAGAGGTTGGCGATAATCTAGCGATCATGGCGTGGTATCCTGATTATTGAACGGCGAGACGGCGGCGGAAACGATCCCGCCAAGCTGGCTTCGGATTGTCAGCCTCACCGGTCCTCTTTGTATGGACCAAGGCGTAAAGTGCAGGCAGCACCACCAGGGTCAGGATGGTTGACGAGACAATGCCGCCAATCACCACGCTGGCCAGAGGTCGCTGCACTTCCGAGCCGATCCCCACATTCAGCGCCATCGGCACAAAGCCAAGTGACGCCACGAGCGCGGTCATCAGCACGGGCCGTAACCGCGTCAGCGCCCCTTCACGGATGGCATCTTCAAGGCTGCGGCCCTCCTCGCGCAATTGCTTGATGAAGCTGAGCATCACCACGCCATTGAGCACCGCCACGCCCGAAAGTGCGATAAAGCCCACCCCGGCCGAGATCGAGAAGGGTATGCCGCGCAGCAGCAACGCTGCCACGCCGCCCGTGAGCGCCAGCGGCACGCCGGAGAACACGATGGCCGCATCGCGCAGGGAACCAAAGAGCGCAAACAGCAGACCCAGGATGAGCAGCAGGGTGATCGGAACCACGATCTGAAGCCGCTGGGTCGCGGATTCGAGCTGTTCGAAGGTGCCGCCATATTCGACCCAATAACCCTCAGGCAGCTCGGCATCGCGCGCCACCACCTGCTGGACTTCGGCAATGAACGACCCCAAATCGCGCTCACGCACATTGACCGTGACAACCGCGCGCCGTTTGCCATTTTCGCGGCTGATCTGGTTAGGCCCGGTGATGTCGGTGATCGTTGCGACTTCGGATAGCGGTACAGTCTGCACCGCCCCACCCGCGATACCGCCACCGGGCAGCGGGATCGGCAGGCGTTCCAGCACCGTGCGATCCTGCCGCAGGTCTTCGGACAGGCGCACGACGATGTCGAACCGTCGGTCGCCTTCGAAAATCTGACCTGCGTTGGCACCCGCAGTGGCTGCGGCCACCACTTCCTGCACCGCGCTGACATTGAGGCCCAGCTGGCTGAGGCGCGCCCGGTCAGGGACAATCTCAACAAACGGCAAGCCCGTCACCTGTTCCGCCTGCACATCTTCCGCGCCATCGATGCCCGATACAATACCAACCACGCGGTCAGCCGCTGCTGACAATTCGTCGAGATCATCGCCAACGATCTTGATCGCGACATCAGACCGGACGCCCGCGATCAGCTCGTTGAACCGCATCTGGATGGGCTGGATGAATTCATACCGCGAACCCGGCACGTCGCGCTGGATTGCCTCGTTCATCTCGGCAACCAATTGTGCTTTGGGCTTGCGCGGGTCGGGCCATTCGTCGCGCGGCTTCATGATGATGAAAGTGTCGGCCACGCTGGGCGGAACTGCATCGGTTGCCACGTCGGCAGTCCCGATCTTGGCGAACACCAGATTGACTTCCGGGAACTGCTTGATCCGGTTTTCCAGTGCGGCCTGCATCTGCACTGCCTGCGTCAGGCTGGTGCCCGGAATCCGCAGGGCGTGCAGCGCGATGTCTCCTTCATCGAGGTTGGGGATGAACTCCGAACCCAGCCTTGTGGCTGCCACCCCGCTCAGCACCACAAGAGCGCCAGCGAGCACCAGCACCGTGACGCGGGCGCGCAAGGCCCAATCGAGCAGCGGGGCATAGCCCCGGTTGGCAGCGCGCATCACGCGGCTTTCCTTCTCCTCGACCTTGCCGGTGACAAACGTTGCCACGGCGGCGGGCACGAGGGTGAGCGAAAGCAGCGCTGCTGCCGTCAGAGCGAGCACTACAGTGATCGCCATCGGATGAAACGTCTTGCCCTCCACCCCGGTCAACGCAAAGATCGGCAGGTAAACGATGGTGATGATGGCAATGCCGAACAGGCTGGGCCTGACGACTTCCGCCGAAGCGCTGGCGGCAAGGCTGAACCGTTCCTCGCGGTTCAACAAGCGGCCGAGGCTGTGTTGGGCCTCGCCAAAGCGGCGCAGGCAATTTTCCACGATGATGACCGCGCCGTCGACAATCAGCCCGAAATCAAGCGCACCCAGGCTCATCAGATTGCCCGACAAGCCGCCTTCGACCATGCCTGTAATCGTCATCAGGAAGGTTATCGGAATGACCGCTGCCGTGATCAGAGCCGCGCGGATATTGCCCAACAGGGCAAACAGCACCACGATCACCAGCATCGCGCCTTCGGCAAGGTTCTTTTCGACCGTCCCGATCGTGGCCTCCACCAGCACTGAGCGGTCATAGACGGTGACCGCAGACACTCCTGCGGGAAGCGACTGGTTCACGACCTTCAGCTGCTCGGCCACTGCCACGCTTACATTGCGGGGGTTTTCGCCGACCAGCATATAGATCGTGCCCAGCACCACCTCGCGCCCGTCCTTGGTGGCCGCGCCCTGTCGGATCTCCGAACCGATGGAGACATCGGCGACATCGGCGATGCGTACAGGGGTGCCGGCACGAAAGGCGACGATGATGCCCGACAGATCCGCTTCGCCGGTTGCATTACCCGGCACCCGGATCACCGATTGTGCGCCCGACCGCTCGACATAGCCCGCACCCACGCTGGCATTGTTGCTTTCCAGCGCCTTCGTCAGATCGGCCACGGTCAGGCCGAAGCCCGACAGGCGCGCGGGGATCGGCGCAATCACATATTGGCGGCGATACCCGCCAACCGAGTTGACTTCGGTTACGCCGGGAACGTTGCGCAATTGCGGCCGCACCACCCAGTCATGCAGGGTGCGCAGATCCTCCGCCGTATAGGGGGTTCCATCGTCCTTGCGCGCGCCCGGTCTGGACTCGAGCGTATACATGAAGATTTCGCCCAGCCCGGTTGCAATCGGACCAAGCGCGGGCTCCATTCCGGGAGGCAGGTTTCCGGCTACCCCTTGCAGGCGTTCATTGACCAGTTGCCGCGCGAAATAAATGTCGGTCCCGTCATCGAACACCACGGTGACCTGGCTCAGGCCAGCGCGCGAAACGGAACGCGTGTAGTCCAGCCCTGGAAGGCCGGCTAAAGCGGTTTCGATCGGCAAGGTGATGCGCTGTTCCGCCTCCAAGGGCGAGAAGCCCGGCGCCGCGGTGTTGACCTGTACCTGTACATTGGTGATGTCGGGCACGGCGTCGATCTTCAGCCGCCCGAAATTGTAGACCCCCAGCCCTGCAATCAGCAGCGCCACAACAATAACCGTCCATCGCTGCCGGATCGACAGCCTGATGATATTCTCAAGCATGGTGTCGCTCCTCAGTGATCGTGGCTTGCGCCGGCTTTTTCGATGTCGGCCTTGATGACGTAGCTGCCCTTGGTGACATAGGCCTGCCCCGGCTTGATCCCGCCCAGCACTTCGGTCCATTCCGGCCCGCGCGTGCCCAGTTCGAGCATCCGCACTTCGTAAGTGTTGCCCACCTGCGCGAACACGACGGTGAAGTCGCGGAACGCCTGCAATGCTTCGGTCCGCACCGCCAGCGGCACCTGCCTGCTCTGGACCGTCACCACCCCGCGCACCCGCATTCCGGGTCTCCAGAACCCGTCGCGATTGGGCAGGCTCGCACGTGCGAGCAGCGCCCCGGTGGCCGCGTCAGCACCGGGCAGGAAACTGCCCAAGCGCGACGTCACCGAACGATCACCTTCAAGCAGGCCAAGCTGGATTTGCTGCCCTGCGCGCACCCGTTCCATATCGCGCGGGAAAATGGGGAACACCGCGCGCGTCCGATTGGGGTCGGCGATCACGTAGATCGGATCACTTCCGGCAACATCACCGACATTGGTGCGCCGCTCTACAATCACTCCGCTGACTGGTGCGGTGATCGCATAGATTTGCATGCTCTCGGCGCTTTCGACCCGCGCAAGCACTTGTCCCGCCCGGACGGAATCCCCCACATTTGGCCCGGCACTGACCACCCGGCCCGGAAATTTCGCACCCACATTGGATGTGGCGGAAGGCTCCAACTCAACATAGCCGATGATTTCGATCGTTTCGGACAGGCTGGCCGGGCCAACGCGTTCGATGGTTATCCCAGCGGCCTCGGCGGCCTGCTTGGGGAAGGTCACCCGGCCCTCGTATGAGGCATATTCCCAACGATGGCGGCGTCCGCCTTCACGTGCGGCGACGGTAACGTCAAAGCTGTGTGGTTCGATCACCACGCCGTCGCCCCGCAGTAAATCCTGTTCAGCGGCAAACTTGAACGTGTTGACCTCCCCGTCGAGCCGTTTGAGCTGGATGGTCAGGTCAACATCGCGCGGCGCAACCGGCTTGTCGCCGCGATAGGCGTAAACGCGGTACTCCGGCGGCACGCCGTCTTCGAATATGGTCACCTCCAGCGCAAAATCGCCATCACGCAGCATCCGCCCATTATGCGGACCGCGTTCATATTCCTCTGGAGCAGCGCCTTCAGCCGCCTCGCTGCTTTCAGCCGGGGCATCACCGCAGGCCGTCAGCGGGAAGAGGAACAGCGCCGCAATCGTCAGTTGGAAAAGTCTCATTGTGATGCCTCCTCGGCCAAATTGCTGAAGCGACCGGTCAGGCGGTCCAGTTCAACCTTTGCTTCATGATATTCGCGTGCAGCGTCGACCGTGCGCATGGCAGCATCGACGGAGGCGGTCTGCGCAGCGGCCAAATCGGCAAAGCTGAAGAAGCCACGCTGATAGCCGACACGAACTTCGCTCAAGGCTTTTTCAGCGAGGGGAAGCACCTGAGTCTGGATGGCGTCAGCTTCGTGCCGCGCTTTTTCGACCCGTTCGGCAGCAAGCGTGATAGCGCGTCGGAGGTTGAACATTTCGACCTCCCGTTCAGCATCCACCCTCTGCCTTTCGGCCTGAGCTTCCGCCACACGTGCCCCGGCAAGTCGCCTTCCGCCGAGCGGCACCGAAACCCCGAAGACAAAACCAACATCGCCCGTGCCGATAAAGCGTGGCCCCCCGCTGAGGGTGAGATCGCGAACGGAATCGGCCTGTCGAACGGCGATGGCTGCATCAGCCTGTGCGCCCGCTGCCTGATAGATTGCAGAAATCGTCGGGGATGGCTCCATCGGTCCAGCAATGGGGGCAAGATCCAGAAACTGCCCTATCGGGACGATCAGCCCGTCAGCACTGCCGCCCCACCATTGGGACAACCGAACCAATGCTGCGTCGCGCGCATGAACGGCAAGCTCCAGGTCGACCTCGGCCTCGGCAACTCTGGCCAGCGCCCGCGTTCCAGCGAAGATCGGATCGCGCGCCGATGCGACACGGCGACCAACCTCGGTTGCAACGCCTTGAGCAATTGTCAGGCGCTCCCGCGCGACGCCGATGGCGGCCTCAGCGGCCTGCACCTCAACATAGGCAAGCTGAACATCGGAAATGATCTCAAGCCGTCTGACAACTGCCTGTGCCACGGCAACATCAATCTGACGGTCGGCAAGAGTGACCCGCACATATTTGCGAAGTCTGTGCAGACTGATCCGACCGAGCCGGGTCTTCAGTCCCCGGCTCGTTCGGAAAAACGCAAGAGGTGGACTGGTGATTTGCGCATTGCACAGATCTTTGCCGAAACTCCAACGGTCAAGACGTTCAGAATGGTCATGCCCAGCGGCGAACGTCTACCTTTCGACTTCCTTCCCGGCCAGTTTCTTCAGGTGGAAGTTCAAAGCGACGACGGCACAAAAGCCAAGCGGTCTTATACAATTGCTTCATCTCCCACCCAGCGGGCCTATGTTGAACTCACCGTCAAGCGCGAGGCGCAGGGAACGGTCTCGCGTCACCTTCACGACATTGTCAAACGCGGCGACCTTGTCCGCATCGCAGGCCCGTTCGGCCACTTTACCTTCACTGGATCTGATGCCGAGAGCATTGTGCTGATCGCAGGCGGAGTCGGCATTACACCAATGATGTCGGTTCTCCGCTTTCTCACCGACACGGCATGGGCCGGCGACATTTTTTTCGTTTACGCCGCCCGGTCGACCGAGGAATTCCTCTTCAGAACCGAGATCGAGCAACTCGAGCGGCGCCACGCAAATCTCCGTGTTTTCGCTTCCATGCAGCGTACGCCGGGAACGGTATGGCACGGCGCAGAAGGCCCTATCACCCGCGAACTGCTCGAAAGTGCCGTCCCCGAAATCGCTAAACGCCGTATTCATCTGTGTGGACCGCCGCCGATGATGCTCGCCATGCGCAATATTCTGACCGAAATCGGTGTGCCCGACGCGCAGATTTATAGCGAAGCTTTCGGCCCCGCCTCTCTGCCAGTCGACGATCCCGCCGAGGTCGCGGCCGAAGAATCGATGACAGCGAACGCCGTTCCGCCCAGCGCCTCCTCAAAAGCAAGCGGGAGCAAAATCGCTGCCACAACCGTGACCTTCTCTGTGGCGGGCATCTCTGCGGCACTCGATGCCACCGAAACTATTCTCGAAGCTGCCGAGACAGCCGGAGTCGAGATTCCATATTCCTGCCGGGTCGGTGAATGCGGTGTCTGCGTGACACGCCTCCTCCAAGGCGAAGTCGCTATGGATGTCGAAACCGGACTCGATCAAGCCGATAAAGCGCAAGGCTATGTTCTTGCCTGCCAGGCGCGATGTGTTCGTGGCCCGCTCGTGGTAGAAGCCTGATGCGGGAGCGCAGCGACATTCTGATGGCCCTGCTGTTTGCGTTCCTGACGATATTCCCGCTCGGCTTTATCTTACATGCCTCACCACGCTTCCCCGGCAGTATGTCTGGGAGCGTGATTGGGATAGCAGCCGCGCTGCTGATGCTGCTTCCACTTGTCCATGTCGCTGCCCGGCGAATTCCTCCTTTTGGACGGTGGCTTGAGCCAAGGATCAGTAAGCGAACATTGCTGTCGATCCACATATATGCTGGTGTGCTGGGGCCAATTCTGGCGCTGATTCACGCGGCGCATAAATTCGAAAGTCCGCTTGGCATCGCATTGACTGGCAGCGCGATCCTCGTCGTCTGGAGCGGATTTATTGGCCGCTATTTTTTGATCCAGCTGTCCAAGGCCATACGGGCACGCGAATCCGAGCTGGCAAAGCTACAATTAGGCCTGGATGCAATTCCTGCAGAAGATGAGGTGTCGCAAGCCGGGAACGACAAGAGTCTTGGTCTCTGGCGATTTCTTTTTGCCGCATCCGACAGCTTGGATCCAGATGATCTCGCAGACGCCAGACTCCGCGCCGAAGCTCTCGCCGACACCGAATATGCCGTTCGCGCCGAACGAGCGGTCTCCCGCCTGTTCGGAACTTGGAGGACCATCCACATAGCGACAAGTACGCTGCTCTATGCTCTGCTTCTTCTGCACATATGGGCGGGCTATTATTTCGGATTTCGCTGGTTATGAAAGGCGCGCGGCTTCTGTACGTCATTTATGCGCTGGCGTTGGCGTTGCTCGTCGTCGTCGTTCCACTCGTAACCCACTCAACCGGAAGCAGCGCCGTCACCGGCTGGACATCTTTGGTCAGCCCTGGACCGCTTTCACCAGCGCACACCTCATTTCAGAATAAGTGCGAAACATGCCATACTCCGCACAAGGGAGTCGAGCCGGTCAAATGCATTGCCTGCCATATCGGGACGGATTTCGGTACAAAGGCATCGACGCGATTTCATGCCAATGCGAAACAATGCACAACCTGTCATATCGAACATGACGGCGGTGCGAGCCTCACACGCATGAATCACGTGGCGCTGCTTGACCCCGCGCTCTGGCGTACCCCCCCCAAGGTGGAGGGTACGCGGCCGCCGACCGCATTTTCCAAAAGCACCGATGCCCTGTCATGCGCAAGCTGTCACGCAGCACGCGATCCGCATCAGGGCCTTTTCGGCAACGACTGCAAGAGCTGTCACACTCTTGCGGATTGGAAGATTACCACATTTCGGCATCCTTCGGTCAACTCACGGCAATGCGCCGAATGTCATAAGGCACCGCCAAGTCACTTCATGATGCACTTTAAAATGGTGTCACAACGCGTGGCCAAAGAGCGCGCTCCGGTCAATCAATGCGTCGCCTGTCACACCACTGACAGCTGGAACAATATTCGCAAGGTCGGGTGGTATGACCATCATTGAGCCCGCAAATTCCGCCCTCGATACGTTCGTTCGTTTCGCGGTGTTGTTGCTTGAACTCGCCGGGACGATGGCGATATTGGCTGGTGCCATCACCGCAATTTTTCTGTTCGTGTCACGCGTGCGCGCCTGTGGTATTCAGGCCGCTTACCAGCCTGTCCGTGCCGTTTTGGGCCGGAGCATTCTGCTTGGTCTCGAGTTCCTGGTGGCCGGCGACATTTTGAAATCGCTCGTGATCAACCCAAGCCTCGACGATCTCTTGGTGCTCGCTGGCCTTATTCTCGTACGAACATTTTTGAGCGTTTCGCTGGGGGTCGAAATCAACGGGCATTGGCCGTGGCAGGAAACAGCCATGGCTGCGAGAGCCGAACCTCTTGCTCGGCCGAGCACTCGCCAGAAGAAAAATCAGCCCGGAGGTCGGCGTGAGGAATAGCAACCAGCAGCCGATTGACAAATGCCGACTCGCTCTTGCTGCAGTAAGGCTTGCTCAAACAATTCGTAGGCGCGCCGGGCACTGCAGCAATCCTGCTCGTCGCGTGGCGGCTTGCCAATGAATGCGCAACGAACGCCTAGCCCAACAGATGTCCTTGAAAATGGCGCCACCGGACATCACCTTAAGGCTCGGAAATTGCGGCTGATTGCAGGGTCGGCGGGGGTGTGCGCGTGGTTTATAGCGTCGCCTAACCGTGCTGTAATCTTACGGGTAAACTCGGCACGATTGTCGCTGATGATCATATGCCGTTTGCCCTGCTAGCCCGTGATGACGATCAATTCGCAAGCCACTTGACATCCGAGATCGACTAGTCCGTAGACTTATAAGCGCGCAACCCGAAGCGCACTGAGGCGAGTTCGACCATGGCGAGGAAGTTTTCGGCGAGCTTGTCATAGCGGGTTGCGATGCTGCGGAAGTGCTTGAGCTTGCTGAAGAAGCGCTCGACTTGATTGCGTTCGCGATAGAGCGTCTTCGAGAAGCAGGGTCGCCACTTCCGGTTGGACTTGGCCGGGATGTTGGGCACTGCGCCATGACACTCGACCAGGTCGCGGATTGCATTGCCGTCGTAGCTTTGTCATCGAGCACGATGGTGCGCGGTGTGAGCTGATCGAGCAGCGTCGGCGCAGCAGGTGCGTCAGGCCGAGCCGGAGCGGCAAGCCTTGCCGGTCGACGACCGCAACAATGATCCCGTTACCCCTTTTTGGGGTCGGAGCTTGCTGGTGCGCCCGTATCGAAGTGCTGTCGATCATCTGGATGTCGCCGTCGTAGGCTGCCGTGATTGCATCCATCAGCCGGTCCCACACGCCTGCCTTTCGCCAGCGCACAAAGCGGTTGTAGCATGTCGCCTTGGGCCCATAGCGTTTTGGCAGGTTACGCCACGCCGAGCCCGAGCGTAGCATCCAGAAAATGCCGTTCGGCACCCGCCGGTCATCGACATGCCGCACGCCCCTCGGCTTGTTCGGCAGCAACGGCCCGATCACGCGCCACTCAACATCAGTCAGATCATAGCGGCTCATGCCGCTACCCTGAATCAGAACTACGCCGACTTGGGAATCGCGTTTATGGGTTCACGACTAGCTTTTTCATCAACCACTCCACTTAATATCGATTACCAGAAACAAGCGAATTTTCCTGCCGCAGTTATTCACACGCAATCCAACCCAATAATATTCTGTTATCGGAATTCAGCCCGCCAGAATCGCCTTCATTTCTTCGATTTCCTGACGCTGCGCAGGGATGATGTTTTTGCATAGTTCCCTGACTCGTGGATCGGAAATCTGTGCTTCCCGGCACATCAAGATAGCGCCCGAATGGTGCGGGATCATCGAGCGTAAAAACTGCTGATCGCCAACCAGCGCTTGATTTCGAATCGCGGCAAAGGACATGAGGAAAATGGCCAAGAAGACACCGTGAAGGGTCACATTCAATTTCTTGTTTCGATACATGCCGCTCATCATAAGCAGCATCAAGGATCCCATTGGAGCCCACATTACGAGCGCCATGTAAAGAAAATTGATGTTCTGATAAAACTCTCCGAGCGAGTCGATCATCGTAAACATCATAAAATACATTATAGCCAAGCTTATGACGAGGTTCAGCGCAAGCATCTTGTAAGGTTGCGCAGACATTGTCGGTCTATGCGCTATGTGACCCGGGCTGTGTTGCTCATTTTCGTTTATCATCATGTGCTCCTCAAAACATCATATTGTCCATTCCGTGTGTTAGTGCCGCACCCAGAAATCCCCGAGCCCAATTGCAAAGCTCATCAATATGAGTGCCGTGCTCATTCCCGCACCGCGATCTTCCGCTCGCACCCGCAACGCTGACGGACTAGTCCGGGACATCGGTGGCAAATAGGAACCAGAGCAGCAAAAGCGGCGCGCCTGCGACCGGCGACGGCCGCTAACAAAGCCGCTGGAAAAAACGCAGTCGGAAAATGAACGCTGAGTAGGTGCAACCGGCCAAACCAGCTCAACAGTCGTTCAAAGGATGACCGGTCTCGATTGTCCATTCTCATGGGCATGCCATCCGACATGCCATACCCCTCTGTTGCCCTTGGGTCGGAGTTAATCGTCATTCGCTGATTCACTCAGTGCCGCGCGTAAATTTTCTGGCCTGCAGAACCGAAAGAATAGACAATATAGGTTTGGGGCTTTTGCCCGGGCACTTCCATTCCGGGCGACCCTAGTGGCATTCCGCCGACCGCGAGCCCGCTCACGCCCTTGGGCTTTGCCGCAAGAACACGCTTCACGTCGGCGATCGGGACATGCCCCTCAAAAGCCAAACCGTCGATGAACGCGGTGTGGCACGATTGAAGCGATGATGTTATGCCAAGCCTCTTCTGAATTGCAGCACGGTTTGCATTATCGACAACCTTAACCGATCGGCCAAGCGCCGCTTTGACCTGAGCTGCCCATTTTAGGCAGCAACCACAGCCGGGATCGCGATGCATGACCATTTCGGAAGCGCCCAGTGCAGGTGTTGCAACAAGCGCCGCAAAAAATAATAGCTTTCTCATGAAAGACTCCTCTTAATGTTAGAGGCGGGAGGCCGTCGCCTGCCTCCCGCTAGAGTTACTTATGGGCGATCCATGCCACCCATGTCGTGGCCCTTGTGATCACGACGAGGCTGTTCAGCCTTGTCCTTGCAGCAGGCCGTTTTGCCTTGCTCGTCTTTCTTGCAGCAACAGCACTCTTTGTTCGGTGCGGGCGCCGGTTCGGCAGCAAAGGTAGCGGTGGACATGCCGAGCGCAACTGCGCCGATGAGATATTTGATTTTCACGACTTAGCTCCAATTAAACAAAAACCTTGAGCTTCCACCACTGTGTGCGCGGCGACCCTAGTACGTCGCCACCGCCGCAGAATTTCAAAACCAGACCCGCACGCCCATAACGAAATGCGGATCGGAGACTTGTCCACCATTGGCTCTGGTGAACCGTGCCGATTCGCCAAATTGGCGGATCCATTCAAAACCGATATAGGGCGCAAACTCCTTCTTGATTTCATAGCGAAGACGAGCTCCTAGTTCGAGATTGGAGAGACCCGCGCCAACGCCAAGCTCGCGGATGGTCTGTGCCGACAAATTTGCCTCAAACCTCGGCTGAAATATGAGCTTCTGCGTGATGCGCTGGTCGTAATAGCCTTCGACGCGACCTCGAACTTCGCCCTTGTTCGAAACAAAGGCTGCTGCCGTGATCTCAAACCAATAGGGTGCCAGGCCCTCGATGCCAAACACAGCATAGGTCCGCGAGGGATCGGGTTTGACATCGTACCGGACACCGGCCTGTAAATTCCAGTAAGGGGATATCGCGCGGGAGTAGAGTCCGGAGAGTTCCAGATCGTCGAGCGCACCGCCGAACTCTCCTTCACCCTCATATTTGAAAACGAAGCGATTAATGTCACCGCCGAACCAGGCTTCGCCATCCCAGCGATAACTGTTCTTGTTTTCGTGGACGACAAACTCGGCCAAATCGAAAGAGAGATACCTGAAGGTCGAGCCCCCGCTTTCCTTCATCATCTCCTCGCGCGATTTCGCCATCTCCTCCCTTGGGAATATGCGATCAGCATACCAGTCAGAAGGAGGTGCCGGGGCCGGTGCATCTCCTGGCTCCAGATCCGTTCCACTCGCACCGCCTTGAGCTGGTGAAGACATTTTTGGCATCGCTCTGGGCGTACAATGTCCCATCTGTGCGTGTTCGGGCGGACAATCAGGATCGACCGCTTCATCACCAGCCGGAGCACCCTCCATCGTCATACCCGGCATCATTTCATGTCCGCCAGTTTCTGCAGGATTTGGATCCGAACCCAACGAGCTTTCTTGCCCGCTTTCGAGCGTGCAATGGCCCATTTTTGCGTGCTCGGGCGAACAAGTGGATGGCGGTGTTTCGGCGCCCGAGGCCCCATCTATCCCCTGCATGTTACCATGATCCATGCCTTGCATGGATTCCGCCGTGACCGCAGCCGACCCGCCGGGTTTTGTCACATTGGGCGACGAAGACGCTTTATTTTGCTCTTTTATCTTCGACACGACGGCGGGCTTTCGCGTAGGTCTAGGAGCAGCCGGCGCTTTTGTGACCGGTTTCGCGGTGGGCTCGGCTTTTTTAGGTGCAGGCTTGGGGGGCGTGGTCATTCCGGGCATCTTGGAGTGGTCCATGCCCTGCATCGATTGCGCTTGAACAGGTGAAACAAAAGCCAGCGCAGCACAACTTGCGAACAAGATTCGGGTCAAGCTCATGCGGCTTCTCCCCGCGGACGGACGCTGACAACGCGCATCATCCCAGCGTGCATATGATACAGCAGATGGCAGTGGAATGCCCAGTCTCCCACCGCATCTGCAGTGAAATCGAAGCTCGCTTTGCCGCCCGGTTGAACAAGCACCGTATGCTTTCTGGGGGCATGATCACCCTTGCCCGTGACCAGTTCGAAGAAATGGCCGTGCAAATGGATTGGATGGCTCATCATTGAGTCGTTGATAAGATTAATCCTTACCCGCTCACCTTCAAGGAAAGGGATCGGCTCGTGAAAGTCGGACATTTTAATGCCATCAAAGGACCACATGAACCGCTCCATATTACCGGTCAGATGAATATCGAGCGACCTGTCGGGGGCGCGGACGTCGGGGTTCTTGTCGAGCGCCACCAGGTCGCGGTAAGTCAGCACCTTGTGCCCCACATTTTCAAGGCCTTGGCCAGGGTCGCCCATCCGGTCCGATGGCATCGGCGAAATTGTCTGAACGCCAGGGTTTTTGTCGACTTGAGGCGCAACCGAGAAGTCGCGCATTTTCATAGATCCATGGTCCATCCCGGCCATGCCGCCCATTGCCGAATGGTCCATACCCGCCATCGCGCCTGCAGCAGGTGCGGCAGTATCCGCCATGTCCATATCAGGCATAGCTGCGCGGTCAGAAGCTGCACTCGCTTCGACTGGCATCGCCATTCCTGAATGGTCCATGCCTTCCATAGAACCGCCTGACATGTCCATGTCGCCCATGCCCATATCTTTCATATTGGCCAGTGGCCGCTCGCGTAAGCGAGGCACTTCTGCCGCCATGCCTGCGCGCGGTGCCAAAGTCGCCCGGCCCATCCCGGACCGATCGTTCGCTTCGGACACCAATGTGTAAGCGCGGTCATCGGTTGGGGTAACAATAACGTCGTAGGTTTCGGCAACGCCGATCTGAAACTCGTCAACCTCGACCGGCCGAACGTTCAGACCATCTGCCTGCACTATTGTCAGTTTCAATCCCGGGATACGCACATTGAAAATCGTCATCGCAGCCGCGTTGATGATGCGCAATCTGACCCGTTCACCCGGCGTGAACAGAGCGGTCCAATTGTCCCTGGGTCCGTGGCCATTGATCAGAAAATCATAGGTCGATCCATTGACATCGGCGACATCGGTCGGGTCCATCCGCATTTTGCCCCAATCGACGCGCTCCTTGAGCGGCTGGTCCTTGCCGGCAAGCAGCCCGCTAAGCGTTTGCCGTTGCATGTTGAAATGACCGGGATTGACCTTGAGCTTCCGAAAAATCGCCTCAGGCGACAACTGGCTATGGTCTGACAGTACGACGACATGCTCGCGGTCATAAGCAATCGGGTCAGCGCCTTTGGGATCCACCACAATGGGACCATAATGCCCGAGTTGTTCCTGAAGCCCCGAGTGGCTGTGGTACCAGTAGGTACCTGACTGAATAACAGGAAATTCGTACACAAAGGTCGACCGCGCTTTGATACGTTAGCGTCCGCGCTCGTGGTGTAATTTTCGGTGGAGATTTAGGTGCTGCT
>LSHP01000033.1 GCA_001555775.1 Acidovorax delafieldii | reverse complement strand
TGGAGCCGAAGAGGGCGCCCCCGCCCATCACAAACGACGTGAAGCTTGGTGGTCAGCCCGCCCCGGCTGCGCCCGATACATCGGGGTAGAGCCCCTTTTTAAGCAGACTGGCTGCCGTGCGATGCGCCTTGAGATGGGTGGCGTCTATCATCAGAACGCCATCGCCATCCTTGGCCAGTTCGACGAAGATACGGTTGAATACCCCCAGCCGACTCCACCGAATGAAGCGGTTATAGATCGTCTTGTGCGGCCCATAGTCCTTCGGCGCATCACGCCAGCGAAGCCCGTTGCGGATGACGAACAGGATCCCGCTCAATATCCGCCGATCGTCAACTCGCGGAATACCGTGCGACAGCGGGAAATACTTCTCAATCCGGCGCATCTGCGCATCGCTCAACATCAGCAAATCAGCCATGGCAGCTACCTCCTGCCATATTGAATCAACCGTTCACGCCGCGCGCAAGCGGTTAATAGGTCCTGACCCTAGGTGGCAAGCCGCCAAGTCTCGCTTCTCTCCCCTAAAGGAGAGAGAGTTTCTGCTATCGAAACAGCAGCACCGATGTCTGCCCGGCGCGGATCATCTGTGTCGTCGTGCTGCCGACCAGCATGTTGCGCAGCGGGCTGTGTCCGTACGCCCCCATGACCAGAAGATCGATGCCCCGCTCGCGGATCACCTGCGGCAGCACCGCATCGGGATTGCCCTCGCGCTGCACCGCCTTGACGCCCGCGCGTCCGGTGAACTGGGTCTGCGCCCAGTCGATATGCCCTGCGTTGCTGTCGGTATAGCCGCCGACAAGCACGATATCGATATCGAGCCCCCCGAACAGCATCGACGTCGAGACATATTCGAGCGCCTTCCGGCTCGAGGGTCCGCCATCGAACGCGATGGCGATGCGCTGCGGTGCCTTGAACACGCGCGTCGCCACCAGCACCGGCTTGCGGCTCTGGCGGATGACGCGCTCGACCTTGCTGCCCAGATGACCCTTGGCAAAATCCGCCTGCGCGCCGCGCTTGCCGATGATCGTCATGTCGCTGAAGGCTTCGCGCTCGGCAATCGTCTCGACAATGCCGCCCTCGCGCAAGCTGAGCTCGACATCGCTCACCCCCCGTGCACAAAGTTGATCGACGGCCGCTTCGAGCAGAAGCTGCCCCTGGCGATCGGCCAAACGCCCTTCCGCCGCCTTCAGCGCCATCACCTCGTCGAGCAGGCCGGGCTTGCTCGCGAGCCCTGCCCCGTCGAGCTCGGCGCGGGCATCGTTGCGCTGGATGACATGGAGCAATTCGACCGTCGCCTTCAGGCGCTGCGCCGCCCAGGCGGCGTGTTCGCACACGGTCTGCGAATAATGCGATACGTCAAGGCAGGCCAATAGCCGCTGCATGTCTCTCTCCTGTCGTTTCCCGGCTGTTGCCGATGAAGCTTGAACATGGGGGAACGGGTATTGCCCCGGCATGCCCCCCCCCTGGTTGTGCAACGTTCAGGACGGCGGATTGGTGCCGATCACGTGACGCGCGCCGCGACCTTGTACGCGTCGCGCTGCCAGCGCCCCTCACCCATGATGGTGGCGAGCCGATCCACGGCATGCCAGATGTCGGCAAAGCCGAGATAGAGCGGCGTCAGGCCGAGCCGCAGGACGTCGGGCGCGCGGAAATCGCCGATGACGCCCGCATCGATCAGCGCGCGGTTGATCGGCCAGGCGTTCGGGTGCACGAAGCTCGCATGGCTGCCGCGCAGGTCGGCGCGCGATGGGGTGATGGGTTGGAGTTCGGGGCAGCGCGCGGCCATCAGCTGGCCGAGGAAATCGAACAGGGCCTGCGATTTGGTCCAGAGCGCATCGCGATCCGCCTCTAGCATGAGATCGACCCCCGCCTCCAGCGCCAGCAGCGACAGCATCGGCGGGGTGCCTGCCAGAAAGCGCTCGATACCCGGTGCGGACTCGTATTCGTCGGTCATCGCGAACGGCGCGGCATGGCCCATCCAGCCCTGGATCGGCGAGCCGAGAAACTCGAGCGCCTCGGCCGCGACATACAGGAAAGCGGGCGCGCCTGGACCACCGTTCAGATATTTGTAGCCGCAACCCACGGCAAAGCGTGCAGCATCCGCAGCCATATGGAGGGGCACCGCGCCGGTGCTGTGCGACAGGTCCCAGATCAGCGGGACGTTGTGCGCATCGGCCAGCGCCTGGATCGCCGCCATGTCGAAGCGCTCGCCGGTCTTGTAATGCACATGGGTGAGCACGATCAGCGCGACGTCCGGCCCGATCTTCTCAACGATGGAATCGCGCGACGCAGCATCGAGCACGAGACCATGCTGCGCAGCAATTCCCGCAGCGACATGGAGGTCGGTCGGGAAGTTTCCGCTCTCGGTCAGGATCGTCCGGCCTTGGCCCGACCGCGCCGCGAGGATCGCCCCCATCAGCTTGTAGAGGTTCACCGTCACCGAATCGCAGGCGATCACCTCGCCCGGTGCCGCGCCGATCAGCGCCGCGATCTTGTCGCCGATGCGGCGCGGCGCACCGATCCAGTCGGCATCGTTCCAGCTGCGGATCAGCCCCTTGCCCCATTGCCGATCGACCGCATCGTGCATCACCGCACGCGTCGCCACCGGCAGCGCGCCGAGCGAATTGCCATCGAGATAGATCACGCCTTCGGGCAGCGTGAACCGGTCGCGCCAACTGGCCAAGGGGTCGGCGGTGTCGCGGGCCTCGGCCTCGGCAAGCGAAGGATAGTCGGTCATCATCAGCGCCCCAGCAATTGCTTGATCCGTGCCTTTTGCGCAGCCCAGCTGCGGCTGGTCGGCGCGATCAGCTCGACATGGCCCTCGGGCCCGTGAACGTGGTTTTCGACCCCGATGCCGCGCTTCTTCATGTCTGCGGCATAGGTCTCGGCGTAGACAGGCGGTGCAATCCGGTCCTTGTCGGTATGGAACTGGATCTGCTGCGCCTGGCTCACCGGCATTTCGGGCGGAGAGGTCAGCGCGAACCTGTCGCCTGCCATCTTCGTTGGCGCGTCGGTGCCGCAGGCATGGCCGGTGCGCTGCATCGCCGCGCGCAGATCGGCAATGCCGGCCTGGCTGATCGCGGTATCGATGCGCAGTGGGTTAGCCCCGCGCAAGGGCTCGCCCTCGGGCAGCGCCTGGCGCGCGGCCAGCCACAAAGCCAGATGCCCGCCCGCCGAATGGCCGATGACGATGGTATGCGTGAGATCGAGGTTCAGCGCCTTCGCCTGAGCGCCGAGCAGGTCGGCTGCCGCGCCGACATCCAGATAGGTGTCCGGATAGCCACCGCCGCGATCAACGCCGCGATATTCGATGTTCCACACGGCAATGCCGTCCTT
Source organism: Acidovorax delafieldii (assembly GCA_001555775.1). GTDB lineage: Bacteria > Pseudomonadota > Alphaproteobacteria > Sphingomonadales > Sphingomonadaceae > Blastomonas > Blastomonas delafieldii_A. The sequence goes on along the minus strand of LSHP01000033.1, from coordinate 31,848 downwards.
GCGCAGATCGTCGGCGATATAATTCATGATGTCGCGCGTCGCGATCTCGGTCTGCCAGCAGCCGCCATGGATCATGACGACAACCGGATGCGGCCCCTTGCCAGCGGGCAGCCACAGATCGACGAGCTGCAGAGGGTCCTCGCCATAGGCGATGGTGCGGGTCGGGCTGGGACGCGGCTGATCGAGCAGATCAGGCCATTGCATGATCGGCTTTTCGGCGTTCAGCATGGCCGAGACCTGCGATCCGACGCCCAGCGACAGGCCGAGCGTCGCAAGACCGAGCGCCAGTCCGCCCCATTTGATCGTCCGCACAATGTGGTTCCTCCCCTACGACTTTCGATACAATGCAACCACCGTCACCCTGAACTTGTTTCAGGGCCCATTTATCCTCATGCGGCTTCGGCTTTTGGGGCACAATGGGTCCTGAAACAAGTTCAGGATGACCAAGACGCGAACGTCGGCGAAAAACTCAATAATCCCTCGAAATCCGCACGTTCGCGCTCTGGCGGCCGATGGTCGAGATCGACGAGAGCAGCGATAGCCAGCGGGTGATCTGGAACTCCACTTGCGTCGCCGAATAGCCGCGCCCGTCGGTGACGATCTCGACATAGGTGTTGCGGGTGATGTACTTGCCCGCCGCGATGCTGGTGCCCTGGCCCAGCGTCTGGTTGCCCTCGACGATGCGCAGCCGGTCGAGCCCGATCGCGCCGCGCAGCGCGTTGATCGGGTCGAGCCCGCCGCCGCCGCGCAGCGAGGCGAGCGCTGCTGCCAGCTGCACCGCTTCGGGCGCGGAAATGTCCGTGATCGACGATCCGAAGAGCAGGCGGGCCAGCAGTTCGTCTTCCGGCAGGGCCGGCGTGCTGGTAAAGCTGATCTCGGGCGCAAGGCCCGTGCCGCGCACGTTGATCGTAGCGTTGAGATCGCTGAGGTTCGCCGACGCCGCGATATCGAGCGCCGGGTTGGGCGGCGATTCTCCGCGAAAGTTGATGCGCCCTCGCACCAGCTCGAAATCGCGTCCGGCAAATTCATATTCGCCGCGGATCAGGTCCGCCTGGCCGGTGATGCGCGGCGCATCGACCGTGCCGGTGAGCGTCACGTTCGCACCCCACTCGCTGTTGATGCCGAGGCCCGTGACGGTGAACTGGTTGGGTGCGCGCGCCTTGACATCATAGCGCCAGACCGCCGGTCGCACACGGCGCGGCGCCTCGTCGGCGCGGCGGTTGATCTCGCGCACGTTGATCACCGGCAGCGCCTCGGCGGCATTGAACTGGCCGAGCCGGAAACGGCCCCGGTTGAGTACGACATCGCCGCCCAGCGTACCGGATGTGCCATCGGACGAGATGGTCAGCGGACCCGTGACGGTCGCACCGAAATCGTCGCGGTTGACCAACTGCGCGTTCTTCGCCGCCGCCCGGATCTCGACCGCGACGCCGCGCGAGGGCGAGGCGAACAGGCCGCCATAATCGACATAGCCCTGACCGCTTACCGTGCCGTTCGATCCCGCCTTGCCGTTGAAGCTGGTCAGCGTCAGCCGCGATCCGTTGAACTGCCCGCGCGCGGCGATGTCGCTGATCACCGTGCCCGACAGCGTGCTTTCCAGCCGCGCAGTGCGGGTGGCCAGCACGCCACTGATGCTGGGGTCCATCAGGCTGCCCGAAAGGTTCGCCGCGACACCGACCTGACCGGTGACGTCGAACGCCTCGATGCCGAGCAACCGCCAGAGCGAGTCCGCCGGGCCGTTGAAGCGCAATTGCCCGGCGAGCGTCCCGCGTCGCAGCCGCCCGAACAGATCGAAGCCCTGCGGCAGGTTGCCGATCCGCGCCTGTGCGCGCCCGACGGTCTTGTCCTGTTCGGCGATCACCGCGCGCACGGCCAGTGCGTCGACCGTCAGCGCGAGGTTCGCCGCAATATCGACCGGGCGCGAGCTGGCGATCAGACCCGTGCGCGTGAGATTGTCGAATTTCAGGCTGGCCTTGCCCGTCGGCACGCCGCCCTCGGCCTGACGATAGCTGAGCGTGCCCGAGGCATTGCCACCAAAGCCGAGTTCGCGCACCGCGACATCGAAAAGCGCCAGCGGAACGGTGTTGAACTGCGCGCTGATATCGGTCAGCCCGCCGCCGAACCGGCCCTGCAGGCCCAGCCGCCCCCGCCCGACGCGCAGCACCGCCGGGGCCAGTCGCCAGCCGCTATCGTCCAGCTTGCTGAGCCGCGCTGGCCGCACCAGTCGCAACCGGCGGTTGCCATAGCTGCCATTGCCCGCCAGCGTGACCGTGTCACTGGCAATTTGCGCGCTGGTCTGCAGCTCGAAATTGCTGCCGCGCCGCCCGGCGAGAGAGGCGGTCACGCGTCCCTCGCCGTTGACGAGATTGGCATTGGCCGCGAGCCTTCCGATGAAGAGCGGTCCGCGACCGATGCCCTGCGCGCGCATGCTGCCGACGATCGTGTTGCGTCCCTCGGCGATCAGCGCGTCGATTTCCGCCGCGCCGCGGTTGATCGTGATCGGCACCTCGCCGTCGAACCGCGCATTGGCAAGGTCGAGCATCGCCTTTACGCCCTGCCCGCCGCTGCGCGGATCGAGCGTGACATCGCCGGTAATGCCCCCGCCACGGACATTGAGCGCACCTTCGAGCCCGGCCTTGGTGGCGTAGATATTGCCGGCGAACAGCGCCTGCGACACCGTGAACCGCTCGATCTCTATCAACGTCCGCCCGGCTTCGCGCGCAAAGATGCGCGTCGCGCCCTCAAGCGGCCCCAGCGTCGACTGGCCGGTCACGTCGACCGAAAACCCATCGGGCACGGTGCCGAGCGCGAGCCGAAGGTCCTGCACGCCCAATGCGGGAAGCGGTTCGTCGAGCGTGAGGACTGCGCGCATGTCGCCGCGGATCGAATCCGCGCTGACATCGAGCGGACCGTAGTCGCGATGCCGTCCGCTGGCGCGCAGGACGATGCGGCCATCCGGCTCGACCCGTCCGCCGCCGATCAGCGCCAGCTTCTGCGCCGCCAGGCTCGCATCGCGCAACACGAAGGGCTGGCCTGCACCATAGCTGAACTTGCTGGCAAAGCGCGGAGACGGCCCGATCAATGTCACCACCGTTTCGTTGACCACGCGGCGCATCAGCACGCGGACATCGCCCAGCATATCCCAGGCGGCGCCGCCGCCAAAGGCGACGCGCACATTGGCATCGATATCGGCATCACCGACATTCTCGACCCCGAAGGCGGGGAGCCGCGCATCCACGACTGCGAGATAGCGCCCACGCTGGCTGCTGCCCGAAAGCTGTACCAGCGCGACCAGGCTCTTGCTGGTCAGCCGGATCGGATCGCTGCTGAGCACGCCTTTGCGCAGACGCACGATGCCCTGGCCGGTCAGTCCATTGGCCAACCGGTCGCCATAGGCATTGCCGGTGACGACGCGTGTCGCGCTGAGCTTGACCGGAAGGGTGACATCCCTGCCCTGCCGGGTCAGCGTGCCCTGCGCGAGCAGCGCATCCGCGCTCACCCCGGCGAGCGCCACGCGATCCGCCGACAGACGATAAGGAGCCTCGAGATCGCCGAAGGGGCCGTTCAGGGTCACCGTTGCGCGCAGATTGCGCGCCTCAAGCCCATCGGCGAGCAGCCCGGGACGGGAGAGTGCGGCAAGAAGCTCGACATTGTCGAACCGGTTCTCGCCCAGATCGATCGCGCCCTTCGCATTGGCCGTGCCCGCCTGCCCCGCGAGCGCGATCATGCCCGAGAGCACCCGCGCATCGAGCGTGCCGCGCGCGACCACACCGACCGCAGGACCAAGCATGCGCGCAAAGCTGTCGCCGATCAGCGGCCCGGGCCGGACAAAGCCCCGGATCCGCACCTCGCCTTCGCGCTGGTTGATGTCGAGCGCACTGAGTTCTCGGTTGCCCAGCCGGGCAAGCAGCCTGCCCTGCCAGAAATCCCAGTCGCCCTGCCCCTTGATCGAGGCGGCCATGTCCTGTTTCAGCCCGGCCAGTGCCGCAATGGCGCCGCTGGCAGGCGCACTGACATCACCGTCGATCTGCAGCCGGTTCTGATCGGGCATCGCGTCGATCTTTACCGCCAGCCGATCAGTGCCGTCGGCGAGCGATGCGCGCGCATCGACCAGCACCCGGCCCGAGCGGATATCGACCCGCCCTGCCAGATTGGCGACGCGGCGTGGCCCGGCAATGCCCTGCCGGATCACCAGGCCGTCCGCGCGCAGCCGGTCGATGCGGATGTCGAAGGCCGGTAGCAGCGGATCATCGGGATCGCCGGGATTAAGCTCGGGCAGGCTGCGCAACTCGCCGCGCCGGAGGACGAGATCGCGGATGTCCAGCCGATTGCGCAGGAAGCTGAACGGTCGCCAGTCGAGATCGACCGCCGAAGCGGTGAAGAATACCCGTTTGGTATCGCGCAGTTCGACCCCGCGCAGCACCGCCTTGCCATAGATCGACCCGTCGATCCGCGCGACGCGGAGCGACAGGCCGGACTTGAGCTGATAGCTGGCGATCTGCTCTGCGACGAGGCGGCGCCCAGGCCCACTATCCAGCCCGAACAGCAATGCGGCGCCGAGCCCGGCGAGCACCAGCACGCCGATCATCAGACCGCGCAGCCAGCGCACGGGCCTGGCCTGTGGCGCCGCCTGCTCAACCGTGGTTGGAATGGCCTCGTCCGCCATCAGAAGGCTTGTCCGAGCGAGATATAGACCCCTATCCGACTATCGCCGGGCTGGGGGTTGAGCGGGGTGCCGATATCCAGCCGCAGCGGCCCGAAGCTGCTGTAATAGCGTACGCCGACGCCTGCGCCATAGCGGATGCCGCTGAAATCGGGCGTGCTGCCGGCATAGACATTCCCCGCGTCGAAAAAGGGCACCACGCCGAAATTGCCCAGGCGCACGCGCGCCTCGATCGAGAATTCGGCCAGGCCGTTGCCGCCAATCGGATCGTTATTGCCATCGCGCGGCCCGATGGCCTGAAAGCCGTATCCGCGCACCGATCCGCCGCCACCCGCGTAGAAGCGCCGCGAGGGCGCAATGTTGAAGCGATTGGCGCCGATGGTGCTGCCCAGCCGCACGCGCCCCGCCAGAACGATCCTTTCCGAAACCGGCTGGTAATAGCTTCCGTCGATCTGGATGCGGGCATAGCCCTTGCTGCTCGATTGCAGCGAATATTCGGGCGAGATGCGCCCGCCCAGCCGGAAGCCCCGGGTCGGATCGAGCAGGCTGTCCGTGCCGTCATAGCTCAATGCCGTCGGCAGCGCGGCGATGAAGAAGGTGCGCCGTGCGCCTCCGACGATCCTTGCGCGACTGTCGCGCTCGTCCGACAGCACCAGTTCCGCCCCCAGCGACCAGGTCCATTTCTTCTGGAAGATGAGGTTCGTCTGCCGCTCGAGCGAGGCGGCCACCAGAAAGGTCCGCGCCTCGAACGCATCGCGGTCGATATTGCTGGCCAGCACCTGCGCCGTCAGCACGCGGTCGCGCTTGAGGAAATTGTTGCGGCGATAGACCAGGTTGATCAGCTGCTCCTGCGTTCCGCCCACGGCGCGCGCACGCACCAGCCCCTCGGGGGGGAAGAAGTTGCGATGTTCCCAGCTGACTTCGGCGCGATAGCCTTCGCCCGTCCCATAGCCGACCTCGCCTGCGATGGTGCGCAAGGGGGCGGCGACGGTTTCGACCTGAATGTCCACCGTTCCGGGCTCGTTGCCCACGGGATCGGTCGCTGCCACCGGGGTCAGCGTCGCGGTCGAGACCAGACCTGTCGCGAGGATCGCCCGGCGCAGGTCGTCCATTTCCGACGCCTGGAAGATATCGCCGCGATCAAACCGGGCGATCCGCTCGAGATGCCGGGATCCGAACAAGCCGTCGTCGTTCGCGATCACGCCGCCGAACCGGTACTGGCCGCCGGGTGTCACCGGCACGGTCAGCGCCCCGCTGCGCGCCTCGTGATCGATCAGCAGATCGGGCTCGCCCATCTGCGCAAAAGGAAAGCCGGTTTCGAGCAGCCGGGTCAGCACCGCGAGCCTGCCGGCGACGATCCTGTCGGCATTGGCAGCGTCGCCGACCTTCATGCCGAAGGCCGCACGCGCGGCAGGCACATCGACGCCCACGGCATCGAGCCCGGCCAGGTCGATCGCGCTCAACCGATAGATCGGCCCGGGATTGACATCGAAGGTCAGTTGCACGCGGTCCTGATCCGGAATCCTGGCGACCGAATTGCGCACCTCGCCATCGTAGAAGCCATAGACGCGCAGCATCGTATCGATCAGATCATTGTCGTCGCGGGCGCGGCGATTGACCTGCGCGAGATTGGCATCGTCATCCGAAAGGCGCTCGAGCGTCGAGAGCGCCTGGAAGCGGTTGCGGAACGCATCCTGGTCAAGCTCGGCCAGATCTTCGGTCGGCAGGAAGTTGACGGTGACGCGATAGCGCACGTCGCCATCGTCGATTTCGCGCAGCGCCTGGCGTTCGGCCTGACGCGCCTCGCGTTCGGCTTGCCGTTCGGCGCGGCGGGCGGCGCGATCGCCCTCTGCATCCTCGGCCAGCGCGGCTTCGTCCGTTTCCGCCAGCGGTGCTGCGATCGCCAGACCGTCGCGCACATCATCGGCTTCGGTTGCGACAATATCGCCGGTCGAACTGTCCGATGCGTCAGCGGCCTGAGTTTCGGCAGGAAGCACGTCCTCTGCGGAAAATTCGCCGGGCCAGGCCGGAATATCCCCGCCCTCGGGCCATTCGACCTCCATTCCCGGCAGCTGATCGAGCGGCGCGAGCGGGTCGACGTTCAGCGGGTCCTCGACCTGCGAGTCTTCGGGTTGCAGGACGGTGCCGGAAGGGTCGGATGAAGCGGCTGGAGCCTGCGAGATATCGGCCTGCTGCGCCCACGCGACATGGGGCCATGCACAGCCAGCGACCAGCATGACCAGTGTTCCCGCCCTCGCAAGACGCCCGCGATCACCCTGCCTCATCGACTCGATATGCTTTCAGCGCGGGCAGGTTCCCGCCCGAAATCGAAATAGTCGTTATGCGCCCGCACCGTCGCGTTCAAGGTCGAAAGCGTGCCAGCCATCGGGGCCAAGCAGTTCCAGCGGCTGATATTTGATCTTGTACTGCATCCGCGGCGAAGATTTTACCCAATAGCCGAGATACACATAGGGCAGCCGGGCGCGCGCCGCGCGCTGGATATGGTCCATGATGATGTAATTGCCCAGGCCCCGCCGGGTCGGGTGATCGGGCTCGTAGAAGCTGTAGATCATCGACAGGCCGTCGCCCTGCTGATCGGTCAGGCACGCGCCCACCAGCTTGCCCGCGCTGCCATCCGGATTGGGCTCGCGATATTCGATGACATAGCTGCGCACCGGCGTGTGCTCGACCATGTCGGCATAATCCATGTCATCCATGTCGGACATGCCTCCGCCGGGATGGCGCGTCTTGAGGTAACGGCGCAGCAGATCGTACTGCTCCTGCGTCGACCAGGGCTTGCAGGCGGAGACGATGAGATCACGGTTGCGCTTGAGCAGCTTGCGCTGGTTGGCAGAGGGCACGAACTGGTCTGCCACCACGCGCACCGAAACGCAGGCGCGGCAGTCGAGGCAGCTCGGGCGATAGGCAACGTTCTGGCTGCGACGGAACCCGATGCGGCTCAGTGCGTCGTTCAGCTCGTCGGCATGTGGTCCGCTCAGTTCGGTGAACACCTTGCGCTCGCTCTTGCCCGGAAGATACGGGCACGGGCCGGGGTTGGTCACGAAGAAACGGGGAAAACGTGCCGGTGCGCTCACGTGGCAAACGGTCCTTGTGCAAATGGCTTGGTAATGGGGATCATGCTCGGCAAACGATATGCCCACCAAGCGCCCCGCAAGCCAAGCCGGTTAACCAACTTTCTTGGTTAAGCCGCGCCAAGTCGAGTCAAATCGGCGGTCAAGCGTGGGTGGACTGTGGATAAGGGACGATTCATGCTGAATCGGAAACTGGTCCGGCTAGCTCTTTGTGCCGGTTTCTGCCGAACCGGTGGCATGCCCCATCCGCGACTTGCTCGCTCCCAAACCCTCACCCCCGCTAAAACGGCAGTCCCGCTTTCGCGGCAAGCTCTGAACACAGCGGGATTCCCGCTTTCGCGGGAATGACGAAAAAGATCGCGCGATGGGCCAGTATCAGGCCACCTCGACCAGTCCAACGTCGTAACCGCTGGCCTTGAGCGAGGTGACGAGCGCATCGAGCTGGCTGCGGTCGCGCGCCTCGCATTCGATATCGGTGATCAGCCCCTTGGCGGGCAGGTTGGTGAACACGCGCTGGTGATAGATCTCGATGATGTTCACCTGATGCGCATCGAACTGGCGCATCACCTTGAACAGCGCGCCGGGCCGATCCTGCAGCGCAATGCGCAGCCGCGCCAGGCGACCGGACCGCGCCAGATCGCGCAGGAGCACATTGGCGAGCAGCCGCGTATCGATATTGCCACCGCACAGCACCACGCCGACGGTCTGACCGCGGAACCGATCGGGCTCGGCCAGCAGCGCGGCGAGACCAGCAGCCCCAGCCCCTTCGGCGACCGTCTTTTCGATCTGCAGCAACAGGCTGACAGCGGTTTCGAGCTGAGGCTCGCTGACCAGCACGATGTCATCGGCGAGCGCACGCACGATTTCGCGGGTGAACTCGCCGGGCTGCTTGACGGCAATACCCTCGGCGAGCGTATCGCCCTCGCACGGATATTGGGTGCCCTTCACCGTGTTGTACATGCTGGGATAGAGCTGCGCCTGCACGCCGGTCAGCCTGATCCCGGGCTTGAGCGCGCGCGCGGCGGTGCCCATGCCGGAAAACAGGCCGCCGCCGCCGATCGGAATCACGAAATGATCGATCTCGGGCGCGTCCTCTAGCATCTCGAGCGCGACCGTACCCTGCCCCGCCGCGATCACCGGATCGTCGAACGGGTGGACGAAGGTCAGCCCCTCGCTCTTCTCGAGCTCGCGGGCATGTGCATAGGCGTCGTCATATTTCTCGCCGAACAGGATGACGCGGCCGCCATTGGCCTCGGTCTGCTGCACCTTGATGGTGGGCGTGGGCTTGGGCATCACGATGGTGACGGGGACGCCGAGGCGCGTGCCGTGCCAGGCCAGGCCCTGCGCATGGTTGCCTGCCGACGCGGCGATCACGCCCTTGGCCTTGGCCTCCTCGCTCATCTGGCTGAGGAAGTTGAGCGCGCCGCGCTCCTTGTAGGCGGCGGTGAACTGGAGGTTCTCGAACTTGAGATACACCGTCGCGCCGGTAATCGCCGACAGCGTCTTGCTGACAAGCGTGGGCGTGCGGACGATCGAACCGGCGATGCGGGCATGCGCGGCGCGGATATCGTCCAGGGTGAGGCGTTCGGTCGGGCTGGTCATATCGGCTGCGGCCCCTAACCGATATGGCGCGGATTGAAAACATCCGTTAAGGCACCGCCATGGCAAATATAGCATTTATCGGTATCGGCGTGATGGGCGGGCCCATGGCGCGCCATCTGGGCAATGACGGGCACACTCTGTCGCTCTACAATCGCACTCCGGCCAAGGTCCACGCCTGGCTTCAGGCGCACCCGCATCTGGCGGAAAAGGCTCGCGTTGCCGCGACTCCGGCGGAGGCGGCGGAAGGGGTCGATGCGGTCATCACCTGTGTCGGCAATGACGATGACCTGGCGCAGGTGATCATGGGTCATCAGGGCGCGTTCACGACATTGCCTAAGGGGGCATTGTTCATCGATCACACCACCGTCTCGGCCACCATCGCGCGGCAGATTTCGGTCGAGGGCCGCGCCAAGAACATCCTGTGCGTCGATGCGCCCGTGACCGGCGGCCAGGCAGGCGCGGAAAACGGCACGCTCGCCATCATGTGCGGCGGCAAGAAGGACGCGGTCGATGCCGCGCGCCCGATCATCAAGAGCTATTCCAGCCGCATCGTTCATGTCGGCGGCCCCGGCGACGGGCAGACCACCAAGATGGTCAACCAGATATGTATCGCGGGCGTGCTCGGCGGGCTCAGCGAGGCGATGCGTTTCGCTCAGGCGAGCCGGCTCGATCTCGACAAGGTGTTCCAGGCGATTTCGGGCGGCGCGGCGCAGAGCTGGCAGATGGACAATCGCTGGAAGACCATGGCCGAGGACAGTTTCGATTTCGGCTTCGCCATCGACTGGATGCGCAAGGATCTGGGCCTTGCGCTCGACGAGGCGCGCAACAATGGCGCGTCGATCCCTGTAGCCGCCTTGCTCGACCAGTTCTTCGCCGAGGCGCAGCATCTGGGCGCGGGCCGCCAGGATACCAGCGCGCTGATCCGCAGGCTGCCGCGCAAATGAGCCGTCCGATGTTCGCGCGCACCGCCGCGCTCGCCGCCACCCTGCTTGCCAGCGCCGCCTCGCCTGTCTGGGCCGATGGACTGATCGACAATGTCAACGGCATGACGCTCGACGCCAAGGGCAAGGTCGTCAGTTTCACCGGTCTGGTCATCGACAATGACGGCAAGGTGAAGCAGCTGCTCGAACGTCGCGACAAGCGCCCCGAAAAGCTCGATTACAAGCTCGATGGCGATGGCCGCACGTTGATGCCCGGCATCATCGATGCGCATGGCCATGTCATGGGGCTGGGCTTCTCGCTGCTGACGCTCGACCTGTCAGGCACGAAGTCGCTCGAAGAGGCGCTCGCCAAGATCAAGGCCTATGCCGACGAAAACCCCAGCCGACCGTGGATCATCGGGCGCGGATGGAACCAGGAAAAATGGGGCCTCGGCCGCTTTCCCACCGCTGCCGATCTCGACGCGGTCGTGCCCGACCGGCCGGTCTGGCTCGAACGGGTCGATGGCCATGCCGGCTGGGCCAACACCGCCGCGATGCAAGCCGCGGGCGTCAAGCCCGACGTAAAGGATCCCGCAGGTGGCAGGGTCGAGCGGATCGGCGGCAAGCCTGCGGGCGTGTTCGTCGATGCCGCCGAGGCGCTGGTGAGCAAGGCGGTGCCGCCGCCGCGCGCGGTCGATCGCGATGCCGCGCTGATCGCGGCGCAGGACCATCTGCTTGCACTCGGCATCACCGGCATTGCCGATATGGGCACGACCATCGACGACTGGCAGGCTTATCGCCGCGCCGGGGACGAGGGCCGGCTGCGCGTGCGCATCATGTCCTATGCCGCCGGGATCGAGGCGATGGTCGCGATCGGTGGCCCCCGCCCGACCCCCTGGCTCTATGACGACCGGCTGCGGCTCAACGGCGTGAAGCTCTATCTCGATGGTGCGCTCGGCTCGCGCGGGGCGCTGCTCAAGGCCGATTATGCCGACATGCCCGGCCAGCGGGGCCTGGCGTTCGTCAACGACACCCAGCTGCTCAACATGATGAGCCGCGCCGCGATGGACGACTTCCAGGTCGCCGCGCATGCGATCGGCGACGGCGCGAACGCGCAAGCGCTCTCGGCGATCGAGGAACTCGCCAAGGACTATAAGGGCGACCGCCGCTGGCGCATCGAGCACGCGCAGATCATCGATCCGGTCGATATCCCGCGCTTCGCGAAGAACGGCATCATCGCCTCGATGCAGCCGGTGCACCAGATTTCGGACCGGCTGATGGCCGAAGCCCGGCTGGGCCCGGCCCGGCTGGCCGGTGCCTATGCGTGGAAGACGCTGAGCCAGGCGGGCGTGCCGCTGGCCTTCGGCTCGGACACGCCGGTGGAATCGCCCGATCCCTTTGCCGGGCTGGCTGCCGCGATCACCCGCGAAGGCGCCGACGGCCAGCCTTTCGGCGGCTGGCAGCCCCAGGAGCGGCTTGGCAGGACCGAGGCGATCGACGCGTTCACGCGCGGCGCAGCCTATGCCGGGTTTGCCGAAGACCGGTTCGGCACGCTGATGCCCGGCATGCGCGCGGATTTCATCCTGCTCGATGTCGATCCGCTGCTCAGTACGCCCGGCGAATTGCGCAACGCGAAGGTCGTGGAAACTTGGGTTGGGGGCGTTCGTCGCTATCAGCGCGACGACAACCATTAGCTGTCAAATTTGCTATAGGTTAACCCTGGCGAAACTATTCGTTGCCCGGTTGCAACAGCCTGCCACAAAAGCCTTTTTGCCCCGGATTTGGGCCGAAAACCGGCTTGCACGTATGGAACTTTCGGCTTAGTGGGGCATTGAGCGCCGGGAAGAGCTCGTAAAACACTCTTTTCGCAACGGGTTGCAATGCCTTGATTCCAAAAGATTAAGGCGCAATTTTGAATACGTGACGGAGGCTATAATGAAGAATCGTTTTGCTGTGGCAGCTCTTGCCGCACTCGCCGTCGCCGCAACGCCTGTGCTGGCTCAGACCAGCGTCGCACGCGTTTCGGCTGCTTCGGGTGACGAGAGCGAAGCCGAAGGCAGCACCGGCATCATCATCGGTGTCGTGGCTGCTGCTGCCGTGATCGGCGGTATCGTGATCGCTGCCGACCAGGACAGCGACACCCCGACCAGCCCCTGATTTCGATCAGGAGCCGTCGGGCCGCACTGGTCCGAACAGTTCAGGAAAACGGGGTCTTCGGGCCCCGTTTTTTTGTGCCTGAAGTGCGCATCCTACGCTGCCAGCGATAACCCGCAGAACAACGGAAAAGGCGGTTGACCAAAGTCTTGCTCCTCCCGCTCCGGCGCTTACGAAAAAAAATCGCTTCACTGCATTTTTTCCGTGGAACCTAACGAGGGCCGATGGGTTTTTGCTTCAGGACGGCAGACCAAGCCCCCCCTCCAATGCCGTCCTAAAAAACATGAGCCCGGGCGCGCGATCCTCCCCCCTTCTCATCGCGCCCGGGCTTATATTTTGCCCTCAACCCATCGCTGAACACGAAGCCTTGCTTCGCCGAGCCAAAATGCGCAGAACAGACGCATTCGGGTCGCACCGTTCTGCCCCGCTGGCGCGCGTACGCGCAGCCGGGTGCCGTCAGGGGTGTCGATGCGATCGCAACCGCCATTTCGAGCCGCACTGCCAGGAATCGGATCGTCGATCCGGCATGGTTGGGCTGTGGTTGCGGCGATGGCATTGTCTGCTTTTGCAGGCCCGGTGCAGAGCCAGTCCGCCAAGTCGGATATGGCGGCGAGCCAGACTGCCCAAAACGCGGCGGATGCGCCTGAAACCGATCCGCTGCTGGCCGAGATCGAACGCTTTCGCGCGATCGACGCGGAGGCCTTTGCCGCCAAGGACTATGCGCGTGCCGCCGAGGCCTCCGCCAGGGTTCTGGCGCTGGCCGAGCCGCTGGGCGACGACAGTTTCGTCCTGGCGCGCGCTCTTAACGACCATGCACTCAACCTGATGTTCGCTGGCAAGCCAGTCGATGCCGAACCGATCATGCGCCGGGCGCTGACGCTTTACGCCGGGCAGCTCGGCGCCGACCATCCCGAAACGCTGAAGGCTGAGGCCAATCTGGGCGCGGTGCTGTTCAATGCCGGGCGGACAGAGCAGGCCGCAGCCGCCTATCGCACTGCGCTTGACGGCTTTCGCGCCAAATTGGGGATCGACGATCCGACGACCCGCGATGCGGCCGCCAATCTTGTCGACATGCTCTATCGCCTCGCGCGCCGCGACGAGGCCATTCCCGTCCAGGCCGAGCTCGTCGACAGCCTGAAACGCGATCCCGGCCCGGATCACCCCGATACCTTGCTGCAGCAAAAGGTGCTGGCCACTCTCCAGATCGAAATGGGCCGGTATGAGCCGGCGCGAGGCCTGTTGCGCGAGGCCTTGCCGCGCGTCGAGACGGCCCTGGGCAAGACCCATCCGCTGGCGACAGAGATTCTGGCCATGCTCTCGGTCACCTACGAACGCGTCGGCGATTATGCTGGGGCGGAACCCCTGGCCCGCGAGGCGCTGTCGCGCGCGCGCGAGGCCGCAGGTCAGGACAGCCCATCGACATTTCTTGCCAATGTCGCGCTGGGCAATATCCGCATCGCGCTGGCGCGTTTCGCAGAGGCCGAAGCCGATCTGAAGCCCGCCTATCAGGCATCGCTGACCAATCCGGGGGAAGCGAGCGAACTGAGCCTTGCGCTGGCGCGTTCGCTGGCCACGGTCTATCTCAATACCGGGCAGTTTCGCGAGGGCATCGCCATCATGGAACGCGCAACGGACGTGGTGAAACGCCATTATCCGCCGACCAACAGCTTTGCCCATGTCATTCCGGGCACCCTGGTCTCGCTACTGCTGGCATCCGGACGGTACAGCGAGGCAGCACCGATCAGCGCGGCCTTGCTTGCCGATATCCGCAAGGTCCGCGGCGTGGACAATCGCGATGCGATCAACGTCGCCGCCAATCACGCGCTGCTCCTCACCAACATGGGCCGCTATGCCGAGGCCGAAGCGCTGACCGAGGAAATCTATCCCCATCAGCTCGCGCAACTGGGGCGCGACCATTCCGAAACGCTGTCCAACCGCAACAATCTGGCGCTGATCCAGATCTATCGCGGGCAGTATACCGAGGCGGAAGCCCTTCTGCTTGAGACCCAGGCGCTCGCGCTCGAACGTTATGGGCGCCAGCACCCGATCTGGCAGGGCACGGCGGTCAATCTGGCATTGGTGCTGGTGCAGCAGCGCCGATACGCCGAGGCCGAGGCGGTCTATCAGGCAAGCCTCGATGCGTTGAACCAGGCGCTGGGGCCGGATCACGTCTCGGTCCTGCAGACCCGCGCCAATATTGCCGACATGAAGCTCCAGCGCGGCGATTTTGCGGGCGCAGCAGACATCCTGGCTTCGGTTCTGGACCGGGGGGCCAGCCAGTCTGCGCAGCAAAGCCAATTGCTCATTCTCGCCCGGACCAATCTGGGCATCGCGCAATTGCTGCTCGATCGCCCGAAGGAAGCGGAAGCCAATCTGCGCCAGGTCGTCGATCTCCCATACGAGACGCTCGCGCGCGATCATCCGCTGCGCTTTGCCGCGCAGTCGCGGCTGGCGCTGGTCTATGCCCGGCGCGATGAGTTTGCTGCTGCCGATGCGATCTATACCGATCTGTCGCAAAGCCAGATCGCGGCGTTCGGGCTTTCGCATCCCAACAGCCTCGATACGCTGTCGATCCTCATTCGGGCACGGATCGCCAACAGCGCTGCCGGCACCGATCGCCTCACCCCCGCGCGCATGCTGCTCCAGGGACTCGCCGAGCGCATCGGTACCGCCGACAATGGCTTGGGCGGAGAAGCGCAAAGCACCCGCGACCGCGCCAATTTGGCCGATTATTACAGCCGGGCGGTCGATGCGATGTGGCTCGCCCGCGGCCAGGACCTTGCGACGATCCGCGGCGAGGCCTTTGCCGCGCTGCAAGGCGCCATTGCGGGCGGCGCCAATGACGCCATCGCGCGGATGGCGGCGCGCGGTCTGGCCGACAGCATCGATCCCGCGCTGGGTGATCTGGTGCGCGAACGCGAAACGCTGGCCAGCGGCTGGACCGAGAATGCCCGAAAATATAACGAGGCGCTGGCCAGTACCGCACCGGGCGCACCGGAATTGCGGGCCAACCTGCTGGAAGGCCGAAAGGTCATGGCCGATCGCATTGCCGCGATCGATCGGACCCTTCGCCAGCAGTTTCCGCAATATTTCGCGCTGGTACGGCCCGAGCCGCTGTCCGAAACCCAGGCCGAGCAGCTGCTGGGCGCCGATGAGGCGGCGCTGCTCATCGTGCCCAGCGACAAGGGAACGCATGTCTTTGCGGTCAGCGCGGCGGGCACGGTCTGGCACAAGGCGGATGCGGACAGCGACGAGATCGCTGCCAAGGTTCGCCGGCTGCTATGGGATGTCGGCGCAAATGTGAACGTGGATGCGGTCGAGGATGCGCAATGGTCGAACGAGGGTGACGGCGCCTATCCGTTCGATCGGGGCACCGCCTTTGCGCTTTACGAGACGCTCATCGCACCGGTGGCAGAGACAATCAGGGGCAAGCGCCACCTGTTCATCGCCGCGGGCGGTCCGCTCTCGTCGCTGCCCTTCGGCATGCTGGTCACCGAAAAGCCCGAAGGCGCGGACGGTGACCCCGCCAATTTGCGCGCTACCAGATGGTTTGCCGATGCGCATGCACTGATCCAGATACCGTCGCTCCAGTCGCTGAAGTTCCTGCGCGACAAGCGCGCAACGGCCGCGACAACCGGAGCGGCCACGCGCCAGCCGTTCATGGGCTTTGGCGATCCTGCGCTCGAGGGCCAGGCGGTGCAGCGCGGCAGCGGGGGCCGTGGTACGTTTGTCAAGGGCAAGGGCCGCGATCCCCGCCGCGCGCGGCCACAGGGTCTCGCCGCCGCGCAGGCGTTCCTGCCGGGCACCACCCGCTCGGGAGGCGGCATTGCCAATATCGCAGCGCTCAGGTCGATGGCGCGGCTGCCGGGCACGGCGCAGGAACTGGCGGCGATGCGCACCGCATTGGGGGCAGAGCCCGCCAGCGTGATGACCGGACAGCAGGCGACCGAGGCCAATGTCCGCAAGGCCAGGCTTTCCGACGCGCGCATCGTGGCGCTGGCAACGCACGGGCTGATGGCGGGCGAGATCGAGGGCGCGGCCGAACCCGGGCTGGTGTTCACCCCGCCCGATGCCGCGAGCGAAGTCGATGACGGGCTGCTGACCGCCTCCGAGGTCGCCGGGCTGAAGCTCGATGCCGATTGGGTTATCCTCTCGGCCTGCAACACGGCGGCGGGTGACGGATCGGAAGGCGCGCCCGGCCTGTCCGGACTGGCGCGTGCGTTCTTCTATGCGGGGGCGCGCAACCTGCTCGCCTCGCACTGGCCGGTGCGCGACGACGTGGCGGCGCGGATGACGGTGCGGGCGATAGAGATCGCGCGCGACAACCCTGCCCTCTCCCGCGCCGAAGCCTTTGCCCAGGCGATGCGCGAGATCCGCATCGATGCCAGCCAGGACTCGGACAGCGACACGCTCGCGCACCCCAATGCCTGGGCCCCGTTCACCCTGATCGGCGACGGCACGCGCTAGACCTGCCCGCCCGGCAGGGCTAAGGCACAAGGATGACCGCAACCCCTGCCTGGCCGCCGCGCTCTGCCCCGCGCCTGTTCGTCGATCAGCCACTGGGCGAAGGCGGCGCGCTGCGCATCGAGGGCAACCAGGCGCATTATCTGCTCAACGTCATGCGCCTGCCCGAAGGCGCGGCGGTGAAGCTGTTCGACGATATCAGCGGCGAATTTCTCGGCCGGGTCAGCGCACGCGGCAAGCGCGATCTGATGATCGACATCGAGGGCCAGACCCGCCCTCGCGAGGCGGTGCCCGACTTCTGGCTCTGCGCCGCGCCGATCAAGAAACCGCGCTTCGATTTCCTGGCGGAAAAGGCGTGCGAACTGGGCGTCGCGCGCTTCGTGCCGGTGCTGACCGAGCGCGCGGTGGTCGACAAGGTCAAGGACGACCGGCTGCGCGGCACGATGATCGAGGCGGCAGAACAGTGCGAGCGCACCGCGCTGCCCGAGATCGCTCCCCTCACCCGGCTCGACGCGCTGCTCAAGGCCTGGCCCGAGGGACGCCACCTGTTCTTCGCCGACGAGCGGTTGCACGATGGCAGTGGTGTGTCGTTTGGCGAGGCGCTGGCCACACATGGCGGAGCGGCCGCAGTGCTGATCGGGCCCGAGGGTGGCTTTACCGATGCCGAGAATGCGGCGATCCGCAACCATCCCGCCGCCGTGCCGGTCTCGCTCGGCCCGCGCATCCTGCGCGCGGAAACGGCGGCGATCACCGCCACTGCTATCTGGATGGCGGCGAATGGCGATTGGGGCACTTGATTGCCTGCGGTTTGACACCATTACACATTTTAAAGCTGGCATGGGTTGCAAGGCGCAACTAAAGCACCGGCGACACGATATTCAGGGGTTCAGGGCGCAGATGAGTACACGTTCCGCGACGGATCAGGACGATCCGATCATCACCTCGATCGCGCAGCTTGCAGAACCGATGGCCGCAGGCGAAAAGCCCAAGGAGCGCTGGCGCATCGGCACCGAGCACGAGAAATTCGTGTTCTGCCGCAACGACTTCCACGCACCCAGCTATGACGAGCCCGGCGGCATCCGCGACCTGCTGATGGCGCTGACCGAGTTCGGCTGGGAGCCGGTCGAGGAGCGCACCCCCGATGGCGGCAGCAACGTCATCGCGATGCGCGGCCCCGATGGCACGGTGAGCCTCGAGCCTGCCGGACAGCTCGAACTGTCGGGCGCGCCGCTCGAGAACCTGCACGAAACCTGCGCCGAGACCGGACGCCATCTGGCTCAGGTAAAGGCGATCGGCGACAAGACGGGCAAGGGCTTTCTGGGCCTGGGCATGTGGCCCGACAAGACCCGCGCCGAGCTGCCGATCATGCCCAAGGGCCGCTATGGCATCATGCTGAACCACATGCCGCGCGTCGGCTCGATGGGGCTCGACATGATGCTGCGCACCTGCACGATCCAGGTGAATCTCGATTATTCGAGCGAAGCGGACATGGCGAAGAAGTTCCGTGTGGGGCTGGCGCTGCAACCGCTGGCGACCGCCTTGTTTGCCAACTCGCCGTTTACCGAGGGCAAGCCCAACGGCATGCTGTCCTACCGCAGCCATATCTGGTCGGACACCGATCCCGCGCGCACCGGCATGCTGCCCTTCGTGTTCGAGGACGGGTTCGGATATGAGCGCTATGTCGAATACATGCTCGACGTGCCGATGTATTTCGTGTTCCGCGACGGGCTGTATATCGACGCGGCGGGGCAGAGCTTCCGCGATTTCCTCGACGGCAAGCTTCCTGCCCTGCCCGGCGAGCGCCCGACGCTGAGCGACTGGAACGACCATCTTTCCACCGCCTTTCCCGAGGTGCGCCTGAAGAGCTTTCTCGAGATGCGCGGGGCGGATGGCGGTCCGTGGAGCCGCATCTGCGCGCTGCCCGCGCTCTGGGTCGGCCTGCTCTATGATCAAGGCGCGCTCGATGCGGCCTGGGATCTGGTCAAGGGCTGGAGCATCGAGGAGCGCCAGGCGCTGCGCGACTCCGTGCCGAAACTGGGCCTGGACGCGCCGATCGCCGGCGGCCGTAAGTTGCGCGACATCGCGGCGCAAGTGCTCGATATCGCCTCGTCGGGCCTGGCATCGCGCGCGCGGCTCAACAGCAGCGGCGATAACGAGACCGGCTTTCTCGAACCGCTGCGCGACGTCGTCGCGCGCGGCAAGACGCCGGCGGAAGACCTGCTCGCTCTCTACCATGGCGAATGGGGCGGCGATATCCGCAAGGTCTATGGCGCAATGCAGTTCTGACACCCATCCCTCTCCCCTTGCGGGAGAGGGTTGCGCAGACTTGGCAGCTTGCTGCCTAGTCGAAGCTGGGTGAGGGGTAATTGCGCAAACGTTGCAGCCACCCTCATCCAACTCCGCCTAACCGCGCTAACGCGCGCCAAGGCTACTTATCCTTCTCCCTGCTCAGGGAGAAGGTTTGATTCAAGCCCGCGCCATCTGTCCCGCACCGCCCGGCAACCTTGCCACCAGTGCCAGATACCAGACCAGCAGCACCATGTTGGGGATCGCGTTGCGCCAGAAGCCGGTCGCGACCGAGAGCGCGCTATCGACCACGAACCAGAGTAGCACCGACAGCGTCACCATCCGCCACAGCTTCTGCGCCTGTTGTGCCGACAGATCAGGCGTGATCCGCGCCACCGCCAGCAGCGTCGCGCCCCAGCCGAGCGACACCGCGCCCATCAGCGCGATGCTGAACCGGTGCAGCGGATCATAGGCAATCGGCGTTTCCGCCCCCAGCATCTCGAGCAGCAGCGTCATTGCCGCGTCGGTCGCGGCAAAGGCGCCCGATATCAGCAACAGCCCGAAGGCGATCACTCCCCCGCACCAGAGGCTCATCTGCGTCGTCCAGCTGTTCATCGTGTTCTCTCCCAATTCGTCCAATGCGCCGATGATGGGCAAGGCGCGGCGGACAAACAATTACGTCCTAGGTCATGGCGCTGCATCTTCTGTCATGCGGGCGCGTTAGAACGGCTTATGCTCATCACCAAGATCATCAGCTGGCTGCGGCACAGCATTGTGCTCGCGCTGATCGCCTGCACGTTGCTGGTCGGCTGGCTGCTGCTCAAGCCGGGGCGCGAGGATCTGCCCTGGACGCCGCTCAGCCTCACCGACCCGATCGGCATGACGACACGCGGCAAGATCGTCGATCTGACCGGCCAGCGCGACCAGTGCCTGGCGCTGCTCGAATCTTCGGGCCTGGAATTCACGCCGCGCGAGTCCTTCGGCGCGGACCAGTGCCGGGTCGAGGATGCGGTGCGCACGAATGCCGGGCAGACGCTGCTTCCGCTCGCCCCGGCGTCGGTGTCCCCCTCCTGCCCGATGGCGATCGGCCTGCTGCTCTGGCAGGCGCAGGTGGTGCAGCCCCGCGCACAGGCGATCCTGGGGAGCAAGGTCACCAATATCGAGACGTTCGGCAGCTATTCGTGCCGCCGCATGTACGCGCGCGACGACGGCCCGTGGAGCGAACATGCCACCGCCGACGCGCTCGACGTCAGCGGGTTCGTGCTCGCCGATGGTCGGCGGATTTCGGTGCTGAACGACTGGCAGGGCGATGGCGACAAGGCCCGCTTCCTGCGCGCGGTACGTGATGGGGCGTGCGACCTGTTTTCGACCACACTCTCGCCCGATTACAATGCCGCGCACGCCGACCACCTCCACCTCGACCTTGCCGATCGCGGCACGATGAGCTGGCGCGCCTGCCGCTGACTATTCTCGCCCGGCGCGGATCGCGGCTCCAGCGGCGATCGGGCAGATGACGGTGAGCAGCAGGCTCGCGGCGGCGAGCAGAAGCAGTCCGTTCTGGCTGCCCGGCGTCAGGCTGCCCGCACCGAAGATCAGCAGCGGCACCGCGAGCGGCAGCAGCAGCAGGCCGCCCAGCGCCGCACCATGGCGCAGGCCCGCGGTGAGCGCCGCGATCATCACGCCCAAAGCCGCGAGCGCCGGCGTCGCGCAGGCCAATCCGATCTCGACAATGATCAGCTGCTCCGCGCTCTGCCCCAGCAGCCCAGCGGAAATGATCGCGGCGAGCATCAGCGGCGGGCCGAAGCTCAGCCAGTGCCCGACGGTCTTGGCGAGCGCGATCAGCTCCTCGGACAGGCCGCGCACGACATATTGGTCAATCATCCCCTGATCGACATCGGCCTGGACCAGCCGGTCGATCGGCAGGATGCTGGCGAGCAGCGCCGCGACCCAGATCACCCCGCCGCCGGTACGCCCGAGCAGCTGTGCATCCGGCCCCACCGCGAACGGATAGATGGTCGCCACCGCCAGGAAGAAGATGATCGGCATCACGAACCCGGCGCTCCCGCGCGCGCCGCCACCGAGCCCGAAGGCCAGCATGAGTTCGCGGCGGACGAGCGTGCCGAGTGCGCCGATCATGCGGGGTCATCCAGCACGGATGCGGGCACGAAATCGGCGAGTGGCAGCGTCTGCGCGCCGTCGAGCGGCAGCGGCTGGTGCGAGGCGGCGAGCACGATGCCGCCCGCTTCGCGATGCTGCGCCATCAGATCGCCCAGCCGCGTGATCGATGCGGTGTCGAGACCGTTGGCAGGCTCGTCGAGCAGCCAGATGCCCGCGCGCGACAGGCTGATCCGCGCAAGCAGCGCACGCTTGCGCTGTCCGGTCGAGAGGAAGCGCACCGGCACATCGGCGAGATGCGCGAGATCTACGGCTGCGAGCGCTTCCGAAATATCGCCATCGGCGCTGCCGTCGAGCCTCGCCCAGTGCCCGAGCGCGCGGGCCAGCGGTTGCCCGGCATCGAGTGCGACCTTCTCGTCGGCCAGCGCCATGCGCCCGGTCGCCTTGACCTCGCCCGCATAGGCCGGCAGCAAACCGGCGATGACGCGGATCAGGCTCGATTTTCCGAGTCCATTGGGGCCCGTGACATGCAACGCCTCCCCTGCCGCGAGCTTCAGTGAAACCCCGCGAAACAGGATACGCCCACCGCGCAAGCACGCAAGGCTCACGCATTCCAGCGCGGCGCTGCTCTCAAAGCCCTTGGATATTGCAGCATGTTGCGCCATCTGCCCCCGGATGGCGCATTTGCCGCCCGCTGCCAAGAGGAGACGATGATGGTCCGCAAACTGGAAGGCGCCGAACGCGCCGAGGCGCTCGCCAGCCTGCCCGAATGGACGCACGAACCGGTGCGCGACGGCATTACCCGCCGCTTCACGTTCGACGATTTCGCGCGCGCCTTCGGCTTCATGACCAGCGTCGCGATCCTTGCCGAAAAGGCCGACCATCATCCCGAATGGTCGAACGTCTATAACCGGGTCGACATATTGCTGACGACGCACGACGCCGATGGGCTGTCGCAGCGCGACATCGACTTGGCCCGGTCGATCGACGCCCTGCTCTGACACCGGAAATCGCGGCCATTGTGCACGCCGCGGCCGCGCTATACTGTGCTCCCCGACCGACCCCGCATGAACGGGGCGGCAAGCCATTTTTGGGAGAGACAGTCTATGGCAGGTGACACCCCGGATCTCGTCGACGAAGCCGCTCAGTCCACCACGGCGCTGGGACCGCTGATGGGGCTGGCGCGCGAGGATTTCATCGGCGCGATCGGCCTGTTGTTGCGCGAAACCGCCAGCGACCCGGCGCGCACGATGCGGCACGCGCAGGCGTTTTCCGAAGATGTCGTCAAGATCATGATGGGCCAGTCTGAATTGTCGCCCGATCCCAAGGACAAGCGCTTCATGGACCCCGCCTGGCGGTTCAACCCGTTCTTCAAGGCCGGCGCGCAATATTATCTGGCCGTGCAGAAGGGCATGAAAAGCTGGATCGACGAGCTCGAACTCGATGCGCTGGAGCGCGACCGCGCGAATTTCATCTCCGCGATCATCATCGATGCGCTCGCCCCCACCAACAGCCTGATTGGCAACCCGACCGCGCAGAAGCGCATCGTCGATTCGGGCGGGCTGTCGCTGCTCAAGGGGCTGAAGAACGCCTATAACGACATGGTCTATAATGACGGCATGGTCAGCCAGGTCGACAAGAAGCCGTTCACGCTGGGCGAGAATGTCGCGACCTCGAAGGGCAATGTCGTCTATCGCGACGAGATCATGGAACTGATCCAGTACGCTCCGACGACGGACGAGGTCTACGCGATCCCGCAGCTGACCATCCCGCCGCAGATCAACAAGATGTACATCAACGACCTGTCGCCCGAGAAATCGGTGGTGAAGTGGCAGGTCGACAATGGCATCCAGACCTTCGTCATCTCGTGGCGCAACCCGCAAAAGGAACACGGCGCCTGGGCGATGGCGGACTATATCGCCGCCTGCACCCGCGCGCTCGACGTGGTGTGCGAGATTACCGGATCGAAAAAGGTCAACGTCTCGGGCGGCTGTTCGGGCGGGCAGACGCTGGCGATGCTGGTATCCAAGCTGCAGGCCTCGGGCGATGACCGGATTGGATCGGTGACGCTGATGGTGTGCGTGCTGCACCCCAAACAGACCGATATCGAGGCGGGATCGCTGATGAGCGACAATGGCCTGGCGCTCGCCAAGCAGCGCGCAGCACGCAAGGGCGTGATCAAGGGCAGCGACCTGTCGCGCGGCTTTGCCTGGCTGCGGCCCAATGACCTGATCTGGAACTATGTCATCAACAACTATCTGATGGGTGAGGACCCGCCCGCGTTCGACGTATTGTTCTGGAATGCCGATGCCACCAACCTGTCGGCCAGCCTGATGGGCGATTTCCTGCACATCTATGAAACGCTCGCCTTCACCCGCAAGGGCGAGGTCGAGATGGTCGGACACAGGATCGATCTGTCCAAGGTGACCAACGACCTGTTCATCCTGGGCGGCGTGACCGACCATATCACACCGTGGCGCGCCTGCTATCGTTCGACCCAGCTGTTCGGATCGAAGAATATCGACTTCATCCTGTCGCAATCGGGGCACATGCAGGCGATCCTCAACCCGCCGACCAACCCCAAGGCGAAATATTTCAAGATGAAGGGCAACACGCCGACCAAGGCGGGCAAGACCCCGGCCGATGTCGACGACTGGCTGGCCAAGGCCGAAGAGGTCAAGGGCAGCTGGTGGCCTTACTGGATGGAATGGGTCCAGGCGCGCTCGGGCGACAAGGTGCCAGCGCCCGCCGCAACCGGCAGCAAGAAGCATCCCGCGCTGGAACCCGCGCCGGGCCTGTATGTACTGGAGTGAGACCTTCAAATCCTCCCCGTAACGGGGAGGATCGCACCGACGAAATACGCACAGATCGGAATTCTTCTTGGCCACCCAGTTCAAATCTACCGCCGCCACCGGGCCCGAAATCACCATGGAGCAGGTCGATGGCCGTACCCTGCGCGTCGCGCGCTGGCGCTTCGACGAGGGGCTGACCAAGCCGCCGCTGCTGTTCTTCAACGGTATCGGCGCGAACATGGAGGCTGTGGCCCCCTTTGCCGATCTGCTCGAGGAACGGCCGTTCATCACCTTCGACATGCCCGGCGTCGGCGGTTCGCCCGATCCGCGCGTGCCTTACAATGCATTCTTGATGGCACGCATCGCCTGGCTGCTGCTCGATCGGTTCGGCATCGAGACGGTCGACGTGATGGGGGTGAGCTGGGGCGGCGCGATGGCGCAGCATTTCGCGCTCCAGCATTCGGGCAACGTCAACCGGCTGGTGCTCGCCGCGACCACCGCGGGGATGTTCATGATCCCCGGCAATATCTCAGCCTTGAGCAAGATGGCCGATCCGCGTCGCTATATCGACCCCAGCTATATGGAGAAGCATTTCGCGACGCTCTATGGCGGCTCGACCGAGGGCGCGAGCGGCCATACCGGGCGCATTACCCCGCCGTCCAAGATCGGCTATTTCTACCAGCTGCTCGCGATGATCGGCTGGACCAGCGCGCCCTTCCTGCCGTTCATGAACAAGCCGACTTTGGTGCTGATGGGCGGCGACGACCAGATCGTGCCGGTCGCCAACGGGCATATCCTCAAGACGCTGATCCCCAATTCGGAACTCAAGATCATCGAGGATGGCGGGCACCTGTTCCTGCTCAGCCATCTCGACGAGAGCCTCGCCGCCATCCGCGCGCATCTGGATGCGGTTGAGGCATAGGAGCCAGGTCAGGCTCCAGGCTAAGCCATAATCGTCACCCCCGCGAAGGCGGGGGTCCCGCTATCTGACTCAGGTCTGCAAAAAAGCCGGATTCCCGCCTTCGCGGGAATGACGAGAAATTGTTTAGGACGGCTTCAACTCGCCGCCTTCACCTTCTGGCGATAAGCATGCAGCAGCGGCTCGGTGTAACCGCTCGGCTGCTCGATACCCTTGAACACCAGATCGCGCGCGGCCTGGAAGGCGAACGAGCCTTCCGGATTGTCCGCCATCGGCCGGTAAAGCGGATCGCCCGCATTCTGCGCATCGACCTTGGCCGCCATGCGCAGCAGCGCCTCGTCCACCTCTTCAGCCGTGCACACGCCGTGCAGCAGCCAGTTGGCGAGCGCTTGGGACGAGATGCGCAGCGTCGCACGGTCTTCCATCAGGCCGACATCGTGAATGTCGGGCACCTTCGAACAGCCGATGCCCTGATCGACCCAGCGCACCACATAGCCCAGAATCCCTTGCGCATTATTGTCGAGCTCGGCGCGGATGTCCTCGGGCGACCAGTTCTGCCCTGCGGCGAGAGGCACGTTGAGCAGCGGCTCGAGCGTCGGCACCGGCTGGCTCGCGATCTCGGCGCGGCGCGCGAAGACATCGACCTTGTGATAGTGCATCGCGTGCAGCGTCGCGGCGGTGGGTGACGGCACCCAGGCGGTATTCGCGCCGGTCAGCGGATGGCCGATCTTCTGCTCCATCATGTCGCGCATCATGTCGGGAGCGGCCCACATGCCCTTCCCGATCTGCGCCTTGCCGTCGAGCCCGCATTTGAGGCCGATGCCGACATTGCGCGCCTCGTAGGACTTGATCCAGTCCGAGGTCTTCATGTCGCCCTTGCGGATCATCGCGCCCGCCTGCATCGAGGTGTGGATCTCGTCGCCGGTGCGGTCGAGGAACCCGGTGTTGATGAACACGATCCGGTCCTTCACCGCATGAATGCACGCGGCGAGATTCGCCGAGGTACGGCGCTCCTCGTCCATCACGCCGACCTTGATCGTGTGGCGCTGGAGGCCCAGCATGTCCTCGACCGCGTTGAACAGCTCGTTGGTGAACGCGCATTCCTCCGGCCCGTGCATCTTGGGTTTGACGATATAGATGGAGCCTGTGCGGCTGTTGCGGAAGCGGCCGAGGCCGTTCAGATCGTGCATGCCGATCGCGCTGGTAAAGACCGCATCCAGAATGCCCTCGGGCGCTTCCGATCCGTCGGCGAGCAGCACCGCCGGATTGGTCATCAGATGCCCGACATTGCGTACGAACAGCACGCTGCGCCCCGGCAGAGTGAACGCGGTGCCATCGGGCGCGAGATAGTCGCGGTCCGGCTCGAGCGCGCGGGTCAGCGTCTTGCCGCCCTTGGGGAAGCTCGCCTCCAGGTCGCCGCGCATCAGGCCCAGCCAGTTGGTGTAGGCGAGGATCTTGTCCTCGGCATCGACTGCCGCGACCGAATCCTCCATGTCGATGATGGTGGTGAGCGCAGCCTCGAGCAGCACATCGGCAATCCCCGCCGGATCATCCTTGCCGATCGGGTGCGCAGGATCGATCACGATCTCGATATGCAGGCCGTTATGCTTGAGCAGCAGACTGGCTCCGCGCGTGCCGACAAGCTGCGCGGGGTCGGCAAGCGCAGGCGTGCCACCGGCATAATCCGCCCAGCTTCCTTGCGCGAGCGGGACCGCCTCGTCGAGAAACGCCTTGGCCGCCTTGACCACCGCAGCACCGCGCACCGGATCATAGCCGCCGGGCTGGGCCGGGGCGGCATCGAGCGCATCGGTGCCGTAATAGGCGTCGTAAAGGCTGCCCCAGCGTGCATTGGCGGCATTGAGGACGAAGCGGTCGTTGAGCGACGGCACGACGAGCTGCGGGCCTGCCATGGTTGCAATCTCGGGATCGACATTCTGCGTGCCGATGGCGAACGGCTGCGGCTCGGTCACCAGATAGCCGATGTCGTACAGGAAAGTGCGATACTCCATGGCGTTCACCGGCTGGCCCTTGCGCGCGCGGTGCCAGTCATCGATCTTTGCCTGCAGATCGTCGCGCTTTTCCAGCAGCTTGCGGTTCACAGGTACGAAACGCTCGAGCAGAGCGGCGAGATCCGCCCAGAAGCGGTCCGCATCCAACGCCAGCGGGGCCAGCACCGATTCGGTGACAAAGCCGTGCAGCGCGGAATCGATGCTGATGCCGTTGCTCTGGAGATATTCGCTCATTCCCGGTCCTCTTTGCTTGATCAAGATCACCCCGGCGACAGGCGCGCGTGGTGGCAGAGTTTCCCGGGGAGGAATGGCCGACAGCCTATGGCAAGGCAAGGCGGATAAGGCAATCCGGTTTCGCCTGCTACGGGTGGCGGGATGCCTCCAACCCGGCTAAGAGGTGGCGGATGACGACCAGCCCTGCCAGCCTGACCGCATCCGAAATCGCCTGTCTGGAGCGGATCGACCAGGCTGCGATGCTCGCACAGCTCGAGCATTGGGCGGCGATCAACAGCGGATCGGGCAATCTGGCCGGGCTGGCCCAGACCGCCGCGCTGCTCGCCGAGAGTTTTTCCGTACTGCCTGGCGAGGTCCGGCTGGTCGATGGCGCGCCGGTCGAGGCGGTGCGCGCCGATGGCAGTATCGACACGATCGAGCGCGGACAGCATCTGGTCGTCTCGGTGCGCCCCGGCGCGAACCTGCGGCTGCTGCTCACCGGGCACATGGACACGGTATTCCCCGCCGATCATCCGTTCCAGAGCCTGACCTGGCTCGAGCCGGGCGTGCTGAACGGCCCCGGCGTCGCGGACATGAAGGGCGGGATCGCGGTCATGCTCGCCGCGCTGCAGGCCGTCGAGAGCTCGCCGCTCGGCGCGACCATCGGCTATGACGTGCTGATCAACAGCGACGAGGAGGTGGGTTCCGCCTCGTCCGCGCCGCTGATCGCCGGGCTCGCGGCAGGCAAGGCGGCCGCGCTGACCTATGAACCGGCCCTGCCCGATGGCACGCTGGCGGGCGAGCGCGGCGGATCGGGCAATTTCTCGATCATCGTCACCGGCCGCTCCGCCCATGCCGGGCGCAATCCGCACGAGGGCCGCAACGCGCTGGTCGCTGCAGCCGATCTCGCGGTACGGCTGAAGGCACTGACCCGCGACGGCCTGTCGGTGAACCCCGCCAAGATCGACGGCGGCAGCGCCAACAATGTCGTGCCCGATCACGCGATAGTGCGCGTCAACTTCCGCCCGCAAAGCCTTGAGATGCAAGCCTTTGCCGAAGAAGCGCTGCACCGGCTCGCCGACGAGATCGCCGCAGCGCACGAGGTCGGCGTGCATGTCCATGGCAGCTTCGGCCGCCCGCCCAAGCCGATCGATCCGGGCGCGGAAAAACTGTTCGGGCTGGTCAAGGATTGCGGCGCGGCGCTGGGGCTCGACATATCCTGGCGCGGCACCGGCGGGGTGTGCGATGGCAACAATATCGCGGCGTGCGGCGTGCCCGTGGTCGACACCATGGGCGTGCGCGGCGGCGCGATCCACAGCGCCGACGAATTCCTGATCGCCGACAGCCTGGCAGAACGCGCCCGGCTCTCGGCACTCACCATATTGCGGCTTGCCGAAAAGAGGGGGTTATGAGCTTTGTCATCCGGGCGGCGATGCCCGACGATTTGCAGGCAATCTACGAGATGGCCAAGCTGACCGGCGGGGGGTTCACCAACCTGCCCGCCGACCGCAAGTCGCTCGAGGGCAAGATCGAGCGGTCGACGACGTGCTTTGCGCGCGCGGACGACGATTTGCGCGACGAGCTGTTCGTGCTGGTGCTCGAGAATACCGAGACGGGCGAGATCCGGGGCACCTGCCAGCTGCTCACCCAGGTGGGGCAGAAATGGCCGTTCTACAGCTATCGCCTCAGCACGCTGACCCAGCACAGCGCCGAACTCGGCCGCACGTTTCGCGCCGAGATATTGAGCCTGGTCACCGATCTGGAAGGATCGAGCGAGGTCGGCGGGCTGTTCCTGCACCCGAACGAGCGCGCAGGGGGCCTCGGCATGCTGCTCGCGCGCAGCCGCTATCTGTTCATCGGGCTGCACCGCGCGCGCTTTGCCGACCGCATCCTTGCCGAACTGCGCGGGATCATCGACGATGCCGGAGATTCGCCCTTCTGGGACAGCATCGCCGGACGGTTCTTCGGGATGAGCTTTGACGAGGCCGACACGTTCAATGCGCTGCACGGCAACCAGTTCATCGCCGATCTAATGCCCAAGCACCCGGTCTATGTCGCGATGCTCAGCGACAGCGCACGCCATGTGCTCGGCCGCCCCAATGTCAGCGGTCGTGCTGCGATGCGCATGCTGGAAAATGAAGGCTTTGCGCACGAAAATTATGTCGACATCTTCGATGGCGGCCCGACCATGACCGCCCGCACCGATCAGGTCCATTCGATCCGCAACGCGCGCGATGCCAAGGTTGCCGCGATGGGTGAAGGTGGCACCATGTCGCTGGTCGCCTCGGGCCGCCTCGCCGATTTCCGCTGCGCCTATGGCAAGGTGGCCGATGGCGAGGACGGTGTGACGCTGGAAGCGAAGACGGCAGAGATGTTGCGTGTCAGCGCGGGCGATGAAGTGCGCTGGATCGAGAGATAGGAACACAACACCCCTCTCCCCAAGAGGGGAGAGGGCTGCGGAGACTTATGAGCAAAGCGAATTAGTCGCAGCTGGGTGAGGGTGAGAATACGCCGCCAGTAGCGAGCGACACCCTCATCCAACTCCGCCTAACCAGCAAGCTGGTAAGGCTTCGTATCCTTCTCCCTTCAAGGGAGAAGAATTTAGGACAGGACGAGAGATGCTCACCGAGATCAATTTCGACGGAATCATCGGCCCCAGCCACAATTATGCGGGCCTCAGCCTCGGCAATATCGCCTCGGCCAATAACGCCGGTTCGGTCAGCGAACCACGCGCGGCGGCGCTGCAGGGTGTCGCCAAAATGCGCGCGAATATGGCGCTCGGTCTGACGCAGGGCTTTTTCATGCCGCTCGACCGGCCGAATACAGCCTGGCTGGAGAGCCTCGCCACCGATGTCGCCAGCGCCGAGCCGCATCTGCGCGCCGCCAGCTTTTCCGCCTCCTCGATGTGGGCGGCCAATGCCGCGACGGTCTCCCCTGCCCCGGATACCGTCGATGGCCGCTGCCACCTGACTGTCGCGAACCTCGTGACCATGCCGCATCGCAGCCATGAATGGACGGGCACGCTGGCGCAGCTGCAACTCGCCTTTGCCGACGAGCGCCATTTTGCGGTGCACGGCCCGGTCCCCGCCCCGTTCGGCGACGAGGGCGCGGCCAACCACATGCGGCTGTGCGAGCGGCACGACAGCAAGGGCGTCGAGATTTTCGTCTATGGCAAGACGGGCGGCCCCTTCCCCGCACGCCAGCATGTCGAGGCGGGCAAGGCGATTGCGCGGGCGCACGGACTGGCAGCGGATCGCACCCTCTTCATCCAGCAGAGCGAGACCGCGATTGCTGCCGGAGCCTTCCACAATGATGTCGTCGCGGTCGCCAACGAGAGCGTGCTGCTCGCGCACGAACAGGCGTTCGAGGACCGCGAGACCGCCTATGCCGCGATCCGCGCGGCATTTCCCGCGGTGCAGATCGTAGAGGTGCCCGCGAGCGCGGTGTCGCTCGCCGATGCCATCAGGAGCTATCTGTTCAACGCCCAGCTCGTCACGCTGCCCGATGGTGGCCAGGCCCTGGTGCTGCCGAGCGAATCGCAGGAGGTGCCGGCCGTGTGGCAGTGGCTCGAGGCGATGGTCGCGGGCAACGGGCCGATCCGGCGGCTCGTGCCGGTCAATGTGCGCCAGTCGATGGCCAATGGCGGTGGCCCGGCCTGCCTGAGGCTGCGCGTCGTGGCCGATCCCGCGACGGTCGATCCGCGCTTCATCGCGACGCCCGAAAGGCTCGATGCGATCGAGAAGATCATCGCCGCGCACTGGCCCGAGCGGATTACGCCGGGCGATCTCGTCGACCCTGCGCTGGCCGAAACGGTAGGCGCAGCGCGGCGCGCGCTGCTCGATGCGCTCGATCTTTCCGCGCTCGCCTGACCTGTCGGCAGGCTTTACAGCTTAACCCTTTCTTAACTATCGTCTGCGGCAGAAAACCGCCCTTGGCACAGGGCTTGCGGGGGAATGCCCATGTTCGAGAAGATCCGTCGCCTCTTCATCATCAAGACCAAGTTCGAGGTGTATCTGATCACCTATGCCCTGGCGCTGGGGGCCTGCGAGCGCGGCAAGCTCTATCTCGATCAATATCCCGGCTATGGCGGCTGGCTGCTGTTCGTCGCCTGCACCGGCGCGGTGTTCATGGCAGGCGCGAAGATGCTCGACGCGATCGATTACCAGAAGGCGTACGGGCCCGAATAGCGATGTGGCAAGGTGGAGAGCTTCTGTTGCCCGGTGCTCTCCAAACCGCTGAACTCCGCTTCTGTTGCCCGGTGGGTTCAACCGCGCTCTTACTTCCTTATTCTTGGCCGTTAGGCCGCTGAATTAGGCAGCAAGGGCGAGTGCGTCATTGTCATTGGCACTTATGAGTTTTGAGCCTTTAACGGGTTACTCAGCCCGGACGAAAACACCGCTTTTCAACACACGTCGATCCTAGTTCGGCCCCGTCAAAAGCCCCGTCTTCACGGGGTTCATGGTGGAGCCGCCGGGTACCGCCCCCGGGTCCGCTGTGCCTATTGCACGCCGCAATTTATCGTCATAGCCGGACGAACCGGCAGGAACCCATATAGCGATGCTTTGGTGAATGGGAAGTGAGCGGCGGGAGAATTTCCGGTGCTGCGCTCTCCCCTCCCC
>LSHP01000032.1 GCA_001555775.1 Acidovorax delafieldii | reverse complement strand
GGGTTATGGCGCGGGGAACGGAAAGTTTCATCACAGCCAGTCTTAACCTGCGATGACCCGCCTGTCTGCCCCGCGGCCTTGTGCTGGTCGAAGCCCGCGCCGCCTTGGTCGAAAGCGCTGGCCCCAGGATCAGGCGGTCATTCGGCGAGCGCGACGCCCGGGCTGCGCGGATCGGCATAGCCGGTCCAGCCCTTGCCGTTGAACTGCGCGGCGTTGAGCTTCGATCCCAGCTCGTCAACGACCACTGGCTGACCGAAAGCGGCGAGCGCCTCGTTCATGCCGCCCAAGGGCGTCTTGCCCTCGACGATCAGCGAGCCGTTTCCGAAATAGATATTGGGCAGGGCCAGCGCCTCGCCCGCAGGCAGCTTGAAATCGATCACCCCGATCAGCGCCTTTGTGACGTGCATGATGATACGCTTGCCGCCCGCCGAACCGACGGCAAGCACCGGGCGATCCTGAGCATCATAGACGATATGCGGCGACATCGACGACAAGGGCCGTTTGCCCGGCTGCACGCGGTTGGCCACCTTTTTGCCGTCCTTTTCGGGCGCGAAGGTGAAGTCGGTCAGCTCGTTGTTGAGAAAATAGCCGTTCGCGATCAGCTGGCTACCGAACGGGCCTTCGACGGTCGATGTCATGCTGACGATATTGCCCGCGCCATCGACCGCGACGAAATGGGTGGTACCGGCGACCTCGCTCGACAATGCGGCGGTTCGCGGCTCGGACCCCGGCGGGGTGCCGGCCTCATACTTGTTCAGCGCCTTGTCCGGATCAATCAGCGCCGCGCGCGACTTCACATAGGCCGGATCGAGCAGGCCGTTGACCGGCACCGAAACAAAGTCGGCATCGCCCAGATAGCTCTCGCGATCGGCATAGGCGAGCTGCATCGCCTCGCCGATCAGGTGCCAGGTCTTGGCATTATCCGGGCCCATCGCGCCGATATCGTGCGGCTCGAGCATGCCCAGGATCTGCTGCACCGTGGTCGCGCCCGAGGAGGGCGGACCCATGCCGCAGATCTTGTAGCCGCGATAGCGCGAGCAGACCGGCCGGCGCTCCTTGGCCTTGTACGCGGCAAGGTCCGCCAGCGTCATCGCCACCGGATTGACGCTGGCCTTGCTCACCGCATCGACCAGCGCCTGCCCGTGCTTGCCGGTATAGAAGGCATCGGGGCCCTGCTTGGCCACCGCGCGGAGCAGCTCGGCGAGCGCGGGATTGGTGACGCGGTCGCCGACGGTCTTGGGTCCGGTCGCGTTCCAGTAGATCGCGCGCGCATCGGGGAAGCGCGCCCAGATCGGCGCGAGCCGCGCCAGCGCCCTGGCGAGCGCGTCGTTGACGACAAAGCCCTCTTCCGCGAGCTTGATCGCGGGACCGAACAGATCGGCCCAGGGCAGCTTGCCCCATTTGGCGTGCGTCATCGCCATAAGCCGGATATTGCCCGGCACGCCGACGCTGCGCCCACCCTGGAACGCTTCGATGAACGGCAAAGGCTTGCCGTCTGCGCCGAGCAGCAACTGCTCGCTCGCCGAGGCCGGGGCCATCTCGCGCCCATCGATGGTCGCAAGCGTGCCCGTTGCCGCGTCATGGTGGAGGAGCAGCCCGCCGCCGCCGATGCCGGAGCTTTGCGGTTCGACCACGGTCAGCGCGAGCATCATCGCCATCGCGGCATCTGCAGCAGACCCGCCCTTGCGCAGCATCTCCTGCCCGGCCGCCGTTGCGCGCGGATCGGCCGAGGAGACCACGCCCTTGCCGAGCGGCGCAGTAGCGGAGGTATCGGCGGGCGGCGTGCTCTGCGCATGGCAGGCGATCGAGAGCGAGGACAAAGCCAGCGCGGCGGCGGCAACGAAGGTGCGGGAGATGAAGCTCATGCCAAGCGTTATACTGGCATGGTGCGATGCGGCAAGCACCGCATCAGCTGGGCAGCAGAACCGCGCCCGACGACCGGCCCGCCCAGAGTTTCTCGTGGAAGAAGAATGCGACCGCGTTGATCATCGGCTCGATGATCGCGAGGCCGCTGGCGATCTCGATCGATCCGGTGAAGGCATAGGCGACCGAGAAACCCACGGTGAGATGCACCGCAAGATAGCTCAGGGTCTTGGCAAGATCGCGGGGCATGGCATGGCTCCTGTCGGGTCAACAAGAGTATTGATAATCATTTGCAATTGAGAACGCCAATGAGAGATTTGCCGCCTATTGATCGACCCAATCGATCAATTCGGACAGTTTCGCGGGGTTTCGCGCACAGTCGCGAAGGCGCGAAGCTGTTCTGAGCTTTCCGTTCTCCGGCGAAAGCCGGAGCCCAGGAGTCCGACAGTTCGACATTGCCTCTGGATCCCGGCATTCGCCGGAAGACGAGGATCCTTCGCGTCTTCGCGTGCCCCCTAAAACCTTCAGCCAGCGCCGACTGCCTCGCTCAAAGTCGCAAAGCCATCGCGCTGGAGCAGCGCCTCCAGCCCCCGGTTGATTCGCGCGGCGAGCCCCGGTCCCTCATAGACCAATGCCGAATAGAGCTGCACCAGCGAGGCCCCGGCGCGGATGCGGGCATAGGCGTCGTCGGCACTCGCGATGCCGCCGACGCCGATCAGCGGGATCGCGCCGCCGCTGGCCGAGCGGAAATCCTTGAGCCGCTGCTGCGCCAGGTCGCGCAACGGCGCGCCCGAAAGCCCGCCGGCCTCGCCAGCATGGCGAGAGCGCAAGGCGGGCCGCGAGATCGTGGTGTTCGACACGATCAATGCGTCGAGCCTTTTGTCGATCGCGATGCGGGTGATGTCGTCGATATCCGCTGCCTCCAGATCGGGCGCGAGCTTGAGGAACACCGGGCAGCCGTGACTGCCCCGCGCCTCGGTCACCGCATCGAGCAGGTCGGACAGGGCACCGGCGTCCTGCAGCGCGCGCAGGCCCGGCGTGTTGGGCGAGGAAATGTTGACCGTGAGATAGCGCGCGAGCGGCGCCATCGTCCGCGTCATCATCGCATAATCGGCGATGCGATCGGCCGAATCCTTGTTCGCGCCGATATTGACGCCGATGATCCCGGCACGCCCCTGCCCGGCCTTCAGCCGCGCGACAACGGCCTCCGCGCCGTGATTGTTGAAGCCCATGCGGTTGATCACCGCCTTGTCTTCGGCAAGCCGGAACAGCCTGGGGCGCGGATTGCCCGCCTGGGGCAGCGGTGTCACCGTGCCGATCTCGACGAAACCGAAGCCGAAGCCGAACATCGCGTGCGGCGCTTGCGCATTCTTGTCGAAGCCGGGCGCAAGCCCCACCGGTGTCGGAAAATCGAGTCCGGCAACGCGCATCGCCAGCACCGGATCGGGCCTGGGCGGCGCGGAGGCGGGCAGCAGGCGGAGGCCCGCGATGGTCAGCCGATGGGCATCCTCGCCATCGAGCAGGAAAAGGGCGGGCCGGGCGAGCGAGAACAGCATGTCGCCCTATGGCTTTGCGACGGGCCGATGGTCAAGCGGCGGCGAGACGGTTTACGTATGCGGTAACTCCCGATAGCTTCGCCATTAACCCTGCACGACATAACGGAAAACCGCTTCATGACCCTACGCCCGATCGCCCTTGCCCTTTTTCTCGCGGCCAGTCCGCTTGCCTTGACCGTCTCCGCCAGCGCCCAGAGCGCGCCCGCCGAGGCCGCTGCGCAGAACGCCGAACTCAAGGCCTTCTTCGACCAGGTCGATGCCGAGAATCTCGCCGCCGCGCCGCAGGGCAAGGCCTATCGCGGCATTCGCGACGGTGATTACGGCAAGTGGAACGACCCCTCGGATGCCGCCGAGGCCGCGGCCTTCGCACGCGGCCAGAAGGCGCTGGCGACGATGAAGGCGCGGTTCGACCCTGCGAAGCTCTCGCCCGAGGACCGGCTTAGCTACCGCCTGTTCGAATATCAGGCCGAGCGGTCGGCGCGCGCGCACCCCTATCGCAAGAACGAGTATATCTTCGACCAGATGAACGGCGCGCAGAGCCAGATGCCCGCGTTCCTGATCAACATCCACAGCGTCAAGAGCAAGCAGGACGCCGAGGCCTATGTCCAGCGGCTGCAGGGCATGGGGCCGCAGATGGATGCGCTGGTCGCCGAATCCAGGCAACGCTCGGAAGCGGGCGTTATGCCGCCGAAATGGGTCTATCCTTTCGTCCTCGACGATGCGCGCAACGTCATCAAGGGCGCGCCGTTCAATGAGGGCGCGCCGTCGACGTTGCTTGCGGACCTGACCAAGAAGGTCGAGGCGCTCGACATTGCCGCACCGGAAAAGGCCGCGCTGATCGAGGCGGGGCGACAGGCGCTCACCACCAGCGTCAAGCCCGCCTATCAGCGGCTGATCGCCGAGATGGAGCGGCAACAGGCCATCGCGCCGACCGAGGACGGCATCTGGCGGCTCAAGGACGGCGGCGCCTATTACACCCAGTTGCTCGCCAATTACACCACGACCGATCTTAGCGCCGACCAGATTCACCAGATCGGGCTCGACAATGTCGCGCGCATCCACGGGGAAATGCGCGAGATCATGAAGAAGGTCGGGTTCAAGGGCAGCCTGCAGGAGTTCTTCGCCTTTGTCCGCACCGACGACCGCTTCTATTTCAAGACGCGCGAGGACTATCTCGCCACGGTCGATACCAGGCTGAAAGCGATGCAGGCGAAGCTGCCCGACTATTTCGCGACGCTACCCAAGGCCCCGCTGACGGTCAAGGCGGTCGAGGCGTTTCGCGAGAAATCGGCGGGCAAGGCCTTCTACCAGAGCCCCGCGCCCGACGGCTCGCGCCCCGGCACCTATTATGTGAACCTCTACAATCTCAAGGACATGGCCTCGACCGAGCTCGAGGCACTAGCCTATCACGAAGGCCTGCCCGGCCATCACCTACAGCGCGCGGTTCAGACCGAGCTGGGCGACCTGCCGCCGTTCCGGCGCTTTGGCGGGGTCACCGCCTATACCGAAGGCTGGGGGCTCTATTCGGAAGAGCTGGGCAAGGACATGGGCTTTTACGAAGACCCCTATTCGGACTTCGGCCGACTGGGCATGGAGTTGTGGCGCGCCTGCCGCCTGGTGGTCGATACCGGCATTCACCACAAGCGCTGGAGCCGCGAGCAGGCGATCCAGTATCTGACCGACAACACCCCCAATCCGCCAGGCGACATCTCCAAGGCGATCGAGCGTTATGTCGTCTATCCCGGCCAGGCGACCGCGTACATGATCGGCAAGCTCAAGATCATGGAGCTGCGCGACAAGGCGCAGAAGACGCTGGGGCCGAAGTTCAGTTTCGCGCGGTTCCACGATGCCGTTCTGCGGAGCGGACCGGTGCCGCTGACGGTGCTCGAGGAGCGGATCGACGCCTGGATCCAGGCGGGCGGCTGAAAACCCCGGTTTTGCGGCGTTTCAGGGCAGACACCCGATTTTGCACGATTTTTCAGAATGTCGAATCTGTCCAATCGCCCTGACTCGCTTGCGATTATACACCGCCTTGCGACCCGAAGGGCTCAAGGCGGAGACGCCGAGAGTTCTTTTCCTAACAGGCGACCCTGATTTTTTCGGGGTCGCCTTTTTTTTGGTCCGATTTGGAGCTATACCCTCGCCCGGGTCGACAGAAAGATAAATCCGGCGAGAGGAGGACGGCGCAAACGCCGCGCCTGTCGTACGGCCGATTGGGGTCGCCAATGCCACATCTCGAATATGCGCTGCCCAGCGAACCGCTGAGAGAGTTCGTCTCGGTCTATTATCGCCTCACCTGCCCCGAACCTCTGGTGGTGGACGGCGAGCGCGCGGCGATTGCACAGCTGCGCATGGCCACCGGCGGACGCGTGACGCTGCACATGCCCGACGGCAGTTCGACCGTGTGCACCGGGGCGGTGCTGGTCGGGCCGACCACGGCAGCGGTGCGATTCGAGATCGAGGGGCCGTTCCACATGTTCGGCATGGGCATTACCGCCGCCGGATGGGGCGCCCTCACCCATGCCAGCGCTGCCGATTTCGTCGACAAGGTGGTGCCTGCAGCCACCGTGTTTCCGCGAATCGAAGAGCGCATGGCGTTGCTGCGCACTCTCGATACCCTGCCGCAGATGACGGCTGCGGCCGATGAGATCATCCAGGGCTTTGTCGATCAGGTCTCGCCCGAGATGGTCGAGTTCACGCGCATGGTCGATGCCTGGCTTGCCTCCAGCGTATCGCCGATGGTCACCGACCTGCACGCTCAGAGCAAACTTTCCGAACGTCAGCTGACCCGCCGGGTGAAACAGCTTTACGGGATGCCGCCCAAATATCTGTCGCGCAAATATCGCGCGCTGCGCGCCGCGCGTTCGCTGATCGATGCCGAACCCGACGAAGCAGACTATCTGCGCGACGCGTTCTACGACCAGTCGCACATGATCCGCGAGCTGAAGCTGTTTGCGGGCACGACCCCGACACGGCTGCGCACCGGCGAGGGCGAGATGGCGCGGCTGATCGACCAGCGCAGCCAGCTCAAGGGCGCGATCAACCCGCTGGTGGCAGAGACCTGAACGCCGCCTGCCGCGCCGACGCTCAGCCGAGCAGCACGAGTTCGAGCAGGTTGAAGCCGTCCTCGCGCCGGTAATCGGCAATCTCTGCCCAGGCGCGGATCATCGCGAGCCCGGCTCCGCCGCCGCGCTCCGCGTTCGGCGCATCGATCTCATCAGCTTCGCGCGGGTCGAAAGGGCGGCCATTGTCGGCCAGGATGATGCAGATTCCCGCTGGGTCCGGATAGAGGTCCAGCCAGCCGGACAGGGACCCTTCCACCGCGCCATGCTCGTAAACATTTGTCACAGCCTCTTCGACCAGAACGGCAAGCTTTGCGCCGAGCATGGGGGACAGGCTATGTTCCTCGGCAAAGGCCTGCGCCTGCGCGACCGCGCGATGTATCGATTCGGGACCATTGCCGTCCAGATCGCAGCGATACGGATTGAAATTGCGCGACGTCATGGCGCAGGTTATGCCATGCATGCGGGCAAGTGGGGATGCCTAATATGAGACGCGTACTGCTTGTAACACTGTCGCTGCTGGCCATGACCGCTCAACCCGCCTGGGCCGATATCGGCCGGGTCAAGAAAAGCGCAGGCGCCGCGCAGATCGAGCGCAAGGGCACGCGGATTAACGCTGCGGTGGGCACGTCACTGCTGCCGGGCGACGTGCTCGTCACCGGCAAGGGCGGGCAGATCGCGGTCGCCTTTGCCGACAACACCCGCTTTTCGGTCGGCCCCAACAGCCGCATCGCGGTCGATAAGTTCGACTTTGACCGCACCACGCGTTCGGGAGCCTTCGAGACCCGGGTGGAGCGCGGATCGCTGGGCGTCGTTTCGGGCCAGATCGCCAAGTCGCGGCGGGACGCGATGAAGGTGCGCACCCCCACCTCGCTGCTCGGCGTGCGCGGCACCCGCTTCATCATCAACGTGCCCGAATGATGCGCGCAAGGGGGCTTTCGATCGCGTTGCTCGCGCTGACCCTGGCCGGCTGTGCCGGGCCTTCGCTGCTGCTGCTCAGCAGCGAGGAAGGCGGGGAAGAGGGCGCACTGGCGGTGATCGACGAGAAATGCGGCAATCCCGACGGATTGACCATTGCCGGATCTTTCACCCGCACCAGGCTTTCGGGCTGTGCGCCGCGCCCCAAGGGTGTGGGCGAGGCGGCCCTCAAGCCGGAGGAGCGCAGCCTGATCGCCAATCTGCCGCCGCCACCGGCGCGCTTCACCATGTATTTCATTCCCGACACGACCGTGCTGGCGCCAGGATCGGAAGGCATGATCGATGCTCTTGCCGAGCATTTCAGGGCGCGGCCCGGCGCGGAGCTCGAGATCATCGGCTATACCGATACTGTCGGCAAGGCCGAGTATAACCTCACCCTGTCGCAGAAGCGCGCCGACGAGATCAAGGAACGGCTGGTGCAGCTGGGCTTCCCGGCCGAGGTCATCACCACGACGGGACGCGGCGAGACCGAATTGCGCTTCCCCACCCCCGACGAGACCGAGAATGGCGGCAACCGCCGGGTGGAAATCATCGTCCGCTGATCATCGGCGCTTGCCTGTACCGGCATGACCGCTACCACCATCGGTCAACGCTTGTTCCCGCGAGGCCCGATGCTCACCGATATTCAGATTTCGCGCGCCGCTAGCCTGCAGCGCATCTCCGCCATTGCCGAGACGCTCGGGCTGCCAGATGCAGCGGTCGAACCTTATGGCCATTACAAGGCCAAGATCGACCTCAAGGCGGCGGGACTCGACGGCGCCGAGCCGAGGGGCAAGCTGATCCTGGTCACCGCGATCAATCCGACGCCCGCCGGCGAGGGCAAGACCACGACATCGGTGGGGCTCGCCGATGCGCTCAACCGGATCGGCCACAAGGCAGTGCTCGCACTGCGCGAACCCTCGCTCGGCCCCT
Organism: Acidovorax delafieldii; assembly: GCA_001555775.1. Taxonomy (GTDB): domain Bacteria; phylum Pseudomonadota; class Alphaproteobacteria; order Sphingomonadales; family Sphingomonadaceae; genus Blastomonas; species Blastomonas delafieldii_A. The sequence goes on along the minus strand of LSHP01000032.1, from coordinate 36,612 downwards.
GTTTCGGCACCAAGGGCGGCGCGACCGGGGGTGGCTATGCCCAGGTCGGGCCGATGGAAGACATCAACCTGCACTTTACCGGCGATTTCCACGCGATCACCTCGGCGCACAATCTGCTCGCCGCAATGATCGACAACCACATATACTGGGGCAATGCGCTCGATATCGACGTGCGCCGCGTGGTCTGGCGGCGGGTGCTCGACATCAACGACCGCGCGCTGCGCGCCATCGTCCAGTCGACCGGCGGGGTCGGCAACGGCTTCCCGCGCGAAAGCGGCTTCGACATCACCGTCGCGTCCGAGGTCATGGCGATCCTGTGCCTGGCGCGCGACCTTGACGATCTGGAGGAACGGCTGGGCCGCATCGTCATCGGTTATACCCGCCAGCGCCAGCCAGTGACCGCGAGCGACCTCAAGGCGGCAGGCGCGATGGCGGTGCTGCTCGCCCAGGCGATCAAGCCCAATCTGGTGCAGACGCTCGAGGGCAACCCCGCGCTGCTGCATGGCGGGCCGTTCGCCAATATCGCGCATGGCTGCAATTCGGTGATCGCGACGCGCGCCGCGCTGGCGCTGGGCGATTTCGTGGTGACCGAGGCCGGGTTCGGCGCCGATCTGGGCGCGGAGAAATTCTTCGACATCAAGTGCCGCCAGGCCGGGCTCGATCCGGCGGCGGCGGTGATCGTGGCGACGGTGCGCGCGCTCAAGATGAACGGCGGCGTCGCCAAGGCCGAACTCGGCCATGAGGATGTCGAGGCGGTACGGCGCGGCAGCGTCAACCTGATCCGCCATATCGAGAATGTGCGCCAGTTCGGCGTGCCCGTCGTCGTCGCGATCAACCATTTCCACAGCGACAGCGAGGCCGAGATCGCGGTGCTGCGCGAAGTGGCCGAGGCGCAGGGCTGCGAGGCGCATCTGTGTCGCCACTGGGCCGAAGGCGGGGCGGGCGCGGAAGGGCTGGCACACGCGGTCGCGCGCATCGCAGCCAGCGGCGGAGCGCAGTTCAAGCCGCTGTATGACGATGCGTTGCCGCTGATCGCCAAGATCGAGACGGTGGCAAAGCGCATCTACCGCGCCGAGGGCGTTTCGGCGACGCCCGCCGTGCTGGCGCAGCTCCAGCGCTGGGAAGAGGCGGGATACGGCCATCTGCCGGCGTGCATGGCCAAGACGCAGTACAGCTTCTCCGCCGATCCGACGCTGCTCGGCGCACCGACGGGCCACGTCCTGCCGGTGCGCGAGGTGCGGCTGAGCGCGGGCGCGGGCTTTGTCGTCGCGATCTGCGGCGAGATCATGACCATGCCCGGGCTGCCGCGCGTCCCCGCCGCCGAAGCGATACGGCTCGATGCCGATGGCGAGATCGAGGGGCTGTTCTGAGCGGCATGACGCGCGCTCGGCGATCATCGCGCCCCATTGACAGCCGCACGGCTTGACGCCAAGCCCGCGGCCCATGGCGAGCGCATCTGCCCCTCTTTCCGACGAACGTTTCGGCCTCGACCGGCGGATCACGCTGCTCGGACCGCTGCCGCTCGATTGCGGCGCCGCGCTCGCACCGGTGCAGATCGCGTACGAGACCTATGGCAGCCTCAACGCCGACAAGAGCAACGCGATCCTGATCTGCCATGCGCTGACCGGCGACCAGTATGTCGCCTCGACGCACCCGATCACCGGCAAGCCCGGCTGGTGGCAACGGCTGGTGGGGGAGGGAAAGCCCGTCGATCCATCGCGCGACTTCATCATCTGCGCCAATGTCATCGGCAGCTGCATGGGCTCTTCGGGCCCGGCAACGGTCAATCCCGCGACCGGCGAGCCATGGGGCATGGACTTTCCGGTGCTGTCGATCGCCGACATGGTCCGCGCGCAGGCGCTGCTGCTCGATTATCTGGGCATTCCCGTGCTCTCCGCCGTCATCGGCGGATCGATGGGCGGCATGCAGGCGATCAGCTGGCCGGTGCTCTATCCCGACCGTGTCCGCGCCGCGCTCGTCATTGCCTCGACCGCACGCCACTCGGCGCAGAATATCGCGTTTCACGAGGTCGGCCGCCAGGCGATCATGGCCGATCCGCGCTGGCGCAAGGGGGCCTATTATGCCGATGGCGACGTGCCCGCATCGGGCCTCGCCGTGGCGCGCATGGCGGCGCACATCACGTACCTCTCCGAAGCGGGCCTCACCGAGAAATTCGGTCGGCGGCTGCAGGACAAGAGCGACCAGGATTGCAGCGGCAGCAGCTTCGGCTTCGATGCCGATTTCCAGGTCCAGAGCTATCTGCGCCATCAGGGGATCAGTTTCGTCGACCGGTTCGATGCCAACAGCTATCTCTACATCACGCGCGCGATGGACTATTTCGACCTCGCAGAGCCCTATGACGGGGTGCTCGCCAGAGCGTTCATGGGCACGAAGACCCGCTTCTGCCTGATCAGCTTCGATACGGACTGGCTCTATCCCACCGCGGAATCGCGCCGCATCGTCCACGCGCTCAACGCCGCCGGGGCCGAGGTGAGCTTTGTCGAGCTGTCCTCGCCCTTCGGCCATGACGCCTTTCTGCTCGAATGCCCCGAAATGAACCGCATCGTCGATGGTTTCCTGCGCGCGGGGGCGAACGCGTGACCGGTTTGCGCCCCGACCTCCAGATCATCGCCGAGAACGTGACGCCCGGCGCGCGCGTGCTCGATATCGGGTGCGGCGACGGCGCGCTGATGGCGGCGCTGCGCGACACGCGCCAGGTGCGCGCGCGCGGGCTCGAGCTCGACCCGGCCAACGTGAGCGCGGCGGTAGCCCGCGGCCTTTCGGTGATCCAGGGCGATGCCGATACCGATCTTGCCGATTATCCGTCGGACAGCGTCGATTACGCGATCCTCAGCCAGACGCTGCAGACGACACGCGCGCCGCATCTGGTGCTCGAACAGCTGCTGCGTATCGGGCGGCAGGCGTTCGTCAGCTTCCCCAATTTCGCGCACTGGCGCATCCGCCTGTCGCTGGCGACGCAAGGCCGGATGCCTGTCACCCGGCTGCTGCCCGAAAGCTGGTACGACACGCCCAATATCCACCATGTCAGCATCGAGGATTTCCGCGATCTGATCGCGGCGCGCGGCTGGACCTGCGATGGCGCGTGGTTCCTGTCGGGCGGCAAGCCGACATCGCGCGGCATGGCCAATCTGCTCGCCGAACATGCCGTGTTCCTGCTGAGGCGCTGACCACATGAAGATCGGAATCATCGGAGCCGGGCTGGCAGGGCTCACCGCAGCGCGCGGGCTGGCAAAGGCCGGGCACGCGCTCGTGCTGTTCGACAAGGCGCGCGGCCCGGGCGGCCGGATGTCCACCCGCCGGACCGAAACCGGGCAGGGCATGGCGTATTTCGACCATGGCGCGCAATATTTCACCGTGCGGGACGCCGGTTTTGCCGAAACGGTCGCGCGCTGGGAGGTCGAGGGCGTCGCGGCGCGCTGGGCGGCGGCGGGCGACAATGCCTGGGTCGGTACCCCGGGCATGAACGCGATCATCAAGGCCGAGGCGGCGGGGCACGATGTCCGCTGGAACTGCCGGATCGAGCGGATCGTGCGCGAGGGCGCGGGTTGGCGGTTCGAGCACGATGCGGGCAGCGAGAGTTTCGATACCGCGATCGTCGCGGTTCCGGCAGAGCAGGTCGCGCCGCTGCTTGCCTCCCATGCCCCCGAATGGGCGGCGCTGGCCGAGGCCACGGTATCGCAGCCGTGCTGGACGGTCATGGCAAGTTTTGCCGAACGGGTCGATTTCGGTCCCGATTGCCTGCGCGACATGGGCGCGATCGGCTGGGCGGCGCGCAACAGCGCCAAGCCGGGGCGCACGGGGCCGGAAAGCTGGGTCATCCAGGGATCGCCCGCCTGGTCGGCGGCGCATCTCGAGGACGAGGCCGACAGCGTGATCGCGGCGCTGATCGCCGATCTGGCGGCGGCGACAGGTGTGGCGCTTCCCGAAACACTGGTCGTGCAGGCGCATCGCTGGCGCTATGCGCTGTCGGGCGCGGCGGCGCGGACGATGCTGTGGGATGAAGGTTCGAGGCTGGGGGTCAGCGGCGACTGGCTGATCGGACCCCGGATCGAAAGCGCCTGGGCCTCGGGCCGGGCGCTTGCGGCGGCGATGACCGCCTGATCGGATCACCTGAAGATCAGACGATCGCGCCGGGGCCGATGCTCGCGGCGAGGAACAGCGCCGAACTCAGGATCGCGAGCGCGGCGGCACCGATCTGGCTGGAAAGCTGGAGCGACATTGTTTCTTTTCCTTGAAAGATGACAGTGAACGGGCGGTCAGACGATGATGCCGGGGCCGACGCTGGTTGCGACCAGGATGACCGAGCAGATCGAAGCGAGAGCGGTGGCGAGGATGTTCATGGGGAAGGTCCTTTCGATTTCGGTTTGAGGTGCTGGCTGGGGATCAGGCGACGACGCCGGGAGCGACGCTGGCGGCGATGAACAGGCTGGAGGTCAGGATGGCGAGAGCGACGGCGGCGATCTGACTCTGGGCGTTCGAGAAGAGGGTCATGGCGGTGTCCTTTCGTGGGTATCTGGTGGTTCCGGTCGGTGTGTCCGGAGATGCCAGATACTTTGCACACGCCGTGCCAAACTGAGAAAACCACGCTATTCCAGCGACTTAGGCTTTTTCAGGCCCAAGTTGAACATGAACAAATGCTGACTGTTGGGAAAATTTCCCATTAATCGGGATCAGTGCTGTGCGGGGGTTGCAGGCGCGTCAGCCTGCCGCAGGGACCAGCCCGGTCGCCTCGGCCTCGGCCTGCATGCGGCGCGCGAAGAAGGGCGAAATGGTGAACCGCGCCAGCACGTCGGAGGCGGGGGCGCCGGAGGGCGCGCCCACCAGCTTTTCCAGCGCGCGCCAATCGGCCCGGCCTTCCGCAACGCGGCCGTTGGCGGCCAGTGCCAGTGCGCGCCCGAGCAGGAAATTGGGCTGCGTCTCCAGTTCGGGCTTTTCCGCACTCAGCGCGAGTTGCAACGCTTCGGCGCGCTTGCCGTTGATGACGCGCGTGATCACAAGCGACGAGATCTGATAGCCCCCGGGCTGTTCGTTCAGCGCACTTGCGCGTTCTAGCACGGGTTCGGCGCCCGTGTAATCGCCGCACGCCATCAACAAGCTGCCCGCAAGGCCCAGCGTATCAGGCTCGAGCGGATTGCTCTCGATCGCACGGCGGGCAAAGGCGGTCGCGCGCGGGCAGTTGCCCCGCGCCCAGGCCGAGCGCGCCACCGCGATCTGCGCCAGCGCCGATGTTCCGTTGTTGCGCAACGCAGCTTCTGCAAGATCGCGCCCCCTGGCGGTCGGGGTCAGCGGCACCAGGCTCTTGCCGCGCGGCCGCGACAGTTCGAGGAACGATTGCGCCTGCAGCACCAGCGATTCGTTGGGAAACAGCTTGGCCGATGCATCGAGGCATTGGCTCACCGCCGCCCGCTCCGCGGGATCGCGGCTCTGGCGGTAACTGTCATAGGCGATCAGGCAGGGATAGCCGGGGGACGTGTCGCCGCCCAGCAGCTTGCGCTGATGCTGGATGATCACCCCACCCGAGCGCGCGACCTCCGAAATGCCGTTCCCGATGGCCTGCTCGACATCCGGCGCCGCGATCTCGGTGCCGTCATGGTTTACCTCATAGGACCACAAGGTCGTCCCGCTCGCCTTGTGGCGCAGCGCGAGGAAGATCGGCGCGTTCGCCCGGGCCGGACCGGAGCCGCTGCCGCGGACGACCAGCTGGTACGCGCGTGCCCTCTCCGTCTCGCTGACATCCTCGTGCGCAGCGCTGGTCACCGCGAGCATCTCGAAGCGCTGCAGGTGCATTTCGGCAATCTGCGCGGCGGTGTTGAGCGCGTCATTGCCGCTCGCCGGCTCGGTCAGGATCGTGACATGCGCGATCTGGCGGCGCATGTCGCGCCGTGCAGCCTCTTCGCTGGCGGTTTCGGGCTTGGCCAGCAACCAGATGACGTAGAGCAGGCCGAGCAGCAGCAGGATACGCACCACCCAGAGAATCCAGCCACGGTCGATCCCCGATGGCGCCGGGGATGATGCCTGCGAGCGGGCGTGTCCCTGGCTATCTTCCGCGCCTGCAGCGCCCCCGAAGGCGGCCGTATCGCCCCCTGAGTTCGGCAACGACTGAGGTCCGGCTCCAACCGGCGCGGTGGCGGCCGGCTCTGCCATGGGCGCCAGCTCGACATTGTACCGCCCCACCGGAATGACGATGCGATGACGGCCTGCGGCCTCCTGCGCGGACAGCCCGGCATAATGCAGTTCGAGCATCTTGCGCAGCCGACCGACCTGCACACGCGGATAGCTGTCGCTCTGCGGATCGAAGCTGTCGTCCCGGCCCAGGCCGTCGACCGCGATCTGATAGGCCTTGAGCCGCTCCCCGTTGCCCGCAAGTGTCTGTTCGACAAGATATTCGAGCAAACGCCGCAACACGGGTGAGCGGACGAACTCCGGCGAGCGCATCACCAGGGCAAGTTCGTTCTGCAATGCGCTTCTTTCAGGTTGCGCACTCACCTGCGTGTCATCCCTTCAGGGCTGGCGGATTGTCGATAGCAACGGATGAAGCGCCCGGAACCGTTATCTTGTCCGTGTTTGCTTCCATGAGGATATAGGCCGAAATGTAACTTTGCAATCGAACGTGACATGAAAATGGCCGGAGGCACTGAAAAACTTGCATTTTACGGGTAACAACCAGCCCAATTGGCGTTTGGGGTTTTTGTTCCCAAGGGGTTGGAACCGCCGACCATCACCCCTATCGAGGGCATAGCATGCCGCCGCAAACCCCCTCCTCTGCCGATCGAACGGCCCCGCCCGCCATGCGCGAGACGCTGGGGCGGTTCCTGCCCTATCTCTGGCCAGCGGATCGGCCCGATCTGAAACTGCGAATCTGCGGGGCGATGCTGATGGTGCTGCTGGGCAAGGCGGCGGTGCTGTCGATGCCCTTTGCCTACAAGGCCGCGGTCGACCGCATGACAATCGACGGCACCACCATGGCGATGGCGGCGATCATCGCGGTGCTGGCCTATGGCGCGGCGCGGTTGGGATCGGTGCTGTTCGACAATCTGCGCAACGTGGTGTTCGAACGCGTCGGCCAGGAGGCAACGCGGACGCTGGCCGAGAATGTCTTCGTCCAGCTGCACCGGCTGTCGCTGCGCTTCCACCTCGCCCGCCGCACCGGCGAGGTCACCAAGGTGATCGAGCGCGGCACCAAGAGCATCGACGTGATGCTCTATTTCCTGCTGTTCAACATCGCGCCCACAGTGCTCGAGCTCATCGCGGTGCTCGTGATCTTCTGGATCAATTTCGGCTTCGGGCTGGTGCTGGCGACGGTGGCGATGGTGGCGATCTATATCGTCTTCACCCGCAAGATCACCGACTGGCGCAACCATCTGCGCGAAGCGATGAACACGCTCGACGGCAAGCAGCTCGCGCGCGCGGTCGATTCGCTGCTCAATTACGAGACGGTCAAATATTTCACCGCCGAGGAACGCGAGGCCAAGCGCTACGGCGATGCCGCGCGCACCTATGCCAATGCGGCAGTGAAGTCGGAAAATTCGCTCGCGCTGCTCAATATCGGCCAGTCGCTGATCACCAACCTGATGATGGCAGGCGCGATGGCCTATACCATCTGGGGCTGGAGCCAGGGGCAGTTCACCGTCGGCGATCTGGTGCTGGTCAACACGCTGCTGATGCAGCTGTTCCGCCCGCTCGACCTGCTCGGCATGGTCTATCGCACCATCCGCCAGGGGCTGGTCGATATGGCCGCGATGTTCGACCTGATCGACACGCCCGCCGAGATCGTCGATGTGCCGGGTGCTCCCGCGCTCGACATCCGCCAGCCCTCGGTCGAGTTCCGCAACGTCGATTTCGGCTATGATCCCGACCGGCAGATCCTGCACGGCTTGAGCTTCCGGGTCGAACCTGGTCAGACGCTGGCGCTGGTCGGCCCCTCGGGCGCGGGCAAGTCGACCATCGCGCGGCTGCTGTTCCGCTTCTACGATCCGCAAGGGGGCCAGGTGCTGATCGGCGGGCAGGATATCGCCAAGGTGACGCAAGGCTCGCTCCGCGCCGCGCTGGGCATCGTGCCGCAGGATACGGTGCTGTTCAACGACACCATCGGCTATAATATCGGCTATGGCCGCGAAGGCGCGACACAGGAGGAGATCGAGCGCGCGGCGCATGGCGCGGCGATCGGCACGTTTATCGAATCCTTGCCCAACGGCTATGACACCGAGGTCGGCGAGCGCGGGCTGAAGCTGTCGGGTGGCGAGAAGCAACGCGTCGCGATCGCGCGCACGCTGCTCAAGAACCCGCCGCTCACCATCTTCGACGAGGCGACCAGCGCGCTCGACAGCGCCACCGAGGCCGAGATTCTCGATACGCTGCGTTCGCTGGCCGAAGGCCGCACCACGCTGATCATCGCGCATCGGCTCTCCACCGTGACCCATGCCGATACGATCATCGTGCTCGACAAGGGCCAGGTGGCGGAGCAGGGATCGCATCGCGAGCTGCTGCAGAGGCGCGGGCTCTATGCGGCGATGTGGGAACGCCAGGCGCAGGAACGCGCCAAGGAAGAGGTGGCGGCATGACGATGACGGCGGCAATTCTCGCGGCACTGGCGCTGCAGGGCGTAGCGCTCGATCCGCCGGTCGAGGCCGAGGCGGCGGAGGTCGAGCAACCGACGCGCTCGGGCCCGTGGAACGACATGTATGGCGAGCCACAGCATCCAGGCGCGACCTATCGCGTGCGGCTGTTCGTGCATGCCGCGCAGGCCTGTCTTCATTTTGCCGGCGAAGAGCCCTATGATGCCGAGCGCGCCGAATTCCTCAACGCGATGATGGATGAAAGCTGCGCCGGGCTGAAAGAGCGCTATAGCGCGATCCTGGCCGATCCGATGACCGATGCGCCGTCGCGCGCACTGGTCGAGAAAGCATGGGAGCCGTTTCGTGAGTGACAAGCTTTCCAGGATTGCCGCCCTTGCGCTGGCCGCCGCGCTGCTGATGCTGCCCGCCTGCAAGGACCGCAACCAGTCCGACCGTTCGCCGGTGCAGATGCCGCCGATCCTCGCGTCTGCCACCGCCGCACCCGCAGCCATGCCCATAGCCATGAAAGAGACAAGCATGTTCACACCGCTGACCGATGATGTTCAGGTTTCCCCGCAGATCAGCCTCGATCAGGTGGCGGCAGCCAAGGCGGAAGGCGTGACGGTGATCATCAACAACCGCCCCGATGGCGAGGACCCGAGCGCGCCGCAAAGCGCCGAGATCGAGGCGGCAGCAAAGGCTGCCGGGATCGATTATGTCTCGATTCCCGTCACCCATGCCGGTTTCTCCGCCCCGCAGGTCGATGCGATGATCGCGGCGCTGGACAAGGCCGAGGCGAGCGGCGGCAAGGTGCTCGCCTATTGCCGATCGGGCACGCGCTCGACGCTGCTCTGGTCGCTCGCCCAGGCCAAGCAGGGGCGCAGCCCCGCCGAACTCACTCGCATCGCGGCGCAGGCTGGCTATGACCTGACCCCGATCCGTCCGATGCTCGACGCGCTCTCGGGCCAGGCGGATTGACAACACCAGATCCTCCCCGAGCTCGTCTCGGGCCAGGTGGACTGACTAAAAAATCCTCCCTGAGCCCTTCCATGCCAGAACTATCCGTTTGCCCTTCCACCACCCGCTATGCGGGCGGTCCCCCTCCCCCAGGACGCTGTGGGAGGATTTCATGGTTAACCCGATAATAACCATCTTGTGACCAATCTTGCTCGTTCCACCGCGGCGACTCTGCGGTGGCGATGCAAGGAGAATGGGGCATGGCCAGCCATCCCGGCGCGGCATCCGGCAATTCCGCAGCGGCACTCACGCTTGCCGAGCTGCGCGAGTTCGCGAGTTTCTCACCCGCGGCACAGCGCTATATCAAGCGCGCGCTCGATATCGGCCTCGCGCGCGAGGACGCGTTCAAGCGCTGGGCGCGCAATGCCGAGGAAACCGCCTCGATCCGCATGCATTATCTGGTCTATCAGGATCTCAAGCTGCTGCGCGGCAATGTGCCCGATGCACCGCATGAGGACGGGTTCGAGCATTTCATGGCGCTGCTGGTGCGGCTGGCAGCGTTCGATCTGGCGCAGGGCCGGATCGAGAGCTTTTCCGCCTTCCGCTTCCTGTACGAACGCCTGCTCGGCGCCGATGTGCGCCCCTGGCTGCCCTCGGCCTATTGCGCCGCTGCCGCGCTGCCGCAGATTCAGCCCGAACGGCGCAAGATGCTGCTCCAGTCGATCAGCGAAGCCGCTGCCACTGCTCCGGGCTGGTCGCTGCGCGCGCCGGTCTTCTTCCCCGAATGGGTCGAATGGGTGAGCGGCGACGCCGCGCATTGAGGGGCTCGTTTAGCGCACACGTCCCTCGACTTCGCTCGGGACAAACGGAAAATGGGATGGTGCCCCTAGGAAATGGGCCTCCCGATATCAGCTGAGCCTATTTACCCCCGTTTGTCCCGAGCGAAGTCGAGGGACGCTACAGAGCGCCGGTTGCCGGATCAGCTCGTCCCCACCAAAGCCGCGACCGCCACGCGGCGATAGATTCGCGCCAGCACGTCCAGGTCCGCCACAGCCACCGCTTCATCGAGCTTGTGCATCGTCGCGTTGCACAGGCCGAATTCCACCACCGGGCAGATGCGTGAGAGGAAGCGCGCGTCGGACGTGCCCCCCGTCGTCGACAGCTCGGTTTCCACCCCCGTCTCCGCGCGGATTGCCTCGGCAATGATGCCCGAAAGCTCGCCCGGCGGAGTGAGGAAGGCCTCGCCCGAAATCTTCGCCTCGACCGTCCCGCCCAGCGGCTCGGCAATGCCGCGAATCAGCTCGATCAGCGATTCGCCGCTGTGCAGATCGTTGAATCGGATGCTGATCCGCGCCTCGGCGGCGGCGGGGATGACATTGTGCGCCGGGTTGCCGACATGCAGGTCGGTCACCTCGATATTGCTCGGCTGGAACCAGTCGGTGCCCTCGTCCAGCACCACCGCCTCGATCGCCGAGAGGATCGCCACCAGCTTCGGGATCGGATTGTCGGCCAAATGCGGATAGGCGACATGGCCCTGCTGGCCGGCCACGCGGATCCACATGTTGACCGAGCCGCGCCGCCCGATCTTCACCATGTCGCCGAGACGGTTGACCGAGGTCGGCTCGCCCACCAGGCACAGGTCGGGAATGGTATTTTCGCGCAGCATCAGGTCGATCAGCGCGCGGGTGCCGTAGATCGCCGGCCCTTCCTCGTCGCCGGTGATGATCAGGCTCAGCGTCCCCGCCTCGCGCGGAATATCGGCGGCGGCGGCGACGAAGCTCGCGATCGAGCCCTTCATGTCGACCGCGCCGCGCCCGTGCAGCAGATCGCCGCGGACTTGCGGTTCGAACGGATCGCTCGCCCAGCCCATGCCCGGCGGCACCACGTCGAGATGCCCGGCAAAGGCGAAATGCCGCCCCGCATCGCCCGATGGCCGCCGGATCGCGAACAGATTCTCGACCGGACCGTCGGGCGCCGCGCCGCAGATGAAGCGCGTCACCGCAAAGCCGAGCGGCGCGAGCATCGCCTCGAGACAATCGAACACCGCGCCGGTAGCGGGCGTGACGCTTTCGCAGGCGATCAGCCGGCTGGCAAGCTCGAGCGGTGCGGCGGAAATCATCGCGGTATCGGTCATCGGGGCTTTCTCGTTGGTCGCAGGCGCATTTGAGTGATTTCGAGTGAAATGGAACATTTCACGGCTCGGAAATCACGGCAAAACAGAAATATAGAGCCAGCTTTTGATTCCATCAAAATCTGGCTCTAACATCGCGCCATGCCCAAAGTCGACCTGCAAGCGGTTCCGCAAACCAACGCCACCGGATATCCGCCGCATCTGGCCGATGTGGTCCAAGGCCGCTGGTATCGCCGCCTGTCGCCCGCGCTCGGCCTGACCGATTTCGGCGCGAGCCATGTCGTGCTCAAGCCCGGGGCCTGGTCTGCCCAGCGCCACTGGCATGAAAACGAGGACGAGATTCTGGTGATCCTGTCCGGCGAGGCGGTGCTGGTCGATGACCATGGCCGAACGCCGCTGGTTGCCGGGGATATCGCGGCCTTTCCCAAGGGCGAGCCCAATGCGCATTGCCTGGTCAACGAAAGCGATGTGGATTGCACGTTCCTGGTGATCGGCCAGAGCGTCAATGGCCCCTGCCATTATCCCGATGTCGACATGCATGAGAACGGTGCGGGCGACAAACGCCGCAAAAATGGCACCCCTTTCTGAAGCCTGTTTCCTGATCCCCTGAGGGCCAGCTCGCCCCTATTGCGATGACCGCACGTCACAACCTGCCCCAAATGGCAGGCACCGATCCTCCATGCCCTGACCTTGCGCGGTTGACCGCAGGCCGAAAACACTTAATAGGCTATTGCGAATCGCTAGCATTAGCAAAAGGGGTTTTCATGACACGTTGGTTGGTATCGGCAGGGCTGGTGGCCCTATGTGTTGCGCAAGCACCGCTCCTCGCAGCAGAGAGATCACAGGGTGAGACCGAGGCGCTCGACGAAGCCGAGGCTGGCGACGGGCGCACCATCGTGGTTTCGGCCACGCGCACGCCCATCACCATCGACGAGGCCCCCGTCACCATCTCGGCCAAGACCGACGAGGAGATCGCCGACGAGCTAGCGACCGACATCAAGGACCTGGTGCGCTTCGAACCCGGTGTCAGCGTCCGCCGCCAGCCCGCCCGTTTTGGCGCGGCACTGGGAACCACCGGCCGCGCGGGCAATGAGGATTTCACCATACGCGGCATCGGCGGCAATCGCGTGCTGATCCAGGTCGATGGCGTGCGCCAGCCGATGGGCTTCAGCTTCGGAGCGCAAAGCGTGGGCCGGGGCGATTCGGTCGATATCGGACTGGTCAAATCGGTCGAGATCCTGCGCGGTCCGGCTTCCGCGCTCTATGGCAGCGATGGCCTGGCGGGCGCGGTCAGCTTCACGCTCAGCGATCCCGAGGACATTCTGAAGGGCAAATCGGTCGCTGGCCTCGTGCGCGGCCAATATGCCAGCGCCGACAACGAGTTTGCCGAAACCGCGATCCTGGCCGGGCGCAGCGGCGAGCTGTCGGCCATGATCGCCTATACGCGGCGCGATTTCGAGGAGCTGGACAATCGCGGCACCAATGACGTGCTGGGGGCGAACCGCACCACGCCCAATCCGCAGGACGGGCAAAGCAACGCTGCGACCGCACGGCTGGTCTGGGACCCCGCCGGTGGCCACAAGTTCCGGCTTACCGGCGAATATCTCGACAACCGCATGGTCACCGATCTGCTCTCGGGCCGATCGGCAACGGTCGACAATCTGGTCGCGCGCGACACCGGCAAGCGCTGGCGCGTGGCGGGCGACTGGACCTGGGAAGGCACCGGCGTGATCGAGCTGGCGCGGGCAAGCCTGTACTGGCAATCGGCCAAGGATCGCCAGTTCACGCAGGAAGACCGCACCCCGCTCGCCGATCGCACCCGGCTCAACACCTTCGACAACCGCGTCTATGGTGCCTCGGCCGAAGCGCGCGCCGCGTTCACGACTGGCCCGTTGACGCACAAGCTGGTCTTCGGCGGCGATGCCAGCTTCACCCGGCAGGAAGGCCTTCGCGACGGTACCGTGCCGCCCGCAGGAGAGCGCTTCCCGTCCTCCGCCTTTCCGGTGACCGACTATACGCTCGCGGGGCTCTTTTTGGGCGACGAGATCAGCGTCGGCCCGCTCACGCTGTTTCCGGCGCTGCGCTTCGACTATTACAAGCTCTCGCCGCAAAGCGACCCGCTGCTGCCGGCGACGTTCGTGACCACCGGCCAGTCGGGCAACCGCTTAAGCCCCAAGATGGGCGCGGTGCTGAAACTGAACAGCGAGGTGCGGCTGTTTGCCAATTATGCGCAAGGCTTCCGAGCCCCCGAGCCCTCGCAGATCAACCAGTTCTTCGAGAATCTCGCCCAAGGCTATACCTCGCGCCCCAATGCCGATCTGGGGCCGGAACGCAGCGAGAGCATCGAGGGCGGCATCCGCTTCACCAGCGAGGCGGTGAGCCTCAGCGCCACCGCATTCAGCGCGCGCTACAAGGATTTCATCAGCCAGGAAGTGGTCGGCGGCGGCTTCACGCCGAACAATCCCGCGATCTTCCAGTTCATCAACCTCGACCGGGTGAAGGTGGAAGGCGCCGAGGCGCGGCTCGAGCTGCGCGACAGGAACGGGCTCAATGGGCAGGTCGCACTCTCTTATGCCACGGGCGACGTCATCGATCCGCAGGCAGGCACGCGCGTGCCGCTGGCGACGGTCGATCCGCTGAAGCTGGTCGCGGGCATCGGCTGGCGCGACCCGAAGGGACGGTTCGGCGGGCAGCTGATCGCCACGCACAGCGCGCGCAAGTCCGAGGAACGCAGCGCGGGCGTGTGCACCCCCTCGTGCTTCCGCCCCGAGGCCTTCACCATTCTCGATGCGACGGCATTCATCGCGCTGGGGCCGGTAACGCTACGTGCGGGTCTGTTCAACCTCACCAACGCCAAATACGCCTGGTGGTCCGACGTGCGCGGGCTCGCCAGTACCACGACCATCGCCGATGCCTTTACCCAGCCGGGCCGCAACGGCAGTGTTTCGTTGACTTATCGCTTCTGAGTCGCAATACCGTTATCAATAAATAGCAGGGGTTCTCATATGAAGAGCAGGATCATCGCCTTTGCCGCCGCCAGCCTCGTCGCGCTGGCCTCCACCACCGCGCTTGCCCATCCGCCGATTGCCGAACGTCCCGCACAGGAAGAGGCCGCCGCTTTCGAAGCCGATCGCGCCGACATCCTGGCGATGGCGGGCAATTTCAAGGTGCGCTTCGACATGCAGGAAGCGACGCCCTGGACCAGCGGCTACACCCCGCTCGACCGCAAGATTTCGGGCGGGCACGAGGTCGTGCGCGTGATCGAGGATACCGGCCGCCGCATCGTGCTGCAGCACATTCTGGTCAGCGAGATCGACGGCAAGCCGCACATCACCAAGCACTGGCGGCAGGACTGGGAGTACGAGCCCGCCAAGGTGCTGGTCTATTCCGACCGCAATGCCTGGACCTGGGAGGACGTGCCCGAAAAGATGCGGCGCGGTCGCTGGTCGCAGACCGTGTGGCAGGTCGATGACAGCCCGCGCTATGCCGGCTGGGGCCAGTTCGAGCAGCAGGGCGGGGTGCGCCGCTGGCGCTCCAACTGGACCTGGCGTCCGCTCGCCCGGCGCGATGCGGTGCGCAACCCGGTCTATGACCGCTATTACGCGATCAACCGCCACCAACCCACGCCCGATGGCTGGGTGCACTGGCAGGACAATATGAAAATGGGCGTGAAGGACGGAAAGCTGCAGCCGATCGTCCAGGAATATGTGCTCAACACCTACACCAAGTTCGATGGCTATAACGTCAAGGCAGCGGACGATTACTGGGCCGCGACCAAGGACTATTGGGCCGCTGTGCGCGCCGAATGGGACAAGGTGGCGAGCACCAAGGGCGGCATCGCGATCCAGGAAGAAGCACAGGCCGGAACCATTATCAGCGCCCGGCTGCTGACGATGGCGGACGAGATTGTCGAGGGCAAGCTGAGCCCGGCCAAGGCCATTGCAGAGGCGCAGAAGCTGATCGGCGACAATACGAGGGCGATCGACACGAAACAGGTCGCCAGCGCCCGGTAGTCAGGTTCGGCGCTCCGCCCCCTGTTGGAGCGCCACCCGTCCCCCGCCATGCCGCCTGGACACGGCGGGCGGGGGACATTCCATGTCAGTGATCGTGCTGCGACAGCGCCTCGAGCACATCTTCGAGCCGCGCCGGATCGCCCATCGCGACGACACGTCCGTCGCTGTCCTTGTGCAGCGGATCGCCGTTCCAATCGCACATATGCCCGCCTGCGCCTTCGACCACGGGGACCAGAGCGGCGAAATCGTGCAGCTTGAGCCCGCTTTCGCAGACCAGATCGACCGATCCTTGCGCGACCAGCGCATAATTATAGCAATCGCCGCCCCAGATCAGCCGCCGCGTATCACATTGCTTGGCGAGCGCCATGAAATGCATCGCGTCATGATCGCTGAACAGGTGCGGGCTGGTGGTGGCGAGCACCGCATCGCCGATCTCGGGGCAGAGCCGCGCCTTGACCGGCCTGCCGTTGAACGTGGTGCCGCGACCGGTCGCGCCGACCCAGCGCTCGCGCCCGATCGGCTGGTCGATCACGCCCAGCACCGGCCATTCCTCGGCGATCAAGGCGATCAAGGTGCCGAATATCGGGCGTCCGGCGATGAAGCTCGTCGTGCCGTCGATCGGATCGAGCACCCAGACCCGGCCCGTCGTTCCGGGCTTCTCGCCATATTCCTCACCGATCACACCGTCTCGCGGGGCCTCGGCATCGAGGATGGCGCGCATCGCCGCCTCGGCAGCGCGATCGGCCTCGGTCACGGGCGACGCATCGGCCTTGCGATCGGTGGTGAAATCGGCGCGGTAAAAGGGACGGATCGCCTCCCCCGCCGCATCGGCGAGCCGCTGCGCGAGCTCGATATCCTTGCTGTGTATCATGATGATCTAGCTAGGGACTGACGGAACGCTTGGCCAGAGGCGATGGCGTCAGAACAGGCCGAGCGCCGCCACCTCGGCGTCGGACAGCAGTATGCCGAATTCGTCCGCGAGCAGGGCGCGCATCGCCCCGACACCGGCAATCGGCAATCGCTCGGTCTCCGCCCCGCGCTGGACGCTGAACTGATCGTTGGTGATCGACTTGAGCCCGTTGCGCGTCACCTGGCTGACCAGCACGTTGCGGATGAAGCGCGATTCGGGCGAGGTCGCGGTCCAGTGGTTGGACATGGCGATATCGGTGGGATGGGCAAGCTCGTCGGTGAAGCTGTATTGCGGGCGGACCTCGCCGCCGAAATGGCGCTCGAGCATCCAGCCGAACATGTCGTCGTGGCGCAGCCGATGGACCGCGCCGTCATTGCCTGCGGCCTGTGCCCCATCGGCGATCCGCATCGCGGGGACATGCCCGCCGCCAAAGCCCGCATCGGCAAGCCAGCGCTCGCCCTCGAGCCAGACGGCCAGCACGATATGCGTGCGCGGCGGAACCGGATCGCCCGGCTGCTGGCGGAACCAGACGCGGGCGAGCAGCGGATCGACGCGAAAACCCAGCGCCTCGAGCCCGCGCTGGAACAGCGGGTTGAGCTCGAAGCAATAGCCGCCGCGCGTTCCCGAGAAGAGCTTGGCGGCAATCGCATCGGGCGCGACATCGACCCCGCGCCCGAGCCTGGGGTCAAGCGCATCATAAGGAATGGCGAGCCGCTGCGCCCAGAGCAGCGCATCGAGCCCGGCGAGATCGGCCGCTGGCCGCTGCGTCAGAGCCAGCCGTGCGAGATAGCGTTCGAGATAATCGCTCAACGCGCCGTGCCCGTTTGCTCCGGCACGGCCACGCGCAGCGGCTGGCCATCGGGCACGACCCAGCTCGAAACCGCGCGCAGGCCTTGCGGCCCCGCCCTGCCCCAGTGCACGGTGCCCGGCGCGATGCGGATCGCCTGCCCGGGCAGCAAGGTCAGTTCGCCCTGGCCTTCGCGCACGATCACCGTGCTGCCGCCGAGGATGTAGAGAAATTCCTCGCCATGATGGTAATGGCGCGGAATCGGGGCATTGGCGGGAATATTCAGATCACCGGTCACAAGGTGATGGCCGGGCGCGGCCTGAATCGGTCCGGACAGAACCTCGGTGATGCCTGGCTTGGGCTGATACACCACGGCACCCTGCGGACCGGGAGAAGCGCAAGCGCCCAGCCCCGCTGCCAGCGCGATCAGCACGGGCAGGCTCGGGCGCACGGGCCGATCAGTCGAACAGGCTGGAAACCGAGCTTTCGTCGGCGATGCGGCGGATCGCCTCGCCGATCAGCGCTGCCATCGGCAGACTGCGGATGCGGCTCGATTCGGTGACGGCCTCGGTCGCCTGGATCGAATCGGTGATGACCAGTTCCTTCAGCGCGCTGTTGTTGACGCGTGCGACCGCGCCGCCCGACAGCACGCCGTGCGTCACATAGCTGACCACATCGACCGCGCCGGCATCCTTCAGCGCCTGGGCCGCGTTGCACAAGGTTCCGCCCGAATCGACGATGTCATCGATGAGGATGCAGAAGCGCCCTTCGACATTGCCGATGATGTTCATAACTTCCGATTCGCCCGGGCGTTCGCGGCGCTTGTCGACGATCGCCAGCGGCGCGTTGTCGAGCCGCTTGGCGAGCGCACGCGCGCGCACCACGCCGCCCACGTCGGGCGAGACGACCATCAGCTTGTGCTCGCCGAACCGCGCCTGGATGTCCGCCGCCATCACCGGCGCGGCATAAAGGTTGTCGGTGGGGATATCGAAAAAGCCCTGGATCTGTCCGGCGTGCAGATCGACCGAAAGCACGCGGTCGGCGCCTGCGACAGTGATCAGATTGGCGACCAGCTTGGCCGAGATCGGCGTGCGCGGGCCGGGCTTGCGGTCCTGCCGGGCATAGCCGAAATAGGGGATCACTGCGGTGATGCGCCGCGCCGATGCACGCTTCAATGCATCGATGCAGATCAGCAGTTCCATCAGATTGTCGTTAGCGGGATAGCCGGTCGACTGGATGACGAACACGTCTTCGCCGCGCACATTCTCGTGGATTTCGACGAAGATTTCCTCGTCGGCAAAGCGGCGGACGCTGGCATCGGTCAGCGGCATTTCCAGATAGGCGGCAATGGAGCGCGCCAGCGGCAGGTTGCTGTTGCCGGAAAGGATTTTCATATGGCTTCCCCGTTGCCTTGATCGCGCCCGCCTTAGCCAGATGGTCCGCAAACCGGAAGATGAAACTTTGATGAAATGCAGGCGGCGGTTCTCCCCTTCCCATCAAAAGCTGTTGCCGCTCCCCTGGCCAGCCCCTATCCCGCAGCCATGACCGACCGGCTTATCATCACGCTTGTCCAGTGCGGGCAGACCATGGGCGATCTGGCACGCAATGCCGATGCGATGCTGCAGGCGCGCGCCGAGGCGCAGGATTGCGACCTTGTCGTCTTTCCCGAGTTGCAGCTGATCGGCTATCCGCCCGAAGACCTGGTGCTGAAACCTGCGCTGATCGCACGCGCCGAGGCGGAGCTCGAGCGGCTCGCGGCGGCCACGGCAGATGGCGGCCCCGCAATGCTGGTGGGCAGCGTGTTCCAGCGTGAGGGCGCGCTGTACAACGGCATCGCGCTGCTCGACGGCGGAGCGATTGCGGCGGTGCGGCTGAAGCACGAACTGCCCAATTACGGCACGTTCGACGAAAAGCGGCTGTTCGCTTCGGCCCCGCTGCAGTCGCCGGTGCCGTTCCGGGGCGTGATGCTGGGCCTGCCGCTGTGCGAGGATATCTGGTTCCCCAAGGTGTGCGGGCATCTGAAAGCGATGGGCGCCGAATTGCTGATCGCGCCGCATGGCAGCCCCTACGAGATCGAGAAAGACGACCGCCGCCTGCACAATGTGGCGCGCGCCCGCGTCGCAGAAACCGGATTGCCGCTCGTGTTCCTCAACCGTATCGGCGGGCAGGACGAGCTCGTGTTCGACGGCGCCTCGTTCGTGGTCAATGCGGACGGCGCTCTGGCGCATCAACTGCCCGACTGGGAAGCGGCGACCGTACGCACCGAATGGACGCGAGGGCAAAGCGGCTGGGTCTGCGCGCCAGGCGAGATCCATTCGCTCGATCCATTTCCGCAGGACGTCTATCACGCGATGATCGTGGGGCTTCGCGATTATGTGAATGCCAATGGCTTCCCGGGCGTGGTGCTCGGCCTGTCGGGCGGGATCGACAGCGCGCTGTCCGCTGCGGTCGCGGTCGATGCGCTGGGGGCGGACCGGGTGTGGTGCGTGATGCTGCCAAGCCGCTATACCAGCCAAGCCAGCCTCGACGATGCCGCCGAATGCGCGCGGCTGCTGGGCTGTCGGCTCGACACGATCAGAATCACGCCCGCGGTCGATGCCTTCGATGCAATGCTGGCCCCCAGCTTTGAAGGCCGCGCCCCGGACCTCGCCGAAGAGAATATCCAGTCGCGCATCCGTGCGGTCACGCTGATGGGGCTGAGCAACAAGTTCGGTCCGATGCTGCTTACCACCGGCAACAAGAGCGAGATGAGCGTCGGCTATGCCACCATCTATGGCGACATGTCGGGCGGCTATAATGTGCTGAAGGACGCCTATAAGCTCACCGTGTTCGACCTGTCGCGCTGGCGCAATGCCAACAAGCCGCCGCTCGGACTTGGCCCCGACGGCCCGGTCATGCCCGAAAGCGTCATCACCAAGCCGCCCAGCGCAGAGCTGCGCCCCGATCAGCGCGACGACGACAGCCTGCCGCCCTATGAAATCCTCGACCCGATCCTGCACGGCCTGGTCGAGGAGGAGCTGAGCGTCGCCGAGATCGTCGCGCGCGGCTTTGACGAGGCGACCGTCACCCGGATCGAGCGGTTGCTCTACCTCGCCGAATACAAGCGCCGCCAGGCGCCGCCGGGGGTAAAGCTGGGGATCCGCAATTTCGGCCGCGACCGGCGCTATCCGATCACCAACCGGTTCCGGACGGGATAGACTTGCATCTTGTATCGTTACGCGATATAGAAGCAACGTGATCGTCAGCTTCCGCCACAAGGGCTTGCGCCTGCTGTACGAAACCGGATCGACCAGAGGCATTCAGGCCGCGCACAAGGCCAAGCTGCTCAGCATATTGGCAGCACTGGACGTCGCCACGGCTCCGGCGGAACTCAACCTTCCGTCCTATCGTCTGCATCCGCTCAAGGGCGATCTGGCGGGACATTGGTCGATCTGGGTGAACGGGAACTGGCGTGTGACCTTCTGCTTTGTCGGAGTCGATGTCGAACTTGTCGACTATCAGGATTATCATTGAGGCTGATTGCTATGATGAAGACCCCGCCCCATCCCGGACTGATGCTGCGCGATGATGTCATTGCGCCGCTGGGCCTGGGCGTCACCGAAACCGCCCGCAAGCTGGGCATGTCGCGCGTGGCGCTTTCGCGTGTCGTCAATGGCCGCGCGGCGATCAGTCCTGATCTCGCGATCCGGCTTGAGCGTGCCGGGGTCAGCACCGCGCGGTTCTGGATCAGCTTGCAGGCGAACTATGATCTTGCCATGGCGCTGGGTCATGACCAGCCTGATGTCGAACCGCTGCAATCTGCGGCGTGATCGGGCGATCTTCGACTGCCCCCAAGAACGAGCCCCCTTACCCCATGACCATCACCCGTTTCGCCCCGTCCCCCACCGGGCATCTGCATATCGGCAATATCCGCACCGCGCTGCATAACTGGATGTGGGCGAAGAAGACCGAAGGCCGCTTCATCCTGCGCATCGACGATACCGATGCCGAGCGCAGCCGGGAGGAATATGTCGAGGGGATCCGCGCGGACCTCGCCTGGCTGGGGCTCGCTCCCGATGCCGAATATCGCCAGTCCGAGCGCTCAGCGCTATACGAGGCGGCGTTCGACAAGCTGCGCGCCGCGGGCCGGGTCTATCCGTGCTATGAG
Source organism: Acidovorax delafieldii (assembly GCA_001555775.1). GTDB lineage: Bacteria > Pseudomonadota > Alphaproteobacteria > Sphingomonadales > Sphingomonadaceae > Blastomonas > Blastomonas delafieldii_A. The sequence goes on along the minus strand of LSHP01000032.1, from coordinate 15,091 downwards.
ACCGCGCAGGAGCTCGACCTCAAGCGCAAGATCGCTTTGGGACGCGGCCTGCCGCCGGTCTATGATCGCGCTGCGCTCAACCTGACCGAGGCCGAGCGTTCCGATCTCGAAGCGCAGGGGCTGAAACCGCACTGGCGGTTCAGGCTCGATCATGACGAGCCGATCGCCTGGGACGACCTGATCCGGGGCGCGCAGAAGTTCGATGCAGCAAGCCTGTCAGATCCCGTCATCCGCCGCGCCGATGGCAGCTGGCTGTACATGCTGCCGTCCGCGATCGATGATGTCGACATGGCCATCACGCATGTCGTGCGCGGCGAGGATCATGTCTCGAACACCGCCGTCCAGCTGCAGATGTTCACCGCGTTGGGCAGCACCCCGCCGGCGTTCGCGCACGAGGCGCTGCTGACCGGCGCGGAGGGCAAGCTCTCCAAGCGATTGGGCTCGCTGGGCGTGGGCGAACTGCGCGAGAAGCACATATTACCCCAGGCGATCGTCGCGCTGCTCGCCCGGCTGGGCACCTCGGACCCGGTCGAGCCGTTGCACGACCGCGCCGCGCTGCTCGAGACGTTCGACTTTGCACGCTTCGGGCGTGCGCCCGCGCGCTTTGCCGAGGAGGATCTGGAGCGGATCAACCGCCAGCTTGTCCACAGCGCCGATTTCGCATCGGTCGCGGACCAGCTGCCGGGCGAAATCGACGAGGCGATCTGGCACGCTATCCGCCCCAATATCGCGCATCTGGGCGAGGTCGGCGATTACTGGCGGATCATCACCGGGCCGGTCGACGCGCCCGCGCCCGAGCCGGACGATACCGCCTATCTGGGCGAGGCGCGCACTGTTCTTGAGGGGCTCGAATTCGGCCCCATGGTCTGGAAGGACTGGACCGAAGCGCTCAAGGCCAGCACCGGGCGCAAGGGCAAGACGCTGTTCCTGCCGCTACGCCGCGCGCTCACTGGCATGGACCATGGTCCCGACATGGCAGAGCTGCTGCCGCTGATCGGCAAGGGCCGGGCGCTGGAGCGGCTGGGGGGATAGGTTTGCCTATAGGCCCCCCGCGCGCCATCAGCTCCGCAGCAGCTCGTTGATGCCGGTCTTCGAACGCGTCTGCGCGTCCACCGTCTTGACGATCACCGCGCAATAGAGCGACGGGCCGGGCGTGCCATCGGGCAGCGGCTTGCCGGGCATCGCGCCGGGCACGACCACTGCATAGGGCGGCACCTTGCCATAATGCACCTCGCCTGTGGCGCGGTCGACGATCTTCGTGGACGCGCCGAGATACACGCCCATCGAAAGCACCGCGCCCTCGCCGACGATCACGCCCTCAGCCACTTCCGAACGTGCGCCGATAAAGCAATTGTCCTCGATGATCACCGGCCCGGCCTGAAGCGGCTCGAGCACGCCGCCGATGCCGACGCCGCCCGAGATATGCACGTTGCGGCCGATCTGCGCGCAGCTGCCGACGGTGGCCCAGGTATCGACCATCGTGCCTTCACCGACATGCGCGCCGATATTGACGAAGCTGGGCATCAGCACCGCGTCCTTGGCGATGAACGCACCGCGTCGCGCGACCGCACCGGGAACCGCGCGGAAACCGGCCGCCTTGAACTCGTCCGCGCTCCAGCCGTCGAACTTGCTCGGCACCTTGTCCCACCAGCTCGCCCCGCCGGGCGCGCCGCTGATCAGGTCCATCGGGTTGAGGCGGAACGAGAGCAGCACCGCCTTCTTGAGCCACTGGTTGACCTGCCAGCCGCCCTGGCCATCGGGCTCGGCGACGCGCGCGGCTCCGCTGTCGAGCAGGTTCAGCGCTTCTGCCACATCGGCGCGAACCGCGCTGTCGGGGCCGGTGTCCATCGTGTCGCGGCCTTCCCAGGCGGCTTCGATCCGGGTTTGCAGGGTGTCGGTCATGCAGAAGTCTCCTCGGTCAGCGCCGCGAGCCACTCGCCCAGCGCGGTAATTTCATGGTCGATATAGCTGTGATCGTGCTCGTGATTGCCGCCGTCCGAGCCGTTGTTCATCCACACCGTGGTCATGCCGAGCTGCTTGGCGGGTCTGAGGTTGCGCGCCAGATCGTCGACGAACAGGGCGCTCGCAGGATCGATGTCGAGCGCATCGACCAGGCTTGCATAGGCAGCGACATCCGGCTTGGGCCGGTATTGCGTCGCGTGGATGTCGTGGATCGCCTCGAACTGGTCCACGAGACCGAGCCGGTCGAGCACCCGCGAGGCATATTTGACATCGCCATTGGTGAAGATGAGCTTGCGCCCCGGCAGCCGCGCCAGGCCCTGCGCGGTGATCGAACAGGGCGAAACGCGGCCCATGTCGATATCGTGGACATAATCGAGGAAATGGTGCGGATCGACGCCATGGTCGAGCATCAGGCCGGCCAGCGTCGTGCCGTGCCGGTAATAATAATCCTTCTGGATTCGCCGCGCCTCGGCGAGATCGACCTGCATCAGATCGGAGACATATTGCCCCATGCGCTCGTCGATCAGCGCGAACAGGTCGGTCTCCGCCGGATAGAGCGTGTTGTCGAGATCGAAGATCCAGGTGCGGACATGATCGAAGGGCGGGCGCATGATGAAGCTGCGCCTAGACCGGCTGCGGCGCGTCGGCAAGCTGCCATTCGGCGATCACCTGCGGATCGGTTTCGTGCGCAGCCCTGGCCGCGCGTTCGGCCCCCGCCCGCGCCGGATCGAGCCTCGACAGTGCCCAGACCGCCGCGCCGCGCACCACCGGGTCCGCGTCGTCGAGAAGCACTGCCACCGGCGCGATCAATGCGCCATCGCCGCTATTGCCCGCCGCAATCAGAGCGTTGCGCACCATCCGCCCGCGCCCGCTGCGCTTGATCGGCGAGCCCGAGAACAGCGCCCGGAACGCGGCGTCGTCGAGGCTAAGCAGATCGGCGAGCGAGGGCGCGACCAGCTCCGCGCGCGGAAGGAACGCTTGGTTCCGGTGCGCCGCATCGGCAAACTTGTTCCACGGGCAGACCGCCAGGCAATCGTCGCAGCCATAGACATGGTTGCCGATGCCTGCGCGCAGCTCGGCCGGAATGGGTCCTTCATGCTCGATCGTCAGATACGAGATGCAGCGTCGCGCATCGAGCCTGTAGGGCGCGGGGAACGCATCGGTCGGGCAGATGTCCTGGCAGGCGGTGCACGATCCGCAGCGATCGCGCCCTGCCCCGCTCGGTGCCAGCTCCAGCGTGGTGTAGATCGCGCCGAGGAACAGCCAGCTGCCATGGCTGCGGCTGACCAGGTTGGTGTGCTTGCCCTGCCAGCCGAGGCCTGCCGCCATCGCCAGCGGCTTTTCCATCACCGGCGCGGTATCGACGAACACTTTCACCTGCACGTCTTCCGCCTGCGCGACGATCCAGCGGGCGAGCGCCTTGAGCGCGGACTTCACCGTCTTGTGATAGTCCCCGCCCTGCGCATAGACCGAGATGCGGCCCCGATCCGCTTGCGCCTCCAGCGCGAACGGATCGCGTCCCGGCGCATAGCTCATGCCCAGCATGATGACCGATCGCACATCGCTCCACAGCACCTTGGGCTCGGCGCGCTGGTGGCTGCGCCCCTCCATCCACAGCATGTCGCCATGGCAGCCCGCATCGAGCCAGGCCTGGAAGCGCGCGGCGTTTTCCGGGCCGAGAGCGGCAGGCGCGAAGCCGCAATCGGCAAAGCCCAGCTTCGCCGCTTCTGCTGCTATCTCGGCCTCAAGGTTTCGCTTGCCGCTCGCCATGCTCATCCGCTACCCGATTCATGGGCTTCCACCAAGTGCGACGGCCCGCCCGGAGAGACGCTTGAGCAAGGATCGCCCGTGACCGCCAACGCCATCGAAGCGCATGGCCTCGTCAAGATTTTCGGGCGGCAGCGCGCGGTGGACGGGGTGGACCTCACCGTTCCCGCCGGCAGCATCTTCGGCATATTGGGGCCCAATGGTGCGGGCAAGACGACCACGCTGCGCATGCTGTTGGGTATCGTCGATCCCGATGAGGGAACGCGCACCCTGCTCGGCACCGATCATCCGCTCGATGTCGCGCGCCGGGTCGGCTATCTGCCCGAGGAGCGCGGGCTTTACCCTTCGATGAAGGCCTATGATGCCATTGCCTTCATGGGCGCGCTGCGCGGGCTGCCGCTCGCCGAGGGGCGCAAGCGCGGGCGTGCGATGCTCGAGGAGCATGGCCTGGGCAAGGCGGCGGACAAGGAGGTGCGCACCTTGTCCAAGGGCATGGCGCAGACGGTGCAGCTGCTCGGCACCCTGGTGCACGAGCCCGAGCTGATCGTGCTCGACGAGCCATTTTCCGGCCTCGATGCACTCAACCAGGCCAAGCTCGAACGGATGATCCGCGCCCAGGCGGCGCGCGGCGTCACCGTGATCTTTTCGACGCATGTCATCGCGCATGCCGAACGGCTGTGCGAGCGAATCGCGATCATCGCGGGCGGCAAGGTGCCCTTTGCCGGTTCCGTATCCGAAGCGCGCGACCGGCTGCGTCCGCAGGTGCGGCTCGAGACACGCGCGCTGGATGGACCCTGGCGCGCGGCAATTCCCGCCGATGCGGTGCCCGAGGGGCATTTCTGGCATTTCACCCTGCCCGAAACCGGGGTCGAGCCGCTGCTGCGCGCGCTGATCGAGGGCGAGGCGGGCATTCAGTCGCTTTCGATCGAGCGGCCCGGGCTGCACGATGCCTTTGTCGCGATCGCCGGAGCCGATGCCGCGCGCCAGCTCGAGGAAGACCAGCAGCAGGAGAGCGCCGATGCCTGAACTCCTGCGCGCCTCCTGGGTCATCGCCCGGCGCGACTTTGCCGCGATCATCTTTTCCAAGGCGTTCTTCTTCTTCCTGCTCGGCCCGATCTTCCCGCTGGCGATCGGCATCGCGGCGGGCAGCATCGGTGGACAGGTCGCGCGCGACATCGACAAGAACAGCTTCGCGCTGGTGATGGATGCGGCCGACAGTGCGGCCGCGCTCGAGGCGCGCGCCAGCCTGGCGAAGCAGCTGGGCGAGCCGCGCGTTCCTGTGCTTGTTGCGGTCGAAACAGGCGATCCCGACAGCGTGATCGCTTCGGGCAAGGACACGCGCTATCTGGGCGTGCTGACCGGAAGCCTGGCCGAGCCGAGGCTGATCGGTACCAGGGACGAGGTGGAGCGGTGGAAAGGCCCGCTCGAGCTTTTGGTCGAACGCGCGCGCGAGGGCGATAGCGCCGCCCCGGCGCGGATCACGACGCGGCTGGTGGCCGAGAGCAGCGGCTCGGTCGAGCAGGGCCGGCTGGTGACCGCGCAGGTCGGCCAGGCGTTGCTGGTGCTGCTCACCATGCTGCTTGCAGGCATGGTTTTGTCGAATCTGGTCGAGGAAAAGACCAACAAGATCATCGAGATTCTCGCCGCAGCGGTACCGATCGACGCGATCTTTCTCGGCAAGCTGTTCGCGATGCTGGGCATGGCGCTGATCGGCATTGCCTGCTGGACCTCGTTGGCGCTGGTTGCCATCCTGCTTGCCGCAGACGGCCTGCCGCAACTGCCACTCCCCGCGATCGGCTGGCCCGCCTTCCTCGCGCTCGGCGTCGCCTATTTCGCCATGGCCTATCTGCTGCTCGGATCGCTGTTCCTCGGCATCGGTTCGATGGCGAGCACCGTCCGCGAGGTGCAGACATTGTCGATGCCCGCGACCATGGGCCAGCTGGTGTTCTTCTTCCTGGCCTCGTTCTCGATCACGCGACTGGGTGAACCGATCGAACTGTTTGCGGCGATCTTTCCGTTCAGCTCGCCTTTCGCGATGCTCGCGCGCGCAGCGCAGCAGGGCGTGCTGTGGCAGCATCTGCTCGCGCTTGGCTGGCAGGCCTTCTGGGTGCTGCTGCTGATCCGCTTCGGCGCACGGCTGTTCCGCCGCAACGTGCTCAAGTCAGGTGGCGGCAAGCGTGGGCTGATCGCAGGGATGTTCGCGCGCAACTGACGCAAAAAGGGCCGCGACGGCATCCCGGCGCGGCCCTTCTGGTGGCTGCTGGGCCAAATCAGTACATGTGCTGGCCGCCGTTGATCGACAGCGTCGATCCGGTGATGAACGCGGCCTCTTCGGCGGTCAGGAACACCACGCCGCGCGCGATTTCCTCGGCCTGGCCGAGCCGTCCGACCGGGATTTGCGCGACGATCTTGTCCATCACGTTCTGCGGAATGGTCGAGAGCATTTCGGTGGCGATATAGCCCGGCGCGATCGCGTTGGCGGTGACGCCATATTTCGCGCCTTCCATCGCCAGCGACTTGGTGAAGCCATGGATTCCCGATTTGGCGGCGGCATAGTTGACCTGGCCGATCTGCCCGCCCTGGCCGTTGACCGAGCCGATATTGACGATGCGGCCCCAGCCGCGCGTGCGCATGCCGGGGAAGCACGCCTTGGCCATGTTGAAGCAGCCGGTGAGGTCGACGCGAATCACCTCGTCCCACTGTTCCCAGGTCATCTTCATCATCGTGGCATCGCGGGTGATGCCGGCATTGTTGACCAGAATGTCGACCGGGCCGTAATCCGCCTCGATCTTCGCGACCGCATCCATGCTCTGCTGATGATCGCCCACATCCCATTTCTGCACGGCAATGCCGGTGCGATCGGAAAAGGCCCGGGCCGCCTCGTCATTGCCACCATAGCTGGCGATGACATGCGCGCCGGCATCCTTGAGCGCCAGGCTGATCGCCTCGCCAATGCCGCGGGTTCCGCCAGTCACGATTGCGATACGACCCATATTCATCCTCCTCCTTGCCCGGAAATCGGTGCATTCGAGGCCACACTAGGAAGGCGTCGCGCGCAAGACAAGTTGACGCGGACGGGAAGTGTCGGGTGGTATTTGTTTCGGGTGAGATAACAAAAAAAGGGCGGCACCCTGCGGCACCGCCCCTTTGCATTCTCGCGAAAAATTCGCCGTTACTTGGTGCGCAGGCGCACCGGCAGGAACTGCGGCTGGCCGGTGCGGCGCTGCACGCGCAGCAGCACGGCCTCGCGATTGGCCGAGCGCGCCTCGGCGATCACGCGGTCGACCTCGGCCGAGGTGACCACCGGACGGTTGTTGATCGACAGAATCACGTCACCGCGACGGATACCCTTGGTTGCCGCATCGCCCGACGGATCGACCGCCGCCACGACCACGCCCTTGATCTCGGGCGGCACGCCGATCTGGCGCGCGATCTGCGGCGTCAGCTCGGTCACCGCCATGCCCAGCGCCTGGCGGGTGGCGGTTTCGCTGTCCTGCTCATCCTGATCGGAGAAATCCTCTGCCGCTTCGGGGTTGAAGGTCTGCGCGGCGAGCTCTTCCTCGCTCGGACGGCGGCCCACGGTGGCGTTGAGCGTCAGCCGCTCGCCATTGCGGATCACGACCACCGGGATCTTCTTGCCCGGCGCGGTATTGGCGACAATGAACGACAGCGTCTGGTCGGGCGTGACATCCTTGCCATCGACCGAAACGACGACGTCGCCCGCTTTGATACCCGCCTTTTCGGCAGCCTCGCCCGGCTCGACGCGCTGGACGAACTCGCCGCGACGCTTGGGCAGGCCGAGCGATGCCGCAAGGTCATCGGTCAGCGGGTTGATGCCGATGCCCAGATAGCCGCGCTCGATCGCAGCACCACTGCGCAGCTTCTCGACGATCGGGGCGGCGACCTCTGCGGGAATCGCAAAGCCGATGCCGACGCTGCCGCCGGTGGGCGAGATGATGGCGTTGTTGATGCCGATGACATTGCCGTTGAGGTCGAACATCGGGCCGCCCGAATTGCCCCGGTTGATCGCGGCGTCGGTCTGCAGATAGCGGTCATAGGCGCCGCCCTGGCCGGTATTGCGATAGACCGCCGAGATGATGCCCGAGGTCACCGTGCCACCGAGGCCGAAGGGATTGCCGATCGCGATGATCCAGTCGCCGACGCGCGTCTTGGTCGAATCGCCGAAGCGCACGAACGGGAAGGGCTTGGTGCCGCTGATCTTGAGCACGGCAAGGTCCGACTGCGGATCGCGGCCGATCAGCCGGGCGGGATATTCGGTGCCGTCGGGCATGGTCACGGTGATCGATTCGACCGACGCATTGCCCTCGGCGGCGATCACGTGATTGTTGGTGACGACATAGCCGTCGGCCGAGATGATGAAGCCCGAACCCAGCGACTGCGCCTCGCGGGTGCCGCCGCCACCGCCCTCGGGTGCGCCGAACAGGCCGCCGAACGGGGTTCCGGCAAACGGGTTGTTGGGCACGCGCACGCGCTGGCGCGTCGAGATATTGACCACGGCAGGCTGCAACTGCTCGGTCAGATCGGCAAAGCTCATCGGCGCGCCGGGCCGGGGAGCGGCGGCGAGCATCGCGCTCTGGTCGTTCTGCGCCACCTGCGCGCCCAGCGGCTGGCCGGTCGCCAGAACGATCGCGCTGCCACCCAGCAAAAGGGCCGACGTCACTGCATAGGCATATCGCACGTACAAATCCTCTTCATCCACAAGAAGCGACCATCGGCGTGCCCCAGAACGCCGGAAAACCGGCACACGCCATGGCAATATTCGGTTTGCAATCCACGCCTGAACGCAGATTGAATGGCGGGCGCGCATTCACGCGCCCAGGCTGTTATCGGTTCCCCCGACCCTGAAATTCCCGCAGATATTCGTTGTTCGGCGACAGGATGATCGAGGTGTCGCCCGATCCGCCCAGGAACGTCCGCTCATAGCTCTGCATCGCGCGGTAGAATTCATAGAAGGACGGATCCTTGCCGAAGCTGTTGGCATAGGTACGCGATGCGGATGCATCGGCTTCCGCCCGGATGATCTGGGCGTTCTTCTGACCCTGCGCGGTGATGGTGCGCGCCTCCTGCTCGCGCGCGGTGCGCATGCGCTGGAAGGCGCTCTGCAGCGGCGTGCCCTGGGGCAGGTCGGCGCGCTTGATCTGCACATCGACGATCTGCGCGCCGTACTGCGCCGCGATGCGATCGAGCCCGGCCTGGATGCGGTCCATGATGCCGCCGCGCTCGGGGCTCAGCAATGCCGCGAACTGCCGCTTGCCAAGCTCGTTGCGCAGCGCCGAACCCAGGATCGGACGCAGCTCTGCCGCGACCCGTTCGACGCTGCCGGCGGACACGTACATGCGCTCGGGATCGACGATGCGGAAGCGGGCATAGGCGTCCACCTCTAGCCGCAGCTGGTCGGTGGAGAGCACCTGCTGCTGCTCCATCTCGACCGCAATCACGCGCTTGTCGACCCACACGATCTGTTCGGCGAAGGGAATGCGTGCGATCAGGCCCGCACCGGTCTTCCCGAATTCCTCATTGTCGCGATAGACGTTGAAGGTGCGCACCGGCTGACCGAAGCGGACGATTACCGCCTGCTTGGTCTCGGGCACGATCGCGACCGAGCTGGCGATAACGATCAGCAGCAGGGCGAGAAGGCCCAGCAGCAGCATGGGGCGTTGCATCAGGCCGTTCATCAGTTCGACCCTCCCTGCGCACGCGGGGCTTCCACGGTGGTGCTCTCCTGCATCTTCTTGCGCAGCTCGGGCAGCGGCAGATACGGGGTCACGTTGCCCGGTTCGATGATCGTCTTGTCAAGCTTGGACAGCACGCGCTCCATGGTCTCGTAATACATGCGGCGGCGCGTCACTTCGGGCGCGAGGCGATATTCCTCGTACACCTTGTCGAACGCAGCGGCCTCGCCCTGGGCAGCGGCAGTGAGCTGCTGCGCATAGGCGCGCGCCTCGTTGAGATAGGTCTGCGCTTCCTGCTGCGCGGCGGACACGGCCTTGAACGCCTCGTTCACCGCTTCGGGCGGGTCGGCCTTCTTGATCGCGACGCCCTGCACCTGGATGCCCGAACGATAGCTATCGAGCAGCTCCTTCATCCGCTGCTCGACCTTCTGCTCGACCTCGATACGGCCGGGGCCGATCGCATCGTCGAGCGTCACTTCGGCGACGCTCGCGCGCATTGCGGCCTCGGCGGCTTCGCGGATCGTCGCCTCGGGATCGGCGAGCTGGAACAGGTAGAGCGTCGGGTCCTTGATCGTCCAGCGCACCGAATAAGCGAGATCGACCAGATTCTGGTCGCCGGTGAGGATTAGGTTTTCCTGCGTGCCGGCCGCCGGAATATCGATGGTGCGGATGTTCTGCACGTCGACGGTCTCGAACGATTCGATCGGTGCGGGAAGCGTCAGCGCAATGCCGGGCTCGACCGTGCGCGAATAGCTGCCGAGGAAGGTGACGACGCCGCGCTCCTGCGGACCGACACGGTGGAAGCTCGACAGCACCAGCCAGGCGACTACGACCACGCCGATCGCGATCGGCACATAGCTCTTGCCATTGGGGCGCTTGGGCAGGCCGCCAAAGCCGCCGCCCCTGAAACCGCCACCGCCGCCGCCACCGGGACGACGCTTGAACAGATCCTCGATATTGCTGGGCTTGCGACCGCCATTGCCGCCATTGCCCGAGGGCTGCCAGGGGTTGCGCGGACCGCCACCACCATTGGAACCGCCGTCGCTGCCGCCCGAACCGGAATCGCCGGAGCCGCCCGAACCTCCCGATCCGCTGCCCCAGGGGCTGTTATTGGCCATCGTCAATATGCGGGGGAACCACCCGGTCAGTCTTGTCATAAGACCTTTATAGGTTGTGCCTTCGCAAAAAACAGGGGGTTCGTGCGCTTGTATTGTGCGTTGGCCCGCATTTCGTCTAGGCGGGGCGAAACGTCCACGGACAGGCTGGCCGGACGAGCGGATATCGCATGAAGCGCGAGGGAATGATGGCAGAGCTGAACGAGATCGAAGCCGTAGCGACAGGTGCCAGCGAGGGTCGGGCGAGCGCGGTGAAACTGCGCGAAGGCGGCGTGGTATCGCTGGTGCTCGACGTCGCCGGGCTCGACGGGCTGGCGCGCGACAGGCTGGAGATCGCGGTCAAGGGCGCGCTGCTCAAGATCGAGGGGGTGACGAAGGTGCAGGTCGCGATGACCGCCGAGCGTCGCCCGCCCCGGCTGATCGTGGTGGGCTCGGGCAAGGGCGGCGTCGGCAAGTCGACCTTTTCGGCCAATCTCGCGGTCGCGCTGCACCGTGCGGGGCGCAAGGTCGGGCTGGTCGATGCCGATATCTATGGGCCCAGCCAGCCGCGCCTTTTCGATTGCGAGGACGTGAAGCCCACCGCGCGCGACCAGAAGCTGGTGCCGGTGTCCAACGACTTTGGCGTGCCGATCCTTTCGATGGGGCATCTGGTGCAGCCTGGCCAGGCGATCGCGTGGCGCGGGCCGATGGCGGGCAATGCGCTGGGCCAGCTGATCGACGCGCATTGGGGCGATGTGACCGACATCATCGTCGACCTGCCGCCGGGTACGGGCGACGTGCAGCTTTCCATGCTGCAAAAGCACAAGCCCGCCGGCGCGGTGATCGTGTCCACCCCGCAGGACCTGGCGCTGATGGATGCGGTGCGCGCGATCAGCCTGTTCGAACAGGGCAACGTGCCCATTATCGGCCTGATCGAGAACATGGCGGGCTATGTCTGCCCGCATTGCGGCGAGCTGTCCGATCCGTTCGGCATCGGCGGCGCGGAAGCGGCGGCAAAGTCGATGAACCTGCCGTTTCTTGGCCGTGTGCCGCTCGACATGGCGATCCGCAAGTCGTCGGACGCGGGCGTGCCGCCGGCCTCGGGCGAGGGGCTGATCGCCGATGCGTTCGGCAGCATCGCCGCGCGCATCTCGACCTGGATCGACAACCGCTTCGGTGAGCGGTCGGGAGTGGGGGGCTGAGCGCATGGCGCTGATCACGCGGCGCGGGCTGCTGATCACGGCGGCGGCCGGGGCGGGGCTGACCGTCGCCTGGACGCTCTGGCCGCGCCGTTATGACGATCCTCCTGGCTTTGCCGAGGGCGAGGCGGCGTTCGGCGCTTTCCTGCGCATCGCCACCAACGGCACGGTGATCGTCGGCAACCCGCATTGCGAAATGGGCCAGGGCACAGGCACCGTGCTCGCGCAGATCGTCGCCGAGGAACTGGGCGCGGACTGGCGGACCATCGCGCTCGAGCCCGCGCCGCCCGCCCCGGTCTTCGCCAACAATCGGCTGGCGAGCGAATGGATGCCGCTGCTGATGCCGACCGGCTGGACGCTGCAGCCCGACGAGAACGACATCCTGATCAAGCGCTGGGCGGCGATGCGCGATTTTGTCGTGACCGCAGGCGATACCGAAGTGACCGCCTACGAGCCGGGCTATCGCGCAGCGGCGGCGACCGCGCGCGCGATGCTGTGCCAGGTGGCGGCGGATCGCTGGGGCGCGGCGGTCGAGGAAACCGACACCCGCGACGGCTTTGTCGTCTGGGGCAACGAGAAGCTGCGCTTTGCCGAGCTGGCGGAGGAAGCGGTGGGCTATCCCGTGCCCGATCCAGCACCCTTGCGCACCACCCTGCCCGGCAATGTCCGCGCCGAACCGATCGGCGATGCGCCCCCGTTCGCGCGGCTCGATCTACCCGCCAAGGTCGATGGCAGCGCGAGCTTTGCGGGCGATGTCCGCCTGCCCGACATGGTCTATGCCGCGATCCGCCAGGGGCCGGTCGGCGCGGTGCGGCTGGAAAGCGTCAGCCGAAAGCCGGCAGACGGCGTCACCGGGCTGATCGATGTGGTCAAGGGCGAGGACTGGGTCGCTGCGGTCGCGACGAACTGGTGGGGCGCGGACAAGGCAGTGCGGTTGCTGCGCCCGCGCTTTGCTTCGGTCGGCGGCAGGCTCAGCGGTGACGAGATCGCCGAAAGGCTCGACAAGGCACTCGACGGGCCGGACAAGGGCGGGCGCACCGGCTATCGCCTGTTCGCGCGCGGCGAGGAGGATGCAGGCTTTGCTTCCGCCAAGGGCCTGGCGGCGCGCTATGCCATCGCCGCTGCGCCGCATGCGACGCTGGAGACCGGCGCGGTCACCGCGCGCTTTGCCGATAATCGCCTCGAACTCTGGATCGCGAGCCAGGCCCCGCAGGTCGCGCGCCGCCGCGCCGCTGCCGCGCTCGGCATTCCACACGCCAATGTACAGATCTATCCGATGCCCGCAGGCGGATCGTTCGACCGCAGACTCGACGACGATCTCGCCGCGCCTGCTGCCATCCTCGCCCGCGATCTGCGCCGCCCGGTGCAGCTGATGCGCTCGCGCCTGGAGGAATCGGCGCGCGATCCCGTCCGCACGCCGGCTGCCGCGCGCATCGCCGCGCTCACCGATACCGAGGCGAATATCCGCGCGCTTTCGATCAAGATCGCCTGTCCGCCCAGCGCGCGGGAGTTCGCCCAGCGCCTGTTCAACGACGCCCACCCCACAGAGGCTATCGAGGCGACCAGCGGCGAGGCCGACCGCATGGCGGTGGCAGGCGCGATGGTGCCCTATGACATCCCGCACCTTGCCATCGATCATTATCCCGTCCGCATCGACGTGCCGACGGCACGCTGGCGCGGCAATGCGGCGAGCTATGGCGTTTTCGTCACCGAGACGTTTATCGACGAGCTGGCCGCGCGCGGGCGCCGCGAACCGCTGTCATATCGGGTGCAGATGCTGGGGCAGAATATCCGCCTCGCCAATTGCCTGACGCGCGTGGCGGGGCTGGGCGAATGGGATGGCGGCATGGACAATAGCGGCCAGGGGGTCGCCTGCTGTTCGTGGAATGGCGCGCATATCGCTGTAATCGCCAGCGCCTCGCGCGCGAGCGACGGCGCAGAGGGCGGCACCGGGCGCGGCGGCTTCCGGGTCGAGCGGCTTTCCGCGGTGGTCGATGCCGGACGCATCATCAATCACGACATAGCCTTGCAACAGATCGAGGGCGGCATGATATTCGGCCTTGCGATGGCGATGGGGTGCGCCACCGGCTGGACCGATGGCTATCCCGATGCCAGAGCATTGAACGACCTTTCCCTGCCGCTGCTCGCGGACATTCCGGAGATCCGTGTGGACCTTATCGAAAGCCAGGAGCCGCCTGCGGGGCTGGGCGAGATCGGCGTGCCCGCCGTGGCCCCTGCCATCGCCAACGCGCTGGCCTCTGCGACCGGCCTGCGGCTGCGTCAGCTGCCCCTGCTATCAGGTGGCCTGTGAGCGAAGCTGAAATCTCCCGTTCGGGCATGGCCCCGCCGCCCGAGCATCCGCCGATCCTGAAGCCGAAGGTCGGCGTGCTGCTGATCAACCTGGGCACGCCCGCCGCGCCGACGACCAAGGCGGTGCGCGATTATCTGGGCGAATTCCTGTCCGACAAGCGCGTGGTCGAGATCCCGGCGATCGTCTGGCAGCCGCTGCTGCGCGGCGTCATCCTCAACACCCGGCCGCAGAAATCCGCCGCCGCCTATGCCGAGGTGTGGACCGATCACGGATCGCCGCTGATGGTCTATTCGCGCCGCCAGACCGAGGCGCTGCAGCAGCGGCTGGGCGACGGCGTGCTGGTCGATCTCGCGATGCGCTATGGCCAGCCGTCGATCGAATCGCGCCTCACCGCGATGAAGCAGGCGGGCTGCGACCGCATCCTGCTCGCGCCGCTCTATCCGCAATATTCGGGCGCGACGACGGGCACCGCCAATGACAAGGCGTTCGAGGTGCTGCAGGCGATGCGCTGGCAGCCCGCGATCCGCACGCTGCCCGCCTATCATGACGACCCCGCGCATATCGAAGCGCTCAAGCGCAATATCGAGCATGCCATCGCCTCGCTCGATTTCGAGCCCGAGGAGATCGTCACCAGCTTTCACGGCATGCCGCTGCGCACGCTGCATCTGGGCGATCCCTATCACTGCCAGTGCCGCAAGACCGCGCGCCTGTTGAGCGAGGCGATGGGGCGCAACCTGATCGTGTCGTTCCAGTCGCGCTTCGGCCGCGCCAAATGGCTCGAGCCCGCGACCGACGCGACGCTCGAGGCGCTGGGCAGGAAGGGCGTCAAGCGCATCGCCATCGTCGCGCCCGGTTTCTCCGTCGATTGCCTCGAGACGCTCGAGGAACTGGCGATCCAGGGCCGCGAGCAGTTCGAGCACGCGGGCGGCGAGAAATTCGCCTACCTGCCGTGCCTCAATGCGAGCGAGGAAGGCATGGACATGCTCGAGACGCTGGTGCGGCGGGAATTGGGGGGGTGGGTGTAACCTTTGAAGCCCTCTCCCCTTTAGGGGAGAGGGTTGGGAG
>LSHP01000031.1 GCA_001555775.1 Acidovorax delafieldii | reverse complement strand
GGGCAGGGCGCAATCCCCGCCCTCAGCAGCATATCCGGCTTGACCGCAGGCGCAGCGCGGGCGCAAGACGCAGGGAAAATCGCCGAGAAAGGGTCGCGCATGCGTACGGTTTACATCAACGGCCAGTTCGTCGCGGAAGATGCGGCACATGTCTCGATCTTCGATCGCGGGCTGCTGTTCGCCGATGCGGTGTACGAGGTCTTCTCGGTGCTCGACGGGCGGGTCATCGATTATGCCGCACATATGATGCGGCTCGAGCGCTCGCTCGCCGAGATGACGATCGACTATGATTGCAGCGCGGCAGACTGGCCCGGCATCATCGCGACCCTGATCGAGCGCAACGCGCTGACCGAGGGGACGATCTACCTGCAGGTCAGCCGCGGCGCGGCGGATCGCGATTTCCTGTTTCCGAAGGCGGACACGCCGGCGACCGTGTTCGCCTTCACGCAGAGCCGGTCGCTGGTCGCCAATCCGATGGCCGAGCGGGGCATGCGCATCATCACCCGGCCCGATCGGCGCTGGGGGCGGCGCGACATCAAGACGGTGCAGTTGCTCTATGCCAGCATGATGAAGATGGAGGCCAAGGCGGCGGGCGTCGACGATGTCTGGCTGGTCGAGGGGGATGTCGTCACCGAAGGGACCTCGCAGAACGCCTGCATCATCACCCCGAACGGGCATCTGGTGACGCGTGATCTGGGGCATCACATCCTGCCGGGCGTGACACGGCTCAGCCTCATCGACATCGCACGGGAAAGCGGCATCACGGTGGAAGAACGGCCGTTCACGATCGCCGAGGCGCAGGGCGCGGCCGAGGCCTTCGTCACCTCGGCCTCGCTGTTCGTGACGCCGGTGGTCGAGATCGACGGGCTCAGCGTCGGCGATGGGCGTCCGGGCATCGAGACGATGGCGCTGCGCAAGGCCTATGTCGACCATGCCCGCGCGCAGGGTTAAAGGTTTACATTCCTGTCGGGGGGCTGATCCGATCGTTCAGCCTGCGGCAAAGCGTTTTGTTTCATAGCCAGGCCGTTCTCCGGCGCAAGCCGGAGTCCAGGGGCAACCCTAGACTGCAACCGCCTCTGGGTTCCGGCGTTCGCCGGAACACGTTGAACACATCTGGAGAATTACCCCATGACCACCCCGCTCGTCCGCGCGCTTCCCCTAGCGATCCTTGCCGCCGCCGCGACGCCCGCTGTCGCCGCTGTCGAGATCACCCCCAGCGCCGGTGCGCCGGTCGTCGAGCTCAGCGTCACCGAAACCGTGCTCGGCGCGCCCGATACCGCGACCTTCAGCACCGGTGTGACCAGCAAGGCGCCGACCGCGTCTGCGGCGCTGCGCCAGAACTCGGCGGACATGGACAAGGTGATCAAGCAGATCGTGGCATTGGGCATCAAGCGCGAGGACATCCAGACCTCGGGCATCAACCTGAACATGGACTATGAATATGGCACCGATGGCCGTGCGCCGCGCTTCATCGGTTACCAGGTGACCAACACGGTGACGGTGAAGGTGCGCCAGGTCGACCGTCTGGGTGCGATCCTCGATTCGGTCGTGTCGCAGGGTGCGAACAATATTTCCGGCCCCTTCTTCAGCATTGACGATGACAGCGCCGCGCAGGCCGAGGCGCGCGACAAGGCGATGAAGCGCGCGCAGATGCAGGCGCTGGATTATGCCAAGCGCGTCGGCTTTACCGGCGTGCAGGTGCTTGCGGTGTCGGAAGCGACGTACAACGCCTCGCCCTTTGGCGGTGCGGATATGAAGATGGCACCGCGTGGCGTGGTGATGGCAGAAGCCGCGGCGCCTGTCGAAGGGGGGCAGGTCGGCACCAGCGTCACGGTCAACGTCACCTATCAGATGACGCGCTGAGCGGTAGCATCTAGCCAATCCAATCTCGTCACCCCCGCGCACGCGGGGGTCCCGCTTCGTCGCTGACTCCGGCGCAGAAGCGGGATTCCCGCTCTCGCGGGAATGACGGGGAGGGGGGCGGGAAAGGCGCTCGAACCACTGGCCAAAGGCTGCACAAGGCGTTAGCGGGGTATTCAGCGGTTATTCAATGAAACCGGGCTAGATACGCATCATGAACCTGCTCTCTTCCACTCTTTCTGCACTGGCGCTGGCTTCGGTCGCTCTGGCCTCCAGCGCGCCCCAGGCCGATGCGCTAGACGGCAAGCGCCGGGGCGAGCAGAGCGAGGCGCGCGAGCAGTTCATGGCCGGACAGGTCAAGTCGCTGCGCGAGATCGAGGGCCGCATCCTCCCCCGAATGCGCGGGATGCAGTATCTGGGTCCGGAATATGACGCCGATACACAGGTCTACCGGCTGAAGTTCCTCGACAATGGCAGGGTGATCTTTGTCGATGTCGATGCCCGCACCGGAGCGATCCTGCGTCAGGCGGGTTGATCGGCCCCCGGTTTCTTCTCGCCTTGTAACCCCTGTTCATTTCCCCGATATGGGGGGCTTTCCATAAGGGCAGCGTCCGCCGCCCGGCATTGCACCCGTATTCCAGGAGTTGCCCATGCGCATTCTGATCGTCGAGGATGAACCGACCCTTGGCAAACAGCTCAAGTCCACGCTCGAGGCGACCGGCTATGCCGTCGATCTGTCCACCGATGGCGAGGACGGGCATTTCATGGGCTCAACCGAGGATTATGACGCGGTGATCCTGGACCTCGGCCTGCCCGAGATCGACGGCCTGACCGTGCTGGGCATGTGGCGCAAGGAAGGGCGGACCTTCCCGGTGCTGGTGTTGACCGCGCGCGACAGCTGGTCGGACAAGGTCGCTGGGCTCGATGCCGGCGCGGACGACTATCTCGCCAAACCCTTCCAGACCGAAGAGCTGATCGCCCGGCTGCGCGCGCTGATCCGCCGCGCCTCAGGCAATGCCTCGAGCGAGCTGATCGCGGGCGATGTCCGGCTCGACACGCGCTCGGGCAAGGTGTCATTGAACGGCGAGCCGGTGAAGCTCACCGCGCAGGAATACAAGCTGCTGTCGTATCTGCTCCACCACAAGGGCAAGGTCATCAGCCGTACCGAGCTGATCGAGCATATCTACGATCAGGATTTCGATCGCGATTCCAACACGATCGAGGTGTTTGTTACGCGCATCCGCAAGAAGCTGGGCCCTGATGTGATCACGACGATCCGGGGCCTGGGTTACAGCCTTGAAGACCCTGCCGAGCGTGTCAGCAGCTGAAGCCCTGCAGCCGGGCGCGGCAGACCAGGTCGCCGCGCCCGCGCCGCTGCCCAATACGGGTTCGCTCAGCCGCCGCATGATCGGCATTGCGGCGGCATGGATTTTCGTGCTGCTGCTGAGCGGTGGCCTCGCGCTCGACCGCATCCTCACCAACACCATCACCACCAGCTTCGACGACCAGCTCGAATATGTGCTGACCGCGATGATCTCCTCGGCGGAGATCGGCCCCGATGGCGAGGTATTCTTCAACCGCCCGCTCGGCGACCAACGCTTTCTGGAGCCCAATAGCGGGCTCTACTGGCAGATCAGCGGCCAGGGCCATGCCGATTTCACCTCGCGATCGCTGTGGGACCGCGCGCTGAAGATTGAGACCGCGCACAGCGATGCGCAGCCGCATATCTACGACAGCGACCAGTTCCCCGATCACGAACTGCGCATCATCGAGCAGTCGATCTATCTGCCCGGCTCCAAGGTGCGCTGGCGCTTCATGGTGGCGCAGTCGCGCGCCGAGATGGACCTGCAGTTGCGCCAGTTGCGCGAGACGCTGGGCTATAGTTTCGCGTTGCTCGCCTTAGGTCTGATCATGATGGCAGGGCTTCAGACGCTCTATGGCCTGTGGCCGCTGCGCAAGGTCAAGGAGGCGATTCAGGCGATGCGCACGGGCCGCATGGACCGGGTGCGCGATCCCATGCCGATCGAGGTGATGCCGATGGTCGAGGAGCTGAACGCGTTGCTCGAGCATAACGAGAAACAGGCCGAAGAGGCGCGGCGGCATGCGGGCAATCTGGCGCATGCGCTCAAGACGCCGCTCACCGTGGTGATGAACAGCGCCACCGCACGCGCCGATGACCTTGCCGATACCGTGATCCGCGAGGCGGCGGTCATGCGGCGGCAAGTGGACCATCATCTCGCCCGTGCGCGCGCTGTCGGACGGCGCGGCCAGGCGCTGGCCCGCGCGAACGTGTGGGAAAGCGCGCAGGCGGTGGAACGCGCTGTCGTCCGTCTTTATCCGCATGTCCGCTGCGACCTCGATGGCAGCAAGATCGCCGAGGTCGCGATCGAGCGGCAGGATCTGGAAGAAATGCTCGGCAATCTCGTCGAAAATGCCGGCAAATATGGCGGCGGCAGCGTGTTCGTCACCATCGATCCCAAGGGTGCGGCGGACCCGAAGCTGGTCGATATCTGGATCGAGGACGATGGCACCGGCATCCCGGAAAAGGAGCGCGAGCGCATCTTCGATCGCGGCGCGCGGCTCGATACCGGCAAGCCGGGCACGGGCCTGGGGCTCGCGATCGTCCGCGATGTCGCGGAGATTTACGGTGGCAAGGTCGAGCTCGACGAGAGCGAGGACTTGGGCGGACTGCTGGTGCGCCTGCGCCTGCCGCGTGCAGCTTAAGCGTAGGTCGCGCCTGCGAAATAGAGCCCATCGGGCGGCGCGTTGAAGCCCAGAGCCGCGCGGTCGCGCGCGTCGAGCGCAGCCTTCAGATCCTCGCCCGACCATTTTCCGCGCCCGACCAGCACCAGACAGCCGACCATCGAGCGCACCTGATGGTGCAGGAACGAGCGCGCGGCGGCGTGAATGTCGATCTCGTCGCCATCGCGGACAACGTCGAGCCGATCGAGCGTCTTGACCGGGCTCGCCGCCTGGCAGTGCACCGAGCGGAAGGTGGTGAAATCGTGATGCCCGACCAGATGCTGCGCGGCGGCATGCATCGCGGGCACGTCGAGCGGCGCGGACACCTGCCACGCCTTGCCGCGTTCCAGCGTCAGCGGCGCGCGGCGGTTGGTAATGCGGTAGATATAGGACCGACCGGTGCAGCTGAACCGCGCGTGCCAGTCATCTGGCACGATCTCGCAGGCGAGCACTGCGATGGGCTCAGGCCTGAGTTTCGCGTTCAGCGCCTCCATCAGCCGAAACGGCTCGATGCGCTTGGCAATATCGACATGCGCGCGCATCGCGAGAGCATGGACCCCAGCGTCGGTGCGTCCGGCGGCGTGCATGATCGCCTCTTCGCCGGTGATCGCCTGGACTGCGTCCTCGACATGCTGCTGCACGCTGGGGCCATGCGCCTGGCGTTGCAGCCCCATGAACGGGCCGCCGTCAAACTCCAGCGTCAGGGCAAAGCGCGTCATGCGATGGACGTTCCGGGTGCGATGGCAAAGCCACGGAGAAAGTCTTCGAGCGGCATGGCGGGCCGGCCCGCGCGCTGGATGATAGTGGGCCGGATCGCGCCAACGGCGCAGGCGATGGTGAGATGGTCGTCGAGAATGGTCCCGGATGGCGCGCCACTGCCGGCGACGATCTCTGCGGCATGCACCCGGAAGCGCTCGCCACCCAGCTCGAAAAACGCGCCGGGCATCGGGTTGAAGGCGCGCACCTGGCGTTCGACCTGTTCGGCGCCTTGCGAGACATCCAGCCGCGCCTCGGCCTTGTCGATCTTGGCGGCATAGGTCACGCCCTCGTCCGGCTGCACCACCGGCGGATAGCTGGCAAGGTCGCCCAGCACCTGCACCATCAGCCGCGCGCCCAGTTCGGCGATCTCGGTCGTCAGCTCGCCCGCCGTTTTGCCCGCAACCGGGGTCTCGCCCTTGAGCAGCATCGGCCCGGTATCGAGCCCGGCCTCCATCTGCATGATCGTGACGCCCGTGAACTCATCTCCGGCGAGGATTGCACGCTGCACCGGCGCGGCCCCGCGCCAGCGCGGCAGCAACGATCCGTGCACGTTGAGGCAGCCATGACGCGGCGCATCGAGCACCGCGCGCGGCAGGATCAGGCCATAGGCGGCGACGATACAGGCATCGAGGTCGAGCGCAGCGAACGCGGCCTTTTCGTCGTCGCCCTTGAGCGAGACTGGTGTGCGCACCTCCAGCCCCAATTCCTCGGCCAGCTGGTGTATGGGCGAGGGGGTCAGCTTCTTGCCGCGATGCGCCGGGCGCGGCGGCTGGCTGTAGACCACTGCAATCTCGTGCCCGGCCTCCACCAGCGCGCGCAGGGTCGGCACGGCAAAATCGGGGGTTCCCATGAAGGCGAGGCGCATGACGGACTTTTCTTTTGCTTGGGGCGATGCGGCTCCGTAAAGCTCAGGCCATGGCATCGCAAGAGATTGAGGACCTGGCCGCCGCGCTGGCCCGTTTGCCGGGGCTGGGGCCGCGCTCGGCGCGCCGGGCCGTCCTGTACCTGCTCAAGAAGCGCGAGAGCGCGTTCACGCCGCTGGTCGAGGCGATGGAACGCGTCCGCGCGAACCTCTCGACCTGCGACATCTGCGGCAATGTCGATACGCAGAACCCGTGCGGCATCTGCACCGATCCGCGCCGCGATCCGCGCAGCCTGTGTGTGGTCGAAGAGGTGTCGGACCTCTGGGCGCTCGACCGGTCGCGGCTGTTCGTCGGGCGCTATCACGTGCTGGGGGGACGGTTGTCCGCGCTCGACGGCATCGGGCCGGAGGATCTGGGCGTCGCCTCGCTGATCGCGCGCGTTGCCGAAGGCGGTATCGACGAGGTGGTGCTGGCAATGAACGCGACGCTCGAGGGGCAGACCACGGCGCATTATCTGGCCGAACGGCTCGAGGGCTATCCCGTGCGCCTCACCCAGCTCGCCCAGGGCCTGCCGATGGGCGGCGAGCTGGATTATCTCGACGAAGGGACGCTGGCACAGGCGCTCAGAGCGAGGAAGCCGGTGGTCTAGGGGCGCTTCCCCCGTGTGTTCCCGTCCTTCGCGCGAAAGCGGGAATCCCGCTCTACTGCAGACCATTGCCCAAGAAGCGGGACCCCCGCCTGCGCGGGGGGGGGGCGCCTTGCAGAGGAGAGCGGTGCCCTTACTCCGCCGGAACCAGCGCGGGCTCTGCTTTCGCCATCACCGCATCCTGATAGTCGCTCTCGGCGAGCTGGATCAGGTGGCGGTCGTCATGC
This sequence comes from Acidovorax delafieldii, assembly GCA_001555775.1. Classification (GTDB taxonomy): domain Bacteria; phylum Pseudomonadota; class Alphaproteobacteria; order Sphingomonadales; family Sphingomonadaceae; genus Blastomonas; species Blastomonas delafieldii_A. The sequence continues at coordinate 7,169 of LSHP01000031.1, read as the reverse complement.
TTCCACGGGTGGAAGCCGGGCAGGAAATAGGTCATCCAGGGCAGGATGATCTTGCGCGCCATGCCGGGGTTGCCAAACGCGTACCAGAAGAGTTGCGCCCAGACCTTGGGGCCGGTCAGGCCATCCTGGCGCAGCAGTTCGAGCATGCCGACCGCGCGATGGTGCAGGAAGTTCTTGGTGACGACCAGCATCACCAGCGACTTGACCTTCCAGCGCTGCCAGCGGCTCCAGTCCTTCGTCGCGTGCATCCAGGTGTCGAACGCGACGCCCTTGTGCTCGATCTCTTCCATCGCGTGCCAGCGCCACAGATCACGCGAATCGGCGTCGGCGGTCTCGAGATGCTTCGGATTGGCGAGCAGCTGCTGCGCCAGGATCGCAGTGAAATGTTCGAGTGCCATGGTCGATGCCAGGTTGGCGATCTTCGGACGGCCCTTGGTCAGCGCCAGCGCCTTGTCGACATCTTCCTCGAGCCGCTTGACGTCGTAACCTGCATCCACCACGCGACGATTGAACGCAACATGCTCGCGCGTGTGATTGATCTCCTGCTTCACAAAGGCCCGGATTTCGCTCGCCAGCCGCTCGGAGGTGCCTTCGCGGAATTCCTTCACGCTTTCGATAAAAAAGGCTTCGCCCTTGGGGAAGGTGACCGACAGCGCGTTGTAGAAGGCGGTGCCGATCGGATCGCCGCCCATCCACCAGCGGCGCATCTTGCTGTCGCGGCCGAAGCGGCGGTCGCGGATGATCAGTTCCAGATCGGCAGGCGTGTGCTTGCGATCAATGGAATCGGCGTTCGAAAAGGATTGCGGAGCGTTCATGGCGGGGTCCATAATGCAGGGGTGTTGTTTACACTGATGACAATAAGGTTACTTACATAGATGTCAATAGCGAAAAGACGGCTGAGCCCCGAACAGAGCCGCACCGCGGCCCTGGCCGCCGCGCGCGAGCTGCTGATCGAAACCGGACCCCAGGCGGTGACGCTGAAGGCGGTGAGCGGCCGGATCGGGCGGACGCATGCCAATCTGCTCCACCATTTCGGATCGGCCTCGGGCCTGCAAAAGGCACTGGCGGAATATCTCGCGCAATCGATCTGCCAGATGATCGGCGCGGCGGTGATCCGCCTGCGCAACGGTGAGGGCACGCCGCGCGATATTGTCGACATGGCGTTCGATGCGTTTGACCGCGAGGGGGCAGGGGCGCTCGCCTGCTGGATGCTGCTGTCGGGCAACGAGGATGCGCTCGATCCGATCGTCGAGGCGATCCATCAGCTGGTCGACGAGCTCGCCGAACATGCGCCCGAGGGCCGCACGCTGCACGAGGATACACTGTCGCTGTGCACGATGGCGCTGGGCGACGCGCTGATGGGTGCGCAACTGGCAGGCGCGCTGGGGCTCGATCGCGACACGGGACGCGCGATCGCGGAAAAGCAGCTGATCGCGTCGCTGCTCAGCTGGCAGGAGGGGCAGCCGGTGTGAACCGGGCTGCCGCTGCGGATCAGCCCACGCGCTTGGCGCGCGCGCCGAACCGGCCGTGCTTGCGGAAGCGCACCAGATAATCGCCGATCACCGCCGCCATCGGGGTCGGCGTGATGCCGAACGCCTCGAGCCCGTCTGCGCCATCGGCCACGACATTGTCGCTCTGCAGCATCGCCCATTGGTCGCGCGTGATCGGCGCGCCGGGCAGCCAGCCGGTCAGGCCCGCTATCAGGCCCGACAGCGAATCGGGCATGTCGACAAAGCTCGGATCCTCGCCGATTTCCTTGGCGATGCGCTTGTTGAGCTCGGCCATGCTGATCGTTTCGGGGCCGCCGAGCTCGAAGGTGCGCCCACCAAATCGCGCAGGGTCGGAAAGGCTCTGCTTCACCGCCTCGGCCACGTCATCGACATAGACCGGCTGGAAGCGTGCCTTGCCGCCGATGATCGGCACGATGGGCAGCGATGCGATCAACCCGGCGAAACGGTTGACGAACTGGTCCTCGCGGCCGAACACGATCGAGGGGCGCAGGATCGTTGCCTGCGGGAAGGCGGCGCGCACGGCGGCTTCGCCTTCGGCCTTGCTGCGGCCATAGGCGCTTTTCGATCCCGCATCGGCACCAATGGCCGATACATGCACCAGCGCCTGCGCGCCTGCGGCCGCTGCCGCACGCGCGACATTGGCCGCGCCCTCATGGTGGAACGCGTTGAAATCGCCCTTGAGGATGCCGACCAGATTGATCACCGCATCGGCGCCATGCACCGCGCGTGCGACGGTCTCGGGCTTGCGGATGTCGGCGGCGATCAGCTGGGTCTGGCCCAGATTGCCGAGCGGCTTGACGTCCTGCGCGATGCGGATGTTGCGCTGCGCGATGCGCACGCGCGCGCCCGCTGCGGTCAGATGCTGGGTGATATGCCGCCCCAGAAAGCCGCCGCCGCCGAAAATCGTGATCAGTGTGTCGCGCATGTGTTACGTCCCGTGATTCTCTTCAGCCGGGTGCCGCGCTGCCAATAAGGCGCGCAGGACCGATGGCCGATGCGTCTCCGCTCCCGCCTTTGCAACACCCGAACGCAGCGCGCAACGCCCCAGTTGCGCTTTTGCGGGTTGGTTTGAAGGCGAGGGCAATTTTCTTTGAAGAATGTGGCCAGAGGCGGTTGACGCCTGCAACCACTCCGGCTAGAGGCGCGCTCCTACCCCGTGCCCAGATGGCGGAATTGGTAGACGCACCAGCTTCAGGTGCTGGCGCTCGCAAGGGCGTGGAGGTTCGAGTCCTCTTCTGGGCACCATTTGTTCTTCTCACGTTCTCCCAAATAATCTATAAAACCCGCAGAAATCCTAGGGATTTGGCCCTTGGATCGTTCCGGATCGTCCCGCTTGTTCCCGGGGGTTCCAGACACTTTTGTGGGCCTTTTGAGGCCGTTTCGCAAAGGCCCAGATGAAAAGGCCCCCACATGCCGCTGACAGATACTCGCCTCCGCGCTCTCAAGCCCAAGGACAAGCCGTACAAGGTAACCGATGAGCGCGGCCTATATGTTGAGGTCACGCCCACCGGCGGCAAACTTTGGCGATTCCGATACCGGATCGGCGGTGCGCAAAAGAAGCTCTGCATCGGCAGCTATCCCGAAATCAGCCTCAAGCAAGCTCGAGACGTGGCCTACGAGGCACGACGAGCAGTTGCTTCAGGGGGCGACCCGGCCTTTGAGAAGCGGAAGCAGAAAATCCGCGCAGAGTTCCTTTCTGCACAGACGTTCGAGGCAGTCGCACGTGAGTATATTGAACAGATGATGGTCCAGAATGGCCGCGCCGATGGCACGATCGTCAAGGCCAATTATTTCCTCGACAAGCTTGCGCCTGCCATCGGGAACCGACCCATAAGCGAGATCGAGCCGTTCGAAGTCCTGGCTCCTCTCAAACGGCTGGAAGCCACTGGTAAGCACGAGACTGCGAAGAAATGCCGTTCATTCGCAGGCCGCGTGTTTCGCTACGGTGTCGCCACGACCCGCTGCAAATCCGATCCGACCAGTATGCTGAAGGGTGCTCTCGTAACGCCGAGAGCCACGCATTATGCTGCAATCCTCGAGCCCACCGAGCTTGGCGGGCTGCTGCGCGCCATCGACGACTTCACTGGCTACATGGTGACGAAGTTAGCTTTGCAGATCGCGCCGCATGTGTTCGTACGCCCCGGCGAACTCCGGCACGCCGAATGGCATGAGATCGACCTCGTCGATGGGGTCTGGAAGATCCCTGCCGGTAAAATGAAAGCGCGCCGAGCGCATGCCGTCCCGCTTTCCAAACAGGTTAGAGGCTATCTCACTGATCTGGCCGAGATGCTCGGCCGCGAAGGATATGTTTTCCCATCTGCGCGCAGCTCCAAGCGTCCCATGAGTGAAAACACGCTCAATGCCGCATTCCGTCGCATGGGATACTCGAAAGAAGAAGTCACCGCGCACGGACTCCGTGCGACAGCATCGACATTCCTGAACGAATCGGGCCTTTGGAACCCGGATGCAATCGAGCGTGCCCTGGCACATGGCGACAGCAATGTTGTGCGGGGCATCTACCATCGCGGCAAGCATTGGGACGAGCGCGTGCGAATGGCTCAATGGTGGAGCGACTACCTCGATGAGCTCCGGACAGGAGGACAGGTCATCATGGGAAAGTTTGCGAAGGGTTGATCGGAGGAACGAATTTCTTCTCAGCCAGTGCAGGACTGAAGGCTCAGGACCAGCCCTATCAGGGACACTGACGCGAGCAAGGCGAACTCAATTCTGATGCCCCAGACTTTAAGCCAATTCCGCATCGTGCAGAGCCTCAGTTCGTAGAGCTTTGGCAGCTAAGCTGATCGAAGCGCTCAGCAACAGTCTTCCACGTTGCTATGCCTGCCTCGTCCCCTTCGATTGATAGCCGCTGGATTTGCTGCGCGATATACGCGGTTCCCTCTTCGCCATGGTTCTTTTCGACCCAGAGCGCGACGGCCCACAATTCCTGATCGCGGTTCAGCACCATGGTTCACGTCTCCCGGTCCAGGTTCGCGCCAGCCCTTCGCTGACCAGCTGATCGCCAAGCGAACGGCCGCCGCGCGTTACAACCCGCAATTTGCGACCATACTGATCCTCATCTCTGCTCCCGATGGTCCTCATCTCAAAGGGCCCGCCATTCAGCAATTCGACAAGGCGGTGCGTCGCGCGCATGCCGAGCTGGTATTCATAGTCGCAACGAGGCTCGCTGATCTCGGGAGTGTCGATGTCGGCAATCCGGATCTTCACGCCATCAAGCCAGAAAGTATCTCCATCCACGACGCATGTGCGCCGGACGGATCCGCAGATGTCGAATTGTGGGGAGCTTGCTTGCTGGAATAACGCCTGAGGCTGCTGATCGTCGTTAGCAAGGCTGGCATCATGGACTGGCCAGTTGAGAGCCAGCATCCCTCCAGCAAATACGATCGCGAATGCTCCCAAACCCAACGCGATCTCCTTTCTCAGCTTCCGGCGCTTCTGTGCCTTCAACGCCTTGCGAAAGTCGAACGGCTCACCCGGGGTCTCATTCACTGGCGTTGTCCGTCTTCATTCCGGCACATGATTTCAGACAATAGCCGGAAATCAGGTAGTTTCGTCAATTGTACGTACCAATTGCTTGCCAACGTCCCAACACGGACCGCACATATTGCGGCGTTTCACCATTGTTGGGAATGCCGCGTGATCGGGAGACGGCACCTGGGCCAGCGTTGTAAGCAGCCAAGGCCAGGTGGACTGCGTCGAACCGGTCCAACATATCGCGAAGGTACCTGGCGCCACCGTCGATCGATGCAAGAGGGTCATGACGGTTGCGGACGCCCAGTTCTCTCGCCGTGGCCGGCATAAGCTGAGCCAGCCCGGCAGCACCGGCTGGACTAACAGCCATCGGATTGAAGCGAGACTCAGCCCAGATAAGAGCACGAAGCAGGTTGGTCGGAAGCCCGTAACGGCGTTCAGCCTCGGCTATCGCCGCTATATACAAGCCTTCCCGGTAGGATACGTTTGCTGGCTCGGCCTGGTAGATTGCAGGAAGATATTCCCTTGCCGGCTGCTGGTCCGTCTTCGGCGGAACGATCGCGTGCTCGAACAAGGTGAAATCCTGGGCGCGAACTTGCTGTGAGGAGGTCGCGATCATCCCCAGACAGGCGACCGCTAGCGCGGTCAGACGATTGAGGGAGGTCATCTCGATTGGTGCTCCATTGATTCGAATCCCAAGAGAACATAGATAGAACATGTGCCTGTAGGAAATCGGGAACTGGATTTTGGGGCTGGCGGCCAAGCAAAAAGCGACATCTGAAGGTGCGCAGGCCGGGATTCGCGCAGGTTGATCGCGAACCAGCGCCGACTGCGCCGGCTTCTGAGCGAAGCGAGCCGCGCTATGCGCGCCGGCGGCCGAAATTCGCGCGAGTCGTCGGAGGAAGCTGATTCGCGACTTCCTTTATGTTCTCTAATTGTTCTTTTCGTTTTCCTACAGGTTTCCTTTCGAGCTAGCCAGTGAATCGATCACCACTAGAGAAAGGGATTCGTCGATGACTGACATGGCGCTCTTTGCCGAACAACAGGTTCGCGCCGACCTCGCCAAGCTTTTACTGGCTGCCGTTGAAGCCAGCGGAAGGGCCCGCTGCGACATCGCGCGCGACGCGCAGATCCATAAGGATGCCCTGCGCCGCGTCCTTGCCGGCGAACGCTCGGCCAGCCTCGGTGAAGCCTTGCGCATTCTTGCCGCAAGCGGCGTCGCGCCGCACGCACATCTGCTTCTGTTCCTCGTCAGCAGCGGCGATCACGCGATTGCGTGGCTGCAATCGGACCTCGCGCAGTTCTTCGAGGACTTTTCCGGCGAACTGCCTTCTGCGCTCGAGCGTGTCCTGGGCAATCAAGTGCATGACGTGAAGCCGCGCTGGGCAAAGGGCACGGCGCATCGCGTCGCCCGCCTGCTCTCCGACCACATCGACGAACTCGAACGCAAGGATGCGATGCTCGGCGACGTCTTTGCCGGTGTCGAAGGAGGCCATCGTGGGTGAAGAGATCGACAAGGGAGCGACCGAAGCCCGCCGAGTCACCCGGCTCATTCGCCTGCCCGAGGTTCAACATCGTGTCGGGCTTGGCCGTTCGACGATCTATCGCTGGATGGCCGAGGGTAAGTTTCCGAAGCCGGTTCAACTTGGTGGCTATACAGTTGCTTGGGCCGATGCCGACATTGATGAGTGGATCAGAATGAGGATGTCTGACGAAGCGATTTGAACTTGCTCCGCGTTGCGTTCTTAACCGGAGTGACCAGGTTCTCTCCATGCTCACGCCTACGCTACTCCGCAAAATCGCGGCTTCGCTCGAAGCCAATCCACTCGGGGAGATCGAGATCAGACGACTTGAGGGTTTAGGCGGTCACTTCCTTGGTCGTGTGAGTGTCGCGCTGCCCGACGAGGACCCAGTCCGGTCTACATGGTGATCGAGGCTGCCAACGAGTTCCAGCACAAGACCACCTAACCCAACGAGATATGGCAGACCGAAAGTGCAGCTGAACGGAGGCGAAGCCGGAGGACACTTCACCTACTTCAAGATCATCGGGTGGGGCTGGATGTATCTGTCCACCGTACTCAACGATTACTCCCGCTACATCATCGCCTGGAAGCTGTCAATCGGCGTTCAATCGGGACCCCCTATCGGCGCGCAAAAGGGACCCCCTTG
>LSHP01000030.1 GCA_001555775.1 Acidovorax delafieldii | reverse complement strand
CATGCAGCCCGGTGACCACACCCCAAATTACACCTCATTGACGGACGTGACCCGTTGCGCATGAACAGCAGCGAGCGGATCTCGCAGGCGTTCAGGAGTTGCTTGTGATGGTGTCCGGCCTGGCGGAGCGCAATCAGCATCGCTCTGACAGCGACTCTGCCCGTTATGCAGCGGCTGGTGACGATGCTCGGCAATTGCTGCGGGCATTACAGGTATGGCGTGCCCTGCTTGGTGGTTTTCAGCTTCAGCCCTCTCCCGCGCAATGCGCTCGCGTTCGTGGGCAAGGCGTTCTGCCTGCTCCCGTTTTAGCCGCTTCGATTCGAGATCCGCATTCTTCAATTCGGTCAACCACACCATGAGCGCGGCAACCTGTGCGAACCAGGCCGCAAACCGTGCACCCGCGCTTCTGGAAGAGTCGATGCGGCGTTTTTCGGACTGGAACCTGTCGTGTTGAGCCGCAGCAGCAGCTTTTGCCTTGGCCTCAGCTCTTCGCCGCTCTTCGGCAATTTCGTGTGCCCGTCGCCTTGCGTTCCGCGCCCTGATTTCCTCCGCCGCAGCCTGCAGGGCTTTGGTTTGGGTCAGCAGGCTATCCCGAGCCGATTTGAGCGACTCGGTGCCCGTCAACATCTGCCGGTGAATTTGCGCGGCACGCGCCTCTAGCTCGGCGAGCGATCTAGACAGCACCAAAGCCATCACCGCACAACGACGTCGCTGCGTTTCCGAAACTCGCGCGGCAAGCTGGTCTCGGACGCGCAAGGCGTCAGTGTTCCCGAGTTCTGCCTCGCGCTGAACAAAATCGGCAAAACTTGGCTTGGTCCGGGCTGGGCCTGCTTCACGCAGGGCGAAGTCGAGTTCGGCTCTAGCTCTAGACAGCAGTTCGCGCTTGAGTTTGCATTCTGCGGCTTTCCGTCCCCGGCTGCTCATATGATGGGCAAACGACGCGGTAAGCGACGACACTTCGATTCCGATAGCGCGCTGGCTGCGCTTGTACCGGTCAAACGCAGCTCGCCTTCGGCCGGCAGTCCGGTGCCACTCCTTGAGTTCGTGTCGAAACGAAACCTGGACCCGGCGCATAACCGGATCGAAGGTGTGCTCCGGCTCTGCCAAGGTGATCGGCCTACTGCCTCGCCCGGCGCAAAAAGCCACGAAAGTTTGATCGGCAGAGGCGTCGAGTTTCCTCATGCCCCCCAAACCGAAATCCGAGATTTTTGCGAAGTCACGATCGTTGGACATGCTGCAAACGCGTAGTCCACGCGCATTGGCGCCGGAGTTGAAAACCCGGATCTCGAGGCCGTGCCGTGCGAGGGCATCGACACGCCGCTGCCAGGTAGGAAGGGTCAGAGCGCTCCGTACCTGGTCGAAATACCGGTCTTGCAAAGGAACTTGCCCCCGATGACGCAAGCGATCATCCTGCCAACGCTCGATCCTGGGCTCAACGGTTGCTGTAGCCCGTGGAGCGGATGACAGCCGCCTAAGCTCCCAACGTTTCTCCACCTGTCTCGCCAATTTCGACATGCGCCATGAAATATGGCTGTCCCAGGCTCTGCTCCGAACCGAGCCTGGGGGAAGCGTACTCGCCAATTCAGGACTGACCGCCTTCTTGAGCGCGCTGGACCAGAGGATACGGTCTGGTGCCTTGCCTTCGTCGTCTATTTCGCAGGCGGCGACATGAAGATGACCATCATCGTGTGCAACTGCCACATATGGACGGCCAGCAAGGCCCGCGTCCCGGATCATCCATTCCGCGAGCTCCACGTTTCGCTCATCACTGATTCCTGTTTCGGCTCGCGCGATGAGGTGTACGACAGGTTTGGCGCGTTCCGGCGCCAACGCAGCGTTGTAGGCCATCTGCGCTGCTGCAGTGCGTTCATCGTACACGCCTACCATGGCGATGATCCGAGCGTCACCGCGATGCCCATGCTGGCCGTGGCGCAGAAGATAGCGGAACAGCCCCTGGAAATCGCTGCCACGCTTGACCTTGATGATCACTGTCGCAGCGCCTGTAGCAAGCCATCGATGGCAGATGACAGGCGCGGCGTGACCCGGGCCTCTGTTTCATCCAGCCGGTTCAATAGGGTTGCCATCAAGTTGGGGAGCTCGTTTCTGACACGCGCCCTATGTTCCTCGGCAATGAAGACAGGATCGATGCGATCAAGCCATTCGACCATTTTCTTCAGACTCGCTCGCGTCTCGCGCAGGTCGGTGCCGATGTTCCCCAGTATCGCCAGTGCCTCCTGTCCACCGGGCATCGGCAGGCGCCTGTAGGTGTCAGCGCTTGTTGCACAGGTTGGGTTCACTTTGCGGTCCGAGCTGGCTGTCTGCATGGCAGGGATCAGAGACCGCAGCCATGCCTGCTTTGCGTGCGGCCCGTCGAAACCGGCCGCTGCAATATGGGTTGTCAGCGCCCTGTAGTTTTCCGCCGTGAGCTTCACCCGAAAATCCATCGGCTTGGGCCGGGCTGGTTTTCCGGTCTTGGTTGCGCGGGTCATGCGCCAGGACCGGATCTGGGGTGGGCGTGGGAGGGGCCAAGCTCCTCCCGCCAAGGCAAGTCGTTCCACCGCCCAAGGCGACAGAGCAAAGCGACAGAGACCATGGGCAAAAAAGGTGGACACGACATTACTTGCTACCTCTCTAAAGTTAACTCCTTATTATCCTCCCTTCTATTCTGTTTGCAAACCAAAAATATTCATCCTATATTTTAACAAATGGAGGAATTTGGTATGCCGAAAAACAAACGACCATCAACAAACGCATCATCCGTGAGACCACGCACATCGCAACATTATGTAGTGAACGACGGATTCGAACAGGCATTGAAGCGGCTCGCGCACGAGCGTATCGCAAAGGCACGTGAGGAGCGTGAAAAGCGCATCAACTTGGAGGCGCTGGTCAAACACGTGCTGGATGAAGTTGCCGCTATGACCACCGGTCTGGACGCAACCGAAACCATTGCTGTGGCAGGAGCCATACTGGCTGAGCTGGTCCAGACCGGCATCGTTACAGGTACACTGCCAAGCCCCGATCGCGTTCGTAGTGTCATCAGGAAGCAGCTAAACGCACGCAGCGCGGCAGTCACCACTGCGCCCCCTATAGCAAGTTCGCAGCAAAGCTCGTTATCGCCAGCTCCAGATCGATTTCGATCGTCTGCCGAAGTGCCAGCGCGCTGGATGGACGAGCAAAATCAAACACTCTTGTGAGATATTATCGGCTGCTGCGCTCGCGCGAGATGGCAGGCTCATTGCGCGAGATGGCGACCGGCGTGCGCTCTCAACTACCGGTCGCCTTAGCGCCGACAAAGTGCCCGCCTCCATCCGGTCCAAAGCCCCAACCTGGATCAATCTCCGATTGCCGCCCCCTGCCCTCGGTGCTTATGTGAAACCATGCCGGGGGACGCTTCCACACAGCAGCAGGTCGACGCTTTCATCGTCCAGTGGCGCGATACGGGCGGGTCGGAGCTGGCGAACACGCAGAGCTTCATCAACGGCCTGTGCGCGCTGATCGGTGTTCCCGCGCCGGATGGAAGCCGCACCGACGACGCGCACAACGATTACGTGTTCGAACGCCGGGTGTTTCAGGACAATGGTGACGGCACCCAGAGCTTTGGCCGCATCGACTGCTACAAGCGCGACTGCTTCATCCTTGAGGCCAAACAGGGCAGCGAGGCGGACAAGGCCGCTGCGGCGCGCGGCGAGGACGATCTCGACATCTTCGGCCAGTCCGCCAGCGCCCGCGTCAAGCGCGGCACCGCGCGACGCGGAACGCCCGGCTGGACCCGCGCCATGCTCCAGGCCAAGGGCCAGGCCGAACGCTATGCCAAGGCGCTGCCGACCGATCATGGCTGGCCGCCGATCCTGCTGATCGCGGATATTGGCTATTGCATCGACGTGTACGCGGACTTCACCGGCACCGGCAAAGCCTATGCCCAGTTCCCTGACCGGGCCTCCTACCGCATCATGCTGGACGACCTGCATGACGAGAAGGTGCGCGAGCGGCTGGCGCTGATCTGGACCAACCCCAAGGCGCTCGACCCTTCCACCCGCGCCGCCAAGGCGACGCGCGAGATTGCCGATTATCTCGCCACCATCTCCCGGCGGCTTGAGGCGCGTGGGCATAATGCCGAGGCCGTGAGCGGCTTCCTGATGCGCCTGCTGTTCACGATGTTCGCCGAGGATACCGGCGTGCTGCTACCCGACAAATCCTTCACCGACCTGCTCAAAGCGCAACTCGACCATCCTGAACATCTGCATCACCAGCTGACCGCGCTATGGACCGCGATGGACAAGGGTGAGTTCGCCCCGTCACTCGGCATTCCGGTCAAGCATTTCAACGGATACCTGTTCAAGTCGCGCGAGGCCTTGCCGCTCGAACGCGAAGAACTGCTGGTGCTGATCGAGGCGGCGGGCAAGGACTGGAGAGAGGTCGAACCGGCAATCTTCGGCACGCTGCTCGAACGCGCGCTCAACCCCAAGGAACGCGCCAAGCTGGGCGCGCATTACACCCCCCGAGCCTATGTCGAGCGTCTGATTGCCCCCACCATCATGGAACCGCTTCGCAGCGACTGGGACGGGGTTCGCGGCGCGGTGGAAAGCCTGATGGGCGAAGACAAGGTCGATGCCGCCCGCGCGGTGGTGGAGGCGTTCCACGCCCAGCTGGCACAGACCAAGGTGCTCGATCCGGCCTGCGGTACCGGCAACTTCCTCTATGTCGCCATGGCGCGGATGAAGGAGCTGGAGGGCGAGGTGCTGGAACTGCTCAAGGAATTGGGCGACAACCAGTATCTGGCCGAGCTGTCCGGCCACACGATCACGCCCGAGAATTTCCTGGGGATAGAGATCAACCCGCGCGCGGCGGCGATTGCGCAGCTGGTGCTGTGGATCGGCTATTTGCAATGGCATTTCCGCGTCAACGGCAAGGACCGTAGCCCGCCTGAGCCGATCCTGAAGGACATCCGCACCATCGAGAACCGCGACGCACTGATCGACTATGACAAGCGCGAGCTGGTGAAGGACGAGAGCGGCAAGCCCGTCACCCGCTGGGACGGCGAAACAATGAAGCTGCACGCCGTCACCGGCCGCGAAGTGCCCGACGAGGACGCGCGGGTGGAGGTGTATAGCTATGTGAAGCCCCGCGCGGCAAAATGGCCCAAGGCGGATTTCATCGTCGGCAACCCGCCATTCATTGGTGGCAAGGACGTGCGCGACCGGCTGGGCGACGGGTATTTCGAGGCGCTGTTCAAGACCACCGACGTGCCCGAGAGCGCCGACTTCGTCATGCACTGGTGGGACAAGGCGGCATTCGCGGTGCGAGCAGGGACGCGCCGGTTCGGCTTCGTCACCACCAATTCCATCGTCCAGACCTTCAGCCGCCGTGTCGTCGCCAAGCATCTGGAGGCGAAGAACGGGGTGAGCCTGACCTTTGCCATCCCCAACCATCCATGGGTGGACGAGAAGGATGGTGCGGCGGTGCGCATTGCGATGACCGTGGCCCAACCGCAAGGTAGGCAGGGCCGCGAAGCCGGGCGGCTCTGGCGCGTGACCGACGAGAGCGCAGCACCCGACCGGGTTGATTATGCCGAAGCCGTGGACATCATCGCCGCCGATCTGCGGGTCGGCGCGGATGTGACCGTGGCAAAGGCCCTGAAGGCGAATGACGGTCTGGCATCGCCGGGGGTCAAGCTGCATGGCGATGGCTTTATCGTGACGCCCGAAGAGGCGGAGCGGTTGGACCCGGCATCCTTGCGCGCGCCTGCGCATTTCCGGTCCGGCACCAGCCACGAGCGCGCGGTGATTTTCGATTACCGCAATGGACGTGACCTCGCCTCGCGCCCGCGCGGCGTGATGGTGATCGACCTGTACGGGCTGGACGAGGCGCAGGTGCGGGACGGGTATCCGGCGGTCTACCAGCACCTCTCGAACGCCGTTCGACCACAGCGCGACGGCCAGGCCGCGAAGAGCAAGACTGCCGACGCCCTGAAATATGCCGAGGAATGGTGGCTGTTCGGCAAGACGCGCCCCGAGTTGCGCAAAGCGATGCGAGGGCTGGACCGCTATATCGCGACCATCGAGACCGCCAAGCACCGGGTCTTCCAGTTCCTGCCCATTTCGACGGTGCCGGACAACATGCTGGTCTGCCCCGCCCTTTCTGACGGCTATTTTCTCGGCATCCTCTCCAGCAACCTGCACGTCTGTTGGGCGATGAACGCGGGCGGCACGCTGGAGGATCGTCCCCGATACACCAAGACCAGTTGTTTCGACCCCTTCCCCTTTCCCGCTGACGTCCCAGAGCCTCTGAAGGACCGCATCCGCAACGAGGCCGAGGCGCTGGACGACCTGCGCAAGCGCGTGCTGGCCGCGCACGAGGACCTGACATTGACCAAGCTCTACAACGTGCTCGCAGCCATGCGCAAAGGCCGCGCGCTGGACGAGCAGGAGCGCGACATGCATGATCGCGGGCTGGTCACGCTGATCCGCCAGCATCATGATACCATCGACGCGCTGGTGGCCGAAGCTTATGGCTGGCCGGTGGACCTGTCTGACGAGGACATCCTCACCCGGCTGGTCGCGCTGAACAAGGAACGCGCCGCCGAAGAGGCGCGCGGCCTGATCCGCTATCTGCGCCCCGATTTTCAGGACCCCGGCTATTCCGCCCCGGTCAACCAGACGCTCGATTTCGGCGAGGCGGCGGTCGTGCTCCCCGACAATGTCATCGCATGGCCCAAGACGCTTCCCGAACAGGTCAGCGCCGTCCAGTCGATCCTCACCGCCGCCCCCTCCCCCCTCGCCGCGCAGGACATCGCCCGCAACTTCAAGGGCAAACGCGCCGCCACCGTCCGCCCGGTGCTCGACGCCCTGACCGGCATCGGCATGGCCCGGCGGCTGAAAGACGGGCGGTACGCGGCATGAAACGCAGTGGCGGCACGGCAGGGCGCCCCATGGGCCACCTCTCGATCGAGGCGCTCGAAGCCCATACCCGAACAAGCGAGCGCGACCCCGTTGAGCTCACACTGGTGCTTGCCGAGCTCGGCTATCGCAAAACCAAGCGCGCGCAGGAATTGAAAGACCTGGTGGCTCGATTGCACCGCGCGGCTGCATCGAAGGAACATGGCGCGCAATGAGCGACATCAAGCTGTATCGGATGGCCGGGTCTGATGTTGCCGAACTGGCCGGTGGCGCGATGGCGCTGGAAAAATCGTTGCAGACCGTTTTCGAGAGAAATCTGGAGACGCTGCTCGGCGTCCGGTTTCTGGCGAGCGAGTTCCCGACCAATGAAGGTGGCCGCATGGACACGCTGGGCATTGACGAGAACAACAGCCCGGTCGTGATCGAGTACAAGCGATCGTCGAACGAGAATGTCATCAACCAGGGATTGTATTATCTCGACTGGCTGATGGGCCATCGCAAGGATTTCGAATGGTTGGTGCTGGAGCGGCTGGGAGCCGAGGCGGCCAGGCTGGTAGACTGGACCGGCCCGCGCCTGATCTGCATCGCCACCGACTTCGGCAAATATGATGAGCATGCGGTCAAGCAGATGAACCGGAACATCGCGCTGATCCGGTATCGGCGGTTTGACAGCGACCTGCTGCTGCTCGATCAGCTCACCAGCGCGAGCGCCGCGACAACCTCTCCAGTAAGCGGCACCGCGACCGGCAGCACCTCCAAAACGACCTATAAGACGATCACCGAACAGATGAAGGAAGCACCGCAGGAGCTGCTGGATCTGTATCACCTGCTGGCGGACTTTATGCTCGCGCTGGGGGATGATGTGGATACCAGGACCACGGCTTTCTACATCGCGTTCCGGCGGATCAAGAACTTTGCCAGCGTCGAACTGCGCAACCAGGCGAAGAAGCTGCTGGTGTTCGTCAAGGTCAATCCCGACACGGTGCAGCTCGAGCCGGGATTTACGCGCGACGTGCGAAAGATCGGCCACGTTGGAACGGGTGACCTTGAGATCAGCATATCGTCGCTTGATGATTTCGAGCGGTGCAAGCCGCTGCTGCAGCAGTCCTACAACCTGTCCTGACAGGCCCGGAGGAGTCCCCTCCCCCGGCCCCGGTCATTCAGGCGGCGGGCATGAGCTGGTCCGCCAACTGCCCCGACATCGCTGCGCAGATTGCAGCAAGCTTGTCCTGCATCGCGGGCGTCAGCGGACGGTTGCGCCGCAACCAATCCAGAATGACCAGGCTGGCGATCCTGGGATCAAGGCTGCACTGACCTTGGGACCGCTGCCAAGCCATGGTCGCGATGGCGAGCAGCGCGGTGTCGAGCTCGCAATGCGCACGGGCAGCGGCCCAGCCAGCCGAATCGGTCGGAAACGCGACCCGTTTCTTGCCCTGCATCAATGTCGCCGGCAGGCCCAGGCGAATCAGCACCTCGCTGAGGTGCGTCCAGGATTTGCCTGTCGCCTTCAGCTGCAGCCCAAGATCGAGATGCGGCCGGATCGGCCCACGCTTGGGAACCTGCTTGCGCAGCAGCAGTTGGGTCGGCAGTGGCAGGCCGTGTTCCATAGCGGCGAGCGTCAGGATCGGCAGGTCCATCGCCACACTGCCAAAAGCCGTGGCAATATTGTCCGGGACTGCGCGCAGATGGTCGAACAGGCCGCGAACCACGGCCTGCTCATCCCCATGGGTGTATTCGGTCCAGCTCGCCATCCTCTCGAAGCAGATCGCGCCATCGCTGTGGAGTGTGACGTCGAATGCTGCGGCTGCAAAGACCCGCCTGCTTGCCATCCTTACCCGGGCTTTCACCCGGCGTTCGATGGAGCAGTATGCTGCGTGCAGATCGTCATCCCAGGCTGTTTCGATATCGTAGAACGTGAATTTGATCATTTGTTTGGATCTTCCAGATTCGCCAAAGGCCGCCCCTGGGACGGCCTTTGGCTTGCGTGTTGCTGCGTTGAGGGCCCGTGCCCCGGTTCGGATCTCAGCGGATGCAGATCACCGGTTCGCGGGGTCCAGACTCGGCCAGCAACGCGGCGTCCGTGTCCATCGCCATGCTCCCGGGCACCCCAGCGTCGCCCATGCGTGCGGCGATCTGGCGGATGCGGCGTAGTGCGCGCTTATGACCCGCACCAAGCGCATCCGGAAGTCCCGCGATGCGCTGAAGGCTGCCCCTTGCATCGACCATGAACTGCCCCTGCCCGCTGGTGCTCACGAGCCTGACCGGTGCATCGTCGGACTCGGCATAAGGCACGCAGCTGCGGATGATATCCACGTTGCCGATCTCGCGAAAGACGACCGAGAAATTGCTGGCGCGCTTCGCACCCGCATGGGCGAATGCCATGTGGATGCAGTCCTTCTGTCGTTCCGCAGCAAAATGCGCGAGTTCAATGGAGTATGCAACATCCATCGGAGCGCCGAGGCTGAACGCGATGGCATCGTTGACAGGCCGGTAGGGCGGCAGGCCCAGGGCCTGGCGGAGAGCATGAAGCTGGTTCTGCTGACGCTGGTTGGGTTTAATCATGGTATTATCGTTTCCTTTTTTGAGTTTGATGAGCTTTTCCCTTCTCACAGGACGCTCACTCAGTTTTCTTCTACAGGGGTTGGCCATGCCGCCGTGCGGCACGGCCACAGCCTCAGCGATGCCGCTGGTGCCAGGTGATTGGGGTTACCCTGGGTGCCGGACCGAAAGGCGTGACATGGCGCTCGATCCACAGAATCTCTGCGTCAAGATTCTGCTCCGAGACTTCGATGCACCAAACCTTGTGCCGTGCATCCCACCTGTAGCCGCGGGCCTTCAAGATCGACCGCGCATCAAAGGGAGCGCGGGTCGCTTCCACCCGAAAACTCTGCCTGGCAGCGTTGGCGAGCAATGCACCGAGCACCGGTTGACCCGTTGGCAGCGGGTAAGCCAGCAAATGGATCAAGCTGATCACATCCGCGAGCGCGCGGTGCCCCGAATTGTAGAAACCGATCTGATACAGCAGATGTCCCAATGCGCGGCCGTCGAGCTGCGCATCGGCCAGCCAGTCGAAATCGGACAACGAGCAGGCCCAGGCGGACCCGGCGGTACAGGGGAGCAGGTGGCGTAGAAAAGACAGGTCAAAGGCAGCATTGTGCGCGATAAAGACGTCAACCTGTCCAAAATCCTGTTCGACGAGGTCAAGATCGATCGACTTGCCACGCACGTCAGCGTCGGTAAGCCCGGTGAGCAGGCGAACGCGGCTTGGGATCGGCATGCCCGGATCGCAGAGTGCCTGCCGTGCAGCAATGACGTCGATTATATCGCCGACCGCATCAACCCGCAGGATCACGTACGCGAGATCGATGATCTGGTCTCGCGCTGGGTCGGTACCGGTTGTTTCAGTGTCGATCACCGCGATTGTTGAGAGCGGCTCAACTGCCTGTTTGCGGACGATGAAGTGTTCCAGACGCGCGGCAGGCAGGAGCACGCGGATGCTCCATTCATCACTGTCCTTGCCATAAGCTTCCGGCGGAGCGGTATTCGGTATATTGGTCATTTTAGTCCTTCTGACCGAACCTGAGAAAACTGTTTTCCCATCACAAATTCGATCAAAAGGGCCAAAGCGGCACGGTATTCTGCCAGAGAGACGGCGTCAAAAGGCACCTGAGCCTCGGCCTAAATCGCCAAAATAGCTATTTTTGACAGCTTCTTAACGTAAAGCTGGCAGCCTGCATCATTGTATTGAAACGGCATACGTATCCATATGTATACGTATGAATACGGTGGAGCCGGGGCAATGAGCCAAGCGCGAGGAATACAGTACGATACAGTTGCGGCCGTCGCTGACAGACTCGTGGCAGCAGGCGTCAAGGCTGACCAGATTTCAGCCATCATGATTCGCGAAGAGACCAAAACGGGTAGCCTGACAACCATCGTCAATCACCTCCGCCAGTGGCGGGTTCACGCAACGAAGGCGGTCATCCCGGCGGCCTTCAACGATGACGATCTGGCCGCCATTCTGATGGTGATTACCAACAAGGTTCAGGAAGCTGCGAACCGTGTTCGTAACGAGGAGCGCGCAGTCCTCGAGGCCAAGCTTATCGAGCTGGACGCTGTGAAGGCCGAGCTTGATTCTGTGATGCAGCTAAACTCCAGGCTTGAGGAAGAGCTTGTCGAAGCGCAGGGGGCAAAGGAGCGATTCTATCGAAAGCTTGAGGTTGAGCGGGCACAAGCATCTTCGCTGAGGGGCGAGGTAAAGGCGCTCAAGGAGGCGTTGTCCCGCTTTGCGCCAGCGGCGCCGGAATTGACCCAGGACGCTGTGGCGAAATGAGGTACACGAACTGATGCCGCGATGGCGGACAGTTGAAACCCGTTGGCGTATTCGGCAGCTTCGCCTTGACGTTTTATGATGGTTATCGGCGAATGCTGCCGGGAGCGGAATGGCGTTTCGTGGGACTTTTCGGACGGTCCCGCGCGATATGTTCTGCGGCAGGTATAACCAAAAGCCGACAGTCGCGTCTTGCCTGCGCGATCGCACGCTGTTCATTCTTGAGATGGATTGCAAGCTGCGCGACGGTGGCCAGATCCGGCTGCAGAATTGTACCAGGGGAAGCAATCAAGGAATCCAATCATGCGCCTTGGCAATGCAGCTGAAAACCCGCCGCCAGGTTCGGTTGGACTCGTTCAAGCCGCCTAATCCAGCTTCTGGCTTGGTATGAACGCCGCTACGAATACCTCGAGCGTTACAAGGGCGGGCGGCTCGCGGATAGTGATCGGTTGATGCCCATTTTGATGCCAAAAGTGCAGGCCAGGCCGGACGTAGGGCAGCTGCTCGAAGCGAGTGTATTTTTTGCAACATCTGCCTGGATTGCAGTGCCAATGAGCAGTAGCGCGGGTCCATCGCCCAACGCAGCGCGTGCAACCAATGGCAGCAGATCGAGCCGGGTATGGAACTGGCGCTCTTCTGGCAGGCTGGCGGATTCGACCAGCGCAACAGGGGTATCGCCGGCCAGTCCGGCTGCGATCAACTGGCCCGACACTTCGCTCGCAGCCGCCTTGCCCATGTACACTGCAAGCATCGCCTCCGGATCGGCCAGCTTTGCCCAATCCAGGTCCAGTTCCTGCCCAGCCCGGACGTGCGCGGTCACGAAGGTCAGCTTGCGTGCCAGGCCGCGCAGCGTGAGCGATGCCCCGAGGCTGGCCGCTGCCGCACTGGCCGCGGTTACACCAGGACAGACGCGCACCGGCACATCTGCTGCCCGGCAAGCGCTCAATTCCTCGGTCGCGCGGCCGAAGATCGCAGGATCACCGCCCTTGAGACGCACCACCCGCTCGCCAGCCATCGCGGCATCGACGATCATCCGGTCGATGGTTTGCTGGTCCCTGGAATGCCTGCCTGACCGTTTGCCGACATGCACCAGCCGCGCACCCGAAGCGGCGAGTTCGAGCACGCCCGGCCCGACCAGCGCATCGTGAAACACGATCGTGGCCATGCCGATCAGCCGTTCTGCCTTGCGGGTGAGCAATTCGGGATCGCCCGGGCCGGCACCGACCAGCCACACCATGCCTGAAGGAAAGTCGTTCATTCTGCAGCCTCCCTGCATGTGTCGGTCCAGTCGCGCAGCATTCTGGCCAGAACGGGGCGGCAGGATCCGCAGTTCGTACCCGCACCGCAGGCCTGGCCAATCGCGGCCACGCTGTCTGCGCCCTGCGCAACCAGGGCTGCGATCTGGTTTTCGCCGATGCCATGGCAGACGCAGACCACAGGGCCGCGATCAGGCGCGGGCATGCTGGGCCGGGCGGCAAGCAGTTCGGGCAGCGTCGCACCGCGCGCGCCTAGTTGGCCGGAAATCCACTCGCGCGCGGGCAATTGTCCCTTGCGGGTCACGAACAGCGCCGCCTTGAGCATCCCGTCCGCATCAAGCACCGCCAGCCGCCGCATACCGCGCGCCGTGTCAACAGCTTCCACCGGTTCGCCTGGCGGCAGCAGCGCGTCTGCGTCCACCGCACCCTGGCCCGCAAGCTCGTAAAGCCAGCCCGAGGCGACAGCCGAACGGCTCCACCACACAAGGCCCTGCGGAGCAATAGCATCGCTGCGCAGCAGAAAGCCGCGCCAATCGCTCTCAACCGGCTCGACCCGGCATGCATTGTTCTTGAACCCCGGCTGGCCGGATACGGGATCGACAGACTGATCCGGCAGCAGGTTGCTCCGTCCGCCACTTGCCATGGCGTCGCTCCAGTGCATCGGCACGAAGGCCTGGCCCCTGGATTGCGCATCGGTCACCAGGACGCGAAATATGGATGCGCCCGACGCTGTCACCACCCTGGCCAGAGCGCCCTCCACCAAACCAGCCGCAGCGGCATCGCCGGGGTGAACCTCCAGCAATGGCTCGCGCCGATGCTGAGACAAGGTGGCCGAAAGGCCGGTGCGCGTCATCGTATGCCATTGGTCGCGATAGCGCCCGGTGTTGAGCCTTAGCGGGAAGTCGGGATCGCCAGGCCGGCGGCGCACATCGACCGGCACCTGCTGCATCTTGCGGCCCGCCATGGGATGGTGCCCGCCCCAGAGAAACGGTTCCATCACTGCATATTCGGCGTCCGAAACGCCTGCCTTGCCCGTGAGGTCCAGCACCTTGCCATGCTTGACCGAGAGCGCTGTCATGGCCGCATATTCCCGGAAGACCCCTGCCGCACTGGTCCAGCCAAATCCGGCAAAGCCCATCCGCTTCGCGACATCGGCGATGATCGCCCAGTCCGCCCGTGCCTCTCCCGGCGCATCAAAAAGCGCCCGCTGGCGGCTGATGCGGCGTTCTGAATTGGTAACCGTCCCGTCCTTTTCGCCCCACGCCAGCGCGGGCAGGCGAACATGGGCGAAGCCGGCAGTATCGGTGTGTGCAAGCACATCCGAGACGACCAGGGTTTGGCATCGTGCCAGCGCCTCGCGGACAAAGCCTGTATCGGGCATCGACACAGCCGGATTGGTCGCCATGACCCAGAGGAATTTTACCCGGCCATCATGCACCGCACGGAACAGGTCCACCGCTTTCAGGCCAGGCCTTTCACACAGGCGCGGCGTTTGCCAGAAGGCGGCGACATCGGCGCGTTCTGCGTCGGAGAAGCCCAGATGGCAGGCCAGCATATTGGCCAGCCCGCCGACTTCGCGCCCGCCCATGGCATTGGGCTGTCCGGTCATGGAAAATGGCCCCATGCCAGGCGCATTGATGCGACCGGTCGCAAGGTGCAGATTGATGATCGCATTGCCCTTGTCGGTCCCCGCGACCGACTGGTTGGCCCCCATCGAAAACACGGTGACCATCTTAGGGTGCGATGCGACAAGATCGGCAAGCTGGCTGAAGATATCCGCGTCGATGCCAGGATCGCCGTCGGTCAGTTCGTATTCTGCCAGCCCGCGCCGTGCCATTTCCACGCCTAGCGCATTGAAAAGCGCCACATCGCCGTCAGGAAGGACGGGCACATGCAGGTCGGCCTGTTCGGCTGTTTCGGTCCGGCGCGGGTCGATGACCACGATTTTCGTGCCGCGCCTGTCGCGTGCCGCCTCGATGCGCTGCCAGATCACCGGATGGCACCAGGTGGTATTCGATCCCACCAGCAAGATGAGGTCCGCCGCGTCCAGATCGTCATAGGTGACCGGGACGACATCCTCGCCAAAAGCGCGGTTATGAGCGGCAACCGCGCTCGCCATGCACAGGCGGCTGTTGGTGTCGATATTGCCGCTGCCGACAAAGCCCTTCATCAGCTTGTTGGCGACATAATAATCCTCGGTCAGCAACTGACCCGAGACATAGAAGGCCACGCTGTCCGGTCCATGTTCTGCAATGCACTGACGCATCTTGCCGGCAACCAGATCGAGCGCCTCATCCCAGCTCGCGTGCCGGTTGCCGATCATGGGCTCCAGCAAGCGCCCGTCCAGCCCGACCGTTTCGCCCAGGTGCGTGCCCTTGGAACACAGCTTGCCGAAATTGGCAGGATGGTCTTTGTCACCCTTGATGGTGACCGAGCGCTCGCCAACAATCTCGGCGCTGATGCCGCAGCCGACGCCACAATAGGCGCAGGTGGTGCGAACCTGACTCAAGCCGCCTGCTGCCCAACCACGGCAGCGCGCAGCAGATACATGCGCCCTGCATCAACCCGCATCGGGATGGTCGGTACGCATCCCTTGTCCTCGCCCAGAGCCTCGCCAGTTTGCAACGATATGTTCCAGCTGTGCAGCGGGCAGGTGACGACATTGCCATGGATGATGCCCTGCGACAGCGGCCCCTGCTTGTGCGGACACTTGTTCACCAGCGCGTAGAACTCGTTGTTCTGCGTCCGGAAAACCGCTATTTCATCGGCACCGCGTACCGGCAGGGTGCGGGCTGTGCCGGGGGCAATTTGCTCCACCGGGCCAATATCAAGCCATTCGCCGATCATCGCACGGTCTCCATCGCTTGCGGTTCGAAGGTTAGCGGTCGCACTTCGGCAAGGTGCTGGTGCAGTTCTGCATATTTTCCAGCTGCACGTTCGGCCCATGGATCGTCCTGGCAGAAGGTCTGCGAATGGCGGAACCGGGCGGCGAGACGCTGGACGCTGCCTGGGTCATCGAACAGGCCCGCCTTCACATGGTCCAGGCCTACCCGCTCGATCCAGGGAGCGGTGCGCTCCAGATAGTGCGCCTGTTCGCGGTAGAGCTGGATAAAGGCGGCGCAGACGTCCATCGCCTCCTGCTCGGTCGCCACCTTGCACAGCAAATCGGTAGCACGAACCTTGATTCCACCATTGCCGCCGACATGCAGCTCATAGCCACTATCGACGCAGACAATCCCAAAATCCTTGATCGTGGCTTCGGCGCAATTTCTGGGGCAGCCAGAGACGGCAATCTTGAACTTGTGCGGCATCCATGACCCCCAGGTCATGCGCTCGATCTTGACGCCCAGTCCGGTCGAATCCTGGGTGCCAAAGCGGCACCATTCGCTGCCGACACAGGTCTTTACCGTGCGCAGCGATTTGCCATAGGCGTGGCCGGAAACCATACCTGCGGCATTTAGATCCGCCCATACGGCAGGCAAATCCTCTTTCTTGATTCCAAAAATGTCGAGCCTTTGGCCGCCCGTGACCTTGACCATCGGGGCGTTGTATTTTTCTACCACATCGGCAATGGCGCGCAGCTCGCGCGGGTTGGTGAGGCCACCCCACATGCGCGGGACGACAGAATAGGTGCCGTCCTTTTGTATATTGGCGTGCAGCCGTTCATTGACGAAACGGCTCTTCTGGTCATCTTCATATTCGCCCGGCCATGCGCAGAGCAGATAATAGTTGAGCGCAGGTCGGCACCAGGAACATCCGTCGGGCGTGGTCCAATGCAGTTCCTGCATGACACTGGGGATGGCGCGCAGGTTCTTTTCAAGGATCAGGCGGCGCACGTCATCATGGCTGAAGCTGGTGCATTTGCACAATGTCTTGGGGCCTGATTGAACCTCACCCCCCAAGGTCAGCGTCAACAGGCTTTCCACGAGGCCAGTGCAGCTTCCGCAACTGGCCGATGCCTTGCAACCGCTCCGCACGGCATCAAGGCTGCATGCCCCCGAAGCGATGGTCTCTATCACCCGGGCTTTCGAAACGCCGTTGCAGCCGCAAATTTCCGCATCGTCGGAAAGCGCTGCAACGGCGGCATTAGGGTCCAGCAGGGCACCTCCGCTGGCAAAGGCCTGACCGAAAATCAGCGCCTCGCGGATGACGGAAATATCCTCGCCCTTTTTCAGCAAATCGAAATACCAGTTTCCGTCCGCCGTATCGCCATAGAGGACCGCGCCGACCAGCCGGTTGTCCTTGACGACCACGCGCTTGTACACCCCGCGCGCCGCGTCGCGCATCACGATGTCCTCTGCGCCTTCGCCGCCCGAAAAGTCTCCGGCAGAAAACAGGTCGATGCCCGAAACCTTGAGCTTGGTCGAGGTCACCGATCCCTCATAGCCCGAAGGCGTCTCACAGGCCGCATCGGCAAGCGCGCGGCACATTTCCCAAAGCGGGGCGACAAGGCCGTAACAGGCTCCGCGATGCTGCACGCATTCGCCCACGGCCATGATCGCAGGGTCGCTGGTGACCATATGGTCATCGACGATTATGCCGCGATCCACCTCTAGCCCCGCTGCCTTGGCGAGGGTGCTGGCCGGGCGGATGCCTACTGCCATCACGACGATGTCGGCCGCAAATTCGCGCCCATCCTTAAGCCTCACACCCGCAACATGGCCATCATGGCTAAGGATTTCCGCAGTATCGCCGCCGGTGACGATCGTCTGGCCGCGCCGTTCCAGCTCGGTCTTCAGCAAATAGCCCGCCGCCTCATCCAGCTGCCGCTCCATCAGTGTCGGCATCAGGTGAACGACAGTGACCTTCATGCCGCGCAGCGAAAGGCCGTGTGCGGCCTCCAGCCCCAGAAGGCCGCCACCGATCACCACGGCGGCCCCGCCCCGGTCGGCTGCTGCCAGCATCTTGTCGACATCGTCCAGGTCACGGAAGGTCACCACGCCGGGCAGGTTGTGGCCTGGAACTGGCAGGATGAACGGATCAGAACCCGTGGCGATCAGCAGGCGATCATAAGGCTCGACCCGGCCTGATCGCGAGACCACGGTCTGGCTGGCGCGGTCGATCGCGACCACTGGATCGCCGGAAACAAGCTTGATCGCATTCTTGGCATACCAGTCTTCGCCATTGATGATGATGTCTTCGAACGCCTTCTCGCCCGCCAGCACCGGCGACAGCATGATGCGGTTGTAATTCACGCGCGGTTCCGCGCCAAAGATCGTCACGTCAAAGCGCGCAGGGTCCCGGGCCAGCATTTCCTCGACCGCGCGGCACCCGGCCATGCCGTTGCCGATCACCACCAGCCGCTCTTTTGCGGTCGCTGTGCGGTCCTTTTCCATCCGGATTGAAGGCGCGTTCACTCAGGTCTTCCTCGGTCTGGCGCGCGAACACGAAAAAGCCGCCCGAACGCATCCCGATTGGGAAGGTCTGGGCGGCGACATTGCCACGCGATGTTGTAATCTAAGGTCTCACGCGGTTTCGCCCTTCATTGGGCGGCGCTATAACCACTGGCTGCAAGGCTAACCGATTCTGCCGCTGCACTGCAAGTGTTTATTTTGCAGTGCAGCACAGTCATCCCGGTCCCTGCCAGAACCACCTTGCGGCAAGTTCAGCCTGGCCCATCGCACTATCCGCCCGAAGAGGGGGGTGGCGCACTCCTTTGGCAGGGACCAGGATGGAGGAACAGACGATCAGAGCACGATCTCTGCCTGCAACCACAATATCTGGCGATCGACGCCAAATCTGTTGGCGTCGTAATTGGCATATTTCACCAGCCAGCCGACCTTTTTCGTCTTGAATCCAACGCTGGCATCCCATTCAGTGCCGAACCGCACATTGCCGACATCGCTGCGGAAATCATGGTAGGTGACCATCGCATTCAGCCCCTGGACCAGCTTGACCTTGGGCAACTGCTTGGCAAGCGTAACATATCTGTCCTCAAGGCCATTGCCCGGTGTTGTCAGGAACAGGTCGGCCCAACCGTTGAACTTGTGCAAGGTTGCCAGCGGCGTCTGAAAGGCCTTGTTTGCCCCTTTGTCCGCGCCCAGCTTTTCATAGCCGCCAGTCAGGGTAAAACCCTGGTAGCCCAGCCCCAGCTCGCCCAGCACGAAATCCGCTTCATAGGCGACCGGATTGCGACCGATGTCCTGCTGCCGGGCATAGCTTGCCAGCAGGTTGAGCTTGACCGCCTTGGAAAGCGGTACGCTACCCGAAATGCGCCCGCCATAAGTCTGCGAGGAATTGGCGAAGGCCAGGGCTTCATCATAATCGATGATGTACGAAAAGGCCTTGGCCGTCATCGGGCCCAGTTTCGTACTGGCCTGCAGGAACGCGAAATCACCGTCCAAAGCCCGGCGCGGGCCGGCCTCGGACCCGAAAATCGTATCTTGCTGGATTGCGTAGGTCGCATCCAGGCTGACCGGCCCGATGGTCGCTTCTGCGCGGACGGCATCGAAGGTCTGTTCGTTCTGCCGCCAGGCAACCGAACCGACGAAACGCTGGTCATCAAGATTGATCCGCTGTCGCCCCAGCGTCAGCGCGAAGTTCTTAACCTTGTACATGATCTGTGCACGGTTGAGATCGATGCTCTCGCCATCGGCTACCACGGCAAATTGCGGTCGCCGCTGTGAACTCAACGGGAGCGGAAAGGGGAAGGCATTATAGTCGTTGACCAGCCCCAGCGTCCCTTCCGCCTCGACCAGGATCGAAAGGTGCGAAGGTGCATGGTGAAGCTCCAGCCCCGTGCGCATTCGCAAGGTCAGCGCATCGGCATCCACCGTCGGCTGGTCAACGCCTTCATAGCGGAGCCGCGCATCGATAATGGGATCGAGCGTCAGCCCTTCCCCTACCGGCACCGGGTCGCCAAAAGCAGGTGTTCCGGCCGCAAACGCAGGGTGCGCGAAGCCGATCGACGACGCGAGCAGCGCCGCCGTTATCACAGTCCTTTTCATATTTCCCTCCTGATCCCCCTCATAAGGGCCGATCAGGCATCCTCTCTATCGGCTCGCCTGCTCAGGCGGCATGGGCCTTTGGCCCGTGATCATATTCGGCCAGAAAGCGCAGCACTTCCTGCCGGTAAGCATAGAAATCCGGGTGCTTGAGCAATTCCTTGCGGTCGCGCGGGCGGGGCAGATCCACCTTCAGCACCTTGCCGATGGTGGCATTCGGGCCGTTGGTCATCATCACCACCCGGTCGGCCAGCAGGATCGCCTCGTCCACGTCATGCGTCACCATGATGGCCGTCACCTTGGTGCGGTTCCAAACCTCGACCAGCACGTCCTGCAGATCCCAGCGCGTCAGGCTGTCCAGCATGCCGAACGGCTCGTCGAGCAGCAGCAGCCGCGGGGAAAGGGCAAAGGCGCGGGCGATGCCGACACGCTGCCGCATTCCGTTGGACATTTCCGCCGCCATCTTGTCCCTGGCATCGGCAAGCCCCACGCGATCAAGATAATAGTCGATGATCTCGCGGCGTTCGGAGCGGGTTGCGTGCGGATAGACCCGCTCAACCCCCAAAGCGACATTCTGTCGCGCGGTCAGCCATGGCATCAGGCTGGGAGCCTGGAAGACCACCGCCTTGTCTGGTCCGGCAAAATCGATTTCACGATTATCAAGGATGATACCGCCCTTGCTGATCTCGTTCAGCCCCGCTGCCATGGTCAGCACGGTCGACTTGCCACAGCCTGAGTGACCGATGAGCGAAATGAACTCGCCCTTGTCCATCAGCAGGTTGAAATCCTCGACCACGGTCAGCGGCCCGTTTGGCGTGGGGTAGACCTTGTGGAGCTTCCAGAACTCCATGTAGCGCCGTGTCGAACCCTTTTTTGCCGCATCCTGATAAGCCTTGGGCGGCGGTGCAAGATCGAGCGGCGTGACATTGGGCAATTGGCCGAAATCGGTGCCCATTGCGGCTTTGACGCCTGCAAGATCGCCAAGATAACGCACGATTTCTGCGCGCATCTGCTGATATTCCGCGCTGTCGTTCACTGCCTCGCGATCGCGGGGGCGCGGCAGCGCCACCGGGAAAATCCTGCCTATCCTGGCCGCAGGGCTCGGCGTCAGCACGGCCACGCGATCTGCAAGAAGCAGCGCCTCGTCCACATCGTTGGTGACCAGGATGATGGTGCGCTTCTCTTCCTCGCGAATGCGGTCGATCTCATCCTGCAGCTTGGCGCGGGTCAGCGCGTCCAGCGCCGAAAGCGGCTCGTCCAGCAGCAGGATTTCTGGCTCCATGGCCAGGGCGCGGGCCACCGAAACGCGCTGCCGCATCCCGCCGGAAAGCTGCGCAGGCTTGCGCTCCATCGCATGGGACAGGCCGACCAGTTCGACCTTCTGCCGCACTAGCGCCGCGCGCTCATCCCGGCTGCGGTCCTTGTGGACGGCATCGACGGCCAGCGCCACATTCTGCTCGACCGTCAGCCAAGGGAATAGCGAATAGGACTGGAACACAAGGCCGCGATCCTTGTCGGGTCCGTCGATCGCCTTGCCATGCAGCAATATCTGGCCGGCATCTGGCTCCACCAGCCCTGCAATCGCGGAAATCAGCGTAGTCTTGCCCGCGCCGGAAAAGCCCAGGATCGCGATGAATTCACCTTCCTCCACGTCGAGGTCGATGCCGCCGAGCACCTCGCTGACACCGCCATTCTTGCCGGTATAGCGCTTGCGAACATCCTTGAGTGACAGGATAGTAGCCATCTGCGTTCCTCCTCAGACGGCGCGGTTGCGGCTGACAATGGCCTGGAGCGCCATCATCACACGGTCGAGCGCAAAACCGATCAGCCCGATCACCACCACGGCGACCATGATCCGCGCCAGCGACTTTTCAGAGCCGTTCTGGAACTCGTCCCAGACGAACTTGCCCAGGCCGGGATTCTGGGCCAGCATTTCTGCTGCGATGAGCACCATCCAGCCCGTGCCGAGCGACAGGCGCATCCCGGTAAAGATATAGGGCAAGGCAGAAGGCAGCACGAGACGCCGCAGCTTGGCAAACCAGCCCAGGCGCAGCACCCGGCCAACGGCGATTAAATCCTTGTCGATGCTGGCGGTGCCGATGGCCGTATTGATGAGTGTCGGCCAGAGCGAGCAGAGCATGACAACGACCGCAGAGATGATAAAGCTTTTGGCCAGGGTCGGATCATCGCTGGTCACCGAGGCCGAGACTACCATCGTGACGATGGGCAGCCAAGCCAGCGGACTGACCGGCCGCATCACCTGCACCAATGGGTTGATGGCCGCATTGACCCGCTTTGACATGCCCGCGACCAGGCCCAGGGGCACTGCAAACAGCGTGGCCAGGGTGAACCCTGCTGCCACGGTCTCAAGGCTGGTGAATATCTGGTCGATAAAGGTCGGGGGGCCGGTATAGGCATAGCCTGCGGCAACCGCCTCCTGTGCAGCCATACGCGATGCAGCCGCCTCATCGAGCAGGCCCAGAAACGCGCCCCATACATCACCGGGTCCGGGCAAGGTGCCAAGCGATGTCTGGACCAACGGCGCCAGCAGCGCCCAGAGCATGAGGAAACCGCCAATCCCGGCCAGTGGAGGCCAGAGCGTATCAAACGCCTCGCGGCCCGAGGGCAGCTTGATCCCCAACGGCAACGTCCTTTCAGGCTTGGTGACAGTGTCCAAACCGGCCTCCGCTGTTGTTTCGGGTACAAGTGCGGCCTTGTACTCCGCGTCTTCGGTCTGGGTGCCGACAAATTCGTCCTTGCGCAATGCGATCGCGGTCATCGTATCTGCTCCCGGCTCATTTGACGCCCGCAGGCGTGACCTTCTGTCCGGCCTTGAGACCGATGGTGAACTTGGCCAGATAGGCGTTCGGCTGCTTTCCGTTGAACGTCAGGCCATCGATAAAGCCTGACTGTTCCGGCTTGTAGCCATCCGTCACTGGAATGGCCGCCTTGGGGATCACGCCTTTTTCGGCCAGCTCATTTGCCGCAGCCAGGTACAGATCGGGACGATAGACGGCCTTGGCCGTGTCGAAATACCACTGGTCCGGCTTGTCGGTGGGAATCTGGCCCCAACGGCGCATCTGGGTCAACGTCCATACCGCATCAGAATAGAAGGGGTAGCCCGCGAACTGGTTAAAGAACACGTTGAAATCGGGGGCCGGACGCGTGTCGCCGGGCGCGAAGGTGAACTTGCCGGTCATGCTCGCGCCGATGACCTCTGCATCTGCGCCCACATATTGCGGCATCGCCAGTATCTTGACTGCCTCGGCACGGTTTTTGCCGCCCTCTGCATCCAGCCATTGCTGCGCCTTGATGATCGCGCGCAGCAAGGCCTTGACCGTTTTGGGGTTCTTGGCAGCAAACTCCTCGGTCAGACCAAAGACCTTTTCCG
Organism: Acidovorax delafieldii; assembly: GCA_001555775.1. GTDB lineage: Bacteria > Pseudomonadota > Alphaproteobacteria > Sphingomonadales > Sphingomonadaceae > Blastomonas > Blastomonas delafieldii_A. The sequence continues at coordinate 5,667 of LSHP01000030.1, read as the reverse complement.
GATTGCCCTTGAAAATCTCTTCGTCCGTGATGATCGGGACACCTATTTTCTTCTTCACAGCCGCCTGGTTCCATGGCTCGCCCACCGAATAGCCGTCGATCGTTCCGGCCTCGAGCGTGGAGGGCATCTGCGGTGGGGGTGTTACCGAAATCTGTATTTGCGCCGAGGTCGTGCCAGCCGTGTCGCCCGGCAGATAATAGCCCGGCTCAATCCCGCCCGCCGCCAACCAGTAGCGCAATTCGTAATTGTGCGGGCTGAAGGGAAAGACCATGCCGAATTTCAGGTTCTTGCCCTTGAGCGCTGCTGCCGAAATCGGGTGCTTGACCTTGCCATCCGGTCCCTTTGGCAAGCCGGGTGCAATCTGGCCCCATACCTTGTTCGACACCGTGATGGCATTGCCGTTGAGATCGAGGCTGATCGGAGCAATCAGCTTCGCCTTGGCACCAATGCCAGCCGCTGCGGCAATGGGCTGACCCGCCAGCATGTGCGCGCCATCAAGCTGGCCACCAACCACGCCATCCAGCAGCACTTTCCAGTTTGCCTGCGGCTCGAGCGTCACGCTCAACCCTTCTTCGCGGAAGAAGCCCTTTTCCTGCGCAATGGCAAGCGGTGCCATGTCCGTCAGCTTGATGAAGCCAAGCTTTAGCGCGGGCTTTTCCAGGCCGCTTGCGGAAGCGGCGGGCTTTGTCGGCGCATCGCCACCTTTGCCGCAGCCAGCCACGGCGATGCTCGCCATCAACGCTGCAACAATCGCGCGCCGGCTGAAGAATTTTCGTCCGCTCATGTAACCCACCCCTTGAATGCGGCATGGCAAACACGAAAAAGCCGCCCGAACGCATCCCCACAGGAGAAGGTCTGGGCGGCGACTTTGCCACGCAATGGAAATGATATGCCGGGCGGTGGTCTATCCCCCCATCCTTGGAAGGCACCATCCTGCTGCGAGGTCTAAGCTAAGTGATTCGCACCTTGTTCGGCAAGCGATTTTTGCATCGCAGCAAAATATTACTCGTATCGCTGCCCGGCGATATAGGCTTCCAGCAGCATCGGATCGAACGGGATTCCATCAAAAAAACTATTGTTTTCCAGAGTGATGATACCCTGTTGCATGCTCACCGAAGTGGGCTTCAACAGGCTTCCCTCGACCTTCGAACTGGCACCGGGAAGCGGGTCTTTGGTCCCCAATAGTGCGCTGCGGTAGACATCCGGGCGAAACACCCGCGCCGCCTTGCGGGCATCGCCAGCATCAAACTCCATGCCATCCCAGCGCACCATCTGGCTGTACAGCCATTCGGCCTGGCTGACCCAGGGGAAGTTTGCTGCCTCGCGATGCTGGAACATGAAATCGGGATAATGCAACACCTCGCCACCCTGCGACAGCAACAGCCGGTCGGATATGGCGCGACGGATCAGCCTGGCATCGCCGTCAAGATATTCGCTCTGCGCCAGAATTGCCGCATTGGCATCCAGATTCGCGGGATCGACGAAATGTTCACCCGCCTTGCGCAAGGCGCGGATCAGCGCTTCTGTTTCGCTGCGCCGTTCCTCCATCACAGGTTCGCGAAAGGCCAGCACCTTTTCCACTCCGCGCCGCCATATCTGCGCGGTCGCCAGGACAATCTCGCCAGCGCCGCGTTCCACCGCCACACTGTTCCACGGCTCACCGACACAGATTGCATCCACTTCGCCGAATTCCAGCGCATCGGCGCAGAATGGGGGGGCGACCGTGGTGATTTCGACATCGCGATCGGGGCGTATGCCGCAGGCCGCAAGCCAGTAGCGCACCATGTAATTGTGGCTGGAATATCGGTGGACGACCCCCAGCCTCAGCGGTTGCCCGGTGGCGGCGATATGCGCCTTCAGCGCTGCGCCCACGGCACCGGGGTCGCCAAGCCCGCCAGCTGGATTGACGGCCCGTGCAAGGTCTGGCCGCATGGTCACCGCATTGCCATTGAGGCCCAGAACAAACGGTACCGAAAGTGGCTGTGCCGGGCGGCCGCGCCCCAGCGCCGTGGCAATCGCCAGCGGTGCGACAAGATGGGCAGCGTCGCTGTGGCCGTAAAGCAACCGGTCAAGCACCGTTGCCCAGCTCATGTCGCGCACCAGTCGCAATGACAGGCCCTCGGCTTCCGCAAAACCATGCTCCAGGGCCAGGATCGGCAGGCACGCATCGACCAGCGGCAGGAAGCCGATGGTCAGTTCTCGAGGGGCCAAGGTTGCCGCCATCATTTCCCTCCCATCAGATGATGCGCAGTGACGACCGCCTCGGCAATGTCCACGATGCGCTTGCCCTGGTTCATCGCGGCCTTGCGCAGTTCCGTATAGGCCTGCGGCTCGGTTAGGGAGCGGCTATCCATCAGGATGCGTTTGGCCTTGTCCACCAGTTCACGCTCGGCCAGCTTGCCCTTCGCCTCGGCAAGATCGGCCTGGAGCCGCGCAAAGGCGTTGAAACGCCTGACCGCAAGATCGAGAATTGGCCGGATACGATGCGGTGCAAGTCCATCGATGACATAGGAAGAAACGCCCGCGTCCACCGAGGCCGCAATTGATTCGTCGTCGCTTTCATCGACAAACATGGCGATAGGGCGGCCCAGCACCCGGCTCACGGCAAAATACTCCTCCAGCACGTCGCGCGAGGGGTTGCCGAGGTCCATGAGGACGATGTCGGGCGCTATTTCACCGATCCGGGCGACCAAACCGCGCCGCTCGGTCACCACAAAGATTTCACTATCCTCTAAGGTCGCAAGCCCTTCACGGATCACGGCCGCACGACTGGCACTTTCATCGACAATGGCGATCCGCATGGCGTTAGCAGTGCACGGAGCAAACGTCGATTTCAAGGCAATTGTGCAGTGCAGCATTGGCAGCTTGTGCAAGCTCGCATGAAGACGGTCTGGATGGCAGCTTTTGGCATGAGAAGACAATGATGCCAGATCATGGCAACGACCGATTCTGGGGCGGGAGCCGACCCTGGCGAACTTCAGTCGCAAAAGAGGGCTTGGCGCGGTTCGTCTCGCGGCAGCTGACCCCATGATACAATCGCGGACTCTGCTGCTTGGCAGCCCATCGTCCGATCGCGCCGAGCTGTGCAGAGAAGTCTGCCATAACAATCTGGAAAACGACGAGGAACTCGTTGCGTACCTCTATTGCAGTGTTTCCATGCGGAATGTCAGTCAGACTGTTTTGGCCTGGGCGAAGGCGCCTGCTTCGGCCGGATGTAAACCTTCAAATTTTCGCGCCTGATCTCGAAAGCGTCCGACTTCTCAATAAGCGTCAGCAGCTTCGGGCATCCATAGGTGCGAGGATCGAAATCAGGCATCAGGGCTGCAAGCCGCGTGCCGACCGCCCCAAGAAAGTATCAGCCGTCAACATCATCAAGTTGGCTAAGGGCGGTCCGAATGTGCGGTATCGCCGCGGTAGGAAGCCTTTTGGATGATCCGCCCGGAGCCCCGTTTACTCCGGTGTCTATTCCGGAAAGCACCATCCCGTCGCTTGGGGGAAGCAGATTCTCGGTGTAGATGAACCGCTTGCATGCTCGGCGGAAGCTTTCAGGGGTCTTCTGTTCACCGAAGCCGTAGACGTCGAGGCCCTGCTCCCGGATGCGAGCGGCAAGCCGCGTGAAGTCGCTGTCGGACGAGACCAGGCAGAACCCGTCAAATCTGCCGCTGTGGAGCAGGTCCATCGCATCAATGACCAGCGCGATATCCGAAGCGTTCTTCCCGACCGTGTTGGCGAAATTCTGGTGGGGGATGATCGCGTAGGTGGCCAGCACCTCAGACCATCCCTTTAGCCGCGTGCCCGAGAAATCGCCATAAATGCGCCGGGCGCTTGCCTCGCCGATGGCGGCGATCTCCTCAAAGATCGCCGCTGCCATCCGCGGCGATGCATTGTCCGCATCAATCAGGATTGCAAGGCGTTGGGAGCGCTCGAGTTCGTTGGCCATTTCACTTCTTAGCCTATTTTTCCTAACGTCTTGTTTCGAACACAACCGACACGCTCAGCGCCTCGCAGTAAGGGCGAATGTTGGGTCGAATGATGGCATGGCCGACGGCACATTGGATGGCTGCAATTCACTACCCGCACCCGGTACCCGACATCAAGCAACCGCAGATTGCCCATAGCCCGATGTGTCGATCAGGAATGATCGGACCCCGCGAAAACGGCTGTTATCATTCATGGTACGAACGTGGATACTATTCAAAGCGCCTTCCGAAGCTATCGGCTTAACCGTCACGATGAGAAAATCTCCGAGCAATCAATAAGCCCGTTATTCACATCACGCGGCTAGCCATGAAGCCTTCGTCGTAAAATAGCTATTAACCCTCCTCTAGCGTCTCGATTTGGGACACAACGCACTTTTATTATAAAATCACCTTTTTGAATTCAATAACCAATCCTAAAATCCTTTCATTAACCTGAAAGGAGTTTAGAATGCCAATATCGTCGTTAATAATTAACCTTTTAATCCGCTTATGGCGATTATTAAAATCAATGACATCGCGCCATTGCGATCCTACCCCTCGCCGCGACCTTGCGCGCGTCACTGCACACCATAGATCAGAGCAACGGAACTTATATGCATATAAGCTCCGACGGAAGCCTATTTCGGAGTTCGTATCAAAAATTTGCACATTTGGTTACTCATTGTCCCTAAGATTGCTGAACGTAGTTAGCAATCACATTCGTCAAGCGTGGATACACAGCCGTCCACCGGTCGTCACCATTGTGATGAATCTCCCCGGGGCACTGAATAGACAGCAGAGCAAGTGGCTAGCCGACGCAAGGTCGGCGCCGGATGTGATCTCTGTGCATGCAGTTGTCACCGAAACTCGCAGCACGGCTGTATTCGTCACGATGCTGGCTGGAGCAGGCATCCGCCCGTTTCCCGCCCAGACCGCCGCGGCGACACCTCAGCAAAACTTGTGCCAATATTATACGCGGCCAGAAATCGCTGAGACGCTGTTTCGGCTCCTCAAAAACCAGGTCGACCTGAGCAACCATCTGATTGTCGAACCGACGGCTGGTGCCGCTGCCTTCCTGCGGTTGTTCCCGGCCGGCAGCATTGGCTTTGACATCGACCCACGCGACAAGCGCATTTGGTGGGCCGATTTCTTTAATCTCGAAATTTACAGCGACAGGCCTTTAGCATTCGTGGGAAATCCACCTTTTTCGGGAAGCGGGAAGCATTCATGCGTGGAATTTTTCAACCATGCAGCGGAAATGGCCGACATCGTTGCTATGATTTTGCCGCGGTCGGCGCGTAAGGCGTCCGTGCAGAACCGGTTTAACCGCCACTTCCACCTGCTTCATGAGGCAGATGTACCGAAGGATGCGTACATATACGGATCGGTTTCGTTTGATGCACCAACGGTCTTCCAAATCTGGCGCCGCTGCGATCAGCTTCGACCACTTCGCCCTACGGAGACGACTCATTGCGACTTTGACTTCACGACAGAAGATCAAGCAGACTTTGCTGTCCAGCGGGTCGGCTCAAAGGCAGGGAAGGTCCACACGGATTTTCAGCAAAAGCGCTCAACCCATTATTTCATTCGGGCGCATGTACCAGGCGTTGAAGAGCACATGCGCTCGATCAATTTCGCGGAAGCAGCCCGCGATACGGTCACGTCCGTCAATGAGGTGTAATTTGGGGTGTGGTCACCGGGCTGCATG
>LSHP01000029.1:2500-5964 GCA_001555775.1 Acidovorax delafieldii | reverse complement strand
CGGCGTCGGCGACCTCATGCCTTGGATCGACGTGACCTGAAAACATCGCTTACGCTAGTCATCGTATTGGGCTTGATGCAGACGCGCCAGCGGCCCCGTAAGCATGGGCTTCGGGGCGATCAGCGGATCCGGGCTGGGCCCTGCCGCGGTTTGCGGGAATTGGGGGAAGGATGGGATGGGTCTTTATATTGGTTGCGGGAGCAGGATTTGAACCTGCGACCTTCAGGTTATGAGCCTGACGAGCTACCGGGCTGCTCCATCCCGCGCCACCAATGGGGCTGCTTGGTTTGCAGCCCGGAGCGATTTGTTTTGCCGGATCGCTTGTTGGCGATCCGGTGGCGGGCTGCTCCATCCCGCGCCAGTAATGTGCGTCTTTTTCGAGAGACGCGGGCCATAGAGGCCAAAAAACCGCCCTGGGATTGACCCTTGGGCGGTTGTTTTGAACATTGTGATGGGTTTTTTGCTCCTGCGCACCGGCTTCAATGCCTGGCGACGCCCTACTCTTCCAACGCTTAAGCGGTAGTACCATCGGCGCAGTCAGGTTTCACGGCCGAGTTCGAGATGGGATCGGGTGGGTCACTGACGCTATGGCCACCAAGCAATGAAGCAGGTGCGCATGAGGGGTTTTGATCGATGCCCGTGCGGGACGACATTTCATGTCTTCAGGTTTTGGCGAACATCCGGCTTTGAAGATCATCCTTCACCAATGCTGACATTGATGGTGGGACTTCCAAGCGCGAACAGAGTAATTAGGACCGGTTAGCTCCATGCATTACTGCACTTCCACACCCGGCCTATCAACGTGGTGGTCTTCCACGACTCGATGATAACTTATCTTGAGGGAGGCTTCCCGCTTAGATGCTTTCAGCGGTTATCCCGTCCATACATAGCTACCCTGCTGCACTGCTGGCGCAATGACAGGTACACCAGAGGTATGTTCAACCCGGTCCTCTCGTACTAGGGTCAACTCCTCTCAATTATCGACGCCCACGGCAGATAGGGACCAAACTGTCTCGCGACGTTCTGAACCCAGCTCACGTACCACTTTAATTGGCGAACAGCCAAACCCTTGGGACCTGCTCCAGCCCCAGGATGTGATGAGCCGACATCGAGGTGCCAAACGATTCCGTCGATATGAGCTCTTGGGAATCATCAGCCTGTTATCCCCGGCGTACCTTTTATCCGTTGAGCGATGGCCCTTCCACGAGGGACCACCGGATCACTATGACCGACTTTCGTCTCTGCTCGACTCGTCAGTCTCGCAGTCAGGCGAGCTTATGCCATTGCACTCTAACAGACGGTTTCCAACCGTCCTGAGCTCACCATCGCGCGCCTCCGTTACTCTTTAGGAGGCGACCGCCCCAGTCAAACTACCCGCCACAGAGGGTCCCAGCACCGGATAACGGTGCGTGGTTAGACATCAGAAAACAACAGGGTGGTATTTCACCTATGGCTCCACGACAGCTGGCGCCGTCGCTTCAAAGCCTCCCACCTATGCTACACAGTTCTTTCCTAATGCCACTCTGAAGCTGCAGTAAAGGTGCACGGGGTCTTTCCGTCTAACCGCGGGTACTCCGCATCTTCACGGAGAATTCAATTTCGCTGAGCATGTACTGGAGACAGTGGGGAAGTCGTTACGCCATTCGTGCAGGTCGGAACTTACCCGACAAGGAATTTCGCTACCTTAGGACCGTTATAGTTACGGCCGCCGTTTACTGGGGCTTCAATTCAGAGCTTGCACTCCTCCTCTTAACCTTCCAGCACCGGGCAGGCGTCAGACCCTATACGTCGTCTTGAAGCCGACTTAGCAGAGTCCTGTGTTTTTGCTAAACAGTCGCTACCCCCTGGCTTGTGCCCCCCACACATGGTTGCCCATATGTGGGGCCTCCTTCTCCCGAAGTTACGGAGGTAATTTGCCGAGTTCCTTCAGTACACTTCTCTCAAGCGCCTTGGTATACTCTACCATCCCACCTGTGTCGGTTTAGGGTACGGTCTATACGGAGGGGCTATTTCCTGGGACAACTTCGAAGCCAGACCAATCCAATAAGGCCTGACAACTTACGCCATCCGTCACACACCTCCAGGCCCACGAATATTAACGTGGTTCCCATCGACTACCCCCTTCGGGCTCGTCTTAGGGGCCGGCTCACCCTGCTCAGATTAGCTTTAAGCAGGAACCCTTGGGATTTCGGCGAGAGGGCATCTCACCCTCTTTATCGCTACTCATGTCAGCATTCTCACTTCCGATACCTCCACGGTCGGTTACCCTCCCGCTTCACAGGCTTACGGAACGCTCCGCTACCGCGTGCATAAATGCACACCCTAAGCTTCGGTACGTATCTTGAGCCCCGTTACATTTTCGCCGCAGGATCTCTTATTTAGACCAGTGAGCTGTTACGCTTTCTTTAAAGGATGGCTGCTTCTAAGCCAACCTCCTGGTTGTTTTGGAAATCCCACATGCTTTCCCACTTAGATACGATTTGGGGACCTTAGCTGTAGGTTAGGGCTGTTTCCCTTTTGACGACGGACCTTAGCACCCGCCGTCTGTCTGCCGGACTAACTCTGTGGTATTCGGAGTTTGGTTAGGTTTGGTAGATCTCGCGACCCCCTAGCCCATCCAGTGCTCTACCCCCACAGGTAAACATCCGACGCTCTACCTAAATAGATTTCGCGGAGAACCAGCTATTTCCCGGCTTGATTGGCCTTTCACCCCTAAACACAACTCATCCGATAATTTTTCAACATTAAACGGTTCGGCCCTCCAGTGCGTGTTACCGCACCTTCAGCCTGGTCATGCCTAGATCGCCGGGTTTCGGGTCTAATCCATCAAACTCAGTCGCCCTGTTCAGACTCGCTTTCGCTGCGCCTACACCTAACGGCTTAAGCTCGCTTGATAGATTAAGTCACTGACCCATTATACAAGAGGTACGCTGTCAGGCCTCAAGGACCCTCCAACTGATTGTAAGCATTCGGTTTCAGGTACTGTTTCACTCCCCTCATCGGGGTGCTTTTCACCTTTCCCTCACGGTACTTGTTCGCTATCGGTCATGTACGAGTATTTAGGCTTGGAGGGTGGTCCCCCCATGTTCAGACAGGATTTCACGTGTCCCGCCCTACTCAAGTCCTGATGTTTCGCTTTCGCATACGGGACTGTCACCCGCTATGGTCAAACTTTCCAGAATGTTCTGCTAACTCAACATCAGGCACTGGCCTGGTCCGCGTTCGCTCGCCACTACTAACGGAATCTCGGTTGATGTCTTTTCCTCCGGGTACTGAGATGTTTCAGTTCTCCGGGTTCGCTTCACCAAGGCTATTTTATTCACCAAGGTGATACCCTATCCACCTCATTCCGACACTGGCCAAAACCAGCAGCGAAATGAAATGGTGAGGGTGGGTTTCCCCATTCGGAAATCGCGGGATCAAAGCTTGCTCACAGCTCCCCCACGCTTATCGCAGCGTGCCAC
>LSHP01000028.1 GCA_001555775.1 Acidovorax delafieldii | reverse complement strand
GGGTTGCGGTTGGGTGTCTGGTTTCAGGCAACCAGCGGCAACACGCGGATGGCTGCTATTGGGTGGCTTGTTGCCAGTCAGCGTGAGCGTTTAATCAAATATTTTTATCGATATCTTATCAGTGCAGAACTGGGGGGCGCTCGAGTTTTACGCTATGCTGAAACATTTTTTGACCGCTGTCGCGATATTGGTCCTTGCAACTGCAACGGTCTGGTTTGCGCTACCTCCGAAAGCACGGGAGAGCGAGCGACTTGAGAACCCGCCACCGAAACCGCCAAACTGCGAAGCTATGCCGAAGGAACTGTTTTACGAAAGCGGAGAGGCGTTGCCGGAGGGCATCCGAATCATTCGAGTTGGGGAAACCCGTCTGTTTGTGCCTATCAAATGGATCGAGAATTATTTTGTTGATTCCCAAAGTACGCGCCCAGACAGACACACCTATGATATTCTCAAAAAATTTCGCCCTGACCTTCACGGTTATGAATGCCCGGGCGTTGAGCATACACTCGTTGCAATAGGACAAACTCCACGGTTCGGTGAAAATCGTGGAGATGTGGTCGCTTTTGTTTTGAGGGGTAATTTTGCGCCAAAACAGGTCAAAGGGACGGATCGGATACGGGGCTTTTCGGTAAGCATCCAAGCGACGAAGAGGCCAGATGGAAGTGTCAAAACCTATCCGCGATACTCATCGACTGGGAATTATTGGGTGCAACCAAGCCCAGACTTCTTCCTAACTAAAGTCGGCTGCGAAACCGCTGCGGTTAAAAAATACGAAGAAGAGCTTCATAAACTTGGAAAATGGCTGATGACCCATCCAAGATATCGAGACAATTCGCACGAATTTTTCCCGCCATCTGAATTCTGAAAGCCCAGCCGTCCATTGATGCCCGCATCGGGGTCGGTTGCTGAATGGCAGGAATTTTTCCGCTTGGTTGCAAAGCCGCCATCCCCTCCCCGCTTGCCTGTGCAGGCAGGCATCCATCTCCTGCTTTCGCGCCCGGCGCAACGCTCGGGAGATGGCTCCATGCCTTCGCAGGGGAGCAGGTGGCTTGGTGGTGCGAGCGGGCGGCGGACAGTGAAGCCCTCTCCCGTTGAGCTTCGCTCGCCTTACGGCTCAGGGGGGAGGGTTGGGAGG
>LSHP01000027.1 GCA_001555775.1 Acidovorax delafieldii | reverse complement strand
GGATAGGCCATGCCTTCCGCCGTACTGCCCTGCGGCCAGCACTGAATAGCGAGTGGTGCCGCGCGGGGCCGATCCGCCAGATTGCGCATCGGCTGGCGGGTGTTGAGCGTGCCCGCGATCACCAGCAGCTCGGCATCGGCAAAGCTCTCGCCATTGCCATTGGCCAGCGTCAGCCAGGAAAACAGGTCGAGCGACTTTCCGTCCGCGCCCAGCTTCACGACATAATCGGCGTTCCAGTCGAAGCCCGAGGCGAGATAGGTCAACGTCACCTCGACCGTTGCGGCCTCGGGCGAGACGGTGTCGACCGACAGCACGGGCGTTGCGAACAGCCCGGCGGGCAGGTCGGTATAGACGACCCGCTCGGGCAGGCCGGAACATTGCAGCGCCTCGATGCCGCTATCGGTCTGGACCACCAGCGCGCCGCGCGATCCGCTGCGGATCACCGCCTGCTGCTCGGTCCGCTCGCCGGTCGCCGGATCGGTGCGTTGCAGCGTCACCCGGTTGCCGAGCGACCCATCGACCAGCGCGCCAGGCGAGAGCAGCTTTTTGTCGCGATTCTGCTCGATGATCCCGCCGGGCAGACCGCGGATCACGGCGGAGACCGCGACCATCCCTTCCGCGACGCCCGCAAAGCGGATCGTCGAGGGGCCTGCGGGAACGCTGATCGTGCGCTTTTCGGTGACGACCGCGAAACCGTTGAGGAAATTGAGGTTCATCCCCCCGCCATTGCCGCGCTGCGGATCGCGATAGATGGTGACCGCGACGGAACCGGGCTTAGGCGAGACGACTTCGGGGCGGGTTTGGGCCTGGGCGGGGGTAAGGACCACTCCAACTCCAGCCAAGATCAATGCCATCAAAGACCCCAGCACCCACCCCCGTTTGTCCCGAGCGTGTCGAGGGACGGCACGCAACCCTCGCCGATTACGTCCCTCGACTTCGCTTGGGACAAACGGAAAGGAGGCGGGTGGCTTGTGGCGCATTTCGAGATCTCAGATCAAGACCGCGTCTCGAAGGTCGCGGTCACCTCCGCCGTCCCATTGGCAGGCACATTCACCGCCCAGACCACCGCATTGCTGTTGCGCCGTTCGCTCTTCAGGCTCTCGGTCACCACCCGCGTGTCGGTCCAGCCGAAGTCGAGCCCCGCCTGCATCAGGTCCACCACCACCGCAGCGTCGCGCGCATTGGTGAGCTCGTAGCGCATGCTGGTCTGCCATTTCGTGCTCGAAAGCCGCTTGCGCTCGACCACCGTACTCTTGACCTTCACGTCGAACGCCTCGCCGGTCTTGAGCGCCAGCGCGCTGCCCATCGGTGTGTGGTCGATCGCGTTCTCGCCGATGAACTGCGGCGCGCCGCGCTGGTCGCGCTGGTAGAAGCGCACCGATCCGGCGGGCAGCGCATCGCCCAGGCCGCCCGACTTGCTCGAGCTGAACTTGACGACCGTGTCTGCACTGCGCGGTTCGTTGACGCTCGCCAGCCAGCCGACCCGATATTCATAGGCACGCGACGCGGGCACGCCCTGCACGTCGAGAAAGTTGACCTGCTTGGTCTGGCGGTCGGCGATGGTCGTGCGCCCAACGGGATAGAGATAATAATCGCCCAGCCGCTCGCGGTTCGCGGTCTCGGTCCCGGCGCTGCGGATGTTGCGGCCCCGGCTGCCGAAGCCCGATGCACCCTGCGGATCGCCTGCGACCAGCAGCGTATCGGCATTGCGATAGGTGGTGCCGGAGCTGTTCGATAGCGTCACCCAGCCCTGCACGTCGATGCTGCCCTTGGCCTCATCGAACAGGGCGACATAATCCGCCGACCAGCCAAGGCCTCCGGTCAGATAACGGATCGCCGCATCGCGCTGGCCTGCACGCTGGCTGTCCACGGTGATCGACAATGTCGGGCGTGCGCGCAGATTCTCGGGCACCTTGTCGAACACCGCGCGCACCGGCAGGCCATCGTCGCGCAGCACCTCGATACGGTTGCCGATCTGGACGACGACGCCCTCGTTCACCGACAGCACCTTGGCGCGCTCGCGCGTTTCCGCGCCGGTCGCCGGATTGGTGCGGACGAGCGTGATCGTCTCGCCCACCGCCTTTTCCATCAGCTTGCCGGGGGTCAGCAGGTCGTAATCGAAATTCTGCTCGACGATGGTCGCGCCATCGGCGGCGAAGCTGACCGTTTCGGGCCGGATCTGCGCGGAGACATCAGGAAATTCGAGCCGGCTGGTGCCGCCCGCGATATTGAGCTTGCGGATGTCCTGCACCAAAGAGATGCCGCCGTTATAGACCGTGACCGAGACATTGCCCTGCGTGCTCGGCGCATTGGGATCGGTCGCGTCCTGGGCGAGCGCGGGGCTGAGAATAGTCAGGCCGAGCGCGGCCGCTCCGATCGAGAACCGAGACGAACGCCGCATGATGACCTCCCCAGATATGTCGCTGGATCGTGGCTTATGCGGGCGCAAATGAACAGGGGCTAAATGGCTGGGCAAGCGCCGGTGCTGCGGCTAAGACAACCGCATGTTGCGCATCGCCTCGTACAATATCAACGGCATCAAGGCCCGTCTGCCGCGCCTGCTCGAATGGCTGGAAGAGACCCGCCCGCATGTCGCCTGCCTGCAGGAGATCAAGACGCAGGACGAGGGCTTTCCCGCGTCCGAGTTCGAGAAGCTCGGTTATGGTGCGATCTGGCACGGGCAGAAGGGCTTCAATGGCGTCGCCATCCTGGCGCGCGACGCGCAGCCGGTCGAGGTGCAGCGCGGGCTGGAGGGCGAACCCGAGGACGAGCATTCGCGCTATCTGGAGGCCGATGTGCACGGGCTTCGCGTCGCGTGCATCTACTTGCCCAACGGCAATCCGCAGCCGGGGCCGAAATTCGATTACAAACTGCGCTGGATGGAGCGCCTGCGCAAGCGGGCCGCGCAGATACTGGCCGAAGAGGTGCCTGCGGTGCTGGCAGGCGATTACAACGTCATCCCGCGCGACAATGACGTCTATTCGGTTCGCGCCATGGCATCCGACGCGCTGATGCAGCCCGAAAGTCGCGCCGGATACCGAAGGATCCTTGCAGACGGCTGGACTGACCCTATCGGAACACTACGCCCCGGCGGCGGAGTGTGGACATATTGGGACTATCAGGCGGGCGCCTGGCAGCGCGACCACGGTTTCCGCATCGATCACCTTCTGCTCAGCCCCGCCGCCGCCGACCGCCTGAGCGCGATCGGCGTCGACAAGGACCACCGCGGTCGCGAAAAGGCCAGCGACCACGCGCCCACCTGGGTGGAGCTGAGGGGCTGACTGGAGCGACAACTGTCTGACTTCCATTCTGGAATATGACAAATCGTGGTGCCAAATTGGTTCGCCTGAGTGATTTTCTTGGGTTGTTAATTTGCTGCACACAAACCTTGCAAAGACCGCTGATACATGCCGTGATACAGCTGCGACAGAATGCATATTCGATTAAATTGCTATTAAATACAGTAGTTTAGTTATTGCGAAGGCAATTGATGGCCCCATTTGTGTAAGCGTCGTCGATTTGGTTGAATGAATGTTCGTGATCGAGCAAATAGGTCTTTTGCATACAAATTTTGTATCATGTATATTGGTTGATGGTAGCTAACATGTAGGATATATCACTGCCTTCGTGGTGGGGGTTCCGGTCAGCATGATAGACACAAAGGCTAAGCTCAACGAAAGTATAGTTGGCCATTTTTCGAATGTCGGATTGGCTAACAGACTCATTAAAGCATTTATTCTTACGGGGGGATCTTTAGTAGCTGGTTTAGCTCAATTTTCAGATATTGATGACGCTGGTGCAAAAACATCCCAAATCGTTGGAATGCTTGGTTGCATAGTGGTCTTCATATCTGCCATTTGGATTGCTCTAAAAGATCAAGACTCAACTGAAGAGCTAAAGATTGCTTTTGAGTCTCAAAAAAAGTATGATGAAATAAACAGTAATATCTCAGAATTATATGAGATTTATGAAGATTTGGATAAGTCAAGAAATCTTATTGTTGTTAACAGTATAATTAGGGCGCTGTTGGAGCATAAAATCTGTCGAAACATCGGGTCAGAGGAAGCATTTGTTGACAGTGTTTTTGAAAATTGCAAGCGGCAGCTTTCGTTGGCAATGGGTTTGGTTGGGAGTGATGAGTGGACCATTTGTGTTTACATTGCAGAACGGAAGCCGGGAGCGCGCGATCAGTTGCGACTGCTAGGACATGCTCGTGCAATAGAGTGCACGAAGGACACGGCTAGGGTCTGGGAGGAGGGCGTCGGCGTCGCCGGCGTTTGTTACGCCAATGCAGTTGAAGTGATTGTTCCGGATTTGCAATCCGACAGAATTGGAACCTTGTTTAATATCGGTCACAGAAAGCGGGATTACGATAGCTCTCGCTATCAATCGGTCGTTGCGGTACCCGTTCTTGTGGATGGGCATGCTCGACCGTGGGGTGTTGTCACTGCCACATCAGATCGCCGAAACCATTTTACGCCTGAGGCCTCCGGAATTCAGAACGCAGAGGGTGCCAGAATTCTCGCTGGGGCTATAGCGCTGTTCGTTGCCGTGCAGGCTCGGCTTGCCAAGCAGTCCGACCAAGCCTAGATTCAGAAAAAATTCATAGGGAAGGGGCAACATTGTGAGCATTATGACCCACACAACACCTTCGGAAGAGTTTACCATCGATCTTGCGATGGAGGACATTTTGTCAAAGGTTGCCGCCGGCACTGCTTCCAGCGATGAAAAGACTGAGCTTGCTCAACTGAGTGCTCGACGGGCACGTCTGATGCGGCGACCTAGAATTTTGACTGGGAGGCGTCGCGTCACGGCACTCTAGCCTGGCTGGATTTCCAACGCAGAAGTGTTGACCCGCGTGCATGAGTATTGAAGCGGCTTGGAGCCGATCAGGCGATAGTCGTGCCCTCAATCCGCTCGATTTCGCGCTTGGGTTCGGTCGTTTTAGCGCTCGGTACGGGGGCCAGCGACTGCAGCGCCGCGCCGGGCGTCACGCCGAGCAGCTGCTTCAGCCGCGCGCGGAAATTCGCGAGTTCGCTGCCCGAAAGCTGCGCACGGGTGGTGAACTTCACCGAATTGGGATCGACCGCGCGGCCACCGCGATAGAGTTCGTAATGCAGGTGCGGACCGGTCGACAGGCCGGTCGAACCGACATAGCCGATCACCTGGCCGCGCCGCACGCGCATGCCGTTGCTCACTGCAATGCGGCTCATATGGCCATAGCCCGTGGCGATATTGCCGCCATGCGCGATGCGCACGAAATTGCCGTAGCCGCCCTTGCGTCCGGCATAGTTCACCACGCCGTCGGCGGTCGCATAGATCGGCGCGCCGGTGCCTGCCTTGAAATCGATGCCGCTGTGCATGCGGCGGAAGCCCAGGATCGGGTGGCGGCGATAGCCGAAGCCCGATGTCACCGCACCGTTGACGGGGCGGGCGAACTCGCCGCGCGTCTCGCCGACGCCCGAGGCCTCGAACCATTGAACGTTGTTGCCAGTCTTCCAGCGCAGCATCTGCGCGCGCGGCTTGCCGCTGCGCTCGAGGCCCGCATAGAGCAGATCGCCCAGCTCCACCTCGCCGGTGGCGGCGCGCTTGTAGTCGACGATGATGTCGAACTGGTCGGTCGAGCGGATGTCGTTGCCGATCGAAAGCTGCGTCGCCAGCGTGCGCAGATAGGCCTGGATCGCAGAGGGCGGTGCCCCTGCGGCGCGCGCCGAACGGTACAGGCTGGAGCCGACCGTGCCGCGAATGCGCAAGGGTGTTGCATCGACCAGGATCGGCTTTTGCACCAGATCAAGCGCCGAGCCTGCGCGGACGATCTCGACATTGAGGTCGAAGCGCGCGCGGAAGGCGATGTTTTCGACCGGGCGCGGCTGGTTGCGCGCGAAGCGGCGGCCCAAGGTGATGTCGATGCGGGTGCCGTCGCGAATGTCGTCGAGCGGCACCACCGAGGAGACGAGATTGGCCACCGCCTGCGCATCGCCGCTGCCCACGCCCGCGCGCTGCATCACGCGCAGGAAGCTGTCGCCGCGCCCGATGGTGGCGGCGAGCTCGATCGTTGGGCGTTCGGGGGCCTGGGCCAGCGCGACCACGGCATCGGTCGCGCCCATGGCGTGCCCGGTGTCGCTGCCGAATGCCATCGGCATGATCGTCTGGCTGCGCAATTCCTCGCGCGCGGCAGGGGCCGGCGCGGTGGCGGCAGCGCCGATCGGGCTGACGCCGGGCCACAGGGCATAGGCTCCGGTGCACAGCAGGCACAGGGTGCCGAGCCCGCGAAACCATTCGAGGCTGCCGATATTCTGACCGAGATCGGGCGTCCAGTTGGTGTCGTGGATGAACTGGCGGGTGCGGGAAATCCGCTCCTTGAGCGCCTTGATAC
>LSHP01000003.1 GCA_001555775.1 Acidovorax delafieldii | reverse complement strand
GGCGGATGCGGTGCGGCTGGCCAGATCGGCGATGCTCGGCTAAGCCGCAGCGCATGACCAACAGCCTCTCGTTTCTCGACCGCGCCGATCGGCCGCGCCTTGTCTATTCGTTCCGCCGCGCCGCGCCCGAGCGCGCGGATGCCCCCACCCTCGTCTTCCTGCCCGGCTATGCCAGCGACATGACCGGCACCAAGGCGCTGGCGCTCGATGCTTGGGCGGGAGCGCAGGGCCTGGCGATGCTGCGCTTCGATTATGCCGGGTGCGGGGCGAGCAGCGGGGCGTTCGAGGACCAGGCGCTGGCCGATTGGCGCGATGACGTGCTCGCGCTGATCGATACGGTGGTGAGCGGGCCGGTGCTGCTGATCGGATCGTCGATGGGCGGCTGGCTGGCGCTGCTGGTCGCGCTGGCCCGGCCGCAGCGCGTCGCGGGAATCGTCGGCATCGCCGCCGCACCCGATTTCACCATGTGGGGTTTCTCCCAGGAAGAGAAGATGACGATCCTCACCGAAGGGCGGCTTGAGCGGGTCAGCGAATACGGGCCCGAGCCGATGGTGACCACGCGCAAGTTCTGGCAATCGGGCGAGGGCAACCGCGTGCTGATTGGAGAGATCGCCTATGATGGCCCGGTGCGGCTGATCCAGGGGCAGAACGACGCCGACGTGCCGTGGCAATATGCGCTGGAAACGGCCAAGCAGCTGCGATCGGCCGACGTGCAACTGCTGCTGATCAAGGATGGCGACCACCGCTTGTCGCGCGATGGCGACATCGCGCTGCTGCTGCAGACGGTGGGGAATTTGCTGGCCGATATTGCCCGCAACTAACCCGTCACCCCCGCGAAGGCGGGGGTCCCGCTTTTGCACATCGGTTGGTGAAGAAGCGGGATTCCCGCGTTCGCGGGAATGACGATCAGACCAGGGGAGTCTCGCGCACGATCGGCCTTGGGCGATGGTTCTCATCCAGCGCGACGAATGTGAACAGCCCGCTGGTCACGCGCACCTCCTTCGCATCGCGTCCGCGCGTGGCGATCACGTCGAGCCGGATCGCGATCGAGGTGCGGCCCACCCGCTCGACCTCGCCATAGATCGAGATGATGTCGCGCAGCAGGATCGGCGCGAGGAACTGCATCGTCTCGATCGCAACGGTGGCGCACGGCCCCTGCACCTCGCGCCCGGCGACGATGCCGCCTGCGATATCCATCTGCGCCAGCACCCAGCCGCCGAAGATATGGCCGTTCGAATTGATGTCGGCAGGCGCGGGCACCACGCGCAGCACGGGTTCGCGTCCCGCGGTCAGCGATCCGGTCGGTTCGGACATGAAAAAGACCCCCTCAAGGCGCGTCTGGATCGAGCGCGTCGTCTATCGATTCGTCATGGCCGGTGCCGCTGGAAAGGAACACCAGCCCCATCAGCGCCGCCGTCAGCAGCATGGTAAAGCCGATGCCGAGCGCTGCGGCAATATAGAGATGGATCGAGACCAGCCCGTGCAGCAGGAACAGGGTGCCCAGGATCAGTCCGATCGCCAGCGTGGTCACCGCCGTCATCCAGCCCATCACCCGCCAGTATCGGCCCCAGGCGAAACGGGCATAGGCAGGGTCATCGAGATTCGAATAGCGCGGCATGGGCAGGGATATAGGTGCTCGCGGCTTTTCTTTCCAAGCATTTCGTGGGACGATGCTTCTGCCTTGAGTCGCTCTGGCGGCGCTCATGTTTCGGCGCTGCCTCCCCAGAAGGCGACCGGGC
This sequence comes from Acidovorax delafieldii, assembly GCA_001555775.1. Lineage (GTDB taxonomy): Bacteria > Pseudomonadota > Alphaproteobacteria > Sphingomonadales > Sphingomonadaceae > Blastomonas > Blastomonas delafieldii_A. The sequence continues at coordinate 2,374 of LSHP01000003.1, read as the reverse complement.
CGTGCCCAAGGAGAGCGCCTGCCATGACGATTGCCCATATCCTTTCCGGCCGCGACGGAACCGTCCACCAGTGCGCGTGCAGCGCCACGGTGCGCGATGCCGCCAACCTGCTCGCGGAAAAACGCATCGGCGCGCTGCCCATCGTGCGCGACGGCGAGGTGGTGGGCATCTTTTCCGAACGTGACCTGGTCTACAAGCTGCACGCCCACGGGCCCGAAGTGCTTGACCAGCCGGTCGAGGCGGCGATGACCGCGCCGGCGATCACGGTCACGCCCGATACCCAGGTCATGTCCGCGCTGTCGCTGATGACCCGGCGGCGCATCCGCCACCTGCCGGTGGTGGAGGGGACGACGCTGATCGGCTTTGTGTCGATCGGCGATCTGGTCAAGTATCGCATCGACAAGATCGAAAGCGAGGCGGCGGCGCTCAGGGATTATATCCAGAGCGTTTGAACCGGGGGATTGGGTCCCGACGTCCCTCGACTTCGCTCGGGAACTCGGAAAAGGTCGTTCAAAGGCGAGACGCACCCCCCTCCGTTTTGTCCCGAGCGAAGTCGAGGGACGTGTGCGCAACCCTCGCTGCGTAAGCCTATCGCATCAGTCCGCCGAGCAGGTTGCGCGCGAAGCGGCCGAGGCCCGGAAAGCCGAACGCCTTGCCGATCTCGGTGGCGACCTCGCCCGCGGCCGCGCTGGCCGCCGACGCGACCGGGCGCGCGCTGCTCTTCTTGCCGCGCAGCGCGCCTGCGATCACCGCGCCTGCCGATGCCGCCGCAGCGCCTGCTGCGGCATTGCCCGCCTTGGCCCAGACCGAGGTGGTCTTGCGCGGCTGCTTGGCCACCTCTTCCTTGCCTTTCGCCTCGACCTCCTCGGCCACGGCAGCGGCATCGGCAGCCTTTTGCGCCAGCACCTCCATCGCCGATTCGCGCTCCACGCGCGTGTCGTACTTGCCGTCATGCGGCGAGACCGACTGGATGATCGCGCGCTCCTTGGGGCTGAGCGGCCCCAGCCGCGAGCGCGGCGGCTTGATCAGCGTGCGCTGGGTGATCGAGGGCGATCCGTCCTCCAGCAGCGTCGAGACCAAAGCCTCGCCGACCTTGAGCTCGGTGATCGCGGTGGCGACATCGAGATCGGGGTTGATGCGGAAGGTATCGGCGGCGGCGCGGATCGCCTTCTGGTCGCGCGGGGTGAAGGCGCGCAGCGCGTGCTGCACCCGGTTGCCGAGCTGGCCTGCGACCTTTTCGGGAATGTCGATCGGGTTCTGCGTGACGAAATAGACGCCCACGCCCTTGGAGCGGATCAGGCGCACGACCTGCTCGATCTTCTCTTCCAGCGCTTCCGGCACGTCATCGAACAGCAGATGCGCCTCGTCGAAGAAGAAGACGAGCCTGGGCTTTTCGGGGTCGCCCACTTCCGGAAGCGTCTCGAACAGTTCGGACAGCAGCCACAGCAGGAAGGTGGCGTAGAGCTTGGGGCTCTGCATCAGCTTGTCGGCGGCGAGCACGTTGATATAGCCCCGGCCCTGCTCGTCGCAGCGCAGGAAATCGTCGATCTCGAGCGCAGGTTCGCCGAAGAATTGCGCCGCACCCTGGCTTTCGAGCTGGAGCAACTGCCGCTGGATCGTGCCGACGCTCGCCTTGGTGACATTGCCGAAGCGCGCGGACAGCTCGGCGGCGTTCTCGGCGGTATAGGCGAGCACCGATTGCAGATCGGCGAGGTCGAGCAGCAGCAGCCCCTGTTCGTCGGCAAAGCGGAAGGCGATGTTGAGCACGCCTTCCTGCGTGTCGTTGAGGCCCATGAGCCGCGCGAGCAGCAGCGGCCCCATTTCGCTGATCGTGGTACGAATGGGATGGCCCTGCTCGCCATACAGGTCCCAGAACACGGCGGGATTGTCCGAATAGGCAAAACCTTCGAGCCCTATCTCGGCCGCGCGCGCGACGAGTTTTTCGTGCGCCTTGTGGGTCGGCGAGCCAGGTATGGCGATTCCGGCGAGGTCGCCCTTCACATCGGCGACGAAGACGGGGACGCCCTCGGCAGAGAAGCTCTCGGCAATGCCCTGCAGCGTGATGGTCTTGCCGGTGCCGGTCGCCCCCGCGATCATCCCGTGCCGGTTGGCGCGCGACAGGATGAGCATCTGCTTCTCGCCGCCGCCCAGGCCTAGAAAGATGTCGGACATGGCAAAGGCTCCCCGTGCAGATGATGTTGCGAATGATATGCCGCGCGAACGGGGGCAAGTCGAGGGTGGGGGTGTGTAAAAGCCTGCTCTCTCCCCTTCAGGGGAGAGATGCGGAGGCTTATCAGCTTGCTGATTAGCCGAAGCTGAGAGGGGCCTGAGTCGCGCATGCCCCTCTCCCAACCCTCTCCCCTAAAGGGGAGAG
>LSHP01000026.1 GCA_001555775.1 Acidovorax delafieldii | reverse complement strand
CCCTCAGGGTGCCGTCGGCAGCGATGGCGACATGGACCTTGGGCCGCGCCCCGCCCGATCCGCCGCCCAGCCTTGCCAGCAACGCGTCGAGCTCGGCCTCCTCGCCCAGCAGCACGCGCTGCGCCTCATTGGCCAGCGCATCGAGGTCGATCCCGGCAGCGCCCTCGCCCGCCTGCAGCGTGGCCGGGCGGAAGGCCAGTGCCCCCCTGCCCCGGTTGCCGACCAGCGCGAGCCGGTCGACCGCGTTCAGTTCCTCCCAGCGATGGCCGAGCCGTTGCAGCCGTCGCCGCAGCAGCAGCGTGCCCCAGGCATCGGGCAGGCTGTCAGCCAGGAACCCGTGCAGGCCGCCGAATTCGCGTGATCGGGCCGCGTGCAGCCCGCTTTCGAGCGGATAATGCAGCGGCGACAGCGCGTGACCCGTTGCCAGCACCTCCTCCGACCATTCGAGCTGTGCCACCCCGCCCGCCATGGCCAGCCTGCCGACCTTATCCGGCTCTGCGCGTTCGTCGGTCAGCAGCAACAGATCGAGCGGGGTGCCCGGTGCCAGCCTCACAACCGCGCCCTCCGCCCGCGCTGGCGCTTCGTCGCAGCGGCTTGGCGCTGGCGTTCGAGCAGTTCGTCCATGCTGGCAGCGGCTGGCTCGGGAAACAGCTGCGCCAGATCGTTCTCGCAACGCAGGGCCACCGCAGCGCGGACCAAATCCTCGATCGAGGCCTTGCCCTCCCCTTCCATCCGCCGCCAGGTGCGATAGGCGACACCGGATCGCTCGGCGGCAGCCTGCTGGGTGAGGTCCAGAGCGAGGCGCCGCGCTCTGATGCGCTGTCCAAGGGTGGACAATTGATCGGGTATTGGGGACGACATTGGCCTTATATGGCCTATAGGTGACGCTTATGCAAGTGAACTGACCAAATGTGGGCAGAAAGCCTGACAACTCAGGTGTTCAGAGCGCGGATGACAATCGCAACGGCCACTCGTATTCGGCAACCATGACCGCAACAGGGGAAATCCGGCGGGCCAAAGTCGAGGATGCTCGCCAGATTCGTGCGCTCACCCTGAAGTCCTATGCCAAGTGGGTTGGCGTTACGCCGCGCAAGCCCCGCCCCATGACGGCTGACTATGACACCGCCATACGAGAGAACAGGTTTGATTGTCTCCATATCGATGGGGTCATGGTGGGACTCATCGAAACCGTTCCGCAAGGCGATCAACTCATGATCGTGAACGTCGCCGTCGATCCAGATCGGCAGCACTGCGGCTACGGTGTACGATTGATGCGGCATGCCGAAAAACTTGCCCGCGATGCAGGACTGGACGCCACCCGCCTCTATACGAACAAGCTGATGGTGGAGAATATCGAGCTCTACGAACGGCTAGGGTATTGTTTCGAGAAGGAAACGTTCCACGATCACGGAACGGTCGCAGTGCATATGGTTCGTTCGCTCCGAGGCTCCACCTAGTGCTAAGTCCCGATCCTGCAGCCCAGTTCGGACCGCCTACCGCAGTGCCGCCAGGAAACTCGTCGGCGTCAGGTCGATATGCGCCTCCAAGAGCGGACGCTGTCCGAAGGCGCGTGGGTTGCGGGCATCGGGTAGCAATTGAGCTGTGAGCGGAATTCACCGCGCTTGCAAGACGTCCGTCAATGGGCCATATTCAGTCTGAATAAGGACCAGTTCCATGACCATGCAGAACCGCATTAAGCCGATATCCTACCTTAAGGCCAACAGCGCGGACATCATCCGCGAGCTGGGCGAAGGCGCCGCGCCGCTTGTCGTCACACAAAATGGCGAAGCCAAGGCCGTGTTGCAGGACATCGGCAGCTATGAGGCGACGCAGGAAGCACTCGCCCTGCTCAAGCTGCTCGCGCTCGGGCGCGCAGATGTGGCCGCAGGGCGCACTGCCCCCGCGAAAGGTCTGACTGATCGTATTCGCGCCCGGAACTGACGGGGCATGCCATCGGCCAGGTTCGAAGTCCGCATCGCTGCAGGCGCAGAGCGCGATCTCGAAGGCATTTACCGACGCCGGAAAGCACAAAGGGGCGAAGATGGCCCTGATGGTGCCGACACATTGCTAAATGAACTGGTGGGGGTGACTACACGAAAGTGACGTATCTGCACGGAAAGGGCGAACGGATAGCGAACGTCACGCGGCAAGTAGGGAGTTGACGGCGCGCAGCGGTCGCAAGGCATCCGGATCGGGTTGATCTTCAACATTCCAGCTATAGTCACCGGTCAGCGAGATATGCTCCCAGCCCAATGGCGCGATGTGGCGTGCGATTTCGTCGGCTGTGCCGATGTCCGCCAGCGCCATTTCGAGATAGCGAGTGTTCCACAAGATGATGGCGGCGACGAGCAGGTTGAGGCCGGAGGCGCGATAGGTCTGGTTCTCGAACCGACGATCGCGCAGTTCGCCGAGCTGGTTGAAGAAGAGCGCGCGGGCGAGCGCGTTGCGGGCTTCGCCTTTGTTGAGGCCCGCCTGGGTGCGCCGGCGCAGGTCGATGTCGCGCAGCCAGTCGAGCATGAAAATGGAGCGTTCGAGGCGGCCCAGCTCGCGTAGTGCGAGGGCCAGTCCGTTCTGTCGCGGATAGGCGGACAAGCGGCGCAGCATTGCCGAAGCAGTGACGGTGCCGGTGCGGATCGACGTGGCGAACCGCAGCAGTTCGTCCCAATGCGCCGCGACATGACCCAATGCGATCGGTTCGGCCGTCATGCCGGCAAGCAAGGGGCCGGATTCTTGGCCGGGAAGGAGGTGTAAACGACGCTCCTTGATGTCGCGCAGGCGCGGCGCGAAGCGGTAGCCGAAGAAGGGCATGAGGCCGAACACATGGTCCGATGCCCCGCCCGTATCGGTGTAGTGCTCCTCGATCGTCAGGCCGGTCTGGTGATACAGCAAGCCATCCAGCACATAGGGCGCTTCGCCAGCGGTCGCCGCGATCACCCGACTTGCGAAGGGGTCATATCGATCCGAGACATGGGTGTAGAAGGCAACGCCTGGTTCGTTGCCGCTGCGCGCGTTGATGTCGCCGATCGCGGCCCCACGGCCCCCGGCATGAAATTGCTGTCCGTCGCTCGACGAAGTGGTGCCGTCTCCCCACAGCGCGGCGAGCGGCATGGCGCGATGGGCGTCGATCAGCCTTCCCAACGCTTCGCCATAGGCGGCTTCGCTGATGTGCCAGTCGTGAAGATGGGCGAGCTGACGCAGACTTGCGCCCCGGCAGGTTTCCGCCATGCGTGTGAGGCCGAGATTGATGCCATCGGCGAGGATGACCGTGAGCAGCGCATTGCGATCGTCGGCTTCCCGGCCCGAACGACGATGGATGAAGCATTCGCTGAACCCGGTCCAGGCATCGACCTCCAGCAGAAGATCGGTGATCTTCACGCGCGGCAGTCGATCATAGGCGGCGCGACGGGCAATCTCGGTGGCGGGCGGTGTTGCCGCCTTCAGCGGCGAGATGATGAGACCGTTTTCGTCAAGCTTAACCTGGGGCAGCTCCCCTTGCCGTGCAAGGACCGTTACCTGCTCGATCGCCGTGTCGAGCCTGGTGCGCCGTTCCTCGATATGGCGCTCGAAATCCGTTTCGATGGCGAGCGGCAACGGCCCCTTCTCGCGCAGCGCCGCAAAGGTCGCCGGCGGTATGAGATAGCTGTCGAAATCGCGAAACTGCCGGCTTCCCGCGACCCATATATCCCCGGCTCGCAACCGCTCGCGTAGTTGCGACAAGGCGCATAGTTCATAAGCGGCACGATCAACGATGCCATCCCGCAGGACGAACGGGCGCCATGCGGGCGGCACAAAGCGTAGCGGCACGCGATCAGGCAAGCGCCGTTTGCCGGTCCGATATAGCTCCGCGATGATGGCCAGCGCTGACAGGAGCCCCTGAACCGCGCCGGCGCCGCGAAACTCGAAGGCGTTGTGGACCGGCGTGCAAAAGGGACCCCGTTAGCGGGGTGATCGGCGTCTAAAAGG
>LSHP01000025.1 GCA_001555775.1 Acidovorax delafieldii | reverse complement strand
TCCCGAGCGGGCGGGGGAGGGGGTCAGGCGGTCAGTTTGGCCGCAGTGCGGGCGACCTTGGCGCCCAGATAGCGCGCGCCATCGAGATCGGCCTGGTGCGGCTGGCGCGATCCGTCGCCGCCGGCGATCGTGCTGGCACCATAAGGCGATCCGCCGATCACCTCGTCATTGCTCAGCTGGCCCTGGAACCCATAGTCGAGCCCGACCACGGTCAGGCCGTGGTGCAGCAGGTTGGTGAGGATCGAGAAGTGCGTCGTCTCCTGGCCCCCATGCTGGCTGGCGGTCGCGGTGAACGAGGCGCCGACCTTGCCGACCAGCGCGCCCTTGGCCCACAGACCGCCGGTGCGGTCCCAGAAGGCCGCCATCTGGCTCGACATGCGGCCGAAACGCGTGCCGGTACCGACGATGATCGCGTCATAATCAGCCAGTTCCTCGGGCGTCGCGATCTCGGCAGCCTGGTCGAGCTTGAAATGGCTCGCGCGGGCAATCTCCTCGGGGACGGTTTCGGGGACACGCTTGATCGTGACCTCCGCACCTTCGCTGCGCGCACCTTCGGCGACCGCTTCGGCCATCGTCTCGATGTGACCATAAGTCGAGTAATAGAGCACCAGAACCTTTGCCATGGAAATTCTCCTTCGTGGAATGTGGGAGGGAAAAGGGTGCCCCGCCGTCCGAGAGGGGGAAGACGGCGGGGCTGGGGGGATCAGTGG
>LSHP01000024.1 GCA_001555775.1 Acidovorax delafieldii | reverse complement strand
CCCCTATCCCCTCCCTAACCAGGGAGGGGAGCGCGAGAAAGGCGAGAGTGGTGTCCCAGGCGCCGCATCCAACACCGCTTCCCCTTGGCGCACCCACTCGCTAAGACCGTTCCATGAGCTTTACACCTGTCGCCTCCGCCTATCCCGCCACCCGCCTGCGCCGCGCGCGTGCCACCGCGTGGAGCCGCGATATGGTGCGCGAGAACAGCCTGTCGCCTGCCAACCTGATCTGGCCGCTGTTCGTGACCGAGGGGCAGGGAACGGAAGAGCCGATCGCCTCGCTGCCCGGCGTGTCGCGCTGGTCGGTCGACGGCATTGTCGAGCGCGCGCGCGAGGCGGTGGATCTGGGCATTCCGTGCCTCGCGCTGTTCCCCAATACGCAAGCCGACCGGCGCAGCGACGATGGCGCAGAAGCGCTCAACCCCGACAATCTGATGTGCCGCGCGATCCGCGCGATCAAGGATGCGCTGGGCGATTCGATCGGCGTGCTCACCGATGTCGCGCTCGACCCCTATACCGCGCATGGTCAGGACGGGCTGATCGATGCGCAAGGCTATGTGCTCAACGATGCGACGGTAGAGATACTGGTCGGCCAGTCGCTCAACCAGGCGCGGGCCGGTGCCGATATCATCGCACCGTCGGACATGATGGACGGGCGCATCGGCGCGATTCGTGATGCGCTGGAATCGGACGGGCATCACAATGTCCAGATCATGAGCTATGCCGCCAAATATGCGAGCGCCTTTTACGGCCCGTTCCGCGATGCCGTCGGCTCCTCCGGGCTGCTGAAGGGCAACAAGAAGGGCTATCAGATGGACCCAGCGAACAGCGACGAGGCGCTGCGCGAGGTCGCGATGGACATTGCCGAGGGTGCAGACAGCGTGATGGTCAAGCCCGGCATGCCCTATCTGGACATCGTCTCGCGGGTGAAACAGGCGTTCGGCGTGCCGGTCTATGCCTATATGGTCTCGGGCGAATATGCGATGATCGAGGCGCTGGTGGCGGCGGGCGCGGGCGACCGCGATGCGGTGGTGCTGGAAAGCCTGCTCGCCTTCCGCCGTGCCGGGTGCAGCGGGGTGCTGACCTATCACGCCGCGCATGCCGCGCGCCTGCTGGCCAGGGGTTGAGCGCATGAACGATGTTTCGATCATCAGCCTGCACGGCAAGACCCCGCGCATCCACGACAGCGCGTTCATCGCCCCCGGCTGCCGCATCATCGGCGATGTCGAGATCGGGCCAGACGCCAGCATCTGGTACAATTGCGTGATCCGCGCCGACGTGAACCGCATCGTCATCGGCGCGCGCACCAATGTGCAGGACGGCAGCGTGATCCATTGCGACAGCCCGCGCCCAGGCGCTCCGGAGGGCTTCCCGACGATCATCGGCGAGGACGTGCTGATCGGCCATATGGCGATGGTGCATGGCTGCATCCTGGAGGATCGGGCCTTTGTCGGGCTAGGGGCTATCGTGATGGACGGCTGCCGCATCGGCGGCGATGCGATGCTGGCGGCCGGCGCGATGCTGACACCGGGCAAGTCCATGCCCTCGGGCCAGCTCTGGGGCGGGCGGCCCGCGCAATACATGCGCGATCTGCCTGAGCCCGCGATCATGGGCATGCGCATGGGCGTCGCGCATTATGTCGAGAATGCCAGGGCGCACAAGGCAGCCTGCAGCGAGCAATAGCGCGTTTCGATGAGCGTCACCCTGATCGAGCATCTGCCCTGGCTGTGCGCGCTGGTGGCAACGCTGGCCGCGCTCGAGCTGCTGCGGCGGTTGCGCCGGGCGCAATGGCAGCTGGAGGCCGGTCGCGAGGCTCCAGGCAGCGTCGCTCAGGCGCTCGATCATGCATTATCGGTCGGCCGGATCGGCAACTGGCATTATGAATGGTCAGACACGTCGCTGGCTTGGTCGGACGAGGTGTTCGCCATCTACGCGCGCGATCGCAGCCAGGGCGAGCCACCGATGTCCGAAGCGATTCTGGCCTATCACCCCGATGACCGGGCCAAGGTGCGGCGGGCGGTGCAGCGCGCGCTCGACCATGGCGAAAATATCGATTTTCGCGCCCGGCTGCGCAATGAGGCCGGCGAGATGCGCACCATTCTGGTGCGCGGCGCCTGCCGTCATGACAAGGACGGTGCCATCACCGGCGTGCTGGGCTTCATCATCGATCTGGGCCCTGCCGAGCCGCCGGTGGGCTGACCGGTCTCAGCGACCGCGATAGTCGCGCGGCGGGACGAAGCGCTCGCCGCGTGCGCGCGCCATCATGGCCTCGTCGGCAATCGCGGTCTTGCGCTCGACAGCGGCGATGCGCGTCGCCTTGCGCCGGGTGAATCCGCCGCCTTCCTCGCCGATCGCGGCGGCGATCCGGCGGATTTCGTCGCCGCGTGTCCCGATGACCAGAGCCATGAAGACCGATGCGAGCGAGATCGACAGGAACGAAATGAACAGACTGTCCGGTGACATACTGACCCCCATTTATCTGGTGTTGATCATGATTTGGGAGTCCGCTGGTTAAGCGCGTCCTGCCGTCAAAGGTTAAGCAGGCGTTGACGACAGATTTATCTTATCTTTACCTCCCAGGACGCGTTTCGGCCCTCCCGCATCCCCTGAAAGCCCATCATGCCCAGCCAGATTGCCCCTACCCTGGTGCTGCTCACCATCTCGAACATCTTCATGACCACGGCCTGGTATTGGCACCTGAAAGGAGGCCCCGCTGCCGCCGCGTCGCGGCCTTTGTTCTGGGTGATCCTGACCAGCTGGGGCATCGCGCTGGTCGAATATTGCTTCGCCGTGCCCGCCAACCGCATCGGCTTCGCGCATGGCTGGACGCCGGGGCAATTGAAGGTGGTGCAGGAGGCGCTGGCGCTGACGGTTTTCGGTGTCTTCATGGTCACGGTGCTCGGCGAGGCACTCAATTGGCGGTATTTCGCGGCCTTTGCCTGCATCATGGCGGGGGTGGGCTTTCTGTTCGTCGGAAAATGATGCGCTTCGTCGCACAGGTAAGCTTTGATTTACCGCGCGCCTCCACATTCGGGCGATGGCGCGTCGATCCCATGCCTTTCGCTCTCAGCCCGGCTCTCGGCGAACCCGCCATAACCGGGTCGTCAGCCGCGCGACCGAAGCCCGCATATCGACGCTCGCCATCCTTCTGGCGCTTCTGGCGGGATGGAACCTCAACGCGTGGCTCTGGCCCGAGACGACGATGGTCCCGTCCGCTGCCGCGCCGACGGCGTGGTCGGACCCCTGGGCCGTCTCGCGCCAGCATCGTCAGCTGTTAGAGGCGCAGGAAGGTCCGCCCGCACCGATCGCAGCGACCGGATCTGCTGCCTCGGTCCCGGGTCGCGGGGGCTCCTTCCGCTTTGCATCCTGTGCCGGCGGTGCGCGCTATACCTGCATCGTCGATGGCGACACCTTCTGGCTGGAGGGGCAGAAAATCCGCGTCGCCGATATCGACACGCCCGAAATCTCGTCGCCACGCTGCGATGCCGAATTTCAGCTCGGCCAGCGCGCCAAGCAGCGCATGCAGCAGCTGCTGAACGCGGGGCCGATCGCATTGGAGCCGGCGGACCGCGCGACCGACCGTTATGGCCGCGCGCTGTTCCGCGTCACGCGCGGCGGCACAAGCCTGGGCGAAACGCTGGTCGGCGAAGGGCTGGCCGTCTGGTATGGCGGCGGCAAGCCGAACTGGTGCTGACCGTCAGATCCGCGCGCGATCGGGCCTGATCCGCGCAGCCTCGGGCATGTCGAACAGCACCCGGCGCTGCTTGAAATCGATCATCATCCGGTTGAACTGGCGCAGCGTGCTCATGCCCAAGAGCAGCGCCGGCGTCTTGTCGAGCCCCAGCTCGCGAAACGCGTCGGCATCGGCAAAGACGATCGGCACATAATCGAACTGCGCACGACCGATGCGGAAATCCTGCGCAAGGCCTGCATCGGCCATGATCGTCTGCCCGGTCACCGAGGTCAGCGTTGCCTGCTGCTCGCTCAGCTTATGCGATGCGCCCAGCCGCTTGAGCAGCGCCAGATTGCCGATATTCGATTGCGCGCCCGTATCGATGACCACGCTGATCCGCTTGCCGCCCAACGTCGCGTCGGTGAAGATCAGCTGGCCCGACTTGCGCCGCGCGCTCACCACGATCTCGAAATCGCTGACCCGGGGGCGTTCGGTAATGTCCTCGATCGTGATCGCATTTTCCAGGAAATCGAATAGGATGCGCTGGTCCTGCAAGCCATCGAGTCCGAGAATGCCGTCCGCGCCGATATGGTGCGCCTCCAGCATCGGCGCGACGAGCTCGCCATAATTGCGGCGGCCCAGGGTTACCTCGGGCAGGTACACGGTCTGCACCATCTTGCTGCCCGCGATGCTGACCAGCCGCGCGATCTCGGCCATTTCCAGCGACAGCACCGAGGCGATGTCGCTCGACACCACGGTGCGCTCCGACCCTGTGTCGATCATGAACTTGAACGGCCCGCGCCCGTCGATGCTCACCGGCACGGTCATGCGGCTGGCGCGGTCGCGGGCAAGCGCGATCCGTTCGGCTTCCTGGGTCAGGCGGTCGGCATCGGTCAGCGCCCCGACCGTGGTATTGGCAAAGCCGCTCTCGGGCAGTGCATCCTGCGCGATCGCGCCGGGTGCGGCGCAAAGCGCCGCGTACAGGGTCAACGCACCGGACAGCGCGCGATACAGCATCTGCCTGATCCTCTCACACCGCGATCGCCGCGGTTTCCGTTTGTCCTCAGGATGTAACACGTCGCCGCATCGGCTGGCAATCAGTCCGCGCGCATCGCGGTGGCGGCGAGCGATTCCGCCTCGGTGAGCAGCGCGTCGTCGGTAGATCCCTGCGCGACGCTCTCGCGGCCGATCATCACCAGCACCGGCACCGCCAGCGGGCTGACGCGCTCCAGCTCGACATGCAGCATCGTGCCCGCCGCGCGGTCGAGCAGATCGCCCAGCCGCCCGATATCGGTCATCCGCGCGCGTGCATCGGCCCAGGCGGCTTCAAGCAGGACATGGTCGGGCTCATATTTGCGCAGCACGTCGTAGATCAGGTCGGTCGAGAAGGTGACCTGCCGCCCGGTCTTCTTCTTGCCGGGATGCTGGCGCTCGACCAGCCCGCTGATGATCGCGACCTCGCGAAAGGCGCGCTTGAGCAGGTACGAGCTTTCGACCCATTCGGTGAACTCGTCGGCGAGAATATCGGCGGAAAACAGGTCGGCGGGGTCGGTAACGCGCTTGAGGCCCCAGACGGCGAGCGCATAGTCGTTGGCGACGAAGCCCATCGGCTGCAGCCCGCGATCCTCCATCCGCCGGGTGAGCAGCATGCCCAGCGACTGGTGCGCGTTCCAGCCCTCGAACGGATAGCAGACCATGTATTCGCGGCCATGGTGCGGAAAGGTCTCGACCAGCAGCTGGTCGGGCTCGGGCATGGCCGAGCGCCAGTCCTGCATTTCCAGCCATTCGCGCACGTCATCGGGAAAGCGCGCCCAGCCCGCGCGGTCGGTGAGGAATTCGCGCACCCGCGACGACAGATGCGTGGTCAGCGGCATGCGCGCGCCATTGTAACTTGGGATCTGCGTCGCCTTGGCCGATGCCTTGACGATCAGGTCGAGATCCTTGATCCGCTCGACCTCCAGCCCCATGCCCGCGAAGACGAATGTGTCGCCGGGCGCGAGCTGCGCGGCGAAATCCTCCTCCACCCGGCCCAGCGATCGTCCATTCTTGAAGCGGACGTCGAGCATCGGCGTGTCGACGATAATGCCCGCGTTGAGCCGATAGGCCTGCGCGAACTTCGGGTGCGCCAGTCGCCAGGTGCCGTCCTTCTCGCGCACCAGCCGCTTGAACTTGTCATAGGCGCGCAGCGAATAGCCGCCATTCTCGACGAACCCCAGCACGCGCAGAAACGCCTCGCGGGTGAGCGCACTATAGGGCAGCGCGGACTGCACCTCGGCGCACAAGGCGTCTTCGTGGAACGGCCCGGCACAGGCCAGGCCCAATATATGCTGCGCGAGCACATCGAGCCCGCCGGGGCGGAAGCTCTCACCGTCGCGCTGGCCCTCGTTGACCGCATCGAACGCCGCCTGCGCTTCCAGATATTCGAAGCGGTTGCCGGGGACCAGGATCGCCTTGGAGGGGCAGTCGAGCCGGTGGTTGGCGCGGCCGATGCGCTGCAGCAGGCGCGACGAGCCCTTGGGCGCGCCCATCTGGATCACGCAATCGACATTGCCCCAATCCACGCCGAGATCGAGGCTGGCGGTGGCGACCAGCGCGCGCAGCTCGCCGCGCGCCATCGCGCCTTCGACCTTGCGCCGCGCCTCGACCGAGAGCGAGCCGTGATGGATGCCGATCGGCAGGTGCTTCTCGTTCAGCTCCCATAGCTTCTGGAAGATGAATTCGGCCAGAAACCGCGTGTTGCAGAAGACCAAAGTTGTCTGGTTGCGCTCGATCTCCTCGAGCACCTGCGGCACCGCATAATGGGCGCTATGCCCCGCCCAGGGGACGCGATCGTCGGTGATCAGGATCGACAGGTCGGGGTCTGCGCCCGGCTCGCCCTCGACCAAAGCCACCGCATCGATATCGCCATGCGGGGCAAGCCAGGCGCGGTAGCTGTCGGCATCGGCGACTGTCGCCGACAGCGCCACGCGCCGCATCTCGGGGGCGAGCGCCTGAAGCCGGGAGAGCGAGAGGCTGAGAAGGTCGCCGCGCTTCGACGCGGCAAAGGCGTGCACCTCGTCGATGATCACGGTCTTGAGGCTCCCGAACATCTCCGCGCTTTCCGGATAGGAGAGCAGCAGGCTCAGCGATTCCGGCGTGGTGAGCAGGATGTGCGGCGGGCGGGCGCGCTGGCGGGCCTTTCGGTCCGACGGCGTGTCGCCGCTGCGCGTCTCGATACGGACGTTGAGCCCCATGTCCTGCACCGGCGTCAGCAGGTTGCGCTGTACGTCGTGAGCAAGGGCTTTCAGCGGCGAGATATAGAGCGTGTGCAGCCCGTCATGTGCGCCACCGTCGGCAAAGTCGCGCAGGGTGGGCAGGAACCCGGCGAGCGTCTTGCCTGCGCCGGTGGAGGCGACGAGCAGCGCGTGGCGACCGGCATCGGCCTGATCGAGCATTTCGAGCTGGTGCCGCCGGGGCGACCAGCCGCGCTCGGCAAACCAGTCGGTGATGATCTCGGGCAGCGCCATGGCGGCGATATAGGGGGTGGCAGCGCCGCGCTAAAGGGGCAGGGGCGTCACAGCCAGCGGAAGATTCCCGCCGCACCGACGCCAAGCGGCATATGCGCCCATTGCGCGGCGAGCCACAGCACGATCCCGCCGATCAGCGCCGCCCATCCGGGAAAGGCGAACCCGCGCCCGAAGGGGACGAAACTGGTGCGCGATTGCCAGTGCAGCCAGGCATCGCCCATCAGCACGAATTTCTTGCCGTCCTGCAGCTTCGCGCCGACCAGCGCGAGCGTGATGATCGCGCCGCACAGGATCAAGGTATCGATCCTGGGCGCGATCAGGATATGCGCCACGCCCCAGAGCGCGAAGCCCCACATCATCGGGTGGCGGGTGATACGGAACACGCCGTGCGGATCCTTGACCGCGATGCGCTTGGCCGCCGCCTCGGGCACAGGCAGCGCCGGATTGCCGATCAGCGATCCCACAAACAAGATCGCGGAGATCAGCATCAGCAGCGTCGCGACCGCCCAGAGCAGGTCGTTCGCTGGCCAGAACGGCGCGGCGACTGGCGCGCGCTGGAAGCCTTCAACCATCAGGAACAAAGTGGCGAACGACACCAAAGTATAGGCGATCTGGAAGCCCTTGTCCCCCAGCCTCCGGACCAGCCCGGCGCGCAAGGGATGTGACATCGCGAAATGGCTGCCGACAAAGCCGACCGCCCCCGCCAACAGCATCGCGTAGTCCTGCATCGCCGCCCGTCCCCTGCGTGACAGGAGGATCGCCGCAGCGAATCCTCCGTTCACCGCATCTTAGCGATCGTATGCCTTGGGCAAAGCCCCTTCCTGCGGGGTGCGATAGCGATCGCGCAGCCGCGCCTGGCGGTTGTCGAGCGGCTGCTGAACGCCATCGATCATCACCGAAACGGGCGCGCTCGAAAGCTCGAGCGGATCGCCATCCCAGATCACGACATCGCCCGCGCGCCCCGGCTTGAGGCTGCCGAGCATCGCGTCGATCCCCAGCGCCTGGGCAGGGCCCGACGAGATCGCGGCGAACGCCTGGTCCCAGGTGAGGCCGCTCGCGCCCGGCACGCGCTGGAGGGCGACGAGATTGCCCGCATATTGCGGCGAATAATGCAGCCGGTGCGCGTCATTGTCGTTGATCATGCCGATCGAAACGGTGACGCCCGCACGCTTCATCCGGCCGATATTCGATTGGGTGGCGGCGGTCTTCTCGAACTCGGACGGCAGGTCGTTGAGTGCCGAGGCGATGACGGGAACGCCCGCAGCCGCGATCTGGTTCGCGACCAGCCAGCCTTCCGACACGCCTGCGAGCACCAGCTTGAGCGCCGGGAATTCCTCGCGCAGTTTCAGCACGTTGAGGATATCGGCGGCGCGCTCGACATGCACCAGCAGCCGCATCTCGCCATTGACCACCGGCACGAGCGCGGCGGCATCCTGGCGGTTGAGCAGCGCATCGTGCGGATGCGCAGGCACCCCGCGCTGGCCGTTGGCAAGCGCGCGTGCCTCGATCAGCGCATTGCGGAATTCGAGAAACGCCGAGGCGCGGCTGCCGCCCGCCTTGGCCGAACCCGTCTCGCCGAGTTCGACGAACTGGAAGGCGCGTCCCTTGGTCACGGCGTTGTAGTCATCGCCCAGATCGATCACCGCGCCCATACCGGCGAAGATCGCGGCCGGGGCGATAGGGGCGACCACCGCGCGGGTGATGCCGGCGGCGCGGTTGACAGCAACCGCGCTGACCTTGGGGTTGATCGCGGGGGTGACATCGATCGCAGCGGAGAATTCGCCCCGGCTTGCACTCGAATCATTGGTCTCGTTGACCGCCTCGACCTCGACCAGGCCCAGACGGCTGAAGCCCGCGAACAGGCCGGGCGTCACCCAGCGGCCTGAGGCATCGACGACCTGCGCTCCGGCAGGCACGGCGACGCCGGAACCGGCGGCGACGACCTTGCCATCGCGCAGCACCACGGTGCCGCCCTCGATCGGCGCGCTGCCGTCCCCGATCACGACCTTGCCGCCGGTAATGGCGACGGTCTGCGCGGCGAGCGGAGAGGCGAGCAGTGCGGCTGCGGCTACGCTCGTTGCAAAGAGAGCCTTGATCATTTCGTGTCTCCCTCACCCGGCTGGCCCAGCTCGAAATCGCTCACCGGACGGCGCTTGGGATCATTGGCATCATAGAGCAGCGCGCCATCGACCCAGACCTTTTCGGGCCGGGCATAGACCGACAGCGGATTGGCGTTCCACAGCACGACATCGGCCATCTTGCCGGGCTTGAGGCTGCCTGTCCTGTCGGCAATGCCCATCGCCATGGCGGGGTTGTAGGTCAGCCAGCGGATCGCGGTGGCGTCCGAAATGTTGAAGCCCATCCGGCGGCCGTCACCGAGCGCCTTGGCGGCTTCCTGGTTCAGCCGCTGGATCTGGTCCTGATCGTCCGAATGGATGATGGTGCAGGCACCGGCATTCTGGATGATCGCGGCATTTTCGGGAATGCCGTCATAGGATTCCATCTTGAAGCCCCACCAGTCGGCCCAGACGGCGGAACAGATATTGTTCTCGCGCAGCAGGTCGGCGATCTTGTAGCTCTCGACAGCGTGGTGGAAGGTGGAAACCTTGTAGCCGAACTCCTTGGCCATATCGATGACGATGGCCATCTCATCCGCGCGATAGCAGTGGTTGTGGATCTGGATCTTGCCTTCCAGCGCCGCTTTCAGCGTATCCATGCCGATGTCGCGGGCAGGGGGCGTGCCGCCCTTTTTCTCATACTCGTCCCAGCGCGCCTTGTACTCGGCCGCGCGCGCCCAGGTCTGGCGATTGACCGCAAGGTTGCCCATGCGGCTGGCGGGCTTCTGGTTGCGGCTGCCATAGACGCGCTTGGGATTTTCGCCGCACGCCATTTTCAGGCCATAGGGCGCATCGGGGAATTTCATCGCCTGCATGGTGCGCGCAGGGACATTCTTGAGCGTCACCGAACGCCCGCCGAACAGATTGGCCGAACCGGGCAGGATCTGCAGACTGGTGACGCCGCCATTGGCCAGTGCGCGGCTGAAACCGGGGTCCTGCGGCCAGACGCTGTGTTCGGCCCAGACATCGGCGGTGACCGGGCTGGTCGCCTCGTTGCCGTCCGAATGCGCCGAAACGCCCGGCGAGGGATAGTCGCCCAGATGGCTGTGAATGTCGATAATGCCCGGCGTCACGAACTTGCCGCGCCCGTCGATCACCACGATGTCCGCTGGGATCGGGGTGTTGGCATCGCCGACTGCGGTGATCTTGCCGTCGGTGAAGAACACGACGCCATTGTCGATCTGCCCGCCTTCGCCATCGAAGATGGTGACGTTGCGGATCGCGGTGGCCACGCCCGGATAGGGCTTGTAGGTGCTGGGATAGGGGTTTTCGTTGATGCTCACCTTCTCGGCCTTGGGTGCGCTCGCGCTGGCGGAGGAGGGGCCTTCGGAACCTGTCGTGTTGGCGCAGCCGACGACCGCCATGGCCGCCAGAGGCGCGAGATACCCGTATCGCATGTGTTTTCCCTGTCGCAGTTCGGAAGTGGTTTTGTCGTTGTGATCAGGCACCGCGCGTCGCCGGATGCACGCCTGCCGCCTGGTTCTCGGCGAGTTCGTCCTCGCCCGCCAGCGGTTCGGCATCCTTGAGCGTGTCGAGGTGCATCAGCTTCTTGATCAGCGGCGCGATGACGAGCACGCCGACGCCCACGGCAATCGCGATCCAGCCGATCTGCGAATAGACGTCGAGCACCGTCTGCTGGCCCGCGCCTTCACCGCTCGCCTTTTCCGAGCCCGTCGCAGCCGCGATCAGGCCGGCGGCGAAATTGCCCGAGGCCGAAGCGAAGAACCAGGTGCCCATGATGAGCGAGGCCATATGCGCCGGTGCCAGCCGGTTCATCGCGCTGAGGCCCACCGGCGACAGGCAAAGCTCACCCATGGTGTGGAGCAGGTAGATGAGGAAGATGAACAGCACCGGGGTCGGCACGCCTGCTCCCGCCGCAGCGGCACCGGCGACGAGCACGAGGAAACCCGCGCCGAGCTGGATCATCGCCAGGCCGAACTTGGCGGGGGCGCTGGGCTCTAGACCCTTCCGACCCAGCCAGGTCCAAAGGGCCGCGAAAATCGGGGCGAGCAGCACGATGTAGATCGCATTGATCGACTGGAAGATCGATGCCGCTACCCCGCCGCGATCGACATAGCGGTCGGTATAGAGGTTGAGCGAGGACCCGGCCTGTTCGAACAGCGCCCAGAACAGCACCGAGCCGAGGATCAGGAACATCGCCGCGAAGATGCGGTCGCGGTCTTCGCGCGGAAGCTTGGTGACGGCGGTCAGCAGCACATAGCCGACCAGAATTGCACCTGATGCGAGCAGCAGCCAGCCGACCAGTTCCTGATACTGGATCAGCACCCAGATGCCGAGCACGGCGGCGACGCCGATGAGATAAAGCAGCCATTCGAGCTTGATGCCGAGGACCGGCTTGGTCAGCGCCACCGCATCTGGCGCTTCGCCCCGGCCGCACAGCAGAGGCTTGCCCAGGATGAACACGACCAGGCCCAGCGCCATGCCGACGCCTGCCGCGCCAAAGCCATAGGACCAGCCATAGGTTTCGCCGAGATAGCCGCAGGCCAGCGAACCCAGCGCCGCGCCCAGATTAATGCCCATGTAGAAGATGGTATAGGCACTGTCGCGGCGCACGTCGGTGCGCGGATAGAGCTGACCGACGATCACCGAGATATTGGCCTTGAGGAAGCCGGAGCCCACGATGATGAAGGCGAGTGCCAGCCAGAAGACGGTGAGGGCAGCGGGGTCCTGTCCGCCTGTGCCTTCGAAGCCCATCAGCAGATGGCCGAAGGTCAGCAGGATCGCGCCATAGGTTACCGCCTTGCGCTGGCCGAGATAGCGGTCGGCCAGATAGCCGCCCAGCACGGGGGTGATGTAGACCAAAGCGGTATAGGCGCCATAGATGACGCCCGATTGCGAATCCGAAAACAGCCAGTGCTTGGTGAGGTAGAAGATCAGCAGCGCGCGCATGCCGTAATAGGAAAAGCGTTCCCACATTTCTGCGAAGAACAGCACGTACAGGCCCTTGGGATGGCCCAGGAAAGTGCCCTTGGAATCGCCGCTCACGGCATAACCGCTGGCCATTATCGCATATCTCCCGTCGATTTTTCTGTTGGCGGCCCGCCCCCTGGCCGTCCATAGCGTGGGCCGCAACCTAGACAAAAATGCGCGGCTGTGAAGCGCCTTGTTGCAGTTGTTACCAGACTGTGACGTTCGCCCCCGCCGCCGGAGCCCTTGCGTGACCGAATTCAACGACCTCAGCTCACTGCCCCGCTATCTCGCCAGCCGCCGCTCGGGCCGCCCGCGCGACATGATCGCGCCCGGCCCCGATGCCGCGCAGATGCGCGAGATCGTCGCCACTGCGCTGCGCACGCCCGACCACGGCAAGCTGAACCCCTGGCGCGTGGTGCATGTGGGCGCGGATCAGCGCGATGCGTTCGCCGCGCTCCTGACAGCCGCCTATCGTGCGGAAAAGCCCGAGGCTGGGCGGCTGGAGATCGAGGCGATGGAGACGTTCGCGCGCCAGGCCCCGGAGCTGCTGGTGGTGCTCTATTGCCCGCGCGAATCGAGCAAGATTCCGCTTTGGGAACAGCAGCTTTCGGCAGGGGCGTTCGTGATGAACCTGCTCCACGCCATCCACGCGCACGGCTTTGTCGGCGGCTGGATCACCGGCTGGCCGAGTTACAGCGATGCCGTGCGCGACCTGTTCGGGTCAGCGCCCGAGCAGATCGCGGGCTTCGTGTTCATCGGCACCGCAGGGCAGGCGCTGGAAGAGCGGCCCCGGCCTGAACTGGATACGGTGCTGAGCGCGTGGGTGCCTGGCGCTGGCTGATTTTCCGACGCCGGGCCCAGCGCATGATCAGTGCAGCGCAGGAACGGCAGTCGCCTCTGCGTCCTCGCTCGCCAGACTAGCCGCATCTTCCTCAGCAAATTCGCGGACGATCATCGCATCGACCCTGTCGAGCGGCTGCTGCCCCGCCTCATGCTTGTGCGCGATCTTGGCCGCTGCATTCCAGGCCTTGGCCGCATCGAGCGCGATGCCCTGACGGTTCTTGAGCGGCTCGGCAGCGGCCTTGGCGATCTGCAGGCTTTCCTGCTCGCGGCAGAATTTTTCGGTCATGCGCATGGCGTGCTTTCCTCGTCGGACTTCCAGACGATCAGGCAGCAGCGCGCGCGGTTGCGCGCGTTATCGGCGATCCAGGTTATCGGATGCAGCGAGCCTAGCACGGCCAAGCCACAATAGCGAACGATGGTTCCCGCACAGCCAGCGTGCGGCCAGATTCGCCTATTCCTTCGGTGGCCGCCCCCTGGGGCGCTGCTCAGGCGGAGCGAGCTTGATGCCGCGCCGGGCCAGCGCCTCGCGCAGCAGAATCTCGATCTCGGCATTCACGCTGCGCAATTCCTGTGCGGCTGCGCGCTCGATCGCCGCGTGGAGCGACGGATCGAGGCGCAGCGCGAAGGATTTCTTGGGCGGCGGGTTCGGCATGTCTCAGGTCAATAGAGCGACCCGGCATTGACCACCGGCTGGGTGTCGCGCTCGCCGCACAGCACCACCATCAGGTTCGATACCATCGCCGCCTTGCGCTCGTCGTCGAGGTGAACGACGTTCTTTTCGCTGAGCATCGCCAGCGCATGCTCGACCATCGTCACCGCGCCCTCGACCAGCCGCGATCGTGCCGCGATCACCGCCTCGGCCTGCTGGCGCCGCAGCATCGACTGGGCGATCTCGGGCGCATAGGCGAGGTGCGTCAGGCGGCATTCATCGATCTGCACGCCCGCCGTGCCGACACGCTCCTGCAGTTGCTTTTCCAGTTCGTGGCTGACCTCCTCGGCATCGCCGCGCAGCGTCACCTCATCGGCATTGAAATCGTCATAGGGATAGCGCGCGCCGATGACGCGGACCGCGCTCTCGATCTGGATGTCGACGAATTCCTGATAGTTCTCGACATCGAACAGGGCTTTCGCGGTGTCCGACACGCGCCAGACGACATTGGTCGCGATCTCGACCGGGTTGCCGCGCAGGTCGTTCACCTTGACCTTTTCCGAGGTGACGTTGTGCACGCGCACCGAGATCTTCTTGCGGCTGAGCCACGGCCAGCGCCAGCGCAGCCCGGTGTTGCGATCGGTGCCCTTGTAGCTGCCGAACAGCTGGATCGCCGCCGCCTCGTTGGGGTTGAGCATGTAGAAGCCCGCAATGATGAACAGAAAGGCGAACGCGCTCACCCCCGCCAGCACCAGTCCCAGCATGTTGCCACTCTTTGCCATTCCGACACCCAGTACCGGTAGCAGCATGGAAACCAGCATGAGCAGAAGGAACACATAGCCGTTGAACGTGCTGGCCGCGCTTTCGGTGCTGGCGACCATGGCACCGCCGCCCGACGAGCCGTCAAAAGAAGAATTCTGCTGCATCTGAAACGCCCTCCGATTCGATAATCATGATATCATAATTATATCAAATGTTATCGGGCGCAAGCCGGATTCGTTGTGCACCGTTCAGCTGGATCATGCCGTCCGTCACAGCGTGTGGCGAAGGGGAGGGGTATCAAAGCGACGAACGGTCCGCCGCAACAGGAAACCGTTCTGCCGTCCATGCGTAAGGCATGGGACCGACAAAGGATCAAAGCCATGACGATGCTTTCGACCCCGCCCATATGCTGGCAGCGGGACACAGCTTTGCGCGCCGCATTGCCGAACGCGGCTTCATGCCGCTCTATCACGCGGGCGATGTCAACCACTGCCCGGGTTGCGGTGGCAAGCACTGGCATGTCGGACGGATGAGCGCAGAATGTGCAAGCTGTGCGACGGCGATCCCGCTTGCCGATGTCGCCGCGCAGCCGATGCAGCCGCTGTTTCACGTCACCCGCAGCCGCACCGCCTGGGTGGAGTGATCAGCGCTTGCCGGGCGTGGCGAAGATCGCCGGATAGAAGACCTGCTCCTCCCAGCGTACGCGCGCCTTCAGCCGTTCGGCGAGGCCCCGAAACGCAGCGATAAAGCCGGCGCGGTCCTCGGCCACCTTGCGCTGCGGCCAATTGGCGTTGCAATCCATCAGATCGCCACGCCACATCAGCAGCTCATCATGAAAACGGCGGATGAGCTGCGTCTTTTCGGCATCCTTGTCCATCTGCGCTGCGCGGGTGTTGACCATGCGGATTTCCACGCTGCAATGGCTGTTCACCAGCCGCGAAAAGCCCAGCCGCAGCGTCGGCAGGTCGCGCAGCGCGGCTTCCGTCCCGGCAGACACAGCCGACAGGATCGCGTCGGCCTGAGCCAGCAATTCGCCATGCTGATGCACAAAGTTCTGGCTGGCCATGACCGAATCGCCCCCAAAGAGCAGCACCAAAAAGGCGCTGCTGAATCAAGGCTTTGACCACAAGTCCTTTACATCATGTTACGGCTTGCCAGGCGCGAGCGTCTGGTCCAGCGTGTCGGGCGATATCATCCTGTCATAGGGGCCATGCCATGTCCGATACGCCTGTCCGCCATCCCGACCGTCGCGCGATGTTGCGCTCCGCTGCGCTGCTTGGCTCCGGCATGGCATTGACCGGCGGGGGCGGCGCGGCGCTGGCAGCGGCAGAGAGCGAGATGGCGCGCATCCGCAAGGCGGCGGAAAGCAACCGCGACGCCGACATCAAACGCATCCAGGACTGGATTCGGCTGCCCTCGATCGCGGCGGAGGATCTCAACATGGCCGAGGGTGCGGCCTATATGGCTGACCTCGCCAAATCCGCGGGCTTTACAGGCGTCACCACCGTGCCGTCCGACGGCTATCCCGGCGTGTTCGGGGTGATGGACAATGGGGCGAAGCGCACGCTCGGCATCTATTTCATGTACGACGTCAAGCAGTTCGATCCGGCGGAATGGTCCTCGCCGCCGCTCGAAGCGCGGATCGTCGACAAGCCCGGCTGGGGCAAGGCGATCATGGGGCGCGGCGCGGTCAACCAGAAGGGGCCGGAAGCGACCTTCCTCGCCACGCTGCACGCGATGAAAAAGGCGGGCGTCAAACCGCCGGTCAACCTCGTGCTGCTGTGCGAGGGCGAGGAGGAGATCGGATCGCCGAACTTCAAGCAGATCGCGACGCGGCCCGCTGTGCTCGCCGCACTGAAGCGGTGCGAGGGCATCTTCATCCCGGCAAGCTGGCAGGGCGCGAATGGCGAGGTGCAGGTCAATCTGGGCTCCAAGGGCGTGATCGAGCTCGAGCTGGTCGCGAGCGGCGCGAAATGGGGCAGGGGCCCCAAGGGCGACATCCATTCGAGCTACAAGGCGATGGTCGATTCGCCGACCTGGCGGCTGGTCCAGGCGCTGCAGACCCTGGTGACGCCCGATGGCAACAATGTCGCGATCGGCGGGTGGAGCGACAATGTCAGGCCGCTCACGACCCGCGAAAAGGCGCTGATCGCCGAAGCCGCCAAGGGCATGGACGAGGCGCAGATGAAGCAGGCGTTTGGCGTCACCCACTGGATCGACAACCTGCCCTTCGACCAGGCGCTGGTGCGGTTGGCGCAGGAGCCCACCGCGAATATCGAGGGGCTGGTCGCGGGCTATACCGGCCCCGGTGGCAAGACCGTGCTGCCCGGCCGCGCGGTCGCCAAGATGGACTTCCGGCTCGTGCCCAACCAGACCTGCGCCGAGGCGGAGCAGAAGCTGCGCGCGCATCTCGACAAGAACGGGTTTACGGATATCGAGGCCAATGTTTCGGGCGGCTATGACCCGACCGAGGTCGCCGAGGACAGCCGGCTGATCAAGGCGGAGCTGGCCGCCTATGCGAAGCTCGGCGTCAAGGCGAACCTCAACCCCAGGCTAGCAGGTTCCTGGCCGGGGGCTGTGTTCACCGCACCGCCGGTGAGCATCCCCGCCGGGCATTTCGGCATCGGCCATGGCAGCGGTGCGCACGCCCCGGACGAATATTATGTGGTGGAATCGACCAATCCCAAGGTCGCCGGGATTACCGAAGCGACGCTTGGCTATGCGGAGATCATGTATCAGCTCGCGTCTGTCCGCTAGGCGGGCGGGCGCGAGCTGATACATGATCTCCGCATAGC
>LSHP01000023.1 GCA_001555775.1 Acidovorax delafieldii | reverse complement strand
CACCAGCAGCACCTAAATCTCCACCGAAAATTACACCACGAGCGCGGACGCTAACAAGCTGGCCGTATAGCGGGGCCTTCGACAGGCTCAGGCTCAGCCGAGGTAGGGCAGCTTTTCAATCGTTTTGAAAAAACCTGCCATTCAGCAACCGACCCCATTGCCGACATTCGGCCCTCCGCTAAATTGAGCGAATGGAACACGCTCTACTCGCGTCATTTCTTGACGGCACGACGTCGGCTACGACCTTCGCTCAAGCCATCGAGCAGGAGGTTGATGCTTGCGAAGCTGGAGTTCGGTCGCCCACGAATATCGGCTATATAATCGTCACAGACGGTCCGCAGTTTACCGTCACCCGGACGCACATAGTTCGGCTTCTCCAGTCATTGCTCGATGGAACCATCCCGTGGATGTCGGTAAATTACATCGGCGATTGCCTAATGATGAGCGACGATTTTCAACCTGAAACCAAGGAAGTCGTAGAGGCAATCGAGTGGGTGGCCGATGACAGTCGACCACCTACAAACGACGAAACCCGCGCTCTGCTCGAGACATTGCGTTGAAGGCAGAAAACCACCCAGCCTCCGCCGTCAGCGCCGGCGCGCTCCTCACCCAGTAGCGAGACCGCGCGCGCCTATTCCGCGCAATCCCCCATCCACATGTCGCGCGGCATCTCGACGCGCATCGGCGGTCCACCCTTCGGATCGGGGATGCCGTCATACCAGAGCGAGCGCGCGAGGTCGGGCATGAACACGCCGAGCGGCGCTGGGCTGCCCAGCATCGGCGGTTCGGCGACATATTTCAGGCCATTGGGCTCGCCTGTAAAGGCGTGGAAATAGAGCGGCTCCTCGCCCTCCCGCTCGGGCAGCATTTCGGGCGGGTTTTCCGCGTCGCCCAGGCCGTTGACCGGGATCAGCGTGGTCGAGCCGAAGCCGTTCGAGCCTGCGAAGGTATAGTAGTTGCGGAAGATCAGCGCGTCGTCCTCGTCCTTCTGCTCGAGCACCGCGACCATGTCCGATTGCGCACTCGGCGGCAGCGCGGGCTTTTCGAAATGCAGCGTGAAGCGCGTCGACCAGGGCGAGCGATAGGTGGCTTTCAGGATCGGGCAGGCGAGAGGCTTGACCTGCACGGCGGCGGCGGGGTTGATCTCCAGCGTGTCGATGGCGAGCCGGTCGTTGACGATCTTGAAGCTGGCATAGGCATCGCCCGCGGTCGGGCAGCAATTGGCATCGCTGTCGCGCCAAAGCGAGAAACTGCTGCTGATGCCGTACAGGCTGTATTCGACGCCCTTCCACAGCCCCAGCCCCTTGGGCAGTCGGGTGCGCAGCTCCTCCTTCCAGCCGTTCATGCCGATATTGGCCCAGCCGGTATCGCGATACAGGAACAGCGTGTCGGCATTGCCCTCGCCCGTCCCGGCGGTGCGCGCGGGCATGTGCAGCATCAGCTTTTCGCCATCGTCGATCAGCAGCGGCGTGGATGTGTCGCCCTCGGTGCTGGCAAAGCCGATGAGCTGCGGCGCATCGCCGGTCACGTCCCAGGCGATCGCCATGCGCAGCGGGATGCCGCCGCCCGGCTCCAGCCCGCTCAGCTTCTGCCATGCGACCGAGCGCACCCTGCCCTCCTCGCCTGCGGTGAGGAAACCGGCGCCTTCGACCACGCAGCTTTCGACCGCTGCGACGGTGCATTCCCTCGCCAGTTCGCGCCCGAAACCGGACGGTGCGCGGATCGACGCGGCAAGCTTCGCCAGCCCCTCGATCTCGCTCTTCACATAGCCCAGGCTCTCGATAATGGCGTCGGGATTGGCAGTCTGCGGGCTGTCATCCTCGCTATATTCGAAGCCCCGGCGCAGATCGGCCAGCGCCTCGTCGTGGCGCTCGGCAATCACCGCCTTGCGCGGATCGACCTTGGCCCAGGCCTGGAACGCGGTCTCGACATCCGCCCAGCCTCTGGCGATCTCGCGATTGGCGCACAGCGCTTTCGCGTTCACGGTGCGGTCGGGGCACGGCGC
The DNA here is from genome assembly GCA_001555775.1 of Acidovorax delafieldii. Classification (GTDB taxonomy): domain Bacteria; phylum Pseudomonadota; class Alphaproteobacteria; order Sphingomonadales; family Sphingomonadaceae; genus Blastomonas; species Blastomonas delafieldii_A. Next base: position 9,079 of record LSHP01000023.1, on the reverse strand, counting down.
GGCGGGTGTGGCCGCGAGCAACAGGGCGGGCAGCAGGATCACGGGAAACTCCAGTCAGGCGCGACCCTGCAGGCCCTGTTTTCAGCAAATAGCCGCCGAAATCAATGCGTTTCGGCGGCTTGTGCTTACTTGCCGGTCCAGTTGGGGGCGCGCTTCTGAGCGAAGGCGGCAGCGCCCTCGCGCGCGTCCTGCGAGGTCATCACCGGGCCGACGATTTCCTGCTGCTTCGCCCACATTTCCGCGTCGGTCCAGCCGCGCGATTCGACGATGACCTGCTTGGAGACGCGCACCGCGAGCGGGCCGTTGGCGCTGATCTTGTGCGCCAGTTCGAGCGCGCCGTCGATCGCCGGGCCTTCGACCACGCGGTTGACGAAGCCGATCTCGTAGCCGCGCTGGGCGGAGATGAAATCGCCGGTCAGCGCCAGCTCCATCGCGATGCGCGGCGGAATCTGGCGCGGCAGGCGCATGAGGCCCCCCGCAGCTGCCGCGAGGCCCCGCTTGGTCTCGGGGATGCCGAACTGCGCTGAGCTGTTCGCGACGAGCAGGTCGCAGGTGATCGCGACCTCCATCCCGCCCGCGAGCGCATAGCCATCGACCGCGGCGATCAGCGGCTTCTTGGGCGGGGATTCGACGAAACCTGCGAAGCCCTTGCCCTTGACCATCGGCAGTTCGCCGGTCAGGAACGCCTTCAAGTCCATGCCCGAGCAAAAGGTGCCGCCGGCCCCCTTGATGATGCCGACGCGCAGCGCGTCATTGGCATCGAGCTCTTCCATTGCCGCAGCGACACCTTCGGCCACCGCGCGGTTGACCGCATTCTTGGCCTCGGGCCGGTTGATGGTGATGATGAGGACGCCATCATCGGCGAGGGTCAAAACTTCGGACATATCGAACTCTCCCTGAAAAGCCCCTCTCCTTCAGGGGAGGGGTTGGGGTGGGGTTATCAGAACAGCAGATCGGCGAGCTTCGCGCGGTGCCAGGCGGCGTCACCGAACTGGCTGGCGTGCCAGATCGCGCTGCGGCGGTAGAGCCCGGCGTCGCAATCGTGCGTGAAGCCGAAGCCGCCATGGAATTGCACCGCGCGGTCGGCGGCAAAGCTGTACGCCTTGTCGGCGCTCGCCTTGGCCATGCGCACCGCGATCTCGCCGACGCCCTGCTGGCCGAAATTGTGCGCGGCGCTCAGCATGTGCGAACGCGCCTTTTCATACGCGACATAGGCATTGGTGATCGGGTGCTTGAGCGCCTGATATTCGCCGATCAGCTTGCCGAACTGCTTGCGGGTCTTGAGATATTCGATCGTGTAATCGATCGCGCTCTGCGTGCCGCCGCACATTTCAGCCGCCTGGAGCAGCGCACTCGCCAGCTCGATCTGGTTCAGCGCGCTGGCCGAGCGGCCCGCATCGAGCAGCGCCGAGGCCGGGACGGTAATGCCGTCGAGCGTCAGTTCGTAGGTCCGCCGGGTCTCGTCGACGATGATCTCGCGGCGCAGCGCACCATCGGGGATGGCCGAGCGCTCGATCAGCGCCAGCCGCACCGCGCCATCGACATTGACCGTCGCGATCACCAGCGCCGCATCCTGGGCATAGGCAACGAACTGCTTGGTGCCGGACAGCGCATAGCCCTCGCCGCTCGCCTTGGCAGTTGCCTCGACATGGGAGAGCGTCCAGTCGCCGTGCGGTTCGGAGAGCGCCAGCGTCGCGATCTCGCCCGCGACGATGCGCGGCAGCCATTCGCCGCACTGTGCCTCGTCACCCGCCGCGAGCAGCGCCTGCGCCGCGACGGTGCAGGTCGCAAAGGGCGTGGTCAGCAGCCGCCGCCCCATCTGCTCGGCGATCGGCGCGACCTCGGCCATCGACAGGCCGACGCCGCCATGCGCCTCGGGGATCGCGATGCCCAGCCAGCCCAGTTCGGCAATTTCCTGCCACACGGCAGGGTCATAGCCGCGCTCGTCCGCCATCAGCTTGCGCACCTTGTCGATCGGCGACTTGTCGCGGCAGAAGCTGGTGGCGACGTCCATCAGCTCGATCTGCTCTTCGCTGTATCCGAGGCCGCCGAGATGATTGGCGAGATTTTCTTCGCTGAAGGCCATGGTTTAGCGTCCTTTCGGCAGGCCGAGCACATGCTCGGCGACGATGTTGCGCTGGATTTCGGAGGTTCCGCCGCCAATCGTGGCGGAGAAGCTGTTCAAGTAGCTGCGGTGCCAATAGCCATTGTCGACCGCGCACGGATCATCGACATAATAGCCGCCGCGCGTTCCCTGGAAGGCCAGCGAGAACTCGGTCAGTTCGCGGATCATCTCGGTGCGCGCCAGCTTGTTCATCAGCGCCAGGCCCATCGGGCGATCCTGCACCAGCGGCCCCATGCGGCGCCGCTGGTTGTTGAGGTTCAAAGCCTGGATGTCGATCATGAAATCGACCATCCGGTCCTTCATCACCGGATCGTCGAGCAGCGCCTTGCCGCCGCGCTGCGACTGGCGCGCCAGTTCGACCACGCCCATGGCGTCGAGTTCCTTGAGGAAATAGCCGCCGGCCAGGTTCACCTTGGCTCCGCGCTCGTATTCGAGCGTCTTCATCGCGATCTGCCAGCCATCGCCTTCGTTGCCCATCAGGCATTCGGCGGGGATGCGCGCATCGGTGAAGAAGCACTGGACGAAGCCATATTCGCCGGTGAGCTTCTTGATGCGCCGCGTCTCGATGCCCGGCGCGTGCATCGGTGCGAGGAAGAAGCTGAGGCCCGCATATTTGTTCGGCCCTTCGTTCGAGGTGCGCGCCAGCAGGATCATGTATTTCGCGCGGTCGCCCAGCGAGGTCCAGATCTTGGAGCCGTTGAGCACGTACTCATCGCCGTCCCGCACCGCCTTCAGCTGCGCATTGCCGAGGTCGGAGCCGTTTTCGGGCTCGGAGAAACCCTGGCACCAGATATCCTCTGCGCTCAGCATCCCCTTGATATATTTCTTCTTCTCTTCCTCGCTGCCGATGTCGAGGATCAGCGGACCGGCCCAGCCGATGCCGATCGCGTTGAGCATGATCGGGCCGTCATATTTCTTCATCACCTTGGTGGCGATGCGCTGGAAATCGGGGTGCATCCCGCCGCCGCCATATTCGGTCGGCCAGCTCGCGCCGAGATAGCCTGCCTCGTACACCTTGCGCTGCCAGGCGCAGAGGAATTCGAACTGCTGGTCGGTGCTGACCTCCATGAAGGTCAGCGGCAGCATGAAGCCGGGGTCCTTGGGCGTGTTCTCGCGGAACCAGGCATCGGCCTGGGCCTCGTAATCCGCCAGCTCGGCAGCGGTAGGACGGGTTGCCATGTCTCTCTCCTCTAGCGCGCTCGATCAGGACCGCTTCGGGGATTCGCGGCCTCGTTTAATCGTTCGGTTAAATGAAGATATGCAGGGGTCGGAAGCGCTTGTCTAGGGCGTGCAGCGATTTTCCTGACATCCGTGTCAGTGACTTGAAGCATGTCGTCACCCCCGTGCAGGCGGGGTCCCGCTTTCTTGACGCACGGAAGCGCAAAAGCGGGATCCCCGCGTTCGCGGGAATGACGGGTCAGCCTTTGACAGGCCTGCAGAACGACTTCTTCCGAAACGCATCCACCGCGCCGATCTCGCCCCGGCTCTTCAGCAGCACGCGGATCAGCGCGACGCCCCTGGCATCGGGCATCACGACCTTGCGCGCGCCTTTGGGCGCCTGCTGATCCACCGTTGCCAGTACAAGGCGGATGGGCTTGCCGCCGGTGTCGCGGTCGCTCTCGACAAAGGCGACATCGGTCACGCTGTCGAACACGGTCAATGACCAGTAATGATCGGGAACAGGTGCGATCATCACCTCCAGCGGAGCCTGGGTCAGGTCGAAGGCGCAGATCGAATAGGCAAGATCCGGGCTCGGCCGCACGATCGTCTGGCGCTCGGCGACCACCGGCGGGGTGTGCGTCATCTTGTTATACCCGGCCTGATCCGCCAGCCGATGCCAGGCGCGGTCCATGATGACGCTGGGGGCGGCAGCGAGCGTGCCGTACCAGGCGGCGACTGCGGCGATCACCGCAAGGACGACGGGTCCGATCCAGCGGCTCATGACTGGCACTCTCCGCGTTCGATGCGCGGCAACGGCACGCTCCCGCGCCTGGCCAGCAAGTCGCGCGACGGGTGATACGCGCGCAGCGTCAGCTCGAATGGCTGATCGTCGGGCATCGCGATCCAGTGCGCGCCGGTCCGCTGGCGGGCGATATCGACGGTCCAGTTCGCCGCCTCTTGCGGACCGATCGCCGCGCTACCGACCGAATAAACGCTCGCCGGATTGGGGATCAGATAGCCCTGGCTGTCGTACAGCGTCAGGCTCCACCAGCGTGCATCGATCGCGCCGCCGGTGACGCGATAGGCGCATTTGCCGGTCAGTTTGCGCCCCGCGCTGTCGGTCGATGCGTTGAAATAGATCGCCTCGCGCTCGGGCAGGGCCAGCAAGCCGCGCAGCGCGACGGTGGCGCGGGTGGCGACGCTGGCATCGGCGGTGCCGACCTTCTCGCCGGTGCGCCAGGGACCGTTCTCGATCCCCATCGCAGCAAAGCTCTGCCGCAACTGCGCGACCGCCGTCCCCGTGCCGATCGCCAGTCCTGCGACCAGCATCAACCCATAGCGCAACCCTGGCGACATGGCGTCCCTCTCCCCTTGTTTTGACAGAGGCTATGCCGGAATATCGGTGGTGGTGGCAAGGGGGATGCGCTTGTGGGCTGGTATCTGCAGCGGGCGCTAGCCGGTCCCCTGCGAAGGCAGGGGCCCATCACCTGCGCTCACGACTGTCCCCTCGGTCGCGCGATCCGGCAACCTTTGGGAGATGGCCCCCTGCCCTCGCAGGGGACCGGCAGTATGTGCCCACTGTCTCCCCTCCCCCTTGATGGGGGAGGCAGCGAGACTTGGCAGCTTGCTGCCAAGTCGCAGCGGTAGGGGTGATGGTGCGGCTGGGTGTAAGGGCGCGTTGCACGCAATGCTGCTAAATCCGGCAAGCACCCCCCCACCCAAACCCTCCCCCATCAAGGGGGAGGGCTTTAAGTCAAGGCGAGAGCGCCTGCTCAGCCCTTCTTGAGCGCCGCCTGCGCCGCAGCCAGTCGCGCGATCGGCACGCGATAGGGCGAGGCGCTGACATAATCGAGCCCGGCTTTCTCGCAGAACGCGATGCTCGCCGGATCGCCGCCATGCTCGCCGCAAATGCCGAGCTTGATGCCTGGCCGAGTCTTGCGGCCCTTTTCGACCGCGATCTCGATCAGCTGACCGACGCCCTCGACATCGAGGCTGACGAACGGATCGCGCGCGAAAATGCCCTTGTCGACATATTGCGTGAGGAACCGCCCCGCGTCGTCGCGGCTGACGCCCAGCGTCGTCTGCGTCAAGTCGTTGGTGCCGAAGCTGAAGAACTCGCCTACTTCGGCGATTTCATCGGCCATCAGGGCGGCGCGCGGCAGTTCGATCATCGTGCCGACCAGATATTCGATCCGGCGCCCCTTTTCGGCAAACACCAGTTCGGCAGCGGTATCGACCACCTTCTTCATCAGCTCGAGCTCGCGGCGGGTCGCAACCAGCGGGATCATCACCTCGGGGATCGGCGCTGCACCGCTCTTCTCGGCGACATCGCACGCCGCCTCGAAGATCGCGCGCGCCTGCATCTCGTAGATTTCGGGATAGGTCACGCCCAGGCGGCAGCCGCGATGGCCGAGCATCGGGTTGAACTCGTGCAGTTCGTTGGCGCGGCGCTTCAAAACCTCGACGCCGACGCCGGCGGCTTCGGCGACTTCCGCAAACTCGCTCTCGCTGTGCGGCAGGAACTCGTGCAGCGGCGGATCGAGCAGGCGGATGGTGACCGGCAGACCCGCCATTACCTCGAAGATGCTGTGGAAGTCGCCGCGCTGTTCGGGCAGCAGCTTTTCCAGCGCGGCCCGCCTTCCCGCCTCGTCCTCGGCCAGGATCATCTGGCGCACCGAGGTGATGCGGCTCGCTTCGAAGAACATGTGCTCGGTGCGGCACAGACCGATGCCTTCCGCGCCGAAATCGCGCGCGACGCGGCAATCCTCGGGCGTCTCGGCATTGGTGCGCACCTTGAGGCGGCGGACCTTGTCGGCCCAGCCCATCAGCACGCCGAAATCGCCGACCAGCTCGGGCTGCACGGTGGGCACCTCGCCCAGCATCACCTCGCCCGAGGTGCCGTCGATGGTGATCGTGTCACCCTCGCGCAGTTCGCGCTTGCCGATGCGCAGCACGCGCTCCTTGTTGTCGATCGACAGGCTGCCCGCGCCCGAGACGCAAGGGCGGCCCATGCCGCGCGCCACCACCGCCGCGTGGCTGGTCATGCCACCGCGCGCCGTCAGGATGCCCTTGGCGGCGTGCATGCCGTGAATGTCCTCGGGGCTGGTCTCGATGCGCACCAGGATGACCGCATCGCCCATCTCGTTGCGGCGCTCGGCGGTATCGGCGTCGAACACGATGATGCCGCTCGCCGCGCCCGGCGAGGCAGGAAGCCCCTTGGTCAGCACGTCGCGCGCCGCATCGGGATCGAGCGAGGGGTGGAGCAGCTGGTCGAGCGCCATCGGATCGACGCGTGCGATCGCCTCTTCCTCGGTGATCAGGCCCTCGTTCGCCATTTCCACCGCGATCCGCAAGGCCGCCTTGGCGGTGCGCTTGCCCGAGCGGGTCTGCAGCATCCACAGCTTGCCGCGCTCGACGGTGAACTCGATGTCCTGCATGTCGCGATAATGCGTTTCGAGAATGTCGAACACCCGCGCCAGCTCGGCATAGGTCTCCGGCATCGCCTCTTCCATGCTCAGCGGCTTGGCGTTCGCTTCCTCGCGCGCAGCCTTGGTCAGGTACTGCGGCGTGCGGATGCCCGCGACCACGTCCTCGCCCTGCGCGTTGATCAGGAACTCGCCGTAATAGACATTTTCGCCGGTCGCGGGGTTGCGGGTGAACGCAACGCCGGTGGCCGAGGTGTCGCCCATATTGCCGAACACCATCGCCTGGACGTTGACCGCAGTGCCCCATTCGGCGGGAATGTCGTTCAGCCGGCGATAGACCTTGGCGCGCTCCGACTGCCACGATCCGAACACGGCGCTGATCGCACCCCAGAGCTGGTCATGCACATCCTGCGGGAAGGGCTTGCCCCATTGCTCCTGAACCAGCGCCTTGTATTCGCCGACCAGCGCCTTCCAGTGCTTCGCCTCCATCTCGGTATCGCTGAAGAAGCCATTGTCTTCCTTCATGATTTCGAGCGCTTCCTCGAACGCATCATGGTCGAGACCGAGCACCACGTCCGAATACATCTGGACGAAACGGCGATAACTGTCCCACGCGAAGCGCTCGTCGCCCGACACCTGGGCGAGGCCCTGCACGGTCTCATCGTTGAGGCCGAGATTGAGCACCGTGTCCATCATGCCGGGCATCGAAACGCGCGCGCCCGAGCGGACCGACACGAGCAACGGATCGGCGGCATCGCCGAACTTCTTGCCGGTGACGCCCTCGATATGCGCAAGGCCTTCGGCGACTTCGTCCTTCAGGCTGTCGGGGAAAACCTCGCCATCCTGATAATAGCGGGTGCACATCTCGGTGCTGATGGTGAAGCCCGGCGGCACCGGCAGGCCGATCGAGGCCATGCCGTCGAGATTGGCGCCCTTGCCGCCGAGCAGATTCTTGTTGCCCGCACCGCCATCATTGGCGCCGCCTCCGAAACGGTACACATATTTGGTCATCTGCTTCAGCCTGTCCGTGTTTGAATGGGTTATCGGTCGAAGTTAACCCTCGATCTTCGAAAAATCGGCGACGCGGTGAACCGCAGCGCGGAACCGCGCGAGCAGGTTCAACCGCGCCTCGCGCTTGGCCTGGTCCGCATCGTTGACGGTGACGCTCTCGAAAAACGCATCGATCGGCGCACGCAACGCGGCGAGCGCGGCCATCGCGCCTTCGAAATCCTCGGCCTGGATCGCGAGCTCGGCGAGCGGCTCGGCCTTGTCGAGCGCCTCGATCAGCGCGATTTCCGCAGGTTCCGGTTCATATCCCAGCCCGGAGCCGGGCTGCGCCATTTCCGCGACAGCCTGCGCGACAGCGGGGTCCTCGACCAAGGACAGCGGATCTTCCTCGCCGGTCTGCGCAATGCCGCCACCGGTTTCCGGCGTGTGGACCGGCGCGCTCGCATCGCCCCGTCCCTCTTTCTTGAGGATATTCGCCGCACGCTTGTACCCGGCGAGCAGGTTCGTCCCCTCGCCCGTCTCGACAAAGGCCTGCAACGCCTTCACCCGCGCAAGCAACCGGACGAGATCGTCCTCGCCACCGAGCGCAAACACCGCGTCGATCAGGTCATGCCGAACCCCGGCCTCGCGTTGCTGGACCTTGAGGCGGTCGGCAAAGAAGTCGAGGACGGAATCTCGAAATTGATTAAATCGCAGAAACTTTAATATACGAACACTATCTAAGTCTTGTTCGTAGAATTCACGATCATCGTCATAATCGAAAATTTCAATCAACCATAAGCCAACCTGATATTCCGAAAGATAGTCTAGAGGGCTCTCGTTATAAAAGGGTGAATGAACAAGATAGCGCTGACTCCCGGAAACATCAGTATCGTCATTGAACCAACCATTGACGACAGCGGCATACTTATCTTCATTTCGCCACCATACAATCCAGCCTCGGTAATAGGCTTCGAGTAGCGGAACGATAGTCAGGCGAATGCCATTCTTTTGTAGCAAGGAAATTATGGCCAGCGCGGCTCGTCGGAGCGCGAATGGGTCTTTGCTGCCTGTTGGCGTGTCGCCAACTAAGAAGAAAGCGAGCAGCGTATCAAGCTTGTCCGCGAGGCTCACCGCCACCGTCACCGGATCGGTCGGCACGTCATCGCCCTGCCCGACCGGCTTGTAATGGTCGCGGATGGCGGCGGCGACTTGCGGGTCGAGACCTTGTTTCGCCGCGTAATAACCGCCCATAAGCCCCTGAAGTTCGGGGAATTCGCCGACCATCTCGGTGACGAGATCGGCCTTGCACAGGCGGGCGGCCTGTTCGGCGAGATCGGCCAATTTAGCCCTCTCCCCTTCAGGGGGGAGGGTTGGGAGG
>LSHP01000022.1 GCA_001555775.1 Acidovorax delafieldii | reverse complement strand
CCCTCACCGCTGCGACCAGGCTCCTTCGTCGCCAAGTCTCGCTGCCTCTCCCATCCAGGGAGAGGCGTCTCGTGATCGCAATGCCTCGAGTCACAAAACTGCCACCGATCCACAATCACTGGTGGCATCGGACGCCTCGCTCGCCTAGATAGCGCGCGAGGCGGGATTCGGCCCGCACCCTGGCTTCAACTGGATCGCACCGCCCGATGACCGCTACGCCCGTCAAGATCGCCCTGGCATCGGACCATGCCGCCGTCGCGCTCAAGGCGGAACTCGCCGCATGGCTGCGCGAGCAGGGCCACGTCGTGACCGATCTGGGCCCGGACAGCACCGACAGCGTCGATTATCCCGATTACGGCTTCAAGCTCGCCGCGCATGTCGCCAGCGGCGCGGCAGAATTCGGCGTCGCCTTGTGCGGATCGGGCATCGGCATCTCGATCGCGGTCAACCGCAACCCGGCCTGCCGTTGCGCGCTCGTCTCGGACAGTCTCTCCGCGCGCCTTTCACGCCAGCACAACAACGCCAATGTCATCGCCATGGGCGCGCGGCTCATCGGCATCGATGCCGCCAAGGATTGCCTCGCCGCCTTTCTCGCCACCCCGTTCGAGGGCGGTCGCCACGAACGCCGCGTGGCCAAGCTGACCCCCGCCTGATACAACCCCGTTCACTCGCCCCGATGGAGCCTGACATGTCGACCAATACCGCGATCAATGAAATCCGCTCTTCCGGCTTTTTCAGCGAAGGTCTGGCGGTGACCGATCCCGCCGTCGCGGCCGCGATCGCCAAGGAAGTCCGCCGCGAAAAGAAGCAGATCGAGCTGATCGCTTCGGAAAACATCGTGTCGAAAGCGGTGCTCGAGGCGCAGGGTTCGGTCTTCACCAACAAATATGCCGAAGGCTATCCCGGCAAGCGCTATTATCAAGGCTGCGCCCCTTCGGACGAGGTCGAAGCGCTGGCTATCGAGCGCGCCTGCAAGCTGTTCGGCGTCGGTTTCGCCAATGTGCAGCCGCATTCGGGCGCGCAGGCGAATGGTGCAGTTCTGCTCGCGCTGGTCAAGCCGGGCGAAACGATCCTCGGCATGTCGCTCGATGCGGGCGGCCACCTGACGCATGGCGCGCGCGCCGCGATGTCGGGCAAGTGGTTCAACGCCGTCCAGTACGGCGTGACCCCCGATACGCATCTGATCGACTATGACGAAGTCCGCCGTCTCGCGCTCGAGCACAAGCCCAAGCTGATCTTCGCCGGCGGCTCGGCCTATCCGCGCCATATCGATTTCGCCAAGTTCCGCGAGATCGCGGATGAGGTCGGCGCGTATCTGCATGTCGACATGGCGCATTTCGCAGGCCTGGTCGCCGCCGGCGTCCACCCCTCGCCGTTCCCGCACGCGCATGTCGCCACCACGACCACGCACAAGACGCTGCGCGGCCCGCGCGGCGGCATGATCCTGACCGATGACGAGGCGCTGGCGAAGAAGTTCAACTCCGCCGTGTTCCCCGGCATGCAGGGCGGCCCGCTGATGCACGTGATTGCCGCAAAGGCAGTCGCGTTCGGTGAGGCGCTGACGCCTGAATTCAAGAGCTATTCGCGCGCCGTGATCGACAATGCCAAGGCGCTGGCCAGCCGCCTCAAGGAGCGCGGTGCGGATCTGGTCGCCGGCGGCACCGACACGCATCTGGCGCTGATCGATCTGCGCCCGCTGGGCGTTACCGGCAAGGATGCCGACGAGGCGCTCGAGCGCGCCGGCATCACCTGCAACAAGAACGGCATCCCGTTCGACCCGCTGCCGCCGACCAAGACCAGCGGCATCCGCGTCGGTTCGCCGGCCGGCACCACGCGCGGCTTCGGCGTCGCCGAATTCCGCGAGATCGGCGACATGATCGCCGACGTGCTCGATGGCCTTCGCGCCAAGGGTGAGCATGGCGACCCCGAAGTCGAGGCCGCCGTCCGCCTGCGCGTCGAGGCGCTGTGCGACCGCTTCCCGATCTATCCGGAGCTTTGAGCCATGCAGAACCCTGACGATCCGAACAATTCGGGCGATCTGATTTCCGACGCCCGCGAGGAAATCGTGGGCATGGCCAAGCAGGGCATGGCGCACCCTTCGACCAAGCCGGTGCTGACCGCAGGCGCGATCGGCGCGGTCGCCGGGGCTGTCCTGCCCGTCATCAGCTGGCCGGTCGGCCTGCTCGCGGGCGCGGGCTTCATGCTCTACAAGCGCCTGCGCCCCTGAAAGCTGGCGCTCACCGATGAGATGCCCGTTTTGCGCGCACGAAAACAGCCAGGTCAAGGATAGCCGCCCCACCGAAGACGGGGCGGCCATCCGCAGGCGTCGCCAGTGCGAAAGCTGCGGCGCGCGCTTCACCACGTTCGAACGCATCCAGCTGCGCGATATCATGGTGGTGAAGAGCGAGAACCGCCGCGAGCCGTTCAACCGTGCCAAGATCGAGAAATCGGTCGCGGTCGCCTGCCGCAAGCGCGGGATCGATCAGGAGCGGATCGACCAGCTCGTCTCCGGCATCCAGCGCCAGATCGAAACCTCGGGCGAGAACGAGGTCCATTCGCGCGAGATCGGCGGGATGGTGATGGATGGCCTGCGCATGCTCGATTCGGTCGCCTATATCCGCTTCGCTTCGGTCTATCGCGATTTCAGCGAGGCGAAGGATTTCGAGGAATTCGCCAGCACGGTGAAGGATGTCGGCGGTGCCTGAGACAATGGTTCCACCGCCGGTGTTCATCCTGGTCCGTCCGCAGCTTGGCGAGAATATCGGCAAGGCGGCGCGGGCAATGCTCAATTTCGGGCTGACCGACATGCGCCTGGTCGCACCGCGCGATGGCTGGCCCAATCCATCCGCCGGCCCCGCAGCCTCGGGCGCGGATGTGGTGCTGGAACGCGCTCAGGTGTTCGAGAGCGTCGCAGAGGCCGTCGCTGATTGCCACCATGTCTATGCCACCACGGTGCGCAAGCGCGGCGTTACCAAGCCCGTCGTTACCCCGGAGGTCGCCGCTCGGGCGATGGTGGCCGCGCCGGGCCGCAGCGCCATCCTGTTCGGCCCCGAACGTTCGGGGCTGGAGACCGATGACGTGGCGATTGCGCACGACATCCTGACCGTGCCGATCAATCCCGAATTCGGATCGTTGAACCTCGCCCAGGCGGTGATCCTCGTCGCCTATGAATGGTCGAAGACCGGCGGACAGGGCCTCGCCTCTCCGCCTCAGGTCGATCTCGATCCGCCCGCGCCGATGGAAGAACTGGACGGCATGTTCGATCAGCTGTGCGGCATGCTGGAGGAGAAGAACTATTTCTTCCCCGAGAGCCGCGCCGCCACCAGCCGCAGGACGCTGCGCAACCTCATCACCAAGCCGCAATGGAACAGCAATGAAGTGCGCACCTTTCGCGGCGTGCTGAGCACGCTCGCCAAGCCGCCACGCAAGCCGGTGAGCTGAACTCAGTGCTGAAACGCCGTCACCCCCGCGAAAGCGGAAGCCCCGCTTCTTCAGCATGGTAGAGCCAGAAGCGGGATTCCCGCGTTCGCGGGAATGACGATTCTAAACAACATGCGGCTGAAATCTGGCGATTTATTCCGCCCACCTTACCCCGGCAGCCGGTAGAAATCGGCGAGCCGGTCGAGCGCCAGCCGCAGCACCAGCCTGCCCGAGCGCACCGGCCAGCCGAGGGCCTTTTCCGCGACCGGCATCGCCTCGCCCGAACAGATCACCCGCCAAGCAATATCGTTGAGGTCCCGCCCCAGTGCCGTCATCGCCGCATCGAAACGCTGGCGTGCGGCCGTCTGGCGCTCGGTCGGCTCGAGATGATCGTCGCTGCCCCGCCGTGCGCCTGAGCGCGGAGCGGCATCCCAGCGCATAGTGAGCGAGGGCGACAGGTTCGCGCGCTCCCAGTCGCTGCGCAGCTTCTCGCCCGCATCGAATTGCCGCTCGCCGATGAGCCCTCGCGCGAGCAGCCAGCCGAGCGGCGATTCGGCAAGGTTGACCGTGACCGAACGCGCCGGCCGCCGCGCGCCATCGACCCGGCGCCCGACCATCTCGCCCTCGATCACCTTTTCCGCGAGCAGCCTGCCCGCCTCTGCCCGCACGCCATGCGATGCTTGCCTCTGCGCCATTTTCAACACCCCTGATGGTTCGTGATGGATGAAGGACTTGCCACAGAGGTTGGATTGTAGGAAAGAAGATTATCCATATAGGTTAGGATACCGCTCATGATCAACCGTATCCGCGATGTGCGCCGCGCCCGCAACCTGACGCTCGAAGAGGTCGCCCAGCGCTGCGACCCGCCGACTACCGCGCAGACCATCGGGCGGTTGGAAACGGGCACGCGCACCTTGTCGCTCGACTGGTTGAACCGGATCGCTGCCGCGCTCGAAGTGGAATCGAGCGCGCTGGTAAGCAGCACGGCGGCTGCCGATCTGCCGCTGGCCGCCCTTCTCTCTGCCGAAGGCGCGCGCGCACCGACGCGCAGCGAACGGGCGCTGCCGCCCGTACCGGCCGAAAATCTCGTCGCGTTGCGCGTTATCGGCAGCATCGGCGATTATCGCAGCGGCGACATTGTCTGGCTGCGCCGGGTCGAGCAGGCCGATCTTGCCAGCGCGCTCAACCGCGACGTGCTGGTGCCGCGTCCGGCGGGACGCTTTGTCTTCGGCAGGCTGATCGCGCGCGAGGGCGGTCGAATGCAGATCCTCCCCCCCGGCCCAGGCTCGCGCCAGCAGGTGGTCAACGATCCACCTTGGCTGGCTGTGGCAGAAACGTTAATCCGCGCGCTGTAAGGCTGGCGCGGTGATGCGCATCCTCACCCTCGCCACGCTGTTTCCCAATGCAGCGCGCCCCAATTTCGGCATCTTCGTCGAGCGCCAGACCGCAACGCTGGCAGCGCGCGACGATGTCGAAATCACGGTGATCAGCCCGCAAGCCCTCCCCCCCTGGCCGCTTTCCCGCCATCCGCGCTATCGCACCTTGGCAAAGCTGCCGTTTCGTGAAACCTGGCGCGGGTTGGACGTGTATCGCCCCCAGTTCCCGCACCTGCCCGGCCTTGGCAACCATCTTCAGCCGAAGCTGATGGTCCGCGCTATCTGGCCGCTGATCGAGAGGCTGCACCGCGCCAGGCCGTTCGATCTGATCGACGCCGAATTCTTCTATCCCGACGGCCCCGCAGCGCGCGAGCTCTCGCAGCGGCTGGGCATCCCCTATTCGGTCAAGGCGCGCGGTGCGGATATCCACCATTGGGGCAGCGACCCGAAGACGCGCGAGCAGGTGCTGCGCGCCGGGCTGGATGCGGCCGGGCTGCTTGCGGTGTCGGCGGCGATGAAGAGCGACATGGTCGCGCTCGGCATGGCCGAGGAGAAGATCACTGTCCATTATACCGGCTGCGACCAACGGCGCTTTGCGCCCCGCGCCGATGACGGGCTGCGCGCCGAGCTCGGGATAGCAGGCCCGATGCTGATCACGGTGGGTGCGCTGATCGCGCGCAAGCGACAGGATCTGGTGATCGAGGCGCTGCCCGACTTGCCCGATGCCACGCTGGTGCTGGCGGGTGCCGGCGAGCAGGAGAGCAGCTATCGCGCCCTGGCGCAAAAGCTGGGTGTGGAGGCGCGCGTGATCTTTGCAGGTGCGCTGCCGCATGACGACTTGCCCCGCTGGCTGGCCGCAGCCGACATCATGGTCCTGCCGTCAAAGTCCGAGGGGCTGGCCAATGCCTGGGTCGAGGCGCTCGCCTGCGGTACGCCGATCGTCATCAGCGATGCAGGCGGTGCGGGCGAGCTGCTGACCGACCCTGTCGCAGGCCGGATCGTGCAGCCGACGCCCGAGGCGCTGGCCACCGCGATCGGCGAGCTGCTGGCGCTGGCACCCGACCGCGAACGCGTGCGCAGCGCCGTCGCCAATTTTACGTGGAACCGCAATGCCGATGAGTTGCACCGGCATTTTTCACGGCTGCTGTCGTTTCAGCGGCGCTCCTGACGCTCGCGCAGGGTGCGGATGATGCGGTTGCAGATGGTCGGGCTCAGCGCCTCGGCAAAATGGCACCCCATCAGCTTGCCTTCCGCCCAGACAATCTCACCCTCGATCGGGGCCACACCATCGATCGTGAGCGTCACCGGTGCATGCATGCGCAGCGGGAGGTCGCTTTCGAAACGGCATCCGGTGATCGAGAGGTTGGTCAGCGCAACAGTGCAGTGTCTGCGGCCCTGATCCACCAGATCGGCCTCGATATTGACGTTGATGCGAATGGCGAAGCGACGTTCCGCCGCCTGCTCGCCTGGCTGGCCCTGCCTGCCTGTCAACGCTGCCATAACGGCCTCCAGCAACCCTCGTTCTTGGCTCGGTGCCGCCCGGGGGAAAACGGCAGGAGTGCAACCGCCCGGCGATATAGCGCACAGAGCCTAATCGAGCGTAAACATAGGTGAAGAAAACATGACGACAGGCGGACCCCGTCCGAAGCGCGCTGTCACCGCAGACGCAAAAACGCCCGGCAGCACGAGGCTACCGGGCGTCTTTAAGGCTTGGCCCTTTCGGGCGAAGCAAGCGTGAAGCTTACTTCTTTTCTTCAGCCGGAGCGGCCGGAGCAGCAGCGTCAGCGGCCGGAGCAGCTTCTGCACCAGCTTCGGCGCCAGCAGCGGCACCGGCTTCGGCGCCAGCTTCAGCACCGGCTTCCATGCCAGCTTCCATGCCGGCGTCAGCAGCCGGAGCGGCTTCTTCAGCCGGAGCTTCGGTGGTGGCTTCTTCGGCGGGAGCTTCTTCAGCCTTTTCCGGCGAGCAAGCGGCGAGAGCCAGAACGCCAGCGACGGCGAAGACCGGGCTCAGCTTGAGAATGGACTTCATGGTACTTTTCCCCTTCGTTGCGGAAACAAGAGCCCGCGTTGTATCGACACCCTAGGGACTCTGGCAAGATTTATTTCTTGCACTGGCGCAGGAAGGACACGCCGCATCGGCCCGACCCCTTTCCCCCGCACCCTTGGGAACCGTGCATATAGCCGGTTTGTGAGGGGGCGAAAAGAGGATAAAATACTGACAGCCAAGGTGTCTTTTGTTCCGAAAAACACAGCCTGACGAATGTCCAGTGCAGCCCCTTCATGCGCGCTGGGACCATGACCCCAGGTGGCAAGACGATGAACGAACACCCCTATTTTTCCGTTACTTACTTGCCCCCTTGGCTTTCCAAGCCAAGGAACGTCAGCACGCCGTGCGTTGAGTTGAAGCGCGCGAGCAGCACCCGGTTGGGACAGACGGGCATCAGCGCCACTCGCCGATGCCCCGACGCCCGAATCAGCGTCTTGACCTGAGCTTGCCGGGTGTGCGAGCGCAATCGGCACGAACGCTCTTCCCCCCTCACTCCGCAGGAACCACCAGTGACCACACGCACGATCAACAACCGCCCCGTCCAGGCGATCGGCCTGGGTTGCATGTCGCTGAGCTGGGGCTATGGCAATCTGCCTGCGCGCGAGACCGCCACCGCGCTGCTCCATCGCGCGCTGGACCTGGGCTATGACCATCTCGACACTGCCAATATCTATGGCCTGGGGCATAACGAGACGCTGATCGGCGAGGCGCTGAAAGGGCGGCGGCAGGAATTCTTCCTGGCAACCAAGATGGGAATCGTCATCGAAGGCGAGAAGCGCGGCATCAACTGCCGTCCCGAGACGATCCGGCGCTGTATCGATGAATCGCTCACCCGCCTGCAGACCGACCATGTCGACCTCTATTACATGCACCGCCGCGACCGCGACGTGCCGATCGAGGAATCGGTCGGCGCGATGGCCGACCTGATCAAGGAGGGCAAGATCGGAAGCATCGGCCTGTCCGAGATGTCGGCCGAAACGCTGCGTCGTGCGACGAAGGAGCACCCGATCGCGGCGATGCAGACCGAATATTCGCCATGGACGCGCGAGCCGGAAATCGCCGTGCTTGATGCATGCGCAGAGCTTGGCACGACATTCGTCGCCTTCTCGCCGGTCGCGCGCGGCGTGCTGGCCAATGGCGTGCAGGATGCCGACGCGCTGACCGACAAGGACCTACGCCGCGGAATGCCGCGCTTCAATGCCGAGAACTGGCCGAAGAACCGCGCGCTGGCGGAAGCGTTCAACGCGATCGCCGCCGAGCTGGAGGTGACACCGGCGCAGTTATCCCTCGCCTGGGTGCTCTCGCGCGGCGACCATATCGTCGCCATCCCCGGCACTGCCTCGATCGCGCACATGGAAGAAAATTTCGCGCGCAAGGATTGGATCATCCCGGCTGACGCCGCAGCCCGCATCGACGAACTGATCAACGAACACACCGTCAGCGGCCCGCGCTACAGCGAGGCGATGCAGCGGACGATCGAGACGGAGATGTTCGGGTAAGTCGTCCGCACCAATGTTGCGGCGATGAATTGGTCGGGACGAGAGGATTCGAACCTCCGACCCCCACACCCCCAGTGTGATGCGCTACCAGGCTGCGCTACGTCCCGACCGGGCTTTCACCGCGCCTGCGGCAAAAGCGAAGCGCGCCTATATGGCGATGCGGCGCGCTTGGCAACCCCGTGATGCACAAGTTGGCGCAAGGTGATCGCCAATTGCCTTGCGCGGCCGATGATGATAGGCGCGCGCATCGCTGCGACCGGCTGTTTATCGGCCAATCGCTCCCCTTTTCCTTTCAGACATTCGGATATCACGCCCATGGACTCGACACTCCTGCTCGCACTGGCCGCCGCTGCCCCTGGCGCCGCACCGGCCTGGACCCAGCTTTTGATGTTCGTGCCGTTGCTGGCGATCTTCTATTTTCTGATCATCCGCCCACAGCAGCGCCAGATGAAGGCGCACAAGGCCAAGATCGATGCGGTCAAGCGCGGCGATCAGGTCATCACCGGCGGCGGTCTGGTCGGCAAGGTGACCAAGGTCGACGACGCCTATGTCGAGATCGATCTGGGTGGCGCCAAGGTGCGCGCGGTCAAGGCGACCTTGAGCGACGTCATCCAGCCGGGCGGCGCGCCCGCCAACGATTGAGCGGCGAGCGGGAACGACCTGCCGCCTTGCCGCCTGTTGCGCGCATGAATATATGGCGCGCACATCCGGCCCGCGCTGAGCGGACCAGGCACACCGCCGCGTCCGAGCCAGCACTGCCAAGGAAGCAACACGAATGCTAGATTTTCCGCGCTGGAAAACGATCTCGATCAGCCTGATCCTCGCCCTGGGCGTGCTGATGGCGATCCCCAGCCTGCTGCCTGCGGGCGCGGCCAAATATTATCCCTCGTTCCTGCCGCAGGAAAAGATCAACCTGGGGCTCGACCTTCAGGGAGGCAGCCATATCCTGCTGGAGGGCGACCCGAAGGACGTCGCCGCGCAACGCCTGCAGAACATGGAAGAGACCGTGCGCGCCGCGATGCGCAGCGCCAAGCCGCGGATCGGCATCGGCGATATCTCGCGCGAGGGCGGCAAGCTCTCCTTCCTGGTGCGCGACGTCAGCCAAGTCGATGCCGCGCGCGAGCTTATCCTGCCGCTGACCAGCGGCGCGGGCCTGACTGGGCAGCGCGACTGGGACATCGAGGTGCGCGATACCAGCCGCATCGTGCTCACCCCCACCGAGGCGGGCCTGACCCAGGCGCTCGACCAGGCAATGGAAACCGCGACCGAAGTCGTGCGCAAGCGCATCGACGAAATGGGCACGCGCGAGCCGACGATCATCCGCCAGGGCGACAACCGTATCGTGGTGCAGGTGCCCGGCCTTGACGATCCGCAGGCGCTGAAGGATCTGCTGGGCAAGACCGCCGAGCTCGAGTTCAAGCTGGTCGACCAGGCCGCCAGCCCCGAGGATATCGCCGCCGGCCGCGCGCCGGTGGGCAGCGAGATCATTCCCTATCCGACCAACCCTGCAGGCGGCACCCCGATCGCGGTACGGCGTCTGGGCGGCATTCGCGGCGACAAGCTGACCAATGCGCAGGCGAGCTTCGACCCGCAAACCAACGAGCCTGTCGTGTCGATCACCTTCGACCGTGATGGCGGCGCGCGTTTCGCGCGGCTGACCCAGGAGAATGTCAACAAGCCGTTCGCGATCATCCTCGATGGCGAAGTGCTCTCCGCACCCAATATCAACGAGCCCATCCTGGGCGGATCGGCGCAGATTTCGGGCAGCTTCACCACTGAAAGCGCCAACCAGCTCGCGATCGCGCTGCGCTCCGGCGCCCTGCCGGTGGAGCTCAAGGTGGTCGAGGAACGTTCGGTCGGGCCTGATCTGGGTACGGAATCGATTCAGCTCGGTCTAATCGCAGGCGGCCTCGGCACGCTGGCGGTGCTGGTGTTCATGGTGCTCACCTATGGCCGGTTCGGGGTCTATGCCGATATCGCACTGGTGCTCAACATCCTGCTGATCCTGGGCATCATGGCGCTGATGAACGCCACGCTGACGCTGCCGGGCATTGCCGGCTTCGTGCTCACCATCGGCGCGGCGGTGGACGCCAACGTGCTGATCAACGAACGCATTCGCGAGGAACGCAAGAACGGCAGGCGGATCATCCAGGCGATCGAGGTCGGCTATACCGAAGCCTCGCGCGCGATTTATGATGCCAATATCACCAACGTCATTGCGGCCGTGCTGCTGTTCCTGTTCGGCTCGGGCCCGGTGCGCGGCTTTGCCGTGGTGCTGATGATCGGCATCGTCACCTCGGTCTGGACCGCGGTCTATGTGACGCGCATGTTCGTCGCCCTGTGGCTCAAGCGCGAACGTCCGCGCGAACTGCACATTTAAGGAAGGCTTGAAACCATGAAGCTCCTCAAGCTTGTCCCCGACAACACCAATTTCCGCTTCCTGCGCTGGCGCAAGCTGGCGATGACGATCAGCCTGCTTTCGATCGTTGCATCGCTCGTGCTGGTCGGCGTGCGAGGCCTCAACCTCGGCGTCGATTTCGTCGGCGGCCAGATGATCCAGGTGACGTTCGACAAGGTGGCCGAAGCCCCGGTGGCCGAGTTGCGCGAGGATATCGAGGCATTGAACCTCGGCGAATCGACCATCCAGCGCTTCGGCCAGCCCAACCAGGTCTCGGTCCGCATGCGGCTGGACGGCGATAATCCGGATGAGGTCAACGCCGTCACCAAGCGCGTAACCACGATGATCACCAAGGAATATGCGGCGCAGGGCGCGCGAATCGACGGGGTGGATTCGGTCTCGGGCAAGGTGTCGGAAGAGTTGCTGACCACCGGCGTCTATTCGCTGGTCTTCGCGATGATCGCGATCGCGGTGTACATCTGGTTCCGGTTCGAATGGCAGTTCGGGGTCGCGGCGCTGTTCGCGCTGTTCCATGACGTGGCGATCACCTTCGGTTTCTTCGCGCTCACCCAGCTCGAGTTCAACCTCAACATCATCGCCGCGCTGCTGACGATCATCGGCTATTCGCTGAACGATACCATCGTGGTGTTCGACCGCGTGCGTGAGAACCTGCGCAAATATCGCAAGATGGACATGATCTCGCTGCTCGACCTGTCGACCAACGAGACGCTGTCGCGCACGGTGATGACCTCGCTGACGATGCTGATCGCGCTGCTGGCGCTGCTGCTCATCGGCCCGGGCGTGATCTTCGGCTTCACGGCCGCGATGACGCTGGGTCTGTTCGTCGGCTGCTATTCGTCGATCTACATGGCCAACCCCATCCTGGTCTGGCTCGGCGTCGGCCCGCACAGCTTCGTGCCGCAGCAGACAGAGGCGGACAAGGCCGAGGCCAAGCTCAAGGAAGGCCTGTGATCGCCGGATTCGCTGGTCGCGTCATCCATGGCTGAGTTCACGCAGGATCCGCGCGCGTCCGGCCCGGTGATTACCGGCTTTACCGCGCGCGGCTTCAAGCTAGACGGCGACAATCTGGGCCAGCGCCGGGTCGACGGCGCGCTGGTGTTGACGCCGGTTTCGGCCATGCCCTGGGACGCACCGGCGGTCGAGGCGCTGGATGTCAGCGCGATGGGCCAGGTGCTGGCGCTCGACCCGCCGCCCGAGTTCATGCTGCTCGGCACAGGTGGCGCCATGACCCACCCTCCCCGCGCCTTCATCCGGGCCATGGAAGAGCGCGGTATCGGCGTCGAGGTGATGGACAGCCGCGCCGCCGCCCGCGCCTGGGGCATATTGCGCTCCGAGGAGCGCTGGATCGCCGCTGCGATCATGGGGCTTTAGGCGTCCGCTATTGCTACGTCATTGCCGCGAAAGCGGGAATCCCGCTGTTGTTCTACGCTCATTCGAAATAGCGGCCCCCCGCCTTCGCGGGGGTGACGAATGCCTCACGTTGAAGCCCCTTCCCTTCGCCGTTCATTCAAGCTCATGATCATCTCGGCCAATGCGCGAAACTGTTCGATCGTCCGTCCGAGCAATTCGCGGTCGCGATCAGGATTGAGCGAAGCGCTCTCGAACAGATCCTCGCTTTTCACGGTCACCACGACATCGCCCTTGTGGAACAGGGCCTTCAGGCCCTTGCCCTCGAACTTGTCCTCCAGCGCGACCAGCCGCTCGCAATAAGCGGGGTGGACAAGATACCGCGCCTCCACGGGATCGCTGCCATAGACGTCGAACGTGTCCTCGAACCGGGGGTCGACCATCTTCACCCGGTCGAGCTTCATGCCGTTCTTGGTCTGGCTGTCGCCGAACCAGGTCAGCCGCATGCGCTGGCGCTCCACCAGGGTCACGCCATGGAATTGCCGCGCGAAGCGTATCTTGAGAATGACCCCGCGGAACACCGTGACGTCGCGCCGATTCTTTCCCGACCCGCGCCGCTCGATCAGATGCGCCTCGTACAGGTGAAAAGGCGTGCCGCCGATCTCGCCCTGCCAGCAATCCTCGCAGGTCTTGCGGGTATAGCCCGGGAGCAGATCATAGGCATAAGCGAGGTTGAACTCGTCTCCGAAGGCGGCTTCGGGGCTGTATTCGACGCCGAGGCTGCGCGCGAGCGCGCTGTTGATCTCGCGCTTCAGACTGCTCACCATGTTCTGGCGGATGATGCCCCCCATGGTGAAGCCGATGGCGATGATGGCAAGGCCGACGAAACCGACGGCTTGCCCCCAGCCACCGTCCCAGAAAAAGCCCAGCAGGAACGGCGCCCCCAGGACAAGGCCGCCCACCATGCGCTTTGCTGCCTTGCGCTTGGCCTCCTCGCGTGCGCTCGTCTGGGCCTGCAGCCACTGGCCAAGTTCGCCCGCCAGCAGCGTATCGACATCGGCTATTGTGATCACCGGCATTCCCCCGCCTCTAGCGCCATGGTAATGCTAGGCCGTATATCGGGGGACTGTCTATGGAATGGATCATACTCGGCATCGTAGTCATCGTCCTGCTGGCGGTGGTCCTGATCTACAACCGGCTGGTGTCGCTCCGCGCCAATTGCCGCCAGGGCTGGGCCGATATCGATGCGGGGCTGCGCCAGCGGCACGACCTGATCCCCAATCTGGTGAGCACCGTCCAGGGCTATGCCGCGCACGAGAAAAGCGCGCTCGAAGCGGTGATCGCGGCCCGCGGCCGTGCGCTGGCCGCCCATGGCCCGGCCGAGGCGCAGGGCGCGGAAATGGCGCTGGGCGGTGCCTTGAAGAACCTGTTCGCACTGGCCGAGGCCTATCCCGACCTCAAGGCCAATACCAATTTCCAGACGCTGCAGCACGAACTGGCCGATGTCGAGGACAAGCTCGCCGCCGCGCGCCGCGCGTATAATGCCGCGAGCGCCGACTATAATGCGGGTATCGAATCCTTTCCTGCCGTGCTGTTCGCAGGCGCGCTGGGCTTCAAACCGCAGGGATTTTGGGAACTGGGCAGCGACGAGCGCGCCACGGTCGGCGCAGCGCCCAAGGTCAGCTTCTAGGCCGAAGGCAACGATCGCTCCCCCTGGCGCGTTGGACAGCGATACGCGCGTTCACACGGGGGGCACATGGCACGAAACAGCAGGCGCAAGACGACAGAGCCCGCGCTCGAGGACTTGGCGGACGTCACCACCGCGCTGATCTATCGCGCGATCAGCCGCTCGGGCCGCCACGAGCTTGCCCGCCCGTTTTCCGCCCTGTGGTGGTCGGGCGTCGGGGCCGGGCTGGCCATCAGCCTGTCGATCCTGTGCAAGGGCATCCTGACCGCCCTGCTCCCCGATACTGCATGGGCACCGGCGGTCACTAACCTGGGTTATTCGGTGGGATTTCTCGTCGTGATCATGGGCAGGATGCAGCTGTTCACCGAGAATACGGTCACCCCCATCCTGCCACTGCTCGCCTACCCGTCGATTTCGCGGCTCAACCGGACAGCACGGCTCTGGGGTATCGTGTTTGCCGCCAACATGACCGGATGCCTGATAGCGGCCATCCTGATGGTGCATGCCGGGATCATTCCGCCGCTCCAGATGTCAGGCGTGCTGAGCGTTTCGCGCCATTATGCCGAGGTCGCCCCGCTTGACCATATGCTCTGGGGCATGCCGGCCGGGTTCATGATCGCTTCGCTTGTGTGGATGCTGCCGCGGATCGAAAGCGCGGGCGAGGTGCTGATGATCACGATCGTCACCTACATGATCGGTCTGGGCGGCTTCTCGCATGTCGTCGCCGGATCGACCGAGCTGTTCATCGTCATGCTCAAGGGTGAAATCAGTCCAATCGAGGCCGTGTTCGGCGGCATCCTCCCGGCGCTGGTCGGCAATGTCATCGGCGGTACGGTGATCTTCGCGGCCCTGGCCTATGCACAGGTCCGCGAAGAGATCTGAGCCCGGTCGGTCAGCTGAGCGCCTTCCAGATGCTGTAAACGCTGGTGATGGTGAGCACCGTGCCGACCATGAACAGCAAAAGGCGCGGACGCACATTCTTGGCGAGGATCGCGCCAAATGGCGCGGCCACTACCCCTCCGATGAGCAGACCGATCGTCGCGGTGGTGAAGGCCTCGAACCCCATGGTGAGGATGAAGGTGACCGAGATCGACACGGTGAGGAAGAATTCGGACGCGCTGACCGTGCCGATGGTCTTGCGCGGCTCGCCGCCCTGGATGAGCAGGTTGGAGGTGACGACCGGTCCCCATCCGCCGCCACCCGCAGCGTCGAGAAAGCCCCCGGCCGCACCCAGCGGCGCGACGATGCGCGGATCCTGGAACTTTGGCGTGGGAAAGCGCCAGGCGCGATAGAGCAGCACCAGCCCGATGCCGGTCAGATAGGCCATGACCAGCGGCCGGGCGACCCCCGCATCGACATTGGCGAGCACATAGGCGCCCAATATCCCGCCGCCGACCCCCGGAAGCACCAGCTTGGCAAACAGCCCCCAATCGATATTGCGGTGCCAGGCATGGCTGAGCCCCGACGCACCGGTCGTGAACACTTCGGCAAAATGCACGCCTGCCGAGGCTTGCGCCGGTGGCACGCCGAGCACCGAGACCAGCAGCGTGCTGGAGATGACGCCAAAGGCCATGCCCAGGGCGCCATCGACCATCTGCGCGGCAACGCCGACCAGGATATAGGGCCAGATATCGGCAGGGTTCAGTATTCCAAGGTCCGGCACGTGCGGTCCCTTCTGCTGGAGGAAGTTTCAATCACCCTCAAAACCGCGCCGAGACCGTGAGGCCAGCGGTGCGGGGATCGGGCATCTGAGCGGAAATGAGGCCGGTATTGCCGGGGGTAACGGCGAGCGATTCGAAATATTCCTCGTCAAAGGCATTGCGGGTCCACACGAAGAAATCGAACTTGTCGGTGCGGAATCCGGCGCGGAAATTGTGCAGCGAATAGGCATCGATATCGGTGTAGATCGACCGCGATGCGTTTGACGAGAATTTCGAGCGGAAGTTCGCGTCATAGCCCGCATAGGCATTGCCATCGAGGCCGAACACCGTGGCCGGAACATTGTACTCCGCACCCCAGGAAAAGGCCCATTTGGACACGCCCGGCAGCCACTGGCCCGAGACATCGCAATTGGCCGGGCTGAGCGCGCCGGGCGTTGCGGCCGGGCCCGGCACCTGCGTTCCCGTCACCGTGGTGCCGCCGGCCAGCTCCGGCGGGCACGGCGCATCGACGAAGCGCACGAATTCGGCATCGGTGAACGCCCCGCTGACATAGGCGGTGAAGCGATCCGAAGGCTGGACGCGGAAGTCCGCCTCGACCCCGCGGCTGCGCACCTTGTCGGCATTGGCGAGATACCCGCGCAGCACGTTGCTGCCGCTGATATTGCTGATGACGCTGGCCTGGAAATCCTGGATGTCGGTCCAGAAGGCGGCGAGATTGAGCGTCGCCTTGCGATCGAACAGCTTGGTCTTCAGGCCGATCTCGAAATGGTCGACCTTTTCGGGCTTGATTACCGCGACCTCAAGCGCCGCCGAACCGTCCGCGCGGCCGGGCACGCCGTTGAGGTTGACGCCGCCGGTCTTGAACGAGCGCGCATAGGTTGCATAGGCGTTGACGGTATCGCTGATCTCGTAGCCCAGATTGAGGTCGTACGAGAGATTCCAGTCGCTGAAATCGACCTCGAAGAACTGCGAGGCCTGAACCCCGCGCTGCGCGGCAATCCAGGGATCGTCGAAGAACGGGCTGGTCGGCACATTGCTGACGATCTGCCGCGTGCCGTTCGAGGCATTGCCGGTCACCACCGAGTCATACTGGCCCTGCTTCTTGTCGTAATTGATGCGGATACCGGGCGAGACGGTCAACCGATCGGTGACCTTCCAGTTCAGCTTTCCGAAGGCGGCGAGGCTGGTGTTGTCGAGCCGGATGTCGTTGTTCGCGACCACGCCGTTGAGCACCGCCGGGTTGTTCGACAGCGCGCTGGTCGGGTTGAGCAGCCAGGCGCTCGCCGCCGGGCCCTGTTCCTGAATGCCCTGGGTGCGGATTTCCTGATAGAAGGCGAATGCACCGAGCACGAAGTTCAGCCGCTCCGCCTCATAGTTCAGGCGGAATTCCTGGGTATATTGCTTCTGCTGGGTCGGGTTGTTGACCTTGAGGAAGATCGGCAGGCCGGTAAAGTCGCGGTCATTGGCCGGGGTCCAGTCCCAGTATCGATAGGCGCTGACCGAGGTCAGCGCGAACTTGCCGAGCTCCCATTCCACCAGCGCCGACACCCCGCCATGTTCGTTGCGCGCGCGGATATTGGCATCGAGATCCGTGACGCGATCGAACGGATCGGTGCTGGGCACCCGATAGCCCGGGAAGCGCGCAATCAGCGCGGCATATTGCCTGTTCGCCGCACGCTGGGTGGTGCCGACACGGGCATAGATCTGCGCGCAGCAGATCGGATCCTGGATATTGTAATCGCCCGACAGGGTGACCTTGAAGCTGTCGCTCGGCTGCCACAGCAGCGCGCCGCGAATGCCCAGATTATCCAGGCTGTTGACGTTCTGCCCGGTCTTCACGTTGAGTATAGTGCCGCGCCGATCGGTCGAGGACAGGCTCAGCCGCGCCGCGAGAGTGTTCGAGATCGGACCGGAAATCGTCGCCTTGGCCTGCTTGACATCGTAATTGCCGACGCTCAGTTCCGCACGACCCTCGAAGGTGAAGCTTGGCGCGCGCGTCCGGATGTTGATCGCCCCTGCGGTGGTGTTCTTGCCGTACAGCGTGCCCTGCGGTCCGCGCAGCACCTCGACCTGTTCGACATCGACAAAGTCCAGCGTCGCCGAGGCGATGCGGTTGTAATAGACCTGGTCGATATAAATGCCGACGCCCTGTTCGAACCCGTCATTGGTGAGGCCGAACGGTGCACCGATGCCGCGGATATTGATGAATGTGTTGCGCGGATTGGTCGAATAGAATTGCAGCGCTGGCTGGATCTGCGTCAACCGGTTGATGTTGAACAAGCCCTGCGAATCCACCTGCGCCGCATCGATCACGGACAGCGCGATCGGCACGTCCTGGATATCCTCGTCTCGGCGGCGCGCGGTCACGATGATCACGTTATCGCCCTGATCATCGGCGGCATCGGCCTGATCAACGGAATCGGCCTGCACGGCATCGCCATCGGTTTCGGCTGCCTGCGCCTGGAAAGGGATGGCGAGTGCGAAGGCCAGCGCCGCAAGCGATGCGCGCGCGGATACGGAAATGGACATTTGGAAAGACCCCCGGAATTGGAAGTGCTTCCGGATGTCCGGTCGGCACGCAGCGTGTTGGGCAACATGGAGAAACGCTCGAAAAATGCCCGTCCGGTCAGCCCGGTCCCGGCAGTCAGAGGGATAGCTTGGCGTGGAAGCTCAGCTGAAGCGCTGGCGCTCGGTCACGTCCATCTGCACCAGCTTGCCGTTGTGCACGGTCAGCACGATGGCACCATAGCGCAGTCGGGAAATGGCATCGGAAATGGTCGAGATCGGCAGCGGCGCACGCAGTGCGGCGGTGTCGGACTTGGCAGGAGGCATCGGTTCACTCCTCGAGAAAATCTGGTGCGGACCGGCTGCATGCAGCATGGCCCGCAACAAAAAGGCTATTCTCTACCATTCCAGTTGGCAAGATAGATTTTCTTGCTCCCCCAAGCCGGACGACCAACCGCCTCGGGCAAGCGCCAGAGCGCAAAATCGCGCCATTTCTGGGCGAAATCGACCACGTCATCGGCTTGCACCGCCAAAAATTGGCTTTTACAAGACGTTTCGCGGACGTTTGCATCCGCTATCCTGCTGACGAGAGTGACGATGAACCGGTTCGTAAAGGCAGGCACGCTGTTTCGTCGTGACTGGCGATTGGGCTATGGCCTCTCGATCGGCACTTTCGCTCTGGCACTGTTCAGCCGCTTCCACCTGCAGGGCACGCTCCCGCCTGGATTCCCCTATCTCACCTTTTTCCCCGCCGTGATCGTAACGACCTTTCTGGCCGGCTTGTGGCCAGGGGTCCTGTGTGCCGTGCTGTGCGGCCTTGCGGCGCTCTATTTCTTCATCCCCCCGGTCAACAGCTTCGTGATGGACGGGGCGAGCACGATCGCGATCGGCTTCTACATTTTCATCGTGACGGTCGACATTGCGCTGATCCATTTCATGCACCGCGCCGCCGATCGGCTGGAAGCCAAGAAGCAGGTCACCGAAGAGCTGTACGACCAGCAGCGCACCATGTTTCAGGAACTGCAGCACCGTGTCGCCAACAACATGACCTTCGTCTCGGCGCTGCTGCAGCTGCAGAAGCGCAAGGTGGCGACCGATCCGGCCTCGGCCAGCTCGGCGCTCGACGAGGCGCAGAGCCGGATCGAGACGATGTCGCGCATCCACCGCCGGCTCTACGATCCCGCCTCGGTCGATCTGCCGGTGGCCGAATATTTCCAGGAAATCTGCACCGACCTGCTGCAGGCGACAGGCGCGCGCAACATCGTGTGCCTGGTCGACATGCCTGCGGTGAAGCTCGACATCGCACGGCTGACCACCTTGTCGCTGCTCGTCACCGAACTCGTCACCAACAGCCTCAAGCACGCCTTTGCCGAGGATGGCGGCACGATCACGCTCAAGCTCGAACAGCTCGATCCTCAGCGGCTCGCACTGACCGTCAGCGACAATGGCCGCGGAGTGCCGCAGGGTGTCGATATCACGGCAGGCAAAGGCCTGGGTACCCGGATTGTACAATCGCTTGCCGCGCAGCTGGGCGGCGAGGTCAAGGCATTGACCGGACTGCGCAAGGGCGCGGCCTGGCAGGTGGTTTTCGCCGCCTGAACCGGCCAGCGCCTGGAATCAATCGACCATGGCGCCTTCGAATGCAGCCACCGGTGCGATCGGATCGGCAAGCGTGATCTGATCGAGGATCACCGCCGTCTCGTCGCGCACCTTGAGCATCAGCGCGCGCAGCCGGCACTCATCCTCGGCCAGGCAGTTCTTGCACTTTTCATAGGCATAGCGGCTGGCGCAGGGCACCAGCGCCAACGATCCGCTGGTGATGCGAACGATATCGCCATAGCGGATATCGACCGGCGCCAGGCCCAGCGCATAGCCGCCATCCTTGCCACGCTGCGAATGCACCAGCCCTGCCCGCGCCATTTCCGACAGGATCACGGTCAGGAATTTCGGCGGAATGTTCTGCGCAGAGGCGATCTCGTCCAGATGCACCAGCCCCTGGCCGTAATGATCGGCGAGGTGCTGCAAGGCACGGATGGTGTAGCGGACTTTCTGGCTGAGCATGGTCCAATGCCCGTTACGCTTCCCAGCCCGATTTTTCAACCCGAACGGTAGAGTGAAACGCCCTGCGCGATGCGTCGCCCTCGGCGCGTCAGTAGATGCCGCCTTGCTGCTGCAGGAACTCGCTGTCGCTGCGCGCACGCGCGGCTGGACCAGTGCGCTTCTGCACTGCCTTGACCGCTGCGGCCATTTCTTCCGGACGGATCGAACGGCGCGGTTCGGTTTCGGGCTTGAACGCCTCCCAGATCACCGCCGCCTTGGCCTCGTTGCCCGGCCAGGCGCCATAGACGCGGCGGCCAGAGCGGCGATCGATGCGCACCATGCGCGTGCCCGGCGGGGCGAGGAACTCGCTGACCGGCAGGCTGGGGAAGATTTCCTTGGCGAACTGCTTGAACACCGGCGCGGCGAGCCTGCCGCCCTGGGCATAGCCACCCATGCTGCGCGGCTGGTCAAAGCCCAGATAGACGCCGGCCACGACATCGGGCGTGCCGCCGACGAACCACACATTGGTCGGGCCGCTGGTGGTGCCGGTCTTGCCGAACATCGGCCGCTTGAGGTCTGCCAGCGTCACCGCCGTGCCGCGCGTGATCACGCCTTCGAGCATGTGCACGACCTGATAGCTGGTGATCGGATCGAGGATCTGCCGCCCGCGCTGGGCAAAGCGCGGCATCGGCTTGCCATCCCATTTGGGCATGTTGCAGCGTTCGCACACGCGCGGATCCGAGCGGAAGATCACCTTGCCGCGACGGTCCTGCACATAATCGATGAGTGTCGGCTTGAGCTCGCGGCCATGGTTGACCAGCATCGAATAGGCGTTCGTGATCTTCATCACCGTGGTGTCGCCCGCGCCCAGCGCGATCGACAGATAGGGTTTGTAGTCGCCGATGCCGACCGCCTTGATCGTCTTGACCACATTGGTCATGCCCGCATCATTGGCGGCGCGCACCGTCATCAGGTTGCGCGACTGTTCGAGGCCCCAGCGCATCGTCTGCGGACCCGCGCCCGCCGATCCGCCGAAATTGCGGAAGCACTTGTTGCCCAGGCTCGCCGACTGATAGACGCAGAACGTGCCATCGACGATCTGCGTCGCCGGGGTCATCCCGTTGTCGAGCGCGGTCGCGTAGACGAAAGGCTTGATCGTCGAACCCGGTTGGCGATCGGCCTGGGTGGCGCGGTTGAACGGACTAATCTGCGAATCGAACCCGCCCTGCATCGCATAGACCCGGCCCGAGCGCGGGTTCTGCACCACCATGCCGCCCGATATCTCGGGCACGTTGCGCAGCGCATAGGTATCGCCCGCCATCGGCGCGACCGCGATGATATCGCCGGGCTTCATCGAATCGAACGCGGTGCTGCCGACGCGCTTGCGCGGCATCGTCGCGGTCGAGCGCGGCAGCACGCCCTTGTCGCCATTGGCAAAGCCGATTTCGGCTGCACTGGCCGACTTGTCGATCACCACCGCGACGCGCCAGTTCTCGTAATCGATATCGATATAGGTCGATGCGAGGCGCGAGGCCCATTGATCGTCCATCTCGATTGTGTTGAGCGGACCGCTCCAGCCGCTGCCGCGATCATAGCGCAGCAGTGCATCGCGCAACGCCTCGGTGGTGGCCCGCTGCATAGCGGGGTCGAGCGAGGTGCGCACCCAGAGGCCACCAGCATAGACGCTGTTAGGGCCGTCCTCGCGCTTCTCGCCGAATTTCTCGACGAGCTGGCGGCGGACTTCCTCGACGAAATAGCCGCCGACCTTCTCGAAATTGTCGCCGGTGCGCGGGATGGTACCAAGCGGTTCGGCCTGCGCGGCAAGCATCTGCGCTCGCGTGATCCAGCCGTTCGACTGCATCGCGCCCAGCGCCCAGTTGCGGCGCTCGAGCGCGCGTTCCATGTGGACTTCGGGACGATAGTTTGACGGCGCCTTGGGCAGGATCGCCAGATACGCCGCCTCGTGCAGCTTGAGGTCGGCCACGTCCTTGCCGAAATAGGCGCGTGCTGCTGCCTGCACGCCATAGGCGTTACGGCCGAGATAGATCTCGTTGAGATAGAGCTCGAGAATTTCCTGCTTCGTCAGCACGTCCTCGATGCGATAGGCGAGGATGGCCTCACGAATCTTGCGGGTGATCGAATATTCGTCGCCCAGCAGCAGATTCTTCGCGACCTGCTGGGTGATCGTGGAACCGCCGCGCGCGCGCTGGCCCGATCCCAGCTTGGTCACATAATCGAACACGGCAGACGCGAGGCCCGGATAATCAAGGCCATTGTGCGAGAAAAAGTTCTTGTCCTCGGCAGACAGAAACGCGCGGATCAGCGGCAGCGGATAATCCTTGTACTGCAACTGCACGCGGCGCTCGCGCGCATAGCTGTTGACGATCTCGCCATCGACGCCGCGCACCATGGTCGGCAGATCGGGTTCGTAGTCGACCAGCGTATCGGCCGAGGGCAGATCGCGCGCGAAGATCACCCAGATCAGGAAAACGCCCAGCAAGGCCAAACCCAGCAGATAGGTCGCCCAGCGCACCCAGCGCTTCTGCCACGCATCGCGCAGGGCCACCATCGCGCCCTCGCCGTCACGCCGCATGCTATAGGCGGAACCGCCGCTTTCACCCTCGCTCATGCCCGCGCGACTAGCACAGGATTCCTGAACAAGGCCAGAGCGGATTGGGCCAGAGCGGATTGGAGACATTCAATCCTCCCCAGCAAGCTGCGGGAGGAGTTTACAGTTCCTAGCGCGACGCCAGCTTGCGCGCGAAGAATACGGTTACCGCCTGGCTCACCGATTCCGCGATGCGCTTGCGATAGCTGGGGGAATTGAGCAGCGCGATGTCTTCCTCGTTGCTGACATAGCCTGTCTCGAGCAGCACCGACGGCACATCGGGCGCCTTCAGCACCATCAGCGAGGCGAAACGGTGGGAATCGGTGCGAAAGTTCATCTTCGCCTCGCCTTCACGCCGCAGCAACCGCGCGAAATCGGCAGAGAGGTTCATCGTCTCGCGCTGGGTCAGGTCGATCAGGATCGACGACACGTCCGACGGCGCATCGGCGAGGTTCACGCCGTTCAGTATGTCGGCCTTGTTCTCGCGCGCGGCGAGCCGAGCGGCCTCGCGATCCGAAGCCACTTCGGACAGCGTGTAGATGGTGGCGCCCCGCGCGGTCTGCGAGGCGGCGGCATCGGCATGGACCGAAATGAAAAGGTCCGCCCCCAGACGCCGCGCAATGCCATAGCGTTCCTGCAGCACCAGGAAGGTGTCGCTGTCGCGCGTCAGCGCCACGCGCACGCGGCCGGTCTTGAGCAGTTCGTCGCGAATGGCGCGGGCGACCTGCAATGTGACCTTGCTTTCGCGCGTCCCGTCATGCGGGCTGATCGCGCCCGGATCGTGGCCGCCATGCCCGGCATCGATCACCACCAGCGGACGGCTGTCATCCTTGGGGCCTTCAATTCTGGGCAGCGGCGGCGCCTTGCTCGGTTTGGGCAGCGGAATGCGCACGCTGTAGCGGCGCTGCGGCGGCTCTGCGCGAAAATTGGCCGGGGGGACGAACGACTGGCGCGGGGCATTGAGCACGCCGGCAAGCTCGGACGAGCCAAGCTCCTTGACCGACAGGGTCAGGCTCCGGCCATCGTCGGAGAAAGTCCCTGCGCTCACCATCGCCGGCCGATCGAGATCGAGCACGATCCGCGCGGTATCGCTGTCGAACTGCGCCATGCGGACATTGCGGAACAGGCCCTGCTGGGTCAGCGCATTGGCGCGCGCGGTGGCCCCCTTGATGTCGATCGCGATGCGGTCGGGGCCGCTCAAAACGAAGCTGCTGGCGCTTTCTATAGGATCATTGAAATGAAGCACCACCTGGTTGGCGCGGATTTCGACATTCGAAACCTCGCCCGCATGGACGGGCATGGTGCATGCCATCGACGCGCAGAGGGAGGTCAGCCACAGCATAGCCCTGTTATGCCCCCGGCGCGAATGTCCGGTCCAGTGCAATTTCATGATTCCCGGATTCCTGCCTGATCGCTTGATGAAGGCAGGATTAGGGTTAAGCGGGAAAAACCCTGTGAAACGACCTGGTTAACAGGAATTTCAGCATGAATCGGCAAGACTGGGCGCGGGCAACATACGCTATTGCGCCGCGTCCCTGTTCAATAACGGCCGGGCGTTCGTGCGGTTGAGCTTTTTGTTGCTGTATTGCGCGGGCGATGCTAGCAAAGCCTTGCGGCTCATTGGCTTGACGGCCATCGCCCGCACTCACTGACAGCATTGCGGCCTCGATTGCCGCGGATGCCGTATCACCAGGTTGACGCTTTATGGGTTTGAATACCGCCTTTTCCGCCACCCCGCTTCCGAGCGGTTGGCTGCGGAAAAGCGACGCGGCCAGTGCGCTTGACGCCCTGCAAACCCGTTCAGCAGACACAATCCTTATCGAACAAACCCGTTTGCGCACCGCCCCCCTGATCGGGAGCGGCAGCGCCATAACAGACAGAAGCGCAGCGACCCGGCCGGTTCCGCCCGGTGCGCGCGCACGGAGAATATTGAATGACAACGCGCATGTTGATCGATGCGCGCCACCAGGAAGAAACCCGGGTGGCGGTGCTCAAGGGAAACCGGATTGAGGAATTCGACTTTGAATCTGCCGAACACAAGCAGATCAAGGGCAATATCTATCTCGCCAAGGTTACTCGCGTAGAACCCTCGCTGCAGGCGGCTTTCGTCGATTATGGCGGCAACCGGCACGGCTTTCTCGCCTTCTCGGAAATCCATCCCGACTATTATCAGATTCCGCGCGAGGACAAGATCGCGCTGCTTGCCGAAGAGGCTCGCCACGCGCGCGAGGAGGCCGAAGCCCTCGCCGCCGAGGAAGAGGAAGATGACGCCGCCGGCCGCGGTGGCGAAGAAGGCAGCTATGACGACGGATTGTCGGACGAGGGTCTGATCGAGACCGACGAAGAGCCGATCCGTGCCGAGACGCTTTCGGGCGACAATGACGGCGATTCCGACAGCGACGAAGGCGAGAGCGAAAGCGAAGCCGAAGAATCGCGCGAGAATAACGGCAATGGCCGCAATGGCGGTCGTCGTCGTCGTCGCGATGGCCGTGGCGGCAAGGCCAAGGCCAGCGACGAGGCACGCACCAGCCGCATGGCGCTGCGCCGCCGCTACAAGATCCAGGACGTCATCCAGCGCCGTCAGGTCATGCTGGTGCAGGTCGTCAAGGAAGAGCGCGGCAACAAGGGTGCGGCGCTAACCACCTATCTCTCGCTCGCGGGCCGTTATTGCGTGCTCATGCCCAACAGCGCGCATGGCGGCGGCATCAGCCGCAAGATCAGCAACGCGTCGGACCGCAAGCGGCTGAAGTCGATCATCGCCGAGATGAAGCTGCCCGCGACCATGGGCTGCATCGTGCGCACCGCCGGCCTTTCGCGCACCAAGCCCGAGATCAAGCGCGACTTCGACTATCTCGCCCGCCTCTGGGACGAGATCCGCGAAAAGACGCTCAAGGCCTCCGCGCCTGCGATCATCCATTCGGACAGCGACCTCATCAAGCGCGCGATCCGCGACATCTACAATCGCGACATTGAGGAAGTGCTGGTCGAGGGCGAAGCCGGATACCGCGCCGCCAAGGACTTCATGAAGCTGCTGATGCCCAGCCATGCGCGCCGGGTGAAGAGCTATTCGGACCCGGTGCCGCTGTTCCAGCGTTATGGCACCGAAGACCAGCTTTCGGCGATGTACGAACCGGTGGTGCAGCTCAAGTCGGGTGGTTACCTGGTCATCAACCCGACCGAGGCTCTGGTATCGATCGACATCAACTCCGGCCGCTCCACCAAGGAGCACGGGATCGAGGCGACTGCGCTCAACACCAACCTGGAAGCGGCGCGCGAGATCGCCCGGCAGCTGCGTCTGCGCGACATGGCGGGCCTGGTGGTCATCGATTTCATCGACATGGAATACGGCTCAAACATCCGCAAGGTCGAGAAGGCCATGCGCGATGCGCTGAAGAGCGACCGCGCGCGCATTCAGGTCGGCCGCATCTCGGGCTTCGGCCTGATGGAAATGAGCCGCCAGCGTCTGCGCACCGGCGTGCTCGAGGCATCGACCCGCACCTGCCCGCATTGCGACGGCACGGGCCTTGTCCGCACCGCATCGTCGGCGGGCCTGTCGGCGCTGCGCCTGCTGGAGGAAGAGGCCGCACGCGGCCATGGCAGCATCATCACGCTGCGCACCAGCCAGGAAGCGTCGATCTACGTCCTCAACAACAAGCGCCGCGACATTGCCGAGATCGAGGAGCGCTTCGGCGTGCGCATTGAAATTCTGCCCAATGGGGAGAATGAAGGCGCGAAGATGGAAGTGACCGCGAGCGGCCCGCGTCCGGAAAAGGTCGTCACCTTCCAGCCGATCATCGACGATGACGACGACGATATCGAAGACGAAATCGACGAGATCGAGGAAGAGGAAGAGGTCAGCGAGAAGCGCGGCGGCCGCGGAAACCGTGGCGATCGTGCGGATCGCGGCGAGCGCGGCGAGCGCCCCGCCGAGCAGCGCAGCAGCGAGGAAGGCGAAGGCGGTGGCCGTTCCAAGCGTCGCCGTCGGCGTCGCGGCAAGCGCGGACGGCGCGATGGCGATCTCCCCCAGGGCGAAATCGGTAGCGAGGCGCAGATCGATAACGGCGAAGAGGTCGCGGAACCGGTCGAATCGGCTGACGCCGAAGCCCCGGCCGAAGCCGAGGCGACTGAAGCCGGCGAAACCACCGAGGATGGTGGCGAGGCCAAGCCGAAGCGTGCCCGCCGTGGTCGCCGTGGCGGTCGCAACCGCAAGACTGGCGAGGCTAGCGAAGACAGCGTCGAAACCGCTGGCGACGACGCTGCGGCAGAAGCGCCTGCCGAGCCGGTGAGCGAGGAAGAAGCAGCGCCTGCCGAAGCACCCGCAGCGCCTGAGCCCGAGCCGGTGGCCGAAAAGCCCAAGCGCAAGCGCGCTTCGCGGGCAAAGAAGCCGGTCGTCGAGGCAGAGGCAGAGGCACCTGCCGAAGCGCCCGCTGCCGAGGCTGAGCCTGCTGCGGAAGCCGAACCTGTCGCCAAGCCCAAGGCCAAGCGCGCGCCGCGCAAGAAGGCAGCGCCGAAGGCCGAAGCCGCCGAAACGGTTGCAGCCGAACCTGCGCCCGAGCCGGTGGCCGAGGCAGAACCTGCCGCAGCCGATACGGCCAAGGCCGCCGAAGCACCCGCCGAAAGCACCGAACCGCCGCGTCGCGGCTGGTGGCAGCGCACTTTCGGCAATTAAAGGGTTTTAAGTCGCAACAAAAAGGGGTGCCCCGCCAGACCGGCAGGGCACCCCTTTTTCGTGCTGGTCGGGCGGGCCGGGCTCAATCAGCCGCGAGCGCCGCCTCGAACGCGTCGCCAATCGCCGCCATATCGGAATCGAGCTGCGCTTCGGCCGCGTCTCCCAGCGCCGCCAGCGCCACCATCTGCGGCATCGAAATGCCGATGCGCAATGTGCCGCGCACCTTGCCCATCATGTCCGGCCCCTGGAAGCGCGCGCACTTGACCGGCTGGCCCAGCCGCACGCCCGACTGCATCATCCTCAGCTGGATCGCGGTCGCACCGTCGAAATCGATCGCACGCCCCTCCCCGCTCAGATCGACGGTCGTCAGCGTGCGCATCTCGATGGGATGTGCCCCTGCGGATTCGCGATCGGCAAAGGGATAGGGCGTCACGCGCGTGCCGCCGATCCGATCGACGAGCGCCAGCGAGGCGCAGCGGAACTGTTCGACCACCCGCGCGATCGTGTGGAAATCGAGCGCCTGGAATCGCTCCAGCTCGAACAAGGCTGCCGCCAGCCGAACCGTCAGCCCGGCATTGCCGCTCATCGGAAGCTTTTCCGCCCCTGCCCAGCTATCGGGAAGCTCCGCGCGGCGGAAGATCGTGGCCATGCCCTCGCCCAGCGGCGCGATCCGCTGCGCCGTCGCGCGCGGCACCAGCGCAAAGCCGGCAAAGGGCGGACCACCCATGAACTTGGAACCGGTGAGCAGCACCACCGCGCCGCGCATCAGATAGGCGCTGATCGCGGGACTCGTGATCCGCGCCTGGCAGGCATCGACGACAAAGCCGATCGAGTCGCCGAATTGCGTGATGAGCGCATCGATATCGTCGAGATGCGGCAGGATGAGCCCGGTTTTCGATCCATGCACCACATGCAGCAGCGGAAACTTGCCCGCGATCAGCGCACGTTCGATCTCGCTGCGCATCGCAGCCACAATCACCGCGCTGTCGAACGCCTCGCCGAAACCGTTGCGCACCGACACTTCGGAAAGCGACACGGGCGCGAGACCAGCGACCGGCTGTCCCTTGCTCGTCGGGACGCCCAGTGCCGTCTGGCCTGCGAAATACTGGCCTGCCGCGCTCAGGATGCAGCCGCTGCCCACTTCGTCGGCGCCCAGCAAGACGTTGTGGATGCCCTGCGGCGCGCGGCCGGCAAAGGCCTGGAGCGCGATATATTCGAGGTCCGTGCCCGAGGCGGAGAACGCGATATCCGTCCCCTTGGGCAGGCCATAGGCGACCGCGATGCGATCGCGCAGGACAGAAAGGTGTCCGGCGTAATCGGTGCCCACCATGTCCGCGTTCAGCCCATGATCAGCCACGAAATCGCACAGATGGTCGAAGGCGGGCTGCGAGATATCGTTCGCGGTCGACGACGCATAGGTCACCGTCTGACGCGGGAAGGGAGAACTGAAATATTTGTTGGTGCCATCGGCATGCGCCGGGACGATTCGCTCGTCTCCGCCGATCGTGAGCAGATGGCTGACCGTCTTGTGCAATTCCTGTTGCATCAAACTTATCTTTCGCTGCGCCCCCGAAGCGGATAAGGGCGCGGCTATAGGGGCGCTGGCCATTAAGGCAAGCCGCTTTGGCCCGACGCCCGTCCGCAAACTCAAAGAAAGTGCGTTTTGCCGTGAACCAATATCCTGCCCCGCTGACCATCGATGCGAAGACCCGCGAGACGCTCAAGGTGCTGTTCCTCGCCAAGCACGCGCTGGGCGATGGCTCGCTGCATCCGGAGGACGGCAACCATGCCGTGTACCACAACGAGGTGCGCACCATCCTGGAGGGGCTGTTCGACAATCTGCTGGTGGGCAACCAGTACGCGATGCTGTTCGATCCGCCGGAAGTCGATTTCGTCTTCTCGCTGCTCAACCGCGGTGGCTTCGTGAATTCGGAAATGCTGGTACCGCTGCTGTGCAACCGCAAGGGCCTGCCCTATCTGGGCGGCAGCCCCATCCTGCGCGGCCTTTCGGACGACAAGCACCTGTCCAAGCTCGTGGCCCGCGCGCGCGGTATCCCGACGGCCGACTGGGCGATCTATCGCAAGGGAGGCCCGGTCGACGAGAAGCTGTGCCCGATGGCCGAGCGCATGGTGATCAAGCCCAACGCCTCGTCGGCGAGCTGGGGCGTGCGCGACGCAGGCGACTGGGCGGGCGTGAAGGACGCCATCGCCGCGATCCACGAGGAAGGCCATGACGCGATCGTCGAGCCCTTCCTGACCGGCAGCGATGTCGAGGTGCCGGTGGTGACGATGCACGGCCGCCCGCTGATCCTGCCGATGATGCTGTTCGAACAGGCCGATCCGACGCACCTGCGCACCTATTGGGAAAAGCGCGACCTGGTCGAGCGCGCGAGCAAGTACGAGCTGGTCGATTTCGAAGGCTCGCCGTTCGAGGCAGAGATCGCCGCGCATACCGCCAATCTGGCGCAGGAATTCGTGCCCTTCGATTATGGTCGCTACGAATTCCGGCTGGACGAGGAAAAGGGCGAGCTGAACTTCCTTGAGGTCAATCTCAACTGCAATCTGTGGAGCCAGAAGGTCTTCGGCCGCTCCGCCGTGCGCGCCGGCTGGACGCAGGAACAGCTGATCGAGACGATCGTCGCGGAAAGCCTGCGCAGCCACGGGTTGATGGATTGAAAATCCTTTTCGGTTCAAGGTGCCATATGCAATTGAGCCTAGGCACCAAAATGACTATCTAGGCTCCCGGACGCATTGAAGGACGAGGGATTTTCCATGGCTACGTTTACGCTCCCGGCGAACAGCAAGATCACTGGCAAGGGCCAGGCGTTCAGCGCGAAGACCGGTGGGCGGCTGAAACGGTTCAAGGTCTATCGCTACGATCCCGACAGCGGCGAGAACCCGCGCTACGATACGTTCGACATCGATCTCGACG
Organism: Acidovorax delafieldii; assembly: GCA_001555775.1. GTDB lineage: Bacteria > Pseudomonadota > Alphaproteobacteria > Sphingomonadales > Sphingomonadaceae > Blastomonas > Blastomonas delafieldii_A. The sequence goes on along the minus strand of LSHP01000022.1, from coordinate 11,829 downwards.
ATTGCGGCCCGATGGTGCTCGACGCGCTGATCAAGATGAAGTCGGAACAGGATTCGACGCTCACCTTCCGCCGCTCGTGCCGCGAGGGCATTTGCGGATCGTGCTCGATGAACATCAATGGCCGCAATGGCCTGGCCTGCACCACCGCGATCGAGGACTGCAAGGGCGAGGTGCGCATCACCCCGCTGCCGCATATGGACGTCATCAAGGACCTGGTTCCCGATTTCAGCCATTTCTATGCGCAATATGCGTCGATTCGCCCCTGGCTGCAGACCGTGACGCCGGTGCCGTCGGGCAAGGAGCGGCTGCAGTCGCCCGAGGATCGCGCCAAGCTTGACGGGCTATACGAGTGCATCCTGTGCGCCTGCTGCTCGACCAGCTGCCCGAGCTATTGGTGGAATTCGGACAAGTTCCTGGGCCCGGCCATCCTGCTCCAGGCCTATCGCTGGCTGGCCGACAGCCGCGACGAGATGACCGGCGAACGACTCGATGAGCTGGAGGATCCGTTCCGCCTCTATCGCTGCCACACCATCATGAACTGCGCGAATGTCTGCCCCAAGGGCCTCAACCCGGCGCGCGCCATTGCCGAGATCAAGAAAATGGAGGTCGAACGGCACGTCTGATCGGCGCATCCGCCGACAGACCCGTTCGATACCCCCGCAAAGGTGGACGCAACCACTCTCGACATGCCCGACGATTTCGCGTTCGGCCCGGACCCCGACCGTCCGGGCTGGATGCGCTGGGCACTGCGCGAGCAGAACCGCTATAACAGCACGCTTGGGCCGATGTGGGTAATGAAGCGCGATGACGGCATTGTCGTTGTGCGCACCGAACCGGGGCATCTGCAGGGCAATCTCGCCAACAACGTCCATGGCGGCGCTATCCTGACTCAGGTCGACATATCGCTGTTCGTCTGCGCGCGGCTGCATGGTGCGCTGCGTCATGGGCCTGCGGTGACGCTCGATCTCAACAGCCATTTCGTCGGCGCCGGCAAGGTCGGCCAGCCGCTCGATGCCGAGGTGGAGATCATCCGCGAAACCGGTCGGTTGATGTTCCTGCGCGGGCTGGTGGTGCAGGCGGGAGAAACCGTCTGCGCATTCACCGGCACCATCCGCAAGACCCCTGCCCCGCGCGCGAAATCGCAATGACCGGAACGCTCGCCCGCTACGACAGGATGGTCAGCGCGGGCGAATTGCGACCCGATGCCGATCAGCGCGCCGCTGCCGTGCGGCTGCAGGCGATGCAGGATGCGCTGGAGGCGGTGCCGCCGCGCGGATCGCTGCTGTGGCGGCTGATGGCGCGCGAGGCCAAGCCCGACCCCGTGCCCGGCCTCTACATGTTCGGCGGGGTGGGGCGCGGCAAATCGATGCTGATGGACCTGTTCTACGAATCGGTCGCGATCAACCGCAAGGTCCGCGTCCATTTCCACGAGTTCATGCAGGACATCCATGCGCGTCTGCGCGTCGAGCGCGACAAGATGCAGGGCGACCCGATCCCGCCGGTCGCGCGCCAGTTCAGCGACAATTACCGGCTGATCGCGTTCGACGAGATGGTCGTCAACAACAGCGCCGATGCGATGATCATGTCGCGGCTGTTCACCGCGATCATCGAGGCCGGGGTCACCATCGTCACGACATCGAATCGTCCGCCCGACGATCTTTACAAGGACGGGCTGAACCGCGAGCATTTCCTCCCCTTTATCGCGCTAATCAAGCAGCGGCTCGACGTGCTCTCACTAAACGGCCCGGTCGATTACCGGCTCGAGCGCCTGTCGGGCACCGACACCTGGCACGTGCCCAACGGCCCGGAAGCGACCGCTGCGCTGCGGGCCGCGTTCTTCCGCATGACCGACTATTCGCCGGACGATGCCGCGCACGTGCCGAGCGCCGATGTACCGATCAGCGGCGGCCGCACCATCCATGTGCCCAAGTCGCTCAAGGGCGTTGCCGTCTTCTCGTTCAAGAAATTGTGCGGAGAGGCGCGTGGTGCGCCGGACTATCTCGCCATTGCAAGGCGCTACCACACGGTGTTCCTGGTCGGCATCCCGCGCCTGGGTCCGGAAAACCGCAACGAAGCGGCGCGCTTCGTCACGCTGATCGACGCGCTGTACGAGATGAAGGTCAAGCTGATCGCCGCGGCCGATGCAGAGCCTGCCGACCTGTATGCCAGCGGCGATGGCCGGTTCGAATTCGACCGGACGATCTCGCGCCTGATGGAAATGCAGTCCGACAGCTATCTGGCCTTGGGCCATGGTGCGCGGTCGGGCGCAGAGGACCTCGCGACCGCATCGCTGTGAAGCGACCAGTAATGTCGCAAAGCTTTGCAAAACCAACATAAGTTTGCGTCGGCGACGCGAACCGGTCTATCAAGGGATGCTTTCCGAACGGAACATCATCCATGCTGAAACGACTGGCCATCGCAACCGGTTGGGCGCGCAGAACGCGGCGCTCCCCGGCCCTGCGCATCGGGATCGCGATCGCGGCGTTTGCGGTGGGCGTGGGCGGGCGGCTGGCGCTCGATGCCTATCTGACCGGCGTGCCCTTCATCACGCTGTTCGGAGCGATCGTCATCGCCGCATTTTTCGCAGGCTTCTGGCCGGCGATGCTGACAACGGTGCTCGGGGCCATCGCGCTGGAAGTGCTGATCATGCCAAGCATGGCACTGGCACGATCGCATGATCTCGACTGGCTGCCGATGACCTTCTTCCTGCTCACCAGCCTGATGATCTCGCTGATCATCGAGAGCGTGTTCCGGGCGCATGACGATCGGTTGGCCGTGGCCGAGGAACTGGCTCGGCTGAATGCCGGGCTGGACGATCTGGTGGCAGAACGCACCGCGCAGCTCGAACAGCAGGTCGCAGAGCGCCAGATTGCGGAGGCCCGGCTGCACCAGGCGGAAAAGCTCGATGCGATCGGGCATCTTACCGGCGGCATCGCGCATGACTTCAACAATATGCTGGCAATCATTACCGGCTCGCTCGATCTGGCCAAGCGGCGGCTAGGCAGCCAGGGCGATGCCCGGATCGTCAGCCATATCGACAATGCCGCCAATGCCGCCGACCGCGCCGCAGCGCTGACGCACCGGTTGCTTGCCTATGCGCGCAAGCAGCCGCTCGACCCGCGCCGGCTGGATATCAACGCGCTCGTCGGATCGGTCCATGCGCTGCTCGAGCGGACGCTGGGCGAACAGGTCGTCGTCGAACTGCAACTCGATGGCGATGTCTGGCCCTGTACGGTCGATCAGACCCAGCTGGAAACCGCGATCATCAACCTGGCGGTCAACGCCCGCGACGCCATGCCCGATGGCGGCAAGCTGATGATCGAGACGACCAATGTCACGCTCGACGCGGCCTATGCCGGTCAGCAGGAAGACCTTGCGCCGGGCGATTATGTCCGTATCGCGATCAGCGATACCGGGATCGGCATGTCGCCCGAGGTGCAGGCGCGTGCGCTCGATCCCTTCTTCACCACCAAGGATGTCGGCAAGGGCACCGGCCTCGGCCTCAGCCAGGTCTATGGTTTTCTGAAGCAGTCGGGCGGGCACCTCAACCTGTATTCCGAACAGGGCAAGGGCACGACGGTGAAGCTCTATCTGCCGCGCGCGCCCGAGCTGTCCGGAGAGGAAGAGCCCGGCAGCCAGACCGCCATGCGCTTCACGCCGCCCCAGAATCTTACCGTGCTGGTGGTCGAGGACGATGACGGGGTCCGCGCGATGGCGCGCGCCAGCCTTATCGAACTGGGCTTCATCGTGCACGATGTCGACAGCCCGATCGAGGCGGTGCAGCTGATCGAGAATGGCCTGGCCATCGACCTGCTGTTCACCGACGTGGTGATGCCGCACATGAACGGGCGCCAGCTGGCTGACAGGCTGCGTGAATCCCGGCCCGATCTCAAGGTGCTCTACACCACCGGCTATACCCGCAATGCCATATTGCACAACGGCGTGATCGACAGCGATGTCGTACTGCTGGTCAAACCCTATAGCGTGGACGATCTCGCCAGGAAGATCATCGACGCGCTGGGTCCTTCGATCAACTGACCGCCCATCACAATTCGAACCGCACGCCCTGCGCCAGCGGCAGTGCGCGCGAATAATTCACCGTGCTGGTCTGACGGCGCATATAGGCCTTCCAGCTGTCCGATCCCGATTCGCGGCCTCCGCCAGTTTCCTTCTCGCCACCGAACGCGCCGCCGATTTCTGCACCCGAGGTTCCGATATTGACGTTGGCGATACCGCAATCGCTGCCCGCGGCCGCGACGAAGCTCTCGGCCTCGCGCAGTTCATTGGTGAAGATCGAAGACGACAGGCCCTGCGTGGCGGCATTGTTGAGCACGATTGCCTCGTCGAGATCGTCATAGCGCAGGCAATAGAGGATCGGCGCGAAGGTTTCGCGCAGCATCGGCCCGGTCTGCGCCGGCATCTCGACCACGGCGGGGCGGACATACACCCCCTGGCCCGGCCCCGCGATCCGTTCGCCGCCGTGTACATTGGCACCCGCCGCGCGCGCGTCGGCCAGCGCGTCGCGCATGGCCGAATAGGCGGCGCCATCGATCAGCGGCCCTGCCAGATTGGCCGGATCGCGCGGATCCCCGATCGGCAGGCGGGCCGCGGCCGAGATGATGCGCGGCACGAAGCTGTCATAGACCGAGCGATGCACGAGCAGCCGCCGCAGCGAGGTGCACCGCTGACCGGTGGTTCCCATGAAGCCGAAGGCGCAGCCGGTCAGCGCCAGCTCCATGTCCGCGCTCGGCGCGACGATGGTCGCGTTGTTGCCGCCCAGCTCCAGCAGGCTGCGCGCAAAGCGCTTCGCCGCAGCCTGGCCGACGGTACGGCCCATCGCCGTGCTGCCGGTGGCAGAGACGAGCGCCATGGCGGGATGATCGACCAGCGCCGCGCCGGTCGTGGCGTCGCCGAGCACCAGCTGCGACAGGCCATCGGGCGCATCAGGGCCGAATTCGCCCGCCACCTTGTCGAACAGCGCCTGCACCGCGATCGCGGTCAGTGGGGTCTTTTCCGATGGCTTCCACACGATGCTGTCACCGCAGACCAGGGCAAGCGCCGCATTCCAGGCCCATACCGCGACGGGGAAGTTGAACGCGGTGATGATCGCGACCGGGCCCAGCGGATGCCAGGTCTCGCTCATGCGGTGGCCGGGGCGCTCGCTGGCAATGGTCAGGCCATGCAACTGGCGCGAAAGGCCGACCGCGAAATCGCAGATATCGATCATCTCCTGCACTTCGCCCAGTCCCTCGGACAATGGCTTGCCGCAATCGAGCGTGACGAGCAGGCCCAGTTCGGTCTTGCGTGCGCGCAACGCCTCACCGAAACGCCGGACAAGTTCTCCCCGGCGAGGCGCAGGTACCGAACGCCAATGGGAAAAAGCCGCCAGGGCGCGATCCGCGACAAGGCCGACCTGATCCGCCGAGGCGGGCGTAAAGCCGCCGATCGTCATTCCGTCTACCGGGCTGAATATCTCGCGATTACCTTCCGGAATGGCCACACCAAAAGTGGAGTAAATATATCCAATATCAACTTTGCTCGGGTTCATCTTGTCCTCTGATGTCAATTCTTGATCGGCCTGGATACGAAAAGTCCCGGAATTCCGCCGCCCTGAGACCATTCGCGTGTAAAGCTATGTAAAAACGTATACGAGGGGACTCGCCAATTACCGCAAAAACAGGCATTTGCATGCTTAACAAGAGTTAAGACCAATCCGGGCGCATGTCGGGGGAATTTGATGCGCATCGCAATCGCGGATGACGACGCAGGCAGTCTGGCCTTTCTTGAAAACGTTGTCATTGGCATGGGTCATATCTGCGCCAAATTCGGCGACGGAGAAAGGCTTGCGGCTGCGCTGTTAAGAGATACGTTCGATCTTGTCATGCTGGACTGGAACATGCCTGGCAAGTCCGGTCTGCAAGTTGTCGAGTGGATGCACACGACGCTCGAGAGCCCGCCGCCGGTGATCATGCTGACCGCGCGCACCGCCAAGCGCGACGTGACCGATGCGCTCAACGCCGGGGCCGACGATTATATCTGCAAGCCCGAGGAAGAAAGCGTGATTGCCGCGCGCATTGCAGCGGTGCTGCGGCGGACGCATGGCGGCGCGACGATGGAGAAGATTGCCGAGTTCGGCGGCTATCGCCTCGACCGCATGGCGCAGACGATCCGCCATGATGGCGCCGATATCGTGCTCACCGCCAAGGAATTCGAGCTGGCCGACCTGCTGTTCCGCAACCGGGACCGGACGCTGTCGCGCGCGTACATCATGGAAACGATCTGGCGCACGAGCGCGGATCTCGCGACGCGCACGCTGGACATGCACATCTCGCGGGTGCGCGCGAAGCTCAATCTCAAGCCGGAAAACGGTTTTCGCATCTTCACCGTTTTCGGCTATGGCTATCGGCTCGAAACGACCGATCCGTCCAAGGACCCTGAAGCAACCGGATGACCCTGCGTGCCGTGCCGACGTTCTGGCTGATGTTGCTGATGCTGCTCGCCGGCGGCCTGGCCCTGGCCGAGCCGGCAGCAGCACAGGCGCGCGATGACGACGCCATCGTCTATACCGTCCGCAGGGGTGACACTCTGATCGCGCTAGCGCGCGATTACATGCTGCGCGAGACCGACTGGAGGGAGGTCCAGCGGATCAACCGCGTGGCCGATCCCTACAAGCTGCCGATCGCCAGCCAGCTGTCGCTGCCGATTAGACTTTTGCGGTCGCGCCCGGCCAGCGCCACGGTCGCTGCTTTTCGAGGTCAGGCGCTCGCATCGGTGGCCAATGCTCCACTGCGCAGCGTAGCCATGGGCCAGGTGCTGGGCGAAGGCGCGCGCGTGACCACCGGGCCTGCCTCCTCGCTCTCGCTGTCGCTAACCGATGGGTCGGTCATCACCCTGCCGTCCAACAGTGCGCTGAGAATCGGGCGACTGCGCAAGCTGCTGATTACCGACAGCATCGATTACGACCTGACGCTGGAGACCGGATCGGCCCGCAGCCGTGTTACGCCGTTCCGCAACCGCGACGACCGCTTCCGCCTGCGCAACCCGATTGCGGTGTCCGCCGTTCGCGGGACCGATTTCCGCACGCATTTCGATGCCGGCACCGAAACCTCGCGATCCGAGCTGCTTGAGGGTGGCATTGCACTGACGACGGGATCGGCAAAAGACACGCAGCTCGAACCCGAGTTCGGCGCAGTGATCGGCAAGACCGGCGCCATCGCCGTAGAGCCCCTCCTGCCCGCCCCACAGCTAATCGGCGGAGCAGGTGTCCAGCGCGCCCCGATGGTTGCCTTTGCGGTGCAGCCCGTGGCCGGTGCGCAAGCCTATCGGTTGCAGATAGGCCGCGACAGCGGTTTTGTGGACATCGTCGAGGATGTGTCTGGCAACAGCCCGGATTTCACTGTGCCCTCGCTCGAGAATGGACGCTATTTCGCCCGGTTCACAGCGATTGCCGCATCGGGCCTCGAAGGCCTGCCCGGCACCATCGCCTTCCGGCGGCGGCTGGCCACTACCACCCAGCCGGCGGTGCCCGGTCAGGATGGCTATGTCTTCCGATGGATTGGTTCCGGCGAGGGCATGCGGCGCTACCGCTTCCAGTTGCGCCGCGAGGACAGCCCAAGTTGGCTGGTCGATGAAGCGGGGCTGGCCGGATCTTCGATCATCTTGAGCGACCTGTCGCCGGGCCGCTATCTCTGGCGTGTCGGCACGACGACGCACAGCGAGGACGAGACCGATACCGACTGGACCGCGATGGAGAGCTTTGTCCTTGGTGAATGAGCCGAGGAAAGGCGCACCGGGCGGATCGGCAGGATTGCGCCGCCGCTTCCATATCGAGTGGGTCTGGGTCACGGCGCTCTCGTCGGTGCTCGTGATCGCCGCCCTGCTCGGCGGCTGGACGCGCCCCGCCGACGATCTGCTCTACGATGCCGCAATGCGCGCTGCCCCGGCCGAAGCCGATCCGGATATCCTGATCGTCGCGATCGACGAGCCTAGCCTGGCCGCGCTCGGCCGCTGGCCCTGGCCGCGCCGCCTGCATGCAGAATTGCTCCAGCGGCTCGCCGATGCGCGTCCGCAATCGGTAGCGATGGACCTGCTGCTCACCGAGCCTGCCGCCGATGATCCGGCGCTGGCCGAAGCCATGCAGCGCCTGGGCGTGCGTCTCCCCGTGCAATTCCTCGTCCCCGGTCGCAACGGCCAGGCCTTCGAGCGGATCGATCCGGTGGACGCACTTGCGCGGAGGGCCGCTGCCATCGGCCATGCGAACACGCAAATCGACGCCGACGGCACCGTGCGCGCTGCGGCGCTGTGCTTTTCCGCCACGGACGATACCGACCCGCTACCGCATCTCATGGCGCTCGGACCGCCCGCGCGCGCCTGCAATACGGCGCGGCGGCTGCGCTTTGCTCTACCCGAAAGCTTTGCGACCATTTCCTATGTCAGCGTGCTGCGCGGCGAGGTCCCGCCTGCCCTGCTCACCGGCCGCAGGGTGCTGATCGGCATGACGGCGCAGGGCCTGGGCGATCGCTATCCGGTGCCCGTATCCGATGGCGGCATCATGCCGGGGGTGGAGATCAACGCGAACGTCGCCAATGCCCAGTTGCAGGATGGCTGGGTGCATTCGCTCCCGCGCCCGCTGCAGATCGCCCTCGCGCTTGCTCCGGCCTGGCTGCTGATGCTCGGCTTCTGGCGCATCCGCCCGCGCGCCGCCAGCCTGCTCGCGATCGGACTGATGCTGGGAACGCTCTTGCTCAGCACAGCGGCGCTGGCAGCAAACTGCTGGATTGAGCCCGGCCCTGCATTGCTGGGTATCGCCCTGGTCTATCCGCTCTGGGGTTGGCGCAGGCTGCAGGCGACCAGCGATTACATGCGCAGCGAACTCGCGCGGCTCGAGAACGAAGATTCGCTTCCCCTGAGCCTTCCAGTGGCAGGCGATAGCGACCATGTGACCCGCCAGGCCGAGCAGTTGGCGCGCGCGATAGCCCAGTTGCGCGATCTCAAGCGGCTGGTCGGCGATGCGCTGGCGGGCCTGCCCGATCCGGCGCTGGTCAGCGATCTGTCGGGCCGTATCGTGCTCACCAATGCTGCGGCAACATCCGGTTTCGGCGATGGGCTGATCGGGGCGGAAGTCGACGGTCTGCTTGCCGATATCGCCGAGACGGCAGCGCGCAAGCCGATTGCGGCCTATCTCGCCACCCCGGACAGCGGCCATATCGAATTCGAGGCTGGCGATGGCCGCGCTTTCGTGCTGCGGCGCGCCGCGATTGTGGGTGCTGACGGGCAGCCGCGCGGGCGGATCGATTATCTCACCGACATCACTGTCATCGCGCAGGCCCGGCGGGAGCGCGAGCGGGTGCTCCAACTGCTGTCGCACGACATGCGCGCGCCCCAGGCGGCGATCCTGGCCCTGTTGTCCACCGATGGCGACTCGGTCGACCGAGCGCGCATCGCGCGGCACGCGCGGCAGACGCTGACCCTGGCCGACAGCTTCGTCGATCTCGCCCGGATGCAGGAGCGCGGCTTCGATCCCGAGCCGGTGATCGCGGCGGACCTTGCCAGCGAGGCTGCCGACAGCCTCTGGCCGATCGCCCAGCAGCGCGGTGTGCAGATCCGCGTCGTCGACGAAAGCGACTGCGCCTTTGTCTCGGCCGAACGCGAAAGCCTGTTCCGCGCCGTCGCCAATCTGATCGACAATGCGGTGAAGTACAGCCCGGATTCCGGCACGGTCACGGTACAGATAGACCGCGTGTCGGGGCAGGTCCGGCTGAGCATTCGCGATCAGGGCAAGGGCATCAACCCCGCAGTCATGCCGCACCTGTTCGAACGCTTTGCCAGCGAGAATGCCGGCCATATCGTCAAGGGCGTGGGATTGGGTCTCAACTATGTCGCAGCCGTGGTGGAGCGCCATGGCGGCACGATCGCTGCGCATAATGCCGCAGATGGCGGCGCGGCATTCGAGCTGACGCTGCCGCTGGACGATCCCGACTAGCGCGTGCCCTTGCGAGCGATCTGCACGCTGCCCGGGCCGACATCCAGCCGGTCGACGGCAGCGCTGACCAGATGCGGCAGGCTGTTGGTGAGCCGCGCCCTGCAGTGAAATTCGGCAGCGTCGCTCGCAAAGGCGACGTCGCCTGTCACGCGTTCGGTCAGCGTGATCGTCAGCCGATGGTCGCTTCTGGCGCAGCCGCTATTGTTGCTGCGGTCCGCCGCCGGGGCGATGGTGCCTGCAACCTTGCCCAGATCATCGCCAGCCTTGACCGCGATGTTCGCCGGACGTTCGGCCAGCGTCACCGCGAGCAGATAGTCCCCCCCTGCCTGCTGGTTCCAGCCACGCTGGCGCAGTGCGGCGGCAACCATGTCGCGCGCCTGGCCGGGAAACATGTCACCGTCATCGGCCGTGGCGACCAGATCGAAGCTGGCGCGCGGCGGCAGCGGCCGAGGCGCGGTGGCATCGACCCGCGTCAACACCGGCGAGGCGCATCCCGCCAGCAACACTGCCGCGACCAGCGCCGATGCGCGGATCATTTCTTCGTCCAGTCGAGATTGGCCACCGCGACCACCAGCGCCAGGCCGGACGAGAGCCCGTTGATGAAGGCGTTGCGTTCGATGTTCACATATTCGTCGACCGAATGCGCACGGCCGCCGCCACCGCCCGAGCCGATCGTGATCGCCGGAATGCCCAAGCTCATCGGAATATTGGCATCGGTCGAAGAGGCCTGGAGCTGCGTTTCGAAACCATGATCGCCGAGCACCTTGCGGCTGGTGACGACCAGCGGATGCGTGTCGGCCGTGCTGCCCGCAGGCCGGTCGCCGATCCGCTTCTTTTCCGCCGAGATCACGCCGACATTGGTCGACCGGGCATAGTTTTCCGCGGTCACCGCCTCGTCGACGATAGCCAGGAAGCGCTGTTCGAGCCGGTCGAGCGCCTTGGGATCGGGCGAGCGCATGTCGACCTGAAGCTCGATCCGGTCGGGAATCGAGTTGACCGAGGTCCCGCCCGAGACGACGCTCGCGGCATAGCTGGTGCGCGGGCTTGCGGGCACGTCGGTCTCGTAGAGGCGGCGCACAGTGTCGGCCATCGCCACCATCGGGTTGACGATGCCGAACGCGCCATAGCTGTGCCCGCCGGGGCCGGTGAACGCGACATTGTAGCGCTTCGAGCCCACCGCCTGGTTGACGATGCGCGAGGGGTCCGAGCCATCGACCGAGACGAAAGCGGCGATCCGGTCCTTGTAGGCATTCTTGGTGAACAGGAAGCGCACGCCGCGCAGATCACCCGGCCCCTCCTCGCCCACGGTCGCGACGAACAATATGTCGTGCTTCGTTTCCACCTTGGCGGCGTTCATCGCGCGGATCCAGGCGAGCAGTCCGGTCAGCCCGACCGTGTCGTCACCGACGCCCGGCGCGTTGAGCGTATTGCCCTCGCGCCGCACCTTCACATCGGTGCCTTTGGGAAAAACGGTGTCGAGATGCGCGGTGATCGCGACCAGCGGCCCGCCCGCCGGGGCCGTCCCGCGCCTTATGCCGGTGACATTGCCCTCGGCATCGATCGTGACTTCGGTTAGGCCCAGCGCCTTGAACTGCTGCTGGAAATAGGCCGCACGCGCCTGCTCACCGAATGGCGGCGCGGGGATTTCGGTGATGGTGATGAGTTCCTGGACGATGCGGTCATAATCGCCCGCCAGCGCGGTCTTGGCGGCAGCGGCGTCCTGCGCGAAGGCGGGAGCGACGAGTGTGGCGCTCAGCGCAAGCGTGGCAACGAAACGGCGGATGGTCATGGCTTCCCCTTGTATCGATCTTGCTCCCCTCCCTTCAAGGGAGGGGTTGGGGGTGGGT
>LSHP01000021.1 GCA_001555775.1 Acidovorax delafieldii | reverse complement strand
ACCCCTGCCGGCATGACACTGCTGCGCTGCTCGCTCTGCGCCGAGCATTCAAGCGAGCAGGTCACGCAAATCCTTGGTATCTTCGAGGCAGCGGGCAAGGATGTCGGGATCATCTGATCCCGGCGGTACCGATTAGCCCCAGATCGTCGTCAGCCAGTAGAACAGCGCGCCGACCGCAGCCGAAGCCGGAATGGTGATCAGCCAGGCGATGACCACCCGCCCGGCGACGCCCCAACGCACCGCCGAGGCGCGCCGTGCCGCCCCCACGCCAACGACGCAGCCGGTGATCGTGTGCGTGGTCGAGACCGGAATGCCGAACGCCGTCGCGGCGAACAGCATCACCGATCCGCCCGACGAGGCGCAGAAACCCTGCTGGTGCGACAGCTTGGTAATGCGCGTGCCCATGGTCTCGATGATTTTCCACCCGCCCGACAGCGTGCCAAGTGCGATGGCGATGTAGCAGCTCAGCACCACCCATTCGGGCACCGCGAACTCGCCCTCCAGCATGCCCTGCGAATAGAGCAGCACCGTGATGATCCCCATCGTCTTCTGCGCGTCGTTCGCGCCATGGCCGAGCGAATAGGCGGCGGACGAGACCAGGTGCAGCTTCTTGAACACGCCCTCGGCCCGCTTGGCGGTGGCGCGCAGGAAAATCCAGGAGGTGAGCACCACCAGCAGGATCGACAGGATCATGCCGATCGTTGGCGACAGCACGATCGCCGAGGCGGTCTTGAGCACCCCCGACCAGACGATGCCGTCAAGCCCGGCGCGCATCACCCCTGCGCCGATCAGCCCGCCGACCAGGGCATGGCTCGACGAGGACGGGATGCCCTTCCACCAGGTGACGACGTTCCAGAACATCGCCCCGACCAGCGCGCCGAAGATCACCTGCGGGTTGACGATATCGGCATCGATAATGCCCTTGCCGATCGTCTCGGCGACCTTGAGCCCGAAGATCCAATAGGCCGCGAAATTGAAGAACGCCGCGAACAGCACCGCGTGCACGGGCTTGAGCAGCCGGGTCGACACCACGGTCGCGATCGAATTGGCCGCATCGTGCAGGCCATTGAGAAAGTCGAACGCCAGCGCGAGCGCGATCAGCGCGATCAGCAGCGGCATGGCAATGATGGTGGTTTCCATGGGGTGCGGCGCGCGTCAGGCGTGGTCGATGACGAGACCGTCGATCTCGTTGGCAACATCCTCGAACCGGTCGACCACGCGCTCCAGATGCATGAACAGCTCGCGCCCGACGGTGAACTGGATGGGGCTCGCCGCGCCATGTTCCTTGAACAATGCCTTCAGCCCGCGCGCATGGATCTCGTCGGCATGGCCTTCCATGATGACGAGGCGTTCGGTCAGTTCGTGCAGCCGCTGCGCGTTCTTGTTGACGCTGCGCAGCAGCGGCAGCGCCTCGACCGTGATCCGCGCGCAATCGACGATGATCGCGGCGATATCCTTCATCTCCTGCTTGAACTCGGTCACCTCGTAGAGGTCGATCGCGCCTGCGGTCTTCTGCATCTCGTCGATGGCATCGTCCATCGCGCCGATCAGGCTGGTAATCGCGCTGCGGTCGAACGGGGTGAGGAAGGTGCGGCGCACGGTCTGCAGCACCTCACGGGTGATCTGGTCGGCCTCATGCTCGCGCTCGACCAGCTCCTGCACGTGATCCGCCATGCCCGGCCCGCCGTTGAGCAGCCGCGCCAGCGCGTTGGAACCGGATAGCAGCGTCAGCGCATGCGCCTCGAATAGCTCGAAGAAATTGCCCTGCTTGGGCAGAAGGGCCTGGACCCAAGAAAAAACCGCCATTTTCGGTGAAGCCTTTTGCGTATCTGGAAGAAAACCGCCCTTGGCGATGCGACGGTCGGCGTCGCTGGCGCGGAAGCGGCGGATCAGTTCAGCGAGCTCGGGCTCATCCACCATCTGCGCGGCTTCTTCCAGCGAGAACCATTGCCGGTCGCGCTGGTCCTGCTCTTCCCATTCGTCCATCACGTCGGTCACCGAGAAGGGGAACACCTCGACCGTCACATTGAGCATCGCGCCGTTCTTGCGCTTCTTGCGATAGCGATAGCTGCCGAGCGGCGTCGGGCAGGCCGCACCGCGAACCCCCGCCTCTTCTTCCGCCTCGTGCGCGGCGGCGGCGTGCGGTTGCAGCCCTTCGATCATGTTGCCCTTGGGCAGCACCCAGCGCCGCGTCTCGCGCGAGGTGACGAGCAGGATCGTCACCGGCGCGTTCACATCGTCACGCGCCGTGCGATACGGCAATGCAGCTATCTGGCGAATGGCGTGTCCCCTGTCACAAAACCGCCGCATATCTGTAACAATTGCCGGTGCAAAGCGATTTCTGCCCGTTTTGGCGGCGTTCCATGCGGCTACCCACCGCTTTGTGACGCATGGCGCCTTGCAAGGCTTCAATTGCCCGCAAATATCTGTAAGGGGCAGCGCCATGGTCCTCCCCGGAAAAGGCCGACACCCATGACCGAATTGCTTGCGCTGCGCGATGCCGTGCGCGCTCACCATCGTGCCGATGAAGGCGCGGTGCTCGATTATCTGATGGCGAACTACGCCCCCTCGCCCGAGCTGCGTGCGCGCATCCGTGCGCGCGCGGTGCGCGTGGTCGAGGATGTCCGCGCCGCCTCGGGCCCGACGCTGATGGAAAGCTTCCTCGGCACCTATGGCCTGTCGAGCGACGAGGGCCTCGCGCTGATGACGCTGGCCGAGGCGCTGCTGCGCGTACCCGATGCCGAGACCATCGACGACCTCATCGAGGACAAGATCAGCCCTGCCAACTGGCGCGAGCATTTCGGCAAGTCGGAAAACACTTTGGTCAATGCCAGCACCTTTGCGCTTTCCATGACGCAGTCGGTGCTCGAAGGCCCGTCGAGCAAGGGGCCGCTCGATGCGCTGCGCGGTGCGATCAAGCGGCTGGGCGAGCCCGTCATCCGCGCTGCCGTGCGCCGCGCGATGAAGGAGCTGGGCAACCAGTTCGTGCTAGGCGAGGACATGGACGAGGCGCTCAAGCGCTCGCGCAAATGGGCGGCGGAAGGCGCGACCTTCAGCTATGACATGCTCGGCGAGGCCGCGCTCACCTTCCCCGATGCCGACCGCTATTTCGCATCGTACATGAACGCGATCCGCGCGATCGCCGATGCCGCCAAGACCGACGACATGCGGACCAATCCGGGCTTGTCGATCAAGCTCTCCGCGCTCTACCCGCGCTACGAGATGAGCAAGGCAGACGAATGCGTCCCCGCGCTCGCCGACCGGGTGCTCGAACTCGCCCGCGCCGCGCGCGATGCGAAGATCGGGCTCAATATCGATGCCGAGGAAGCCTATCGCCTGGGCATGTCGCTCGACATCATCAAGCTGGTGATGAACGATCCCACGCTCGCGGGCTGGGATGGCCTGGGCGTTGTCGTCCAGGCCTTCGGGCGTCGTGCCAGCTTCGTCATCGACTGGCTGTACAAGCTAGCGAAATCGCTCGACCGCAAGATCATGGTGCGGCTGGTCAAGGGTGCCTATTGGGACAGCGAGATCAAGCGCGCGCAGGTCGATGGCGTGCCCGATTTTCCGGTGTTCACCAGCAAGGCCGCGACCGACATATCCTATATTTGCTGCGCCGCGCAGCTGCTGCGGCTCACCGACCGCATCTATCCGCAATTCGCCACGCACAATGCGCACAGCGTCGCGGCGATCCTGGAGATGGCCGGCAACCGCGACGATTTCGAGTTCCAGCGCCTCCACGGCATGGGTGAACCGCTGCACCATGCGCTGCTGCGCAACGAAAAGGTCCGCTCGCGCATCTATGCACCGGTCGGGCGCCACCGCGAACTGCTCGCCTATCTGGTGCGCCGCCTGCTGGAGAACGGCGCGAATAGCTCGTTCGTCAACCAGCTCGCCAACCATGCCGTGCCCGCCGAGGCGATCGCTGCCGACCCGTTCGAGCAGCTCGAGGCGGCGCGCGCCGAGGCCGATGCGAAGATCATCCGCCCCGCCGCGATCTATGCCCCGTCGCGCGTCAATTCGCGCGGCTGGGACCTCGCCAACCGCGCGGACCTCAATGAATTCCTCGAATCGCGCGGGGCGTTTGCCGACCATCAGTGGCAGGCCGCCCCGATCCTCGCGGTCGAAGCGGGTTCGGGCACAGCACCGCGCGAGGTGTTCAGCCCCGCCCAGACCGACCGGCAGGTGGGCACCGTCACCGATGCCGGCGAAGCCGAGGCCAGGGCCGCGATCGCCGCCGCGCGCATCTGGGACACGCCGGTGGCCGAACGTGCCGCAGCGCTGACCCGCGCTGCCGATCTGTTCGAAGCGAACCATGGCGAGATTTTCGCGCTGCTCGCGCGCGAGGCAGGCAAGTGCGCACCCGACGCCATTGCCGAATTGCGCGAGGCGGTCGATTTCCTGCGCTATTATGCCGCCGAGGCGCTCGCCGCGCCCGCATCGAGCCCACGCGGAATCATCACCTGCATCTCGCCCTGGAATTTCCCGCTGGCGATCTTCACGGGGCAGATTGCCGCCGCGCTCGCCATGGGCAATGCCGTGCTGGCAAAACCGGCGGAACAATCGCCGCTAATCGCACATCTCGCCACGCGGTTGCTGCACGAGGCGGGCGTTCCCGTCACCGCGCTTCAGCTGCTGCCGGGACCGGGCCGGGTGGTCGGCGCGGTGCTGACCAGCGATCCGGCGATCGCCGGCACCTGCTTCACCGGATCGACTGCGACCGCGCAGACGATCAACCGCGCCATGGCCGAAGGCTGCGCCCCCGATGCGATGCTGATCGCCGAGACCGGCGGCCTCAACGTGATGATCGTCGATTCGACCGCTTTGCCCGAACAGGCGGTGCGCGATATCGTCGCCTCGGCCTTCCAGTCGGCGGGCCAGCGCTGCTCAGCCCTGCGCATGCTTTACGTGCAGCACGATATTGCCGATTCGCTGAAGGAAATGCTGTTTGGCGCGATGGATGCGCTGACGCTCGGCGATCCGTGGTGGCTGGCCAATGATGTCGGCCCGGTGATCGACCAGTCGGCGCGCGAGAAGATCGCCGCGCATATCGAGGCGGCGCGGCGCGACGGCCGGTTGCTGAAGCAGCTCGATGCGCCCGAGACCGGCTGGTTCGTAGGCCCCGCCGCGATCGCGGTGAACGGCATCGAGGATCTGGCCGAGGAAATCTTTGGGCCCGTGCTGCACATCGCGACCTTCGAGGCGGGCGAGATCGACGCGCTGGTCGAGCGGATCAACGCGCGCGGCTATGGCCTGACCTTCGGGCTGCAGACGCGCATCGATGCCCGTGTCGACGCGATCACCGCACGCATCCATGCGGGCAACATGTACGTCAACCGCAACCAGATCGGCGCGGTCGTGGGCGCGCAGCCCTTTGGCGGCGAAGGGCTTTCGGGCACCGGCCCCAAGGCGGGCGGGCCGCGCTATCTGCCGCGCTTTGCTGATGCCGAAGGACCGCAGATCGACCTGCCGCCGCTGACGCGGATCGCAGGCCAGGCCGAGGTCGAGGCGGCGCTCGCTGCGCTGCCGCGCGTCACTGAGCTGCCCCTCGACACGCAGACCATGCCGGGGCCGACGGGCGAATCGAACGTGCTATCGACCTTCGCGCGCGGGCGGGTGCTGTGCCTCGGGCCGAGCGTCGAGGCGGCAACGCAGCAGGCGGAAATCGCGCGCGGCGAGGGCTGTGCGGCGCTGATCGTGGTGCCGGGCGCCAAGGGGCCGCATGCGATCGACGGCTTTATCGAGCGCCCCGATCTGCAGCGCATCCAGGGCTTCGACGCGGTCGCCATCTGGAGCACCAGCGAAGACCAGCGCGCGATCCGCAAGGCGCTGGCCGCGCGCGAGGGTGCCATCCTGCCGCTGCTGACCGAGGCCGGTTTCGCGCCGCGCTGCGTGCACGAACGCCATGTCTGCATCGATACGACCGCGGCAGGCGGGAACGTCTCGCTGCTGGCCTGAGGTCAGAGCATCGCGAGGTCGGTCGGCAGTCCCATCGCGACGCGGCCGACCAGCTCGTACACGCTGCTCGCGGTGGCGATATGCTGGGTCGCGACATGCGCGTCGCGAAAGCGGCGCTGCAGGTTGCTGGTCATATACACCGCGCTGCCGCCGCCGATCGTGAACGCGGTCTTCGCCACCTCGGCTGAAGTCTCGGTGGCATAGGTCGCGGCAAGGCGCAGCAGCGCGCGCTCCTCGGGCGAGAGCTCGCCGCGCGCGGTCGCGCCGTGCCAGCAGGCTTCGACGCATTCGCGCAGATAGGCCTCGGCCCCGCCGAGCTTCGCCTGTGCGCGCATCAGTTCGGTCTGCACGACGCCGCGTTCGGCGAGGCTGCGCTGCCCCCCTTGCGGCTTCTTGGCCTTGGCGAGCGCCTCGATCTCGTCGAGCGCGCCCGCCGCATTGCCCAGAGCGACCGACGCGACGCCAAGCGCCAGCAGGCCAAAGATCGGGAACTGATACAGCGCACCCGGCTCGACCGGCTTGTCCGCGATCAGCGACACGCTGCGCTCCTTGGGCACGATAATGTCCTTCACCGCGAAATCGCCCGAGCCGGTGCCCTTCATCCCCATGACATGCCAGGTATCGAGCAGTTCGGCCTGCTCTGCCGGGAAGATCATCATCCGGTGATAGGGTGCGCCATTGTCGAAGCGCTGCAGTTCGCCGTCCTTGAAGATCATCGCGCCGCCCGACAGCCAATCGCAATTGGCGCTGCCCGATCCCCATTGCCAGCGGCCCGAGACGACATAATGATCGCCCCTGTCATCCGCGCGGCCCATCGGCGCGAACACGCCGCCGGTGATCGAATGCGGGTCGGCATAAATCTCCTTCGCCACATCGTGCGCGAGATAGGCCGCGTTGAGCGCGGTGGTCGATCCGATCATCGCGCACCAGCCCGCGCTGGCTTCCGCGCGCGCGATGGCGTGCAGCACCGCGACCATCTCCATCGGCGTCAGCTCCAGCCCCTGCAGGCTCTTGGGGCGCAGGATGTTGAACGCACCGGCCTTCGCCATCGACTGCGCAATATCGGCAGGAAGATGCCGCGTCTGCTCGATCTCGTCCGCGCGCGAGGCGATGCCCGGCAGCAGCATGGCGATGGCATGGCCCAGCGGCTCTATGCTTTCAAGTGGTTGCATCTCGTTCCTTCGCCCTTCCCTAACCGTCATCCTGAACTTGTTTCAGGATCCATTTTGCGATGTCTCTCCATCTTTGCCTGGAGGCACAATGGACCCTGAAACAAGTTCAGGGTGACGAGAAAACCTCCGTCGCGCTTCGCCTATAACCGCATCAGGCTCGCCAGATTGTTGCGCTGCATGTCGCTCGATCCGCCGACGATCGGCATGCCCAGCAGGTCGCGGACATGGCGCTCCATCTCATAGGCATCGCTGAGCGCGTACGACCCCATCACCTGCTGGCAAGTCAGTGCGATCTCCACCCCGGTATCGGCGACGAACAGCTTGGCCATGCTGGTCTCCACCGAACAGGGCCGTCCTTCGTTGGCCAGCCACGCGGCGTGATACAGCAGATGCCGCGCGGCCTGCCATTTGGTCTTCGCGGTGACCAGCTTGTTCCGGATCGCCTGATGCTGGCTGATCGGCTTGCCGAACTGCACCCGCTCCTGCGCATAGGCCCAGGCCTCGTCGATCGCGGCGCGCGCGATGCCGAGCGCGACGGCGGAAATCTCGAGCTTCTCGACATCGAGCGCGCGGCCCGCGAGCAGCTTCCAGCCCTGGTTCCACATCGCCTCGCCGCCGACGATGGCGCTCACGGGCAGCCGCACATTGTCGAAATACACGTCCTGGCTGTGCGTGTAGCGCAGATTGACGTGCTCGATGTCCTGCATCGTCACGCCGGGCGCTTTCGTCGGCACCAGCACGAACGAGAGGTTGCGATAGCGCTCTTCCACCGGGCCGGAACGCACGAGGCAATAGATGTAATCGGCCCAGTCTGCGCCGGTGCACCAGCGCTTGGCACCGTTGATGACGATCTCGTCACCCTCGCGCACCGCGCGCGTCGCGACGCTCGCCAGGTCGCCGCCGACATTGGGTTCGGACAGGCCATAGGCGAAGAACATTTCACCCTTGGCCAGACGTGGCAGGAACTCGGCCTTCTGCTCGGGCGAACCGTTTTCGCTCAGGTTCATTCCGCCATAGAAGCTGGTATGGATGAACGGCCCCGCGAGGCACGGCCCGGCGGTCGCCAGCTCCTCGATCACCGCGATGGCGGCGACCAGATCCTGCCCTGCCCCGCCATGTTCCTCGGGCACTGTAAGTGCCGTAAGCCCCAGTTCGTTGAGTTTCGCATAGACATCGCGCGGCCATTCCGCCGCCCTGTCCCAGGCCTGCCGCGCCTCGCGCGGGGCATGATCGGCGATGAACCGCTGGATCGTGGTGCGCAGGGCGCTGACGTGCTCGGGCTCGTCGGTGAAGCTCTGGAGGGTCATGCTTGCCTCTCCCCCCTTCCGTCATCCTGAATTTGTTTCAGGATCCATCGTGCCCTGAAAGCCGAAGGTGCGTGGGGATAAATGGACCCTGAAACAAGTTCAGGGTGACGACATATGGGCGCTTGGATTATCATCTCACTCCCCCGTCAGCTTGGGGCTGCGCTTCTCGGCCATCGCCGCCACCGCCTCGCGCCGATCGCCCAGATAATTGCTCACGCTCTCCCAGCCGATCGCAGCGTCCATCATCTGTGCGGCGAGTGCGCGCAGCGGGATGTTGGTCACGCTCTTGGTCCAGCGCACGGCCCATTTGGGGTTGCCCTGCAGCTTGGCGATGATCTCAGCGAGCTTCGCATCAAGCTGATTGCCCGGCACTGCATGGTTGATCAGGCCCAGGTCCTTTGCTTCGGCGGCGCTCAGCATGTCGCCGGTCATCAGCAGTTCCTTGGCCTTGGCATAGCCGATCAGCTGCGGCCAGATCAGCGCGCCGCCATCGCCCGCGACCAGCCCGACCTTGACATGCGGATCGCCGATCACCGCCTTTTCGTCGGCCACGATGATGTCGCAGAGCAGCGCGATCGTCGCGCCCAGCCCCGCCGCCGCGCCGTTCAGGCGGCACAAGATCGGCTTTTCCATCTCGAGCAGGCTGGAGACGATGCGCTTGGCGTCCCAGGCGATCGCGCGGAAGCTCGCCGGATCGTCGATCTGCTGCTGGAACCACTGAAAATCGCCGCCCGCGCAGAACGCCCTGCCCTTCGCGGCCAGCACGATGATGTCGCTCCCGCTATCGCGTTGCAGATCGGTGAACACCCGCGCCAGTTCGTCGTGCATCGGGCCGTCGACGCCGTTGACGGGATGGTCCGAGGTGATGAACGCTCTCAGCACGCGGCCATCGCGCTCGAAGGTGAAGCGCGTGTAGCTCTGGTCCTCGATGCGGAATTCGTGGCTCATCCGATATCTCCCAAACGCACCAGCCGCCGCCCGAAGCTGGCGCCGGTGAACAGCCCGCAAAACGCCTCCGGCATGGCCTCGAGCCCGTCATACAGCTCCTCGCGATAGACCAACTTTGCATCGCGGATCATCTGCCCCATCGCGGCCTGCGCCTCGGCAAATTGCGGAATGTCATCGAACACCAGGATGCCGCGCATCGTCAGCCTTTTAGCGATCATCTCGCCGGTATTGGTGATGCCGACACGCTCGCCCTGCGGGACATTGTAATCGGCGACCTGGCCCGACATCACGATCCGGCCATGCAGCCGCATCAAGGGCAGCACCGTGTCGATCATCGCATTGCCGACATTGTCGAAGAAGATGTCCACCCCCTTGTGACAGGCCGCCGCAATCGCCGCGCCGAGATCGTCCACGGCTTTGTAATCGATCGCTGCATCGAAGCCGCAAGCCTCGACCAGCCAGTCGCACTTGGCCTTGCCGCCCGCGATGCCGGTCACGCTCGCCGCCCCCAAGGCCTTGGCGAGCTGCCCCGCCGTCGCGCCCACCACGCCCGCTGCCGAGCTGATCAGAACATGCGCGCCTTCGCGAAATTCGCCGACGCGTTTCATGCCGAACCAGCTGGTCATGCCTGGAATGCCCAGCACGCCGAGCCACAGGGTGCGCGGCAGGCCGTTGTCGGCAATCGGCATCACATAGCCGCGCCCGTTGCCGATCGAGTGCGTTGTCCAGCCGCCGCTGCCCGTCACCCAGGTGCCGACAGGAAAGCGATCATTGCGGCTTTCGGTCACCATACCGACCATGAACCCATCCATCGTGCCGCCCGGCGGGATCGGCGGGGCATAGCTCGCGCCGGTGGCGTGCAGCCGCGACCGCACCCCGGGATCGACCGAGGCAATGCGATGTTCGATCAGGAATTGCTGGTCCTCGAGCGCGGGAACCTCCCGCTCGACAATCGCGAAGTCATGCGGCTGCGGCAGCCCGTCGATCGGTGCCTTGAGCACCACGCTGCGCATCGTCGCCATGACCTCTTCCCGCTCCTGTCCTGTTATCGTTAGGCACTTGATTGCATAACCGATACCATTAGCAAAGCAGAAATGCTGACATTGCTGTCAGTGCGGACCATCAGCCGGGGCGGCGATCGTTCCCAAGCTCCGCCAGCAGCGCGCGATCGGCATCGGGCACCAGTCCTTCGAGCACGCGCCAGAAGCCGGTGACCGATTCCTGCCCCGCACGCCGATAGGCCTGGGCAAGACGGCTGCGCAGCGCATCGAACAGCTCGGCCTCGAGCGCCGCGCCCGCCGGGGTGAGCCGCAGCAGCTTCTGCCGCCGGTCGGTCTCGCCGCTGCGCGTCTCGATAAGGTCGCGACGCTGCAACTCGGTCAGCACCCGGCCCAGCGACTGCTTGGTAATGGCGAGCGCGCGCAGCAGCTGGCTCACCGTCAGATCGGGATTGCGCGCGATGAAATAGAGCGCGCGGTGATGCGCGCGGCCAAGACCCTGCACCGCGAGCTGGTCATCGATCGATTTGGTCAGCCGCGTATAGCCGAAGAACAAGAGCTCCACGCCGTGGCGGATTTCATCCTCGCGCAGGAAAAGCGCGGAAGCCGAGGGGGAAGATGGGACAGGCATGTTGACCTTGATTGCCAGCGAGATTAGGTCTTGGCAAGCCCGCGTTGCAGCAAGGCCAATTGCCGGGATGCCGATCACCAGTTCCGATCCTTGCGCCACCAGAGGATGCCATGCTGCCTTTCACCATCGAGCCGACGACCAACCCGACCCCCGCAGATGCGCGCGATGCGGCGCTGGTCGATCCGGGCTTCGGCAAGCTGTTCACAGACCATATGGTCGTGGTGCGCTATGACGAGGACAAGGGCGGCTGGTACGAGGCGAAGGTGACCGCGCGTGCGCCGATCCCGATGGATCCGGCCTCGTCGGTGCTGCATTATGCGCAGGAAATCTTCGAAGGCATGAAGGCGTACAAACTGTCCGACGGCAGCACCGCCTTGTTCCGCCCCGATGCCAATGCCCGCCGCTTTAACGAATCCGCGACGCGCATGGCGATGCCGCATGTGCCGCACGACCTCTTCGTCGAATCGGTCGAGCAGCTGGTGCGGATCGATTCCCAATGGTTTCCGAAGGTCGAGGGCGGCGCGCTCTATCTGCGCCCGTTCATGTTCGCGTCCGAGGTGTTCCTCGGCGTGCGCCCGGCCAAGCAATATCTGTTCATCACCATCGCATCGCCCGTGGGTGCCTATTTCAAGGGAGGCATTGCGCCTGTGACGATCTGGGTGTCGCAGCATTACACCCGCGCCGCGCCCGGCGGCACGGGTGCGGCCAAATGCGGCGGCAATTACGCGGCCAGCCTCGTCGCGCAGGCCGAGGCGACCGCGCAAGGCTGCGACCAGGTGGTGTTCCTCGATGCCGCCGAGCACAAATGGGTCGAGGAACTGGGCGGCATGAACCTGTTCTTCGTGTTCGACGACGGCAGCATCATCACCCCGCCGCTCACCGGTACGATCCTGCCCGGCATCACGCGCAGCTCGATCATCGACCTCGCCCGTGCGCAGGGGCTGACCGTCAGCGAACAGCCCTATTCGATCGACCAGTGGCAGGCCGATGCTCAGAGCGGCAAGCTGCGCGAGACCTTCGCCTGCGGCACCGCAGCGGTGGTGACCCCGGTCGGCACGGTGAAGTCCCCGCAAGGCAGCTTCACCATCGGCGGCAATCAGTCGGGTCCGGTGACGGCGAGTCTGCGCTCGGCTCTGGTGTCGATCCAGCGCGGTGACGCTGCCGATCCGCACGGCTGGGTCCACCGCATCGCCTGAGGCACACGCCCCGTTCAACGCCCCAAAAAGGCGCTTGGCGCGGCGAGGCTTTTCCGTATATAGGCCGCTCCCGCGCTGCCCCGGCCCCTCGCCCGGCAGCCATAGACAGCACGGCATTGGCCAGCACGGCATTGGGGTGTCGCCAAGTGGTAAGGCACCGGTTTTTGGTACCGGCATTCGCAGGTTCGAATCCTGCCACCCCAGCCACGTTACGCAGCAAGTGATTGATAAATAGGGATTTGTCACCTCGCCTCACACTCGGCAGCCGCCGAGAGTGTGACGCATCCTGTGACCTATTGCGTGTCGCAGGATTCAACGAGGGGCACATTCATGTCCAGAAGCAATCCTAACATCACCCGGCGCGACGGCCGGTTCTATTACCGCGCTTCATTCTCACTGGATGGAAAGGTTTACCAGATAAGGCTTTCGCTGCGAACCGCAGACCGGTCCGTTGCACGCCAGCGGGCGGCACTGATGGACCAACTGCTGAAGGACCAGTGGCAAAAGATCGTGAGTGAGCTCGAAGGTCTGAACGAAACGGACAAGGCGTCCATCCTGCGCGCGACCGCGATAAAAGTTCGCAATGGCCTCGAGCACCTGCATGCGCGGGAGCAGGCATACGGGCACGACGATGCAAGATATGCAACGCTCGAACATCTTCGCACGCTTCGAGGCCTTCGGTACGTTGCACGCGACATGTTTACCAACGGTATCGGGCCATCGTTCGGCTCGCTCGATCATTTCCTTGAGCGCTTTGTAAACGGTATGCCAGACCTCGATTTCGAGCAGCAGTTGCGCATCCAGGAAATTCTTGAGAATGCTGGCCAACTTGCCGATGCAACCGATGCGGGTGCCCGCAAAGCTCTCCTGGATCGGAACCTGCCGATTACAGCGGCTAACATCGTCATGGCGCGGCGCCAGATGCTCCTGGGCGTACTCCTTGCGCTGCGGGAGGCAGAACAAAATACACGGGAGCCGGAAAGGGCGCTAGATGACATGCTGGCTGCGCTCTCCATGCCCCCTTCGGTGTTGCCGCAAGACACTCCCGAATGGCAGACGGCTTCTGCTGGCTTTGCCGGGCAAAATGCGCTGGAGGGCGCGGTGACGCCTGTACAAAGCCACAACGCTCCGGCGGAGGTGCCTCCCCCGCTCTGCACAAATCTTGCAACCGCTGGCAACCAAATGACGATCGCGGGCGCTGCAGCCGCTTTCCTGAACGCCAACCCCGCGTTCGACCAAGGCCTGGAGTCGTCACGCTGGACGAGCAAAACGCGATCACAGTTTGACGCAGCCATCTTCCTTGCCGAGAAGTTCTTTGGTCCAGAAATGAGCATCAGTGCGATCGATGAGACGATGATCGCCAACCTCTTCAGGACACTGCGGTCATTGCCATCGAACCATCATAAGACGCCGATGCATACGGAGATGACGCTTGGGGAGATCGCAGCGAAGAACAAAGGAAAAGGCCTCAGCTCGGCAACGACGAATCGGCATATGCGCTTCCTGAAGCTAGTGTTCGACTGGGCCATGAAACGTGTTCCGGGGTGCCGACCGATCGACTGGTCGGCCTATGTCATCGCCGATAAGCGAGTGAAGCGGGACAAGCGACCGGCATTCAGCGTACAGGAGCTTGAAACCCTGTTCTCCGGGCCGATTTGGCACGGCAGCGAATCAAAGGTCAGGCGTCTCAAGCATGGCAAACATGTCTGGCATGACAGTGCCTATTGGATTCCGATCTTGTTGACGTACACTGGAGCGCGCCGCGAAGAAATCGCCAAGCTCATGGCTAGCGATGTCGAGCAGAACGATGGGCTATGGGTGATAAAGGTGCGGCCCACGGAAACGGGACGGGTGAAAACCGGGTCGTCGGTCAGAGATATCCCGATCGCCGATGAAGTCATTCGCCTTGGTTTCCTCAAGTTCGTCGAGCGCCAGCGTGAACATGGGCATCGGGCCATCTTTGCCGACCTGGGTCTCGGAGCATCCAATTATGGCGACGCGTTCTACAAGAAATGGTGGCGCGCGTTCATCCGAGCGGGTTTGGTCGCCGAAAACAAGGACATGCACTCGATCCGCCACTTTGTTGCAACCGAGCTTGCCAATCTCGGAGTGTCGGAAGAGCGCCGGGCGGATTTGCTGGGGCACACGATCAACACCAGCGAAACCGCAAGAACGTACACCAAGGCCACCCGGCTCGAAATCATGAAGCAGGTGGTCGACACGATCCCAAAGGTTACGAAACGGCTCAAGGCATACCCGATCAAGCAGTTGTAAGACCCTTTGCCCGGGCTTCCCTGGTAGCCCGGGCATCGAGCGACCCGTTCAAGACATTCAGCGTCGGTTGTATGAGCGTCGGGTTCCGCTAAAACCGGCCACGGACCGCGCAAACCAGCCCGCCGGCTTCCGCACCCATAAAATGGTCATTCGCGGCAACCTCCGACGATCCAGAAAACAGCCACTCGCCCATCATTGTCGGCGCCGGCTTCGCAGTTAGGCATTTGGAAGAGCGAGTTGATCTCGGTGGATCTTACACGAGCAGGACGCGCAATCCTGGGACCGCGGGCGCGATTATTTGTGTGAAGTCCTTGTCGCAGGTGACCACGACGTAGTTCCGCTCGAAGGCTTGCCCGGCAATCCAGAGATCATTCTCGTCTATCTGTAGCAGCTGACCACTGACCCGGTCCATCCAGCCCTCCACCCAGCGCGGAATCCGGCGGCGGATGTCGACTCGCGCTAGCGCGATGCTGGATTTGACCGTCGCGAAGGCGTCAGCGGTATGGCGCGTGACTTCGGCAAGAGGATGCGTTTCGGATTGGGCCAGGCAAGCCTCGATATGGGTGAGTGCCTGTCCGGCGGCGCGGGCCAGCGCCAGCCCAAATCGTAATTCACCGACCGTTACCACGGACACCAGCTGCGCCGCCTCAGCCGGAAGCGCGGCGATGGCCTGACGGACAGTACCATGGTTGGGCCGCCGCGCGTCATAGAGCACGGACACCAGGTTCGTATCGAGCAAATAGGTGTCCATCCGCTACTGGACGTAAAGCCTGAGCCGCTCGACCTCGTGCTCAGGGGCAGGCGTAAAAATATCGAGCGTCCAAGCTCCGGTGTTCTCACCCAGCAACGGCCCGATATATTCGTGCAGCGGCACATAAGCCGTGAAATCCTCGGGGAACCAACCCTTGAAGGAGCCTGCAACGCGACGCTCGGTTTCGTGCCCGCGAAAGGCTTCGAGGAGTCGGCGCTCGAGGCGGGGCGGTAGATCATAGGCCTTAAGGAGCTGCGCGTCGATATCGATGAGCAGGTCCTCGAGACGGTCGTCGACTTCCGAAGTCCGCAGTGCATGGGCTGCGGCGGCGGCGAGCCCGTCATGGTAGCGCCGCACCGCGGCGACTACGTCGGCGAGCGCGCCACGCTTCGGTAGTGGCAGCTGCCTCATGATAACGTTGGTGAGATGCTGGTTCGAGGCCCGCTCAAGAACGAACGCGCTCGCCAGCGGGCTGTTGATCAGCGCTTCGATTACTTCAGGCTGAAGCTCGGCTGTAGTTGGCCAAATGCCAAAAAAGGCTTGCGACGGCACGAGCCCGCTGCGATCGAGCGCGCCGTCCAACCGCCATGGTCCGCGTGATCGCCGCGCGACATTGACCAGCACCTTAGGCTGGTCCCAACGGCGCGTCAGTGGGCCGAGCCTGTAAGCAGACTCCTCGCGCATATCGACATAGCCGGTTGCGGTAACGCGATATTGCAGCAGCGAATCCGCTGGCTTGAATACTCCCCTGACATATCCCTCGCGGGGTACCGCACTCCAGCCAGCGGACTGGCTGATCCATTGGAGACCGCGATGGACCTCGGCTTGGCTTCCGAGCGAGGGGTAGTCCGTCAGATACTCCCAGACCTCATCGAGCGCGCCGATCCAGAGATCACCCGAGCAGACCCGCTTGGCGCGGCGACGCTCGGTGCTGGTCTTGCCGTACATCAGGAAATCCGGACGACTTTTGTCGCTCACCTCGGCGGAGCGCAGCTGGTTGGGAAGGCCCTTAGCATCATCATTGCGGCAATCGGTCGCGATGATGATGGCCGATTCCAGGCCCGCGCGCTGGAAGATGCGGTCGGGAAGCGAGGTAAGCTCGATGCGGCCGTAGCTGTCCGCGAGCAGCTGTCGCAGCTCGGTATATTGCTTCTGACGAAGAAAGCCCTGCGGTAGGACGAAGCCCAGGGCTTCGGGTCTGGCCTCAATCAAGGTGCGAAGGACCGCCATGGGCTTCGAGAAGGACTTCGCTGCCATTTCCGGGTAGCGCTGGCGCTCGTTGCCGTCGAAATCTTCCCAGGGCGGGTTGCACAGGATGATGCGCTTACCCGCCACGTCCGTAGCAAGTACGCTCTGCTCGAACAGGTCTTTCGGAGCGATCTTCCACCCATTGGCATTGGGATAGTCGGCCAGGATCAGCGACAGCGTCGCGACTTCGCAGGCGAAGCTGTCGAGTTCCGCGCCACTGATCCGCTTGACAAGGAAAGCATGCCGCTCTTCGCCGGAAAGCGTGTCGGGCAACCTATCGCGTAGGTGGCGCAGCGCAGCGACAAGGAACATACCCGCGCCGGCGAACGGCTCATAGATCGAGATGTCTTCGAGATCGAACCGACCCAGGTCCAGCTGACTGACCACATACTCGGCGATTTGGCGTGGAGTGCTATGGGTGCCAAAACGCTTGCGCGTGTCTGCAGTCACCAGCGTGTTCTCGTAGACAAAAGCAAGACTGTCCGACGAGATGTTGCGGAAGTTAATGGCGCTGCGAAGCGTCGCCCATGCCGTCTCTACGGTTGCGGTCGGCAGGGCGCCAACC
Source organism: Acidovorax delafieldii (assembly GCA_001555775.1). Classification (GTDB taxonomy): domain Bacteria; phylum Pseudomonadota; class Alphaproteobacteria; order Sphingomonadales; family Sphingomonadaceae; genus Blastomonas; species Blastomonas delafieldii_A. Next base: position 3,879 of record LSHP01000021.1, on the reverse strand, counting down.
GCAGAGCGCGCGATCTGATCGAGGTGATAATAGGTCTCGATCCCGGCGAGAACCTCCGCAACCGGCGCGGTTGACCAGGACGCAGCATCGGGATGCTGGCGATCGATCAGGATTTTGGCCGCTAGAAGCCTAAACGTCGTGCGGAAAACCGCTTCTTCGCGTCGCAGATCGTCGATTCCAGTCAGTAGCTTGGCGATCACTTCGCCGAGTAGCTGGTCGAGCTTCACTTCGATTTCGTGCTCGATCATCGGCATCAGTCCGAGGTCGACGAAGTCGAGCTGATAGGCAGTCTGGGTCTGGCCAAGCGCCTTGGCGCGGTGGACCGCGTGCGGGCTCCAGTTGTCGGCGTTGCGCGCGAACAAGGCGTCGAGCTGAAATAGCGGGACCCGTTCAGTCAAGCGCGGCTTGCCTTCGGCGCCGACGCGCCAGACGCCGACATCGTCATGCCCGATCGAGAACAGGATCGGCGCGCCGAGCGCGCGGCGGCGTTCCACCGCGTCCGCATCATGAGCGCCCGTGATCACGCCAAACGCCGCGGAACGGAAGGACTCGGGGACTTGGGTGAAGGCCGCGAGAGCTACGCACAGTTCTTCTCCGGTCTCCGAGAGAACATCGGCAAAGCTATAGTCGTAGATGAGTGATTCCGGCCGATAGCCGATAGCACGCAATCCCGCCTCGATTTTCGCGAGCCCGTTCACGCCGTATTTCCTTCGGCGGCGCGCAGCACGGTTCCGCCCGCCGCCTTGGCGGGCACCTCGCCGCGGCGTAGGCCGACTGCGGGAAAGAGCGGCAGCTGCGCGATCGGCTCTGCCACGCTGAAGCCTTGCGACAGCGCTTCGAGATGGGCGTGGAGCGCGAGCAGGATCACATCTTCGTCCGCCGGCAGTGAATCGCCAGTGCCGAGCAGCGCGCAGCGCTCCAGCCCGAAGATCGCGAGCCGATGGCCCCAGAGGCTCGGGAAGGAGCGACCGTTCAGCAGGCCCCGCACGCGCGCCAGCAGGTCACGGTGCGCCTGCAGTTCGACATGGAACCGGCTGCGCATAACGACGGCAAGGCGCAACACAAGCACCGTCTGCCAGCCAAACTGCGCCTGCTGACCTTGGCGCGATGCCGGGACATCGGGATGAATGAGCCCGCGCCGCACAGTCCATTCGCGCAGCTGGTCGCCCGATAGTCCGGTTAGTTTCAGGACGTCCCGCGATCCGATCAGCCGCACCAGCTCCTCCAGTTTGGGCATGATACCCAAGCTTCAATTGGGTATCATACCCATTCTTCTTGGTAAAGCCTTCGTTCCCCGCTTGTTCACCCTCGTTGGCGAGTTCAGAATGTGCCGCGCATTGCGGAGCGGATTGGCGGCTAACGTTGTTGATGGATACGCACTGCGAGCGTTCCCATCCAACAAGAAAAATGGATATGCAATAATGTGCGGTACAAGCCGCGAGAGGAGGGCAGCGCGTTGAGCACGGAAAAGACGGTTTTATGGTCATGGCAGAGCGATCTCGACGGCCGCGTCACGCGCGAGGTTATCCGATACGCACTTGATGCCGCGATCGCGCTCGTGGCGGCCGAGGTCGAAGAGGCCGATCGGCCGAGCCTGACCTCCGATACCCAGGGCGTCGCCGGAACTCCCGACATCGTGGCGACCATTCTCCGTAAGATCGATGCCGCTGCGGTGTTTGTGGGCGATGTGACACCGATCGCCGTCTCAGCGAGCGGAAAGGCCTGCGCCAATCCCAATGTGCTGCTGGAAATGGGCTACGCTAATCGGGCGCTCTCCTACACCCGCGTCATCCAGGTCTGGAACACCGCGTTTCCGGGGGCCACTCTCGACAAGCTACCGTTCGACATGCGGGGGCGGCGTGGTCCGATCGGGTTTTGCCTACCCGAGGGTTCCGATACGAGTGAACTGCGGCGCGTACGTGGAGAACTCAGCAAGCAGTTGGCCGCCGCGTTGAAACTGTCTCTCGAACAGATTCCTGCGCCGCCGCCAGAAGCTGTCCAGTGGCAGCCGCATTTTGCAGGCGACCTCGACCTCTGGTTCGATCGCGACGTTCCGCAGATGGTGACGAGCAGCCATGGCAGTCGCAAAGTCCTGTGGAAGCAGCAATTCCCCGGCTACGCGCGCCTTATCCCGTCGAAATGGGCTGTGAAGCCTGGGGCAAGGCGCGCGCTGGCCGAACACATGGGGCATCCAGCCCTGCTAGCGCGGGCCAATTCGCTCAACTACGGGGCAAGCCAGGGTGGCGTCATGGCTTATTGGCCGGGCACACCAGAGGGGGACGTCGATCCTACCCGTGCACTCACCCAATGGTTCGAAAAGACCGGCGAATTCTGGGGTGTTGGCGGAGGATTTCTCTTCGAGCGCGACGGCGATCGCCTTACACTCGCGACAGGATATCTCTTCAAACAATGGGTCGACTTTCTAGAGCGCAATTGCGCGCTGGCACTATCGCACGGTGGCTCACTCCCGATCCACATCCGCCTCGGTATTGCCAATCTCACGGATAGTTGGTGGCCGCGCGGACCGCTCCAGTTTGCTGACGAGGGCTATGCCGCTGTTGAGCTTGCGTATGAGTATGATGCAACCCTGTCCTCAATCGATCAGGCCGAGATCCGGCGTGTCGCGGTGGAGGCATTCAACGGATTGGCGGCGGTCTACGGCCTCGGCCCGTTCACGCTTGAGGAGATCGTCGAGATGGCCAAGCCGTGGTGACGAACGATAGGGAAGCCAAGCCTGTAGTCCCGGCGGCAAAAGCACTGAGTTTCTCCCTGGCAGGAGAGGGCGTCGGTCTCGCCTGAACCGTCGTGTAGATGCGCGCGGGTCCACGAATGACCGGTTTCGGCGTAACTGGACGCTCTCTGGCGTAGTGTCGACCGGCAGTTTTGTCCCAGTTTTTGCCATTCAGATCCATCGGGCACCGGCAGTCTACCGAGAGGGCCCGAGCGTCGCGTCTGGGGGCAATCGCCGGGCATCGGCTATGGCAGGCGGCCGTTTTGGGTCCTGTCTGGAAACCGGATCGACGAGATCCAGCGGGCGCTGCTCCTGCTGACTCGGCATTTCCTGCCGCATTGGCCCTGCGATCGATTCTGGGCCAGTGAGGGATCCTGGCGCACCGACCGCATAGGATGACGACGCCACTGCCGGTGCCGCTGATCGATCACCAGTGGATGCTGCGGCAATGACCGCTTTAGCCCAGCCCGGTACCAATCCTTGGCGCTCCGCCAAATCCGCCAGCACATCTTCGAGATACTCACCTCGGCTTTGCCAGTCCTTCGCCTCGACTGACGGTGAATGTACCGCCAGCGCCCCCGCCACCCCCAAAATGGGATGCCCGCGTTTGACCAAAATCTGTGCCACGTCAAAGTCTATCGCCCGAAAATAGTCTTCTGGAGGGAGGCTCAAATCGATCGGCGCTTCGTCAAGGATCTCCGCCCAGCATGTGACAAACTCTTCTCCAACGTCGGTCTGCGGGTCCCGGTCGTACAGGGCAATTTTCGCCTCGCGCCGCAGGGCCTCTACACCTTGCTCGGCCAGCACGTCGCGCACGATCTGGTTGTTCATTGCAGCTAAAATGGTCGGCTTGGCATGCTCTTTGGTCGGCGAACGCGAAATTGCGATCTTCTCGATAACCGCAATTCCACGCCCGCCTCTTGCCAGTTCGAGAATCACCATAGTCTCGATAGCGACAAGGTCGGCACGTGTGATCGCCCGGTCGGTGGGGATCGCGTTGAGGCCGGCTGACCATGCATTTAGATACTCGCGCGTCGCGGGAGAATCGTGATCATCATGGACAAGTGCGGCCCGAAGTGACGCTCGTTGCGCAGTTAGCGTCCGCGCTCGTGGTGTAATTTTCGGTGGAGATTTAGGTGCTGCTGGTG
>LSHP01000020.1 GCA_001555775.1 Acidovorax delafieldii | reverse complement strand
ATCGCGATCGATCGGGTGCGCGCAGATATCCTGCCCGGCACGTTCGTCGCGATCGTCGGAAGCTCGGGATCGGGCAAGTCGACGCTGCTGAAAACGGTCAACCGGCTGATCGAACCCGATTCGGGCAGGGTGTGTATCGATGGCCTGGACGTCGGGACGCGCGAACCGCACCAGCTGCGCCGCTCGATCGGCTATGTCTTCCAGAATATCGGCCTGTTCCCGCACATGACCGTGGCGCAGAATATCGGGATCGGATCGCGGCTGGCGACGCGCAAGCAACTGGCTGCCGAGCGCGTGACGGAACTGCTCGATCTGGTCGATCTGCCCCGCGATTTTGCCACGCGCCTGCCCGAGCAGCTCTCCGGCGGGCAGAAGCAGCGCGTCGGCGTCGCACGCGCGCTGGCGGGCGAACCGGGGCTGATGCTGATGGACGAACCCTTCGGCGCGCTCGATCCGGTAACGCGCGAGGCGCTGGGCGAACAATATCGCGCGCTGCACGAACGGCTCGGCCTCACCACGATCATGGTCACGCACGACATGGCCGAGGCGCTGCTGTTTGCCGACCGCATCTGGGTGATGGCGGGCGGGCGGATCGTGGCGGACGCGACCCCTACCCAACTGATCGCCGGCGGCTGCGGGCCGGAAGCCGAGGCGCTGGTGGCGGTGCCGCGATTGCAGGCCGAGCGGATCACCGCGATGCGCGATGCTGAATGCTTGCAGTGACCATGGACTGGCCCCGCCTGATCGATCTCCTCGCGCAGCATGTGCAGCTGAGCTTTGCGGCGCTGGGGCTCGCACTGCTGATCGCGCTGCCCCTCGCCATCTGGTCGGTGCGCAACCGCACCGTGGCCGGCATCACCCTGGGTTTTGCCAGCCTGGTCCAGACCATCCCCGCGCTCGCCCTGCTCGCGTTGTTCTTCCCGCTGCTGCTCGCGCTGTCGGCCGTGTTCGGCGATGCGATTTCGCCGCTCGGCTTCCTGCCCTCGCTGCTCGCGCTGACGCTCTACGCGCTGCTGCCGATCCTGCGCAATACGGTCACCGGGCTGCGCTCGGTCGAACCCGCCATGATCGAGGCCGCCGATGGCGTCGGCATGACCTCCTTGCAGAAACTCTGGCTGGTCGAAGCGCCGCTCGCCTCGACCACGATCATGGCGGGGGTGCGCACCGCCGCCGTCTGGACCATCGGCGCGGCGACGCTCTCGACCACCGTCGGCCAGCCGAGCCTGGGCGACCTGATCTTTGCCGGGTTGCAGACGCAGAACTGGTCGCTGGTGCTCGAAGGGTGCCTTGCCGCTGCGGGCCTTGCGATCACCGTCGATCTTCTGCTGGGCCTGATCGAGAGCGGCATCGCGTATCGCCGCCATGCGCGCATCTGGGGCGCCGGGATCGCGCTCGCGCTCGGCCTGGCGCTCGCGCTCTGGCCCGCGCCGCAGAGCGACAAGCCGGTGGTAACCATCGGCGCCAAGCGCTTCTCGGAGCAGTATATTCTCGCGCGGCTGATCGGGCGACGGCTCGAGGCCGCAGGCTATGACGTGCGCTATCGCGAGGGGCTGGGCAGCGCCGTGGTCTATCGCGCATTGGCGAGCGACGAGGTGCAGGTCTATGTCGATTATGCCGGCACGATCTGGACCAATGAGATGCAGCGCCAGGACCCCGAACCGCGCGCGGCGATGATCGCCGAGATCGCGCGCTGGGCCAGGGCGCAGCACGGCGTCGAGCTGGTCGGTCCGCTGGGCTTCGAGAACACCTATGCCTTTGCGGTGCGCCCCGAGGATGCGAAGCGCCTGAACCTGCAGAGCCTTGACGATATCGTCCGCGTCGCGCCCGATTTCGTCTTCGGCACCGATGTCGAGTTTCTCGAACGCCCCGAATGGCAGATGGTGCAAAGGGCCTATCCCCTGCGTTTCAAGGGCCGCCGCGCGTTCGAGCCGACCTTCATGTACCGCGCGCTCTCGCTCGGCGAGGCGGACATTATCTCGGCGTTCAGTTCGGACGGGCGCATCGCCGCGAACGGTTTCGTGATTCTGCAAGATCCGAAGGGCGCGGTGCCCAGCTATGACGCGATCCTGCTCGCCAGCCGTTCCGCCGTCGCCGATGCGCGCCTCATCGCGGCGCTCCGGCCTCTGGTCGGCGCAATCCCGGTGGAAAAAATGCGTGAGGCCAATTATCGCGTCGACAGGGACAAGAACAAGCAAAGCCCGGCCGATTCGGCAGCTTGGCTCGACCGGGCCATTTCCGCCAAAAGCGAGGACCAAAATCCATGATGATCAAGCGCCTGCTGCTGACTCTTTTCATCGCGCCGATGCTGATGTGCGCGAATGCGGCGCATGCTGCGGTGACCATCACCTTCTACAGCCACGAACTGGGCAGCCAGTTCCCGCACGCCTTTGCGACGCTCAAGGGCAAGGTCGATTCGACCGGCGAGGTCGTCGACACCAATGTCGGCTTTACCGCGATCAGCACCGGCCCCAGCATCCTGTTCGGCTGGGTCGATGGCCGGGTAAGCGTCGTGAAGCCCAAATATATCGCCAGCAGCGCGCCGCATTTCAGCTATGAGCTGACCGATGCCGAATATCGCGCGGTGATGGCGGTCGCCGACAAATGGCGCAACAAGCCGCAGAAAAACTATAATCTCAACAAGGCCAATTGCGTGCACTTCATCAGCGAGATCGCGACAGCTGCTGGCCTGAAGATCAACCCCAAGAGCAAGTTCTTCAAGAAGCCAACCAGCTTTCTGAAAGAGGTCACGACGCTCAGCCGTGGCCGCCTGGCGAGCGGGCGCATCCTCTACAAGGGATAAGCCTTACAGCGCCGCGTTGTTGTAGCAATGCCAGGGCAGGATCGCGACCGCGCCGCGATGCGGTGACCACGGATCGGCGAGCAGACGCGTTTCCTTCTCCGAAGGCCGCGCCTCCAGCCCCAGGATGCGGCCGATGCCCGCCTGCACCGCCAGATCGCCAGCGGGCCAGATATCGGGGCGGCCTTCGGCGAACAGCAGATAGATTTCCGCCGACCAGCGGCCGATGCCCTTGATCTTCACCAGCTCGGCAATCGCGGCCTCATCGTCCTCGGGCAGGTTTTCCAGATCGAGCCCGCCGCTCACCACCAGCTCGGCGAGCGAGCGGGCATAGCCCTGTTTCTGTCGCGAAAGACCGCAGGCGCGTAAGGACTCGAAATCCGCCGCGATCAGCGCATCGGGCGCACAGCCGGTACCCAGCGCGGCTTCGAGCTTGTTCCAGACCGATGCCGCCGCAGCGACGCTGACCTGCTGGCCGACGATGGTGCGCAGCAGCGTCGCATAGCCACGGTCGCGGATGCGGGTTTCGGGATAGCCGGCGATTCCGATCGCGCGGGCGATCGCTGGTTCGGTCGCGGCCACCGTGTCCAAGCCGGTCGTCAACTGCTCTGCGGTCAATCCCATAACTGCATCCTCATCCATTCTGCCGCTTGCAATCGCGCTTGGCGTTGATCATAGCAACCGCGTTCGGGGGGCCAATGCCCGTTTCCACTCAATGGGGAGTTTCCATGCCAAAGCTGACCGTCATCAATCGCGCGGGCGAAGAGAGCACCATCGAAGCCGATACCGGCCTGTCGGTGATGGAAGCGATCCGCGACAACGGCTTTGACGAACTTCTGGCGCTGTGCGGCGGCTGCTGCTCGTGCGCGACCTGCCATGTCCATGTCGATGCCGCCTGGGTCGACAAGCTGCCCGCGATCAGCGCCGACGAGGACGACCTGCTCGACAGCTCGGATCACCGTAACGAAACCTCGCGCCTGTCGTGCCAGATCCAGCTGACCGACGCGCTCGACGGCCTTAAGGTCGCGATCGCGCCGGAAGATTGATCCAGACGAATTGATCAGATGCCGCCGGGCGTGACCTCGCGCCCGGCCGCTTCCAGCGATGCGGTCAGCGCTGCCGCGCAGGCATCGAGCGCCGCCTGGTCGACCGAGCGGATCACGAAATTCGCGCCGACCCGGCCTTCGCGGAAAAAGGGATAGCTGCCGATCTGGCACTGGTCGTGCGCGCGCTCGGTTGCGCCCAGCATACCCGCGACCTCGCTTTCCGCGACCCAGCAGCCCAAGGTCGCCGACAGCACCGGCAGCCCGCCTTCGAGCGTTCCGGTCAGCGCATCGAGCATCCCTGCGGTGATATGCGGCACGCCCGCCATCAGGAACACATTGCCGATGCGGATGCCCGGCGCGCCGGACATGCGGTTCTCGATCAGTTCGGCGCCTTCCGGGACCCGGGCCATGCGCAGCCGTCCTTCGGTGAGCCCGCCGCGCGTCGCGTAATAGCGCTCCAGCACCGCACGCGCGACCGGATGGATCACCACCTCCACGCCCAAAGCCTGCGCGATGGCATCGACGGTGATGTCGTCATGCGTCGGACCGATGCCGCCAGTGGTGAACAGATAGTCGTTGCGCGCGCGCAGTAAGTTCACCGCCTCGACGATCGCCTCCATGTCGTCGGCGACCACGCGCACTTCCTTCAGCCTTATGCCCTGCACGTTGAGCCAGGTTGCGACCTGCGCGACATTCTTGTCCTGGGTGCGGCCGGAGAGGATTTCGTCGCCGATCACGATCAGCGCGGCGGTCCAGATGCGGGGGGTGGAAGCGGTGGCGTCTGCGGTCATGCGCCGGTGTTTAGCGCGTGCGCAAACCGGCGCAAGCGGTTCGTGAAAGGCCCCGTTATTCGATCCAGAAGGTTCGGCAGCCAAGCGCCGCCAGCGCCGGATCGCGGGTGATGACGGTGAGGTCGTCGTGGATCGCCTGCGCCGCGATCATCCGGTCGAAGGGATCGCGATGCTCGCCAGGCAGGGAGCCTGCGAGCAAGCCAGTGGACACGCTGACGCCAAGTTCGAAAAAGCCGTCTGCTCGCGCCAGATGCTCGAACTTCTCGTATACCGGAATGGCAGCTTCCCATTTGCCGATGCGACATTTGGTTGCGACTTCCCAGGCAGACACGGCGCTCACGAATATGGTGTTGCGCTCGTCGCCAATTTCCTCCGCCACCGCGCGCGGCAAGGCCGGGTCCCCCAACCACCACCATACGAGTGCATGCGTATCGAACAGATAATCGGTCATTCCCAGGCGCGAAGCTCTTCTTCGGGCAGCGGATCGAAGAAAAAGCTGTCGGGAATGCGATTGGCAAGCTTCAGCCGACCCGGTCGACGCTCCACTTTGGGCCGCTCCAAAGGCACCAGCCGGGCATAGGGCTTGCCCGCCTTGGCCAGGATGATCTCCTCGCCGGCATGCGCGCGGTCGAGCAGCTTGGAAAAGTGCGTTTTCGCGTCATGGACGTTGACGATGCTGGTCATGGGCTTGAGGTTAGTCCATTGACCGGACTAAGTCAATGGACTAAGCCCGGTCCCAACCCGCCAGGAACGCGCAAGGGGTCGCCAAATCGCCGCCCCTGCCCTATATGGAATCACCATGAACCAATATGTCCACGTCACCAATGCCGACACGCCGATGCGCGATGGCACGATCAAGCTGCACGGCCCCGAGGGCTTCGAAGGCATGCGCAAGGCGGGGCAACTCGCCGCGCATGTGCTCGACGAGTTGACTTCGTTCGTTAAGGAAGGCGTGACCACCGAGGAGATCGACGCGAAGGCGCGCGAGCTGATGCTGGCCGGTGGCGGCATTCCGGCGACGCTCGGCTATCGCGGTTTCACGCATAGCTGCTGCACCTCGATCAACCATGTCGTATGTCACGGCATCCCCGGCGACCGCAAGCTCAAGGACGGCGATATCGTCAATATCGACGTGACCCCGATCGTCGATGGCTGGCACGGCGATACCAGCCGCATGTTCCTGATCGGCGATGTCGGCGTCAAGGCACGGCGGCTGGTCGATGTGACCTATGAATGCCTGATGCTGGGCATTGAGCAGGCCAGGCCCGGCAACACGATGGGCGATGTCGCGCACGCGATTCAGTCCTATGCCGAAAAGCACCGCTATGGTGTCGTCCGCGATTTCTGCGGCCATGGCCTGGGCAAACTGTTCCACGACGCGCCCGAAGTGGTGCATGTGGGGCGCCCAGGCACCGGGCCCGAGCTCAAGCCCGGCATGTTCTTCACCATCGAGCCGATGATCAATATCGGCAAGCATGCAGTGAAGATGCTCGAGGACGGCTGGACCGCCGTGACCCGCGACCGCTCGCTCTCGGCGCAGTTCGAACATTCGATCGGCATCACCGAGACTGGCTGCGAGATCTTCACGAAGAGCGCGAAGGGGCTGGACCGGCCGCCTTATTGATCAGTGGACCTGTGGGCCGCTCCAAAAATCTTGGTCTGATCCCGGGCACCATGGATGACCCGCACGATTTCGAGGACCTCGTGTCGAGCCCGATAAAAGATAATGTAGCTTCCGAAAGCGCGTCCACGCAAACCGGCCATCAGATCATCCCGCGGCGAGCCGATTCCGGGCCCATCGCAAAGCCGGTCGAACATGCCGGTCAGCTTTTCGATGAACTGTTCCGCTGCCGCGAGATCGTCGCGCGCGATATACTCTGCAATCGCGTCAAGGTCAGCCTGCGCTTCGATCGAGACTGATAGTCGGATCATTTGGCATATTTGGCACGAAGGCGCTGCTTCATGGCCTCAGGGTCCCACTCGACGACCCGCCCTGCCTCAATATCGTCGATACCCTTCTGGATTTCGCGGCGCAGATGCTCCAGCTCGGCCTGCTGCATCTGGCGTTCGAGTTCCCAACGGCGCAAGGCATCGCGGATCGCTTCGCTGATACTCGCGTATTCGCCTGCTTCGACGGCTGCATGCAGCAGCTTGTGATGCGCGTCGGTCAGGGTGATGCTGGCCTTTTCCATCGTCGTTCCTTTGCTGTGGTGCGATTATATCCCACCTGCCCCAGCGTGACAATTCCGCACTTTGCAATGGCTGCCTGCCCAAAAAACAGGCACCGCCCTGCAAGCTTGCCCGCAAATCGATCACGCCCCGCAATAATATTGCACCGCACACAAGCTTTTGTGGCGGAATGCGTCTTGGCACGTTAATTGTTTGGTAGCAGTCAATGGGGGACTCGGGGGACCGCGCCGCGTGCAGGTTGTCAAAGCCTCATACAGCCATATCATGACGCAGCGGTTCGCCGCTGTGTTGCTTCCCACAACCGCCCTGCCCTTGCGGGTCAGGCGGAAGACGACAGGATGATCAGGGACTTATGAAGAAGATCGAGGCGATCATCAAACCGTTCAAGCTCGATGAGGTGAAGGAGGCGCTGCACGAAGTCGGCGTCTCGGGCATCACCGTGACCGAGGCCAAGGGCTTCGGCCGCCAGAAGGGCCATACCGAGCTGTACCGGGGCGCCGAATATATCGTCGATTTCCTCCCCAAGGTGAAGCTTGAGGTCGTGGTCGACGACGCGCTGGCCGAGCGCGTGGTCGAGGCGATCGCCGCCGCCGCGCAGACCGGCCGCATCGGCGATGGCAAGATTTTCGTGATCCCTGTGGAAACCGCACTCCGCATCCGCACGGGTGAACGGGATAACGACGCGGTCTGATCAACAGGACGCGCGCAAAACCCAGGAGAGGCCTGCCCCGGCAAGGCCGCAACAATCAGATCAGTTCCACCCGAGGGGGGTCGCAAGGCCCGGATCGCAGATAGACGAAGAGGGAAAGCAACAATGGCAAAAACCGCCGCAGATATTCTGGCAATGATCAAGGAAAACGAGATCGAGTGGGTCGATGTCCGCTTCACTGATCCCAAGGGCAAGTGGCAGCACCTGACGATGTGCGCCGGCGTCATCGGTGAGGACGAGCTGGAAGACGGCCTGATGTTCGACGGCTCGTCGATCGAAGGCTGGAAGGCGATCAACGAATCCGACATGATCCTGCGTCCCGATCTGGACGCCGCCTATATTGATCCGTTCTCGGCCGATCCGATGCTGATCCTGTTCTGCGACATCGTGGAACCGGGCACCGGCGAGCTTTACGCGCGCGACCCGCGCAGCACCGCCAAGCGCGCCGAGGCCTATCTCAAGTCCACCGGCATCGGCGACACCGTTTATGTCGGCCCCGAAGCCGAATTCTTCATGTTCGACGATGTGCGCTTCTCGGACGGCTATAACGGTTCGATGTTCGCGATCGACGATATCGAACTGCCGACCAATACCGGCCGCAGCTATGACAGCGGCAATCTGGGCCACCGTCCGCGCGCCAAGGGCGGCTATTTCCCGGTCGCGCCGGTCGACAGCATGACCGACGTGCGCGCCGAGATGGTCAGCACCATGCTCGAAATGGGCCTGCCCTGCGACAAGCACCACCATGAGGTGGCCTCCGCACAGCACGAACTCGGCCTGACCTTCGGCACGCTGACCCAGACCGCCGACCGCATGCAGATCTACAAATATGTCGTGCACATGGTCGCCCAGGCCTATGGCAAGACCGCGACCTTCATGCCCAAGCCGATCAAGAACGACAACGGATCGGGCATGCACACGCACATCTCGATCTGGAAGGAAGGCAAGCCGCTGTTCGCCGGTAACGGTTATGCGGGTCTTTCGGAAATGTGCCTGTACTTTATCGGCGGCGTCATCAAGCATGCCAAGGCACTGAACGCCTTCACCAACCCGACCACCAACAGCTACAAGCGTCTGGTGCCGGGCTTCGAGGCACCGGTGCTGCTCGCCTATTCGAGCCGCAACCGCTCGGCCTCGTGCCGCATTCCGTATGGCACCGGCGAAAAGGCCAAGCGCGTGGAGTTCCGCTTCCCCGACGCGATGGCGAACCCCTATCTGTGCTATTCGGCGCTGCTGATGGCCGGTCTCGACGGCATCCAGAACAAGATCCATCCCGGCGAAGCCATGGACAAGAACCTGTACGACCTGCCGCCCGAAGAGCTGAAGGAAGTGCCGACCGTGTGCGGCAGCTTGCGCGAAGCACTCGACGCGCTGGCCGCCGATCACGACTTCCTGCTCAAGGGCGACGTGTTCCTCAAGGACCAGATCGAAGCCTATATCGAGCTGAAATGGGACGATGTGATCCGCTGGGAAACGACCCCCAGCCCGGTCGAATTCGACATGTATTACAGCTACTAAGTTCGCGTAGCTGCCAGAGACACGAAAGGCGCTCCGGGATCACCCGGGGCGCCTTTTCCTTTACTGCGATCAGCGGCAGCGCGCGCCGTTGCGGTCGATTGCCCGGCCAGCGGCAGCACCGCCCGCCGCGCCGAGGATCGTTCCCAGCGTACGCGAATCGCCCGGCGCGATGATGTTGCCGAGAATGCCGCCCGCGAGGCCGCCGACGATCAGCCCGGTCGTCCCGTCCGGTCGGCGACAATAATAGCGCCCGTCCTGCCCGCGATAGATCCGGTCGTTGCGCCCGAGGCGGCGTTCGCGATAGCGGCGGTCGTCGCGGTAGTAGCGTCCCGCGTCATAGCCACCATAGCTCGGATCGGGCCGGTTCCAGTCGTACTGACGATAGGATCCGAACCCGCGATCGTTATAGCCGGTCCCGGCACAGCCGCTCACCACGGTCGCCGCGATCAGCGCGGCGCCCAGCGACAGGCTCTTCCTGTTCAGCATGGTCATGATTTCCCTTGTGATGTGAATGCACAGGGGACGCGTCAGGGCGGCGATCCGTTCCCGCCCATGCGGCGAGCCGAGCGGACGCAATAGCATGATCCGGTGCATTCGCGCTTCCCCCTGGCGCGCTAAGACGGCAAACAGGCGGGAATGCGCGTGCTCCTCATCCTGCTGCTGTCTGCCCTGCTCGCGGCCTGTTCGGGTGCGAAGGCTCCGCAGGCCGCAACGCCCGGCCCCGACCGGCTGGTGCGGCTGGCCGATGCCGAGATTCGCGGGCTCGACCCGCAGGTCTATTCGGACCTCGCCTCGCTGCGCGTTGCGGCGGACCAGTTCGAGGGGCTGACCCGCTTCAATGTGTTCGGCATGGCGGTGACGGGGCTGGCGCGCGACTGGAAGGTATCCCCCGACGGGCTGACCTGGCGGTTCATCCTGCGTCCCGGCCTGCGCTTCTCCGATGGCACGCCGATCACCGCGGCGGTGTTCGCGCGCGGCTGGCAGCGGCTGAACGACAAGGCGACCGGGTCGCCGCACACCGCGCTGTTCGCCGCGATCCGGTCGGTGGAGGCCGATGGCGATGCAGCGGTTGTGGTGAGGCTCGCTGCCCCCTTCCCGCAGCTACCCGCTCTGCTCGCGCACCCGGCGATGGCGGCGCTGCCGCTGCATCGCGCGGGACAAGGCGCGGCGGACTGGACCGCCGAGCGCCCGCTGGTCACCTCCGGCCCCTATCGCACCCGCGACTGGCGGTTGAACGACCGGCTGGTGCTCGAGCGCAATCCGAACTGGCATCGCGGCCGCGCCCCGATCGGCACGGTGATCTGGAAGCCGGTCGACGATCCGCTCGCGGGAATGCGGCTGTTCCTGGCGGGCGAAGCCGATATTTCCGGGGACTATCCGCAAAGCCGCCATGATTGGCTCAAGCAGCAGCGCCCCAGCGCGGTGCGCACCGGCGATTATCTGGGCAGCTATTATTTCACGATGAACACGCGCAATCCGCCCTTCGATGACGTTCGCGTGCGCCGTGCGCTCGGCATGGCGGCGGACCGCGAATGGCTGGCGCGCGCGCTGCTGCCGATGGGCAATGCGCCGGCTTATGGTCTGGTGCCACCCGCGCTCTATGTCGGCTTGCCCGTACGCCCCGATTGGGCAAGCCTCTCGCTCAAGCGCCGCCAGGCCGAGGCGAAACGCCTGCTCGCTGCCGCCGGATACGGCCCCGCGCGCCCGCTGCGCTTCGAAATCCGCATCAACTCGTCCGCCGAACATCGCCGCATGGCGGTCGCGCTGGCGGCGATGTGGAAGCCGCTCGGCGTCGAGGCGAGTGTGCTCAACAGCGAGCCAGCGCTGCATTTCGCGGCGATGCGGCGCGGCGATTTCCAGATGGCGCGCTCTGGCTGGATCGCCGATCTGCCCGCGCCCGAGAATTTCCTCGCGGTGCACCGGTCGGATGCAGGCGAGGTCAACTATTCGGGCTTTGCCGATCCAAGCTATGACGCGCTGCTCGACCGGGCGATGGCCGAACCCGACCCCGCGCGCCGGATGACCGCGATGCGCGCCGCCGAGGCGCGATTGCTCGATGCGATGCCGGTCATCCCCCTTTGGTTCTATCGCAGCGGCGCGCTCGTCGCCCCGCGCGTGCGCGGCTGGATCGACAATCCCGGCAACATCCATCCGAGCGCGGCGTTGTCCCTCGCTCCAGCCCCTGCTATCGCGGCCAGGGGCAAGTGAGCGACGCGAGGCGAGGCATGACCGGCGCATGGAAAAAGGCCATTTCGGGCCTGATGGCTGCGGCGACGCTGGCGCTTTCGGCCTGCAGCAGCTCGGACAGCTCACCGCTCGGCATCTCGATCATCGATTCCTCCAGCCGCAACAATCTCGATGCTGCCGTGCTGGAGCCCGGCTCGGCCTATCTGCGCGCGGCGACCTCGCAGGGGCTCGTGCGGCTCGATGCGCTGGGCAACATCGTGCCGGGGCTCGCCGAGCGCTGGATCGTCACCGATGACGGGCTCAGCTATATCTTCCGGCTGCGCAACGCCCGCTGGGAGAATGGCGATCCCGTAACCTCCGAGCATGTCGCCGCCGCGCTCAAGCGCCGCTTGCAGATCGAGGCGAAGAGCGCGCTTGGGGCCGACACGGCGGAGGTTCGCGACATCCGCTCGATGACCGGGCGCGTCATCGAGATCCGGCTGCTCGCGCCCCAGCCCGAATTGCTGCGCATCCTGGCGCAACCCGAGCTGGGCATCCGCCGCAACGGCAGCGGCACCGGGCCGCTGGCCGCGGATCGCCAGACCTATTGGACGCTGCTGACCGAACGTGTCGACGATTCGATGGGGCCGGACCCGCGGCGCATGGTTCGCCCGCTCGAGGTCCGCACCGAACGCGCGGCGAGGGCGATCGCGCGATTTTCGATGGGCGAAACCGCGATGGTGCTCGGCGGGCGGTTCGAGCATCTGCCCTATCTGAGCGCGGCGGGCATTTCCGACAATGACGTGCGCGCCGATCCGGTCATCGGGCTGTTCGGGCTGCTGGTGGTCAACGGCAAGGGCTTTCTCAGCGACCCCGCCAATCGCGAGGCGATCGCGCTGGCGATCGATCGCGAGGCGCTGATGACCCCGCTGGGCATCGGCCAGTGGCAGGTGACCGCGCGCATCGTGCCCTTGGGTCTGCCGCGCTACCAGCCGCTGATCGGCGACCGCTGGACCGACCTGACCATCGAGGCGCGGCGCGATCTGGCGCGCGGGCGCATCGTGCGCTGGCGGCAGGCCAATGCAACGTTACCCATGCTGCGTATCGCCATGCCGCGCGGCCCGGGGTCGCGGCTGGTATTCGGCCGCATCCGGCGCGATCTGCAGACGATCGGGCTCGATGCCCGGATGGTGGCGCCCGACGCGGCAGCCGATCTGCGGCTGATCGACGAGGTTGCGCATTATCGCCAGCCCGGCTGGTTCCTCAACCAGCTCGCCTGCGCGGTGCGCCCGCTGTGCAACGAGGAAGGCGATGTGCTGCTGGCCCAGGCCCGGCGGGCGGTCGATCCGGCGGTGCGCATGGCCAAGATGGCCGAGGCCGAGGTCGCGATCACGTCGGCCAATATCTTCATCCCGCTGGGCACGCCGATCCGCTATTCGCTGGTGCGTGGGAACGTGCCCGGCTTTGCCATCACCGCCGATGGCTGGCACGCCTTGCCGGACATGGTCGTCATCCCCAGATAGGGCGCGCAAGGGGTTGCGGAGGTAACCTATGAAGACGATCCGGCCTGAACAGATGGAGCAGCTGCGCGCAGCCATGCCCGCGCTGTCGAACGATCCGCAGGCGATCCGCCAGCGTGTCGAGATGCTGGAAATGATGCTCGAGCGCAGCTTCACCCTGCCCGGCGTCAATCGCAAGGTGGGGCTCGATTTCGTGCTCGGTCTCGTCCCCGTGCTGGGCGACGTCATCACTGGCGCGATGGGCCTGTACATCGTCTGGGAGGCGCGCAACCTGGGCATGTCCAAATTCCAGCTCGCGCGGATGGCGGCCAATGTCGGTTTCGACAGCCTGATCGGCGCGGTACCGCTGGTGGGTGATGCGTTTGACTTCTTCTGGCGTTCGAACACGCGCAACCTGAAGATCATCCGCAAACATCTCGACAAGTACCATCCGGCGACGCGCACCATCACCTTGTGATTCGCGAATCGCGATTAGGATACTTTCGCTGTCGCTTGCCTGTCACCGCTTATGACACCGCTTACCTCGCACGACTGCAATCCTTTGCGGCGCCATCTCTTCGCAACTGCAAAAAAACCCCCGGAAATCAAAGGATTTGCCAAGCCCGATCGGCTGGGTTAGAGGCTGCGGCCACAGGCCATCCAGACATAAAAAAAGGGCCAGCCCGAAGGCTGACCCGATAAAGTTTTTAGGAGAGGATGCCTGAAAGGCATGATCAATATGGGTCAGGAGCCCTTATTGTGCAAGTGCGAAAAGATTGATTTGAGTTGCAAAGGATGCAACTGAGGTCGCGTAAAACCGCAGTCCGTCCATATTTGCAATTGCACATTTCCGCTGCACTGCAATAATGCGCAACACATGGCCATGCGACGTCTCCCTCCCCTGCGTTCCCTCGAAGCATTTCTGCGCGTCGCGCGGCTTGGCTCGGCCAAGGCTGCGGCGAGCGAGCTCGCGCTCTCGCCTTCCGCGCTCAGCCGCCGCATCGGTGGGCTGGAGGATTTCGTCGGCAAGAAGCTGTTCAAGCGCCATAACCAGCAGCTCAAGCTCAACGAGGCAGGCGAAGCGCTCTACGCCAGCGTCGCGCCCGCGATCGACGCGCTCGCGGACGCCGTCGCCGCGCATATGGACGACAGTCGTGTGCTGAGGCTGCGCCTGGGCATGCTGCCGCTGTTCGGAAGCCAGCGGCTGGTTCCGCGGCTGGGCGAACTCAGGCGGCTCTATCCGATGCTGCATATCGACGTGGACACATCGGGCCATGCCGAAGCGCGGCTAGGCGACACGCTCGACGCGGCGATCATCCTGGCCGAACACCCCGATCCGGCGCTGCATTCGGTGCGGCTCGACCGCAACTATGTCTATGCCATTGCCTCGCGGGAGCTGGTCGAAAGCATCGGCCCGCGCCCCGATCTTGCAACGCTCAACCGCCAGACCATCCTCGTGCACAACGAGATGGCGCATTCGTTCGACGCCTGGAAGCAGGCGCTGGGCCTCACGGACCTGCACCCGCAATCGATCGATCATATCGACAGCGGCCCGCTGATGCTCGAAGCGGCGGCCCAGGGCCTGGGCATCGCGATCATGCACGACGACCATCTCACCCGATCGGGCGATGCGCGGCTCGCCAAGCTGTTCGACGTGCGGGTCGAGAGCCCGTACAGCTACTGGTTCGTCTGCAAGCCGCGCGCGCTCGAGACGCGCGCGGTGCGGCTATTCCACGACTGGCTGGTGGAAGCGAATATCTGATTGTCGCGTGATGCAGCAACCTATGCCCCTCCCTGGCCAGGGAGGGGTTAGGGGTGGGTTGTCCGCGCCAGAGCTAGCCCGCAAACGCCTACCC
>LSHP01000019.1 GCA_001555775.1 Acidovorax delafieldii | reverse complement strand
CATGCAGCCCGGTGACCACACCCCAAATTACACCTCATTGACGGACGTGACCTTCGTTGGCGTCGAGCAGCGGCTGGGGTGGTGTCGCCTCGCCGGTTTCGGGGACGAGGATGAGGCAATAGAATTGGGTCATTGGGGGGGCACCAAGCGTTTGAGTGCGCGGTGATCGAGATACACCCCGGCAACCATGCTGAGCAGCAGGGGAACTACCCAGAAGGTGGCAATCGCCGAGTATATCTTCGGCAGATAATCCGGAGCGATGATCGTCGCGAAATGGGTGGCTACGGTGAGAAGCTGAAAGGCGGCGATCCAGAGCGGCCAGTAACGGTCGCTGCGCAACGCGAAGACATAGGCGGCGACCAGATAGGCGGTATCGACCGCCATCAGCGGCCAATGCGTCTGCTGCCACCGGGTGTGCAGCACCTGAACGGCCGCGGTCAGCAGCGTTGCGGCCAGAAACAGCAGGATTGCGCGTCTGCCTTCAGACTTTCCGTGCAGCCAGACGAAGCCGCCGCTCAGCAATGCGAAGAGCCAGAAGATGATCGTGATCATGGTCGTGGCTCAACGCATTGCCGACCGGCGGTCATCCGAACGCGGGTTCGGCTTCCGACGCCTCGTCCTGGAGCGACCCGAGAGGCGTGGGACCAGGGCAGCCGACGTTCATCGGGGCCTGATCGCTGCGGCGCTTGACCGAGTTCAGATGGCCGACCAGCTTCACCATGCTGCCGCGTGCAGAAATAAGATGGCCGGTGCTTTCATGGATGGCGCGCAGGGCGATCTGCGAGTCGCGAGCAGGCACTTCGGAAAGCGCGTTCGCTTCCAGCATGGTCATCGAAAGCCGGGCCGCGTCGAGAATGGCGCGATCATAGCTGGCAAAGGACGAGCGGGTATCCTGGGCGACAATGCGGACGGCGTTACCATCGATGTGCATGGGTCTTCTCCTTCTCGCACCGGTCACGGTGCACGGGTTGGCGATCCAGGCACCAGATCAGCTGAACGCCCTGAGCGCCCCGCCAAGCACCAGCGCAAATGCCGTCGTATAGATGAGCGACAGGCCTGCGATCCGCAGGATAGTCGTCGTCTTCTGGCTTGCGTCCAGCGATGTTCTGATGCCGCCGACAGGAGGATATCCGAACCGCATCTGCCACTGGCCGGTGGCTTCAGCGTTCGGCATATCCGCTGCCGACGCCACAGGAGGTGTCACATCATTGGCCGGCTCGACAACCGGCGGCGGTTTGAGTTCAAAAGACTTGAATGGCGGAATTTGCTGGCTTTCGGCGAGCCAGCGCGCGGCCGTGCGTCGATCGGGCGCGCCCATCGCCGTCTTGGCGCGCTGAAGATATTGGTCGACCGTCATTGGGGTCAGCCCCAATTTCTTGGCGATCTGCTTGGAAGTATAGCCATCTGCCACAAGGCGCAGACAACTGACCTGCACGTCGGTCAATTCTATGCGACTTGGCTCCAAGATATCCCCCCGATTTGACGGTATATCCACTTTGGATACATTAACCTTCACTTCGGATATATCTCAACTCGAGCCGGAATGGAATGATTCCCGGTCAGGACGCGCTAGTTGCGTCCGTTCCGGTGCAGTCGGAAGGTTTGCAGGACGGATTGTGCCAGTATTGGATGAAAAGGTCATGCAGCTGCCCGGCGGATCGGATCGATTCGCCGGGAATGGCGCAGGCGCTCATGTGGCGGGTTGCGCGAGCCTTATTCGGGCAGGAAATCGGGTACCGACAGATAGCGCTCGCCGGTATCATAATTGAAGCCCAGCACGCGCGATCCTGCAGGCAGATCGGAGAGCTTCTGCGCGATCGCGGCCAGCGTAGCGCCGGACGAGATACCGACCAGCATGCCCTCTTCGCTGGCGGAGCGGCGCGCCATCTGCTTGGCATCGGCGGGATCGACCTGGATTACGCCATCGAGCAGCCGCGTGTGCAGGTTGCCGGGGATGAAGCCCGCGCCGATGCCCTGGATCGGGTGCGGTCCGGGCTGACCGCCCGAAATCACGGGGGAAAGAGTCGGCTCGACCGCATAGACCTTGAGCGCGGGCCAGTGCTTTTTCAACTCCTCGGCGCATCCGGTGATGTGACCGCCCGTGCCGACACCCGTGATCATCACGTCGATCGGCGAATCGGCAAAATCGTTGAGAATCTCCTGCGCGGTGGTCCGCACATGCACCGAGATGTTCGCGGCATTCTCGAACTGCTGCGGCATCCATGCGCCGGGGGTCTGCTCGATCAGCTCCTGCGCGCGCTCGATCGCGCCCTTCATGCCCTTTTCGCGCGGCGTCAGGTCGAAGGTCGCGCCATAAGCCAGCATCAGCCGCCGCCGTTCGATCGACATGCTTTCGGGCATCACGAGAACGAGCTTATAGCCCTTGACCGCCGCGACCATCGCCAGGCCCACGCCGGTATTGCCCGATGTCGGCTCGATGATCGTGCCGCCGGGCTTGAGCGAGCCATCGGCCTCCGCCGCCTCGATCATCGCTAGCGCGATTCGGTCCTTGATCGATCCGCCCGGGTTCGAGCGTTCGGACTTGATCCATACCTGCGCGTCGCCGAACAGCCGGTTGATGCGGACATGCGGGGTCTTGCCGATGGTTTCGAGAATATTGGCAGCGATCATGTCGAAGTGTCTCCTGCTTCAGCGCGCCTGTATGTCTGGCGCTGTCAAATGGGGATCAGGCTTCTTCCTCGGCAGGATCGAAGCTGCGCGCGGCCCCGATCTGCGGGAACAGCCGGGACCAGAGCGCCGTGATCAATATAGCGCCGCCGCCGCCCGCCACAACCGCTGCCACCGGGCCGATCAGCCAGGCGAGCATGCCCGAAAAGGCATCGCCGAGTTCGTTCGAGGCGGAGACCGTCAGCAGCGAGACCGCCGAAACCCGCCCGCGCTTGTCGTCGGGCGTGTTGAGCTGGATCAGCGACTGGCGGACATAGACGCTGAACATGTCCGCTGCGCCTGCGACGAACAGGCAGGCCATCGAGACGACGAGAATACGGCTGAAGCCGAAGATCACCGTCACAAGACCGAACAGCAGCACGCTGACCAGCATCTTGTTGCCGACATTGGTCCGGATCGGGCGGAACGAGAAGACGAACGCCACCAGGGCTGCGCCGGCAGCCGGGGAGGAGGCGAGCAGCGACAGGCCCTGTTCGCCGACCTTCAATATGTCGCGCGCGAACACCGGCAGCAAAGCGGTGGAGCCGGCCAGGAACACCGCGAAGAGATCGAGCGTGATCACGCCCAGCACCAGCTTGTTCTGGCCGACATAGGCCATGCCGTCGATGATCTGCGCGATCGGTCCCTTGCCCCTGTCCATGATCGTGCGCGGCACGGGGCCGACGGTCAGCATGGCGAGGCCCGCCAGCGCATAGAGACAGGCGCTGACGATATAGGGCAGGTCGGGCCGGATGGCATAAAGCGGTCCGGCCATGGCAGGGCCGATCAGCATGCCCGATTGCCAGGCGATCGAGGACAGCGCGATCGCGGTCGGCAGCGAGGCCTTGGGTACCAGATTGGGCGCGAGCGCGCTCAGCGACGGGCCCAGGAACGCGCGCGCGGTCCCCAGCATCGCAGCGATGATGTACAGGATCGGCAGGCTGATCAGGCCTTGCGCCGTCGTCCAGGCCAGCGTCGCCGCGATACCGGCCTGGCAGAACAGTACAATCCGGGCCACGAGGCGGCGGTCCATCCGGTCCGCTATCCAGCCGACCAGCGGAGTGAGCACGAACAGCGGCGCGAACTGCAACAGCCCGATCATCCCGAGCCGCGCCGAACTGGCGGCGATGTCCATCGTCTCGCGCGCGATATTATAGGCCTGCCAGCCGACGATCAGCATCATGCAGTAGAGCGCCAGCATCGACGCCAGGCGCGTCAGCCAATAGGCGCGGTAATTGGCAATGGTGAACGGATGCGGAGCGGCTACGGATTCCATGGCCGCGTCGGTAGGCCAGGCGGTGCCGTGCGGCAAGCAAGATGAACTTGGCCGAACCATGCACAGGCTGTTGTGCGCCTGCAAAAAAATGCCTCTTTCCAACCGCGTGCAAGGGTGCCAGCAAGGGCGGAAACCGGAAATCCAAGAGGTCGCCCATATGCATCTTGCCAAACGCATTCTAGCCGCCGTCTCGCTGGCGACACTCGCTGTCTCGTGCAGCGGCGGTGCTCCCTCGGAGCCGGCGGAAAAGGGCACCGGCATCGATACCGGCAGCGAATGGGGCAAGTTCCTCGACGGTTTCCTGACCGGCTATTTCCCGCGCAATCCCGATTTCGCGGTCTATCAGGGGCGGCACGAATTCGACGGGAAGCTGCCCGACTGGTCGGAAGAGGGGCTGGCGGACCAGATCGCGTTTCTCGACAAGACGCTCGCCGATGCGCAGGCGATGGACCCCGCCAAGTTGGACGAGGACCAGAAGTTTGAGCGCGACTATCTGATCGCTGTGGTCAAGGGGGAGCTGTTCTGGCTCAAGGCCGCCGACTGGCCGCACCGCAACCCGGCCTTCTATACCGGCACGCTCGATCCGTCGGTCTATGTGACGCGGCCCTATGCCGATGTGACCACGCGCGCCAAGGCGTTCATCGCCTATGCGCGCGCCGTGCCCAAGGCGGCGGAGCAGATCAGGGCCAATCTCAAATCGCCGCTCGATCCCTATGCGATCGATTATGGCGTCAACGCCTTCGGCGGCTATGCCAGCTTCTTTACCGGCGACGCGCGCGCGGCCTTTGCCGAGGTGACCGACGAAGCGGTCAAGAAGGATCTCGAAGCCGCCACGGCCGAAGCGAGCAAGGCGATGCAGGGCCTTGCCGACTGGCTCAAGGCCGAGAAGGCCACGGCAAGGGTCGGCTATGCCATCGGACCCCAGCTGTTCTCGCAGATGCTGGTGGATACCGAGATGGTCGATCTGCCGTTGGCCGAATTGGAGGCAATCGGCGAGACGGATCTGAAACGCAACCAGCAGGCGCTCGCCACCGCCTGCGCGCAATTCGCGCCGGGCGCGACCATGCCCGATTGCATGGCCAAGCTTGCCAAGGACAAGCCCGAAGATGGCCCGGTCGCCGAGGCGCGGCGGCAGCTGCCCGAGCTGCGCGCCTTTCTGGTCGACAAGGATCTGGTCTCGATCCCCGGCACCGAAGAGGCCAAGGTCGAGGAATCGCCGCCCTATAACCGGCAGAATTCGGCCTATATCGATATTCCGGGGCCGTACGAGAAAGGCCTGCCGTCGGTCTATTACATCTCGCCGCCCGACCCGTCATGGGCACCGGAAGTTCAGGCCGAATATATTCCGCCCAGGAAAGACCTGCTGTTCACCAGCGTGCACGAGGTCTGGCCCGGCCATTTCCTCAACTTCCTCCACGCCAACCGCGCCAAGTCGTTCTTCGGCCGGCTGTTCGTCGGCTATGCCTATGCCGAAGGCTGGGCGCATTATACCGAGGAGATGATGTGGGAGGCCGGGCTCGGCAAGGGCGATCCGGAAGTGCATATCGGCCAGCTTGCCAACGCGCTGCTGCGCAACTGCCGCTATCTGTCGGCCATCGGCCTGCATACCGGCGGCATGAGCGTCGACCAGTCGATCGCGCTGTTCCGCGACCAATGCTATGTCGACGAGGGCAATGCCCGGCAGCAGGCGCTGCGCGGCACATATGATCCGGGCTATCTCAACTATACGCTCGGCAAGCTGATGATCCGCAAGCTGCGCGCCGACTGGACCGCAGGCAAGGGCGGGCGCGAGGCGTGGAAGGCGTTCCACGATGCCTTCCTATCCTATGGCGGACCGCCGGTGCCGATGGTGCGCGCGGCGATGATGGAGGAGAAAACCCCGAAAGCGGTGTTCTGATCGCCTAGAGTGATTTCGAGTGAAATGGAACATTTCACGGCTCGGAAATCACGGCAAAACAGAAAGCTAGACCCAGCTTTTGATTCCATCAAAAGCGAACAGGGTCTAGCCCTTGGGCGGAACCGGCGGATCGTTGTCGGCCACTTCGGTCAGCGATCCGCCCAGTTTCTCGCACTCGCCCGCCTCGGTGAACTTCCAGGCATTGCCCTGATAGTCGACATTCGACGTGCCCGCACAGCTGGTGCCGGGCCCGGCGGCGCAGTCATTCTGCTTGGCGAGCGCGATACCATAGCATTTTTCCTGCGCGGCCAATTCGGTCGCCGCCTTTTCGATCGCCTTGCTGCTGGTCTGCTCGGCCTCGGCCGGCTTGTCCTGCGAACAGGCCGCGAGCGAGGCCGCAGCGATCAGCGCCGAGGCAAGAGCGGTGAGGCTTGGGCTGTGCGACATTCTGCGGCTTTCCTGTGGGGTTGGATCCGGCCCTATCGCTGACACAGGCCCGCCGAGTCGTCAAACCCCTCGCGCCTTTCAAACCTTTGCTCCGCGCGGCCAAAGCCGCTAGAGCGCGCCGCCATGACCGAGACCCCGCCCAGATTCGCCTTTTCGATCACCGCGCGCGATGGCAAGGCCCGGCTGGGCGAGCTCGCCATGAAGCGCGGCACCATCCGCACGCCCGCGTTCATGCCGGTGGGTACCGCTGCCACGGTCAAGGGTATGAAGCCTGCCGAGGTGCGCGAGCTCGGTGCGGACATCATCCTGGGCAATACCTATCACCTGATGCTGCGCCCCGGTGCGGAGCGGGTGGCGCGGCTCGGCGGGCTGCACAAGTTCATGGACTGGCCGCGCCCGATCCTGACCGACAGCGGCGGCTATCAGGTGATGAGCCTTTCGGCGCTGACCAAAGTGACCGAGGAGGGCGTCGCGTTCCGCAGCCATCTGGATGGGTCGAAGCATATGCTGAGCCCCGAACGCTCGATGGAGATCCAGCGGCTGCTGGGGTCGGATATCGTCATGGCGTTCGACGAACTGGTGCCCGCCACCGCGACGCGCGATGTTCAGGCCGCCGCGATGGAGCGATCGATGCGCTGGGCGCGCCGCTCGCGCGAGGGCTTCGACAGCGGCGGCGATCATGCCGAGCGTGCTGCCCTGTTCGGCATCCAGCAGGGCTCGCTCGATGAGCAACTGCGCCAGCAATCCGCCGATGCGCTGCGCGACATAGGCTTTGATGGTTATGCGATCGGCGGCCTCGCGGTGGGCGAGGGGCAGGAGGCGATGTTCGCCGTGCTCGATTATGCGCCCGGCCAGCTGCCCGAGGATCGCCCGCGCTATCTGATGGGCGTGGGCAAGCCTGACGATCTGGTCGGCGCGGTCGAGCGCGGTGTCGACATGTTCGACTGCGTGCTGCCGACACGATCGGGGCGCAACGGCCAGGCGTTCACCTGGGACGGGCCGATCAACATCCGCAATGCGCGGCATGCCGAGGACCAGGGACCATTGGACGAGGCTTGCGGTTGCACCGCCTGCACCCGGTTCAGCCGCGCCTATCTGCATCACCTTGTCAAATCGGGCGAGATGCTCGGCGCGATGCTGATGACCGAGCACAATCTGCGCTTCTATCAGGACCTGATGGCGGGCATGCGCGCGGCGATCGGCGATGGCCGGATGGCGCAGTTCGGCGACGACTTCCGCGCACGCTATTACGCAAAGGGTGGCTAGATCGTCATTCGCGCCTGCGTGAGCGTGACGGGCCAGTCAATATCGCGTCAGACCTTCGCCGGAACGAAGACCGGCACGGCAATCGCGATGCACTCGAACGCAGTGTCGCGCTCCAGCGGCGCGCGCAGCTGGCGGGCAAGTCCGGTCATCACCCGGTCGATGCCATCGCCCAGCATTTCCTCCAGCGCCGGATTGGGGCCAAGCGCCGGGGACGCGACGCGCAGCACGATCTTGGCCGGATCGTCGCTCTTGCGAACGGCGGAGATGCGGATCGGCGCGTCGGGCCGGGTCAGGTGGATCAGCTCGAGGATCTCGGTCAGCAGAAAGGCGATCGGCACGCCGACATCCTGGCTGACATGGACATTGTCGATATCGATCATGATATCGGGCCCGTCGCCGCCGTGCACATTGTCGGCATGTTCGAAGCTGCCCGCCAGCTCGCCCACCAGCGCGCGCAGATTGATGCCCTCGTTGCGCTCGTTGCCGGCAAAATGGTTGCGATGGACGACCGCCAGCGCGTCGACGCGCCGCTGGATCTTGCCATAAGCGAGCTTGGCCGGATCGGAATCGGCCGTGCGAGCGTGCAGGTTGATCAGGCTGGCGATGATCTGCAGGTTGTTCTTCACGCGGTGATGCACTTCCCGCGTCAGCAGCACCTGCTGCTTCAGACCCTCGTCCAGCGCCTCGCGGTCCACCGACACCTTGTGCGCCAGCGCGACAAAGCCCTGGTCGAGCTCCTCGATCTCGCTGGCGTTGAACGCGGTCCTGTCCATCGGTGCCATCTGCTCGCCGATCTCGTACTGGCGCACCTTGCGCTGCAGCAGCGTCAGCGGACGGATGAGCATGATGTTGACCACCAGCCAGCCGATGATCGCGGCTGCCAGCAGGGTGATGAATGGAATGATCTGGGCCAGGAATTCGGGCGGCGACTGTTTCGGCCGGACATATCGCAGGTCCAGATTGATGCCCGCCACCATGCGCCGCGCGGTCATCAGCGCATTCAGGCTGCGCTGCCAGTTGGGGGGAATTTCCGTCAGCGGCAGCACATCGTCGCGCGAGCGCAGCTCGAATTGCGAGAGCGGAACATCATCCACTGGATCAGCCAGCGCAAACAGGCTGTCGGACGAGTAATAGGCGGCGGCGCGCGCAACCGAGACCCGGCCCCGGGTGACAAAGATCGCGCCCTTGGCGGGGATAGCCAGGGTGACGCGCGGCGGAGCGGGATCTGCGCCCACCTCGCGCAATATGCGCGGCACTGCCCCGATCTGGCATGCGGGAGGTCCCGCATTATTGGCATAGAGCAGGGCGGCAAAGCGCGTCTGCTTGGCCCCCAGCTGCTCGCGCAGGTTGAGGCAGATCTTGGCCGGATCTTCGCCGAGCGCGATTTGCGATGCGGCGGCGCTGAGGATGGCAAGATCGTTGTCGATCGCCGAGTTGAGCCGCAGGGCCGCATCGTCGACATTCTTCTGGAGCAGGCGGCTGCGCTCCTCGTTCGCCGTATCGGCCAGACTGCGGTTGGCAACAACTGCGCCGAGCGCGAGCGGCAGCAGGGCGATGGCAAGAATGAGGAAAAGGCGGGTGCCGATCGACAGGCGCGTGATCGGCGCCAGAAACGGGAACTTCGCCCGGTCTGCCTTGCGCATTATTTCAACTGCTTGAGCAAATCCAGAAAGTCGTCCGGGATCTCCTCCTCAAGCGTGCGCTGATAGACCGACTTCAGCGCATCCCCGATAAGGTGGGTCTTGCCGTCGTCACCACCGGGTTGATCGGCCGCAGCCGGATCACCCGGCGCCGGATTTTCGCTTACCAGAT
Organism: Acidovorax delafieldii; assembly: GCA_001555775.1. Lineage (GTDB taxonomy): Bacteria > Pseudomonadota > Alphaproteobacteria > Sphingomonadales > Sphingomonadaceae > Blastomonas > Blastomonas delafieldii_A. Next base: position 6,373 of record LSHP01000019.1, on the reverse strand, counting down.
GCGGCTTGGTACCGGCGCGGCCCTTCACAGGCTTGTTGCCGCCGGACTGATCGTCATTGTCACGATGCACGAGCATCCCATCCCGCCTGTTGAAATTCCGTCCCGAAATGGGCTTAGCAAGCCGTCCCAACCCTGCCAAGCCCGCAAAATCGTGCGGGATTGTGCATAAACGTCTCGCTTAAGGAAACAAACTGCGGCGCGGATTGTTCCTTAGCCGAGGTTCGGTTTGTCTGCTTTCACATCCGGCATCCCTTTGCGCCCCCGGTTTTGACACGGGGGGCGGAAGGCCATAGACACGGCGCCAGCCGATAAAGGAGTTTCATTGCATGTCCCTGGGCCAGACGCTCGCTCCCCATCTACCCCTGTTGCGGCGCTACAGCCGGGCGCTCGCCGGCGATCAGCATCATGGCGATGCCTATGTGAAGGCGACGCTTCAGGCCATCATCGCCGCGCCCGACCAGTTCCCGAGCGATGTCGATGCCCGTCTGGGTCTGTACCGCGTGTTCCAGGTGATCTGGGGTTCGACGCATGACGACCGCGAGGAAGCCGACAGCTTCGATGCCTATCCCGATGCCGATGACGATTCGCGCCGTCTGCTCGCCGAGCAGCGTCTGCGGCGCATTCCGCCGCTGTCGCGCCAGGCGCTGCTGCTGACCGCGATGGAGGGTTTCTCGAACGCCGATACCGCCTATCTGATGGGCCTGGACGATCGTACCGTCTCCAGTCTGGTCAGCGAGGCGCTGAGCGAGATCGACAGCCAGATCAAGGCCAAGGTTCTGATCATCGAGGACGAGCCGATCATCGCGATGGATATCGAGACGATCGTGCGCGACCTCGGCCATGACGTGACCGGCATCGCCGTAACCCGTGACGAGGCGGTCGAGCAGGCCCGCCGCGACAAGCCGGGCCTGGTCCTTGCCGACATCCAGCTTGCCGATGACAGTTCGGGTATCGATGCGGTTGCCGACATCCTGCGCGAGATCGACGTGCCCGTGATCTTCATCACCGCCTTCCCCGAACGCCTGCTCACCGGCGAGCGTCCGGAGCCGGCCTTCCTGATCACCAAGCCTTTCCACCGCAACACGGTGCGCGCGGCGATCAGCCAGGCCCTGTTCTTCTTCGATCCCGAAACGGTGTAATCGCGAATTTGAATCCATTTTGGATGTATTTTGATGCGATGTTAAAGGCGGGCCTGTGGTCCGCCTTTTTCTTTGCGATCAACAGATCACACTTGCCTCCTGCTTGTATTCACGGCAATTTTTGTCTCGATCGAGTTTGGGGAGTGGATCTGCGATGCGTTTTTCTATCCGGGTGGCTGGCATCCTTGCCAGTCTGATGATGGCATCGACGTCAGCTATCTTGTCAGCGCAAACTGGGGATGCCGCCCCATCGATCGACATGGCGGAACAATTCGGCGCCCGCGAAATGGTGACCAACGCAAGCCTTTCGCCCGACGGCACCAAACTGGTCTATCTTTCGCCGACCCGTGGACAGGGTGTCGCTGTCATGGTGGCCGACCTGGTGCCAACCCCGCAGACGCCGCGGGGGGTCTTCCGGGTCGATGGTGAGCCGGAGCGTATCGAATCCTGCCATTGGTCGGGCAACGATCGGCTCGTCTGCATGCTCATCGCATCGGTAATGCTGGAGGGCAGGCCGCTTTATGCCTCGCGCCTGATCGCGGTCGATGCGGCCGGAGGTGAGGTCAAGGTCATCAATGTCCGCAAGGGCGGTACGGGCATGCGCCTCGGCGTGGCGCTGAGCGGCGGCAATGTCATCGACTGGAACCCATCCGAAGATGGCAACATTCTGATGGTGCGCGAATATATTCCGCAGGAGGCGGTCAGTTCGTCCGGCTCCGGCACGCTGATCGCGCAGAAGAAATCCGGCACCGGAGTCGATCTGGTCGATACGCGCACCCTGCGTAGCAAGATTGTCGAGCAGCCCGATCTCGAAGCCATGGAGTTCATCTCCGACGGTTATGGAAGAGTGCGGATCAAGGGCACGATGTCCTCGCGCGAGAATGCCGAGCTGGGCCTGCGCCGCTATTATTATCGCAAGCCCGACAGCAAGGACTGGCTGCCATTGAGCACCGTGGACAAGAGCCGACAGGGATTCGACCCCTATGCCGTCGACCCCAAGCTGAATGTCGTCTACGGCCTGAACCGCGTGGACGGGCGGCTGGCAGCCTTTCGGCGCTCGCTCGATGGCAGCAATGCCGAAACACTGGTGTTCGCGCACCCTGAGGTCGACGTCAGCGGTTTTGCTCGGATCGGTCGGCGCGGGCGCGTGATCGGCGTGCGTTACACGACCGACGCCGGCGAAATTCACTATATCGATGCCGATGTGCAGAAGATGGTCGATCAACTCGCCAAGGCGATCCCGCATCTGCCGATCGTCGAGGTGGTCGAATCGAGCGAGGATGAGCGCAAGATGCTGATCTGGGCGGGCAGCGATACCAATGCTGGTCGCTTCTTCCTGTTCGACCGGGATGCCAAGACGCTGGCCAATCTCCTCGCGATGCGGCCGGGCCTGGAACAGGTAGCGCTCGGCAAGATGCAGTCGATAACCTATCCGGCCCGCGACGGAACCCAGATACCGGCCTATCTGACGCTTCCACCAGGCAAGACCAGTGCGTCAGGGCTGCCTGTGGTGGTGATGCCGCATGGCGGGCCGGAGGCGCGCGACAGTTGGGGATTCGACTGGCTGCCCCAGTTCTTTGCGCAGCGCGGCTATGCGGTGCTGCAGCCCAACTTCCGGGGATCGGCTGGCTATGGCCAGAGCTGGCTCAAGCGCAATGCATTCCAGGACTGGCAACTTGCGATCGGTGATGTCAACGATGGCGCCCACTGGCTGGCCAGGCAGGGCGCGGACGCAAAACGCATGGCCATTTTTGGCTGGTCCTATGGCGGCTACGCGGCGCTGCAATCCAATGTGCTGGAGCCGGACCTGTTCAAGGCGGTCGTCGCGGTCGCGCCGGTGACCGACCTCGCCCTGCTGCGCAGCGACAGCTATGGCTGGGGCGACTATGCCTATGTCCGCGATTTTCTTGGCGAGGGAAAGCATATCAAGGAAGGCTCACCCGCGCAGAATGCCGCCGCGTTCAAGGCGCCGGTGCTGATGTTCCATGGCGATATCGACCGCAATGTCGACGTGGGGCATGCCAAGCTCATGGACGCCAAGCTGAAGGATGCCGGGCGCAGTTCAGAGCTGCACATCTACAAGAACCGCGACCATTATCTGGAAGATGGCGAGATCCGCGCCGAACTTTTGCGCACCAGCGCCGCGTTCATGGAAAAGGCGTTTGCGGGCCAATGATGCAACAAAAAAGGCGGGCTTTGCGGCCCGCCTTTTTCGTATCTGTTTCGGTGATGAAACCGATCAGCGCGAATAGAATTCGACGACCAGATTGGGTTCCATCTTCACCGGATAGGGCACTTCGTCCAGCGTCGGAATGCGCGTGAAGGTGACCTTGTCGGTGCCGTCGGGAGCGACATAATCGGGGATGTCGCGCTCGGCCAGGCCCTGGGCTTCGATGACCAGCGCCATTTCCTGCGCCTTCTTGCCCAGCGACACGACGTCACCCGGCTTCACCTTGCGCGAGGCGATGTTGCACTTCACGCCGTTGACGCGGATGTGGCCGTGGCTGACGATCTGGCGCGCAGCGAAGATGGTCGGCGCGAACTTGGCGCGATAGACGACCATGTCGAGGCGCTGTTCCAGCAGACCGATCAGGTTCTGGCTGGTGTCGCCCTTCATGCGGCTGGCTTCGGTATAGTTCTTCTTGAACTGCTTCTCGGTGATTTCGCCGTAATAGCCCTTGAGCTTCTGCTTGGCGCGGAGCTGCAGGCCGAAGTCGGACATCTTGCCCTTGCGGCGCTGGCCGTGCTGGCCGGGGCCGTATTCGCGCTTGTTGACGGGCGACTTGGGGCGACCCCAGATGTTCTCGCCCATGCGGCGATCGAGCTTGTACTTTGCACTGTTGCGTTTGGACACGCGTCATTCTCCAATTTGCTGTCTGAGTGTCAGACGAACCACAGCCTGAATGCTGCGGCTTCCAGTCCCGGAATCGCGCCATGGTGCCGATAATGCGCCATGCGGCCGCTGCTTCACCGGGGTGCAGGGCCAATTGCGAAGCGCGGCCTATGGCGAAGGTGGCTGCGAGAGTCAAGTCGCGCCGCGCGCTCGACAGGCGCTGCGGGCGCGGCTATCCGGAGGCCATGTCAGACACTGTCAAAGCACCGGAAGACTGCGCGACCATGGCCGAGGTGCGCGCGGGCGTCGATGCGCTCGATCGCGAGCTCATCGAACTGTTCGCGCGGCGTTTCGGCTATATGCGCGCCGCCGCCCGGATCAAGCCCGACCGCTCGATGGTCCGCGACGAGGCGCGCAAGGCGCAGGTGATCGCCCAGGCCAAGGCTGCAGCGTTCGAGCTCGGCGTTCCCGTCGGCCTGATCGGCGATTTCTGGGACCGGCTGGTCGAAGCCTCGATCGCCTATGAAGGCGAGCACTGGGAATTGCTGCGGCGCTGAACGCCAGGCGGTCAGCCCATCGCCTCGACCATTTCCGCGAGTTCCAGCCAGCGCATTTCCGCCGCGTCCTTCTCGTCGCGCGCCTTCTCGATCGCCTTGGTCAGCGCGGCGAATTTCGCCGGATCGCGGGTGTAGAGATCGGGGTCCGACAAAGCCGCCTCGTCGCGCGCGATCGCCGCTTCGATCGCCTCGATCCGCTCGGGCAACGTGTCGTAATCGCGCTGGTCCTTGTAGCTGAGCTTGGCGCGCTGGGGCCTGGGCGGCGGCGGAGGCGCCGCAGCGGCAGCCGCAGTGGCTGCGGCTTTCGACGCGCCCGACTTGACCCAGTTCGCCATGCGCTGCTTGCGCTGCTTCTCCCAGTCGGCATAGCCGCCCGCGACGACATCGACCGTGCCCGATCCGTCGAGCCCCAGCGTCACCGTCACCGTGCGATCGAGAAAGTCGCGGTCATGGCTGACGATCAGCACGGTGCCGTCATAATCCGAAATTACCTCCTGCAGCAGGTCGAGCGTTTCCAGATCGAGATCGTTGGTCGGCTCGTCGAGCACCAGCAGGTTCGAGGCGCGGGCAAATTCGCGCGCCAGCAGCAGGCGCGAGCGCTCTCCGCCCGAAAGCGTCCCGATCCGCGCTTCGACCAGGCCGGGATCGAACAGGAATTCCTTGAGATAGCCCTGGATGTGCTTTCGCACCCCGCGCACATCGATCCAGTCGCCGCCCTCGGCCAGCACGTCGCGCACGCGCTTTTCGGGCTGCATCAGCTTGCGTTGCTGGTCGATGATGACGCCGTCGAGCGTCTTGGCGAGGGTGATCGTGCCGCTATCGGGCTCGAGCTCGCCGGTGAGCAGGCGGATCAGCGTCGTCTTGCCCGCGCCGTTGGAGCCCACGATGCCGATCCGGTCGCCGCGCTGCACGCGCAGCGAGAAGTCCTTGATGATCGTGCGCTTCGCTTCGCCCTCGCCGAAGCTCTTGAACACGCGGTCGGCGACGATCACCGACTTGGTCTTGCTGTTGTCGCTCACCGCCTCCAGCTTGGCTGTGCCTTGCGGACCGAGCATAGAGGCGCGTTGCGCGCGCATCTCCCACAGCTTGGCGAGGCGCCCCTGGTTGCGCTTGCGCCGTGCGGTGACGCCGCGCTCCAGCCAGTGCGCCTCGATCTTCAGCTTGGCATCGAGCTTGTCGGCGGCGCGCGCCTCTTCGGCATAGACCTGCTCCATCCAGGCCTCATAGCCGCCAAAGCCGATTTCCTGACGGCGCAGATTGCCGCGGTCGAGCCAAAGCGTCTGGCGGGTCAGCCGCTCGAGGAACGTGCGGTCATGGCTGATGACGACGAACGCGCCGTTGAAGCGACCGAGCCAGCTTTCGAGCCAGTCGATCGCGGCGAGGTCGAGATGGTTGGTGGGCTCGTCGAGCAGCAGCACATCGGGTTCGCTGGCCAGCGCGCGGCAGATCGCGGCGCGGCGGCGTTCGCCCCCGCTGGCGGTGGCCGCATCGCGCGAAAGGTCGATGCCGATCTGGTCGGCGATCGCGGCGACCTCGTGCGCGGGCGGGGCGTCATCGCCCGCCAGTGCCCAGTCGCTCAGCGTCGCAAAGCCCTTGAAATCCGGGTCCTGCGCCAGCATCACCACGCGGACGCCCGGCTGCACGGTGCGACGTCCGCGGTCGGCCTCGATCTCGCCCGCGATCAGCCGCAGCATCGTCGTCTTGCCCGCCCCGTTGCGCCCGATCAGCGCCAGCCGGTCGCGCGGGCCGATATGGAGGTTGATATCGCGGAACAACCAGCCGGTGCCCTGGACCAGGCCAAGGTCTTCGTACGAAAGGACGGGGGGAGTGGACATGCCCGCCAC
>LSHP01000002.1 GCA_001555775.1 Acidovorax delafieldii | reverse complement strand
GCATATTGTTGTCCTGTCCTCTCCCCTTCAGGGGAGAGGATACGCAGCCTTGCATGCGCAGCATGCTAGGCGGAGTTGGAGAGGGGCGGCGGCTGGATGCCGACGCTGGCCCCTCTCCCACTGCCACTAGGTTCGCGTGCCGCTCACCAAGTCTCGTTGCCCTCTCCCCTGAAGGGGAGAGGCGGAAAAATTACCCCGTCACCTTGGGCGCGTCGGCATCGGCGCCCCATTCGGCCCAGCTGCCGTCATAGAGCGACACGTCGGTCTTGCCGAGCAGATGCGCCCCGAAGGCGACGACGCTGGCGGTCATGCCCGATCCGCAGGTGGTGACCATCGGCTTGGCAATATCGATGCCCGCGCCCTCGAACGCGGCCTTGAGATCGTCGCCGGTCTTCCAGGTGCCATCGGCATTGAACAGCGCGCTGTGTGGCAGGTTGACCGATCCGGGGATATGGCCCGAGGCGATGCCGGGGCGCGGATCGGCTTCTGCGCCGGTGAAGCGCGCGGTCGGGCGCGCGTCGACGACCTGTTCGGCCTTGCTGTGCAGGTTGGCGAGCATGTCCGCCTTGGTGCGGACGTTCTTGCGGTCTTCCCACACGGTGAAATGGCGGTGGCGCAGCGTTTCCTTGCCGGTCTTGAGCGGACGGCCTTCCGCCTTCCACTTGGCGATGCCGCCGTCGAGGATGGCGACGGCATGCGCACCGAACATGGTCAGCATGAACCAGGCGCGTGCGGAGGATTTCAGCGGGCTGTCGTCGTAGAGCACGATGCGGCTGCCATCGCCGAGGCCCAGCGACTGCATGCGGCTGGCGAACTTTTCGGCCGGGGGAAGGGTGTTCTCGACCGCGGCGTTGCTGTCGACGAGCTCTTCCAGGTCCATGAACACCGCGCCGGGAATGTGGCCGGCTTCATATTCGGCAAGCGCGTTGCGGCCGTGATCGGGCAGGAACTTGGTCGCATCGACGATGCGGAGATCCGAAGCGCCCATTTCATTGGCGAGCCATTCGGTTGAAACCAGCGAATCCATCTTGGATATTCTCCCTCTGCGAATGCGCGCCCGATTATCGGCTTTTCCCGGCTTTTTAGACGTGAAACCCGGCTGGTTGCCCGGCCGGGATTGCCTGTTTTTTGCGCTGCACCATCGACATTATCGCGTTGCTGCGAACACGTCGAGTCGCAACGGAAAGCGTATGTGCGATTTTTCGCATATGTTGCATCGGCGTGAATCGGGCAGTGGTGCAGCGGATTGCTTCGGGCTAGGGGGGAGGCCCTGCAATCCGGAGACCTCCCCTCATGCGCATCCTGCTGACCAATGACGATGGCGTCCACGCGCCGGGCCTTGCCGTGCTGGCCGGGATCGCGCGGGCTATCTCGGACGATGTGTGGATCGTCGCGCCTTCAGAAGAGCAGTCGGGCGCGGGCCATTCGCTGACGATCACCCGTCCCTTGCGCGTCCACCAGCATGGCGAGAAGCATTTTGCGGTCACCGGCACGCCCACCGACGCGGTGATGATGGCGGTGGCGCGGCTGATGCAGGACTCGCCGCCCGACCTGATCCTGTCGGGAGTCAATCGCGGTGCGAATCTGGGCGAGGACGTCACCTATTCGGGCACCGTCTCCGCCGCGATGGAAGGCGCGCTCGCGGGCATACCCTCTATCGCATTGAGCCAGGTCTATGCAAGAGAGGGCGCGGGGCTCGACGTGTCGTTCGACGCGGCGACCCGCTGGGGCGAGCAGGTGGTGCGCAAGCTGATCGGTCAGCCGATGCCGCCGCGCACGCTGATCAATGTCAATTTCCCCGCCCTGCCTGCCGATCGGGTGCGCGGTGTCAAGGTCGTGAACCAGGGGTTCCGTGATTACGGGCGGCTGAAGATCGTCACCAACACCGATCCGCGCGGATTCGAATATCACTGGTTCGGCCTGGGCGCAGCCGAGCAGAGCCCGGCGCACAGCACCGATCTGGAAGCCGTGGCCGACGGCTATATCGCGGTGACGCCGCTGCATCTCGATCTCACGCATCATCAGTCGATCGCGGCGCTGACCCAGACCTTCGCGGCGGAGTGAGCCGGACCGAACGCTGTCAAATCCTGCACCGCGCCACTGGCAATGGCGGCAATCCGTGCTAGACATGGTTTCTATGCTGAGGGGTAGGAAACGGATCGACGGGCGGCTGGCCCTGCTGGCGACCTTGGGGGCTGCGGGTTGCATTCCCGGCGGTATGACGCCGGCAGCGATCGAGCCCGAGATTACCGAGGCCGGCCAGCCGGCTGCGCCGCCGCTGGCCCAGCCGGTTGCGGGCAGCGATGCACCGGTCTGGGAAAGCCGCAGCGTTGCGCCCAATGCGGCAGACGTGATCGGCACGACCTATACCGTCCAGGCGGGCGATACGCTGCGCGGCATCGGCAACCGCACCGGGGCAGGATCAGAAGCGATCGCCGCGGCCAATGGCCTTGCTGCGCCCTATATCCTGCGGCCCGGCCAGCAGCTCACCATTCCCGGCGGGCGCTATCACATGGTGGCGAGCGGCGAGACGGGCATCGCCATCGCCCAGGCGTACAAGGTCGCCTGGAGCGACATCGTCGCGCTGAACGGGCTTGAAGAACCCTATATCCTGCGCGTTGGCCAGCGGCTGAAACTGCCTGCAGGCGCGCAGCTTGCCGCTGCCGCACCCGCCGGCACGGCCCCGGCCAGACCCGGCAAGCCGCCCAGCCGCATCGGTGCTTTGGTGGTCAATATCGACGATGTCGTCACCGGCAGCCAGCCCGCTATCGCCGAAGGAACGCCCGTGCCTGCCGCCAAGCCCGCGCGCGCGCCGGTGGCGGCGAGCGTGCCCGTCGATGTGCCCAAGGGCTTTTCTGGCAAGTTCGTCTGGCCGCTCAGCGGCTCGCTGCTCACCCGTTACGGGCCCGTCGGCAAGGGGCAGATCAGCAACGGCATCGATATCAGCGCGACGCGCGGTCAGCCGTTCCGCGCGGCGGCCGACGGGGTGGTCAGCTATGCCGGCAGCGAGGTCGCGATCTATGGCGGGCTGATCCTGATCAGCCATGGCGGCGGCTGGGTCAGCGCCTATGGCCATGCCGAGCGGATCGACGTGACGCGGGGCCAGGCGGTCAAGGCGGGGCAGGTGCTGGGCGCGGCGGGCCAGAGCGGTTTTGCCGAGACGCCCAAGCTGCATTTCGAGCTGCGCAAGGACCGCAAGCCGGTCGACCCGCTGCAATATTTGCCGCGCGGCTGAGCCTCAGGCATGGGCGATTCAGAGATCAAGCCGCGCGCCTTGCTGAAACGCGCGGCGCGCCTGCCGGTCTGGGCGGACGTCACCCTGAGGCTGAGCGTCGCCTTCTTCCTCATCGCGTTCGTGATCCTGATCCACTGGCTCGATCGCGCCGGGCTCAAGGACAATTATGACGATCATGTCAGCTTTCTGGATGTCGTCTATTTCACGATGATCTCGGTTACCACCACCGGCTTCGGCGATATCGCCCCGGTGTCCGACCGTTCGCGGCTGATCGAATCGGTGCTGGTGACGCCGGTGCGCGTCGCGGTGATCTTCATCTTCGTCGGCACCGCCTATAGTTTCGTCATCAAGCGCACATGGGAAAAATGGCAGATGAGCAGGATCCAGCAGCGCCTGAAGGGGCATATCGTGGTGCTGGGCTTCGGCACCAGCGGGTCGGAAGCGGTGCGCGAACTGATCGCGCGCGGCACCGATCCGTCGTGCATCGTCGTGGTCGACCAGTCGGAGGAATCGCTCGCCAAGGCCGAAGCGATGGGGTGCAACGTGCTGAACGCCGATGCGACGCGCGACGAGACGTTGAAGGACGTGCATATCGACCGCTGCTGCTCGGCGATCGTCTCGGCAGGCCGCGATGACACCTCGATCCTGATCGTGCTGACGATCCGGCACCTGGCGCCCGACGTGCCGATCAGCGTTGTGATCCGCGCTGGCGACAACGAACTGCTCGCCCGTCAGGCGGGGGCGAACACGGTGATCAATCCCGTGAGCTTTGCCGGGCTGCTGCTCGCCGGATCGTGCAGCGGGCCGCATATCAGCAGCTATCTCGCCGACCTTGCCTCGTCGAGCGGTCGGGTGGTGCTGATCGAGCGCGCGGTGCGCACCGAGGAAATCGGCATACCGCTGAAGGAGATCAAGGACGGTATCGGCGTGCGCATCTATCGCGACGGCAAGCCTTATGGCTTTTTCGACGACGAGAGCGCCAGCCTGCGCGCAGGCGACCTGATCGTCGTCATCACCCAGGGTGACGGGCGCCCACCGGTGACGATGCAGGCGGATTGAGCACTGGCAAGCTGGACGGGGCGAGCCCGACGGCCCGCCCGTTCCTGCCTATTTCTTGATCGCGAAACAGGCCTGGCCGCTGCGCGCGACGCTGTCGCATGCCTGTTTGGCGGCGGCTTGGCTGGCGAAAGGGCCTGCCTGAAGCTTGGTGATCGCACCGGCCTTGACCAGATAGGGCTGCAGCCCCGCAAGCGCCTGGTTCTGGCGTTCGAGTCCGCTCCACAGGGTGCGCGCGCGGCTCTCTTCGCTGAACGCACCCAACTGGATGCGCCAGTCGCCCGACGCGGCCACGGCAGGCGCGGTGGTTGCGGCCGCGATAGCCGGGGCTGTAACGACCGGTGCAGCGGACTTGGGGGCCGGGGCGACGGGAGCAGGCGCAGGCTTTGGCGCCGCAGCGACGGTTGCAGGAGCAGGCTTGGGTGCAGGGGCCGGGGTTGACGCCGAGGGCGTGCCCATCGCCGCGAAATCGACGCCCGCGCTCGCTGCCGCGCTGTTGGGGCTGGAGGGCAGGGTGGGGATCACCGGGCCCGTGGCGCGCGAAGGCGGAAGGTCGGTGGTCTGGATCGCCGATCCGGTCGCGGGGCGGGCGATCGCCGGTGCCGGCTTGGCGGCGGCGGCGGTGACGACCGGCTTGGCAGGCGCGGTGGCGCCGGTCGCGGTATCGGCGACCTTCAGGCCCGCAGCGGCGCCCGCGAGCTTCTGGCGTTCGGACACGGCATCGCGCTCGAGCTGCGCGGCAAGCTGCGTGCCCTTGGTCCGCTCGGCGAGCGGGATGTACTTGTCCATCGTCGCCAGACTGCGCGAGGCTTGGGGAAGGCCCTGGGCCGAGGCGCGGGTCATCAGCGCATAGGCGCGCACCCAGTCCTTCTCGGCAATGTCGCCGTTGAACATCGCGGTGCCCAGCACATATTGCGCGCGCGGCTCGCCCCGGTCGGCCGAAGCGCGGATATAGGGCATCGCCTCTTCGCGGCGGTTGTCCTGGAACAGCACCAGACCGTAATTGTCCGCCGCCTGGACATGACCGCGATCGGCGGCCTTCTTGTACCAGGCTTCGGCCTGCTTGAGGTCCATCGGCACGCCGCGGCCCAGCTTGTAGGCCTGGCCCAGGTTGAACTGCGCATCGGCATCGCCCTTGGCCGCAGGGTCACGCCATTGCTCGACGGCCTTGGCGAATTCGCCGCGTTCCCAGGCATCGACCCCGGCCTTGACATCGGCCAGTGCCGGGCTGGACAGCGCCAGCGCTGCCACCGCAGCACCCAAGACAGCGAAATTGCGGGAAAATTTTGTCGAACGTGCCATGCGGGTCTTGCTCCATCGCATATGGTAAAACCGTGTGCCGACCTTATCAGGCGGAAATGCCGCTGCAAACCGGGCGCACCGGGCCTTGCTGGCGTAAACCGCTATAGTTACCGACACGTTAGCAAAGCGTTTACGCCCGCATCAAGACGGGTTGAAGACCGTTCCAAAGTCCCGAAATCCGGGCCTGCGAGCGCCATGGCAAGGCCGGTGTTAACTCAAAATTAGCTGCCTCCGCGCATCTTCCCCTTAACCGAATGGACCGGACAGGGGGTTTGGAGTGCGCGTACTCGCTTTGGCATCTCAAAAAGGAGGATCGGGCAAGACGACCCTTTCGGGTCATCTGGCCGTGCAGGCGCAGCTGGCTGGCGATGGCCCGGTGGTGCTGATCGACATCGATCCGCAAGGCTCGCTCGCCGACTGGTGGAACGAGCGCGAGCCCGAATATCCCGCTTTTGCGCAGACCACCGTCGCCCGGCTGCCCGCCGATCTCGCGATCCTGCGCCAGCAGGGCTTCAAGCTCGCCGTCATCGATACGCCGCCCGCGATCACCATGGCGATCCAGTCGGTGATCTCGGTCGCCGAGCTGATCGTGGTGCCGACCCGTCCCAGTCCGCACGATCTGCGCGCGGTCGGCGCGACGGTCGACCTGTGCGAGCGCGCGGGCAAGCCGCTGATCTTCGTCGTCAATGCCGCAACGCCCAAGGCGCGGATCACCTCTGAAGCCGCGGTCGCCTTGTCCCAGCATGGGACGGTCGCGCCGACGACTTTGCACCACCGCACCGACTTTGCCGCCTCGATGATCGATGGCCGCACGGTCATGGAGGTCGACCCCAATGGCAAGTCGGCCGGAGAGGTGCGCGCGCTTTGGACCTATATCTCGGACCGGCTGGAAAAGAATTTCCGCCGCACCGTCTTTGCCGTGCCCAATGCGCCCGTCGCGCCTGGCGCCATCCGCCCGATGGGCGGCTTCGGCCGCCGCGTGGCCGGATCGTGATGCAGTTACGGGGGCAAGGATGAGCTTTATGGCCGAACCCAAACCAATGGCATCGCTCTCGTCCGGCCTGCTCGCGCGCAAGGGGGCCGCACGCCCCGCGATGCGCCGCCAGGGCATGGACGGTCTCGGCACGCTCGGCACCGCAGGGCTGACGCCCGGCGTGCACGGCCTGCAGGACGATCTGGGCTGGAACGACATGGGCTATGATGTCGATCCCGCGCACGAGGAGCGCGCGCCGCATTACGGCAATCTGCTGGCAGGCGCGATCCCCGATACGGTGCCGGGCGAAACGGCGTCCGCGCGCGCGCCCGAACCCATCGTGCCCGATGTGGTGCGCCAGCAGGCCGAGATTGCCGAGCGCCTGGCCGAGCCTGTTGCGGCTCCCGAACCGGTCGTCGCACCCGAGCTGGACCTCCAGCCCGAGATCGTGCCGGCGGCGGTGCCCGAGCCCGTGGCCGCGATCGCGGTGCCCGAACCGGTCACAAACCCGGTTCCGGCGGTCCGCCAGCGCAAGCGTAAGCAGGCGGTGATGCAGGAAGTCGTGGCCGCCGCGGTCCAGTCCTCGGCCCGCCGCGCGGCCTTCACGCTGCGGCTCGATGCCGACCGTCATCTCAAGCTCAGGCTGGCCAGCGCGGTCAGCGGACAATCCGCGCAGCAGCTGGTTACGGCGGCGCTTGACGAATTGTTAACCAAAATGACCGAAATAGAGGACCTGGCGGGTCGCGTGACGCGATCGGCGACGCTTTGAGGCGAACGCAGGCAGGTCGGGGCCGACGAAGAGGGAACTTAGGCTATGGCAAGCGGATCCAAGATCAACCGGGCGCTGGCGCTCAAGCTGGCGGCATCGACCATCCTGGTCGGCAGCGTGCTGGTGAGCTGTTCGGCGCATGGCGGTGGTGGCCGTCCGCAAAGCCTTTCGTCCGCGTCGCAAAAGGCGCTTGCCTCGGGCAAGACTGACAAGGCGCTGGAAAAGGCCGAAGCCGCGGTCGCGCTTGATCCGCGCAATGCTGAACTGCGCAAGACGCTGGCCCAGGCCTATCTCGCCAATGGCCGCTTCGCCTCCGCGCGCCAGTCGCTCGACGATGCGCTGGCACTGGGTGATGCGAGCGCGCGCACGGTGATCAGCCTGGCGCTGATGCATGTCGCCGAGGGCCGCACCAACGCCGCGCAGGCGCTGCTGGAGCAGCATCGCGACACCATTCCTGCGAGCGATTACGGTCTGGCGCTGGCGCTGGCCGGTGACACCAGGACCGGCGTGGAGGTGCTCGGACAGCTCATCCGCTCTGGAGATAACGCCCCCAAGGTACGGCAGAACCTCGCTTTTGCCTATGCGCTCGACGGGCGCTGGCGCGAGGCACAGATCATGGCCGGGCAGGATCTCGATCCGCAGGTCGCGCAGCAGCGCATCGCCGAATGGGCGCGCATCGCGCACCCCGATGCCCATGCCCAGCGCGTCGCATCGGTGCTTGGCGTCACGCCGGCCGCGATGGATCCGGGCCAGCCGGTGATGCTGGCGCTGTCGGCGACCCCTTCGATGGCTGAGGTCGCGACGCAGATCGGCCAGCAGGCGATGGCGCCCGCAGCCGGTCCGATCGAACTGCCGCCGGTTGAAGATAGGCCGATGGAACTCGCCGGGGTCGAATCGGTGCCGGTTCCGGCCTCCGAACTTGAGGCTGCACCCGCGCCGGTCATGGCCGAAGCCGCACCTTCGGGCGCGATCGTCGCGCCGCTGCTCACCGCGCGCGAGATCGTCCAGCCGCTGCCCGCCGGCTATCGCCGCAAGGCGGTGCGCAAGCTGCGCCCCGAAATGGCCGCAAAGCGCCAGATGATCGTCGAGCAGGAAAAGGTTCGGGTCGCCGCCGCGCCTGCGCCGAAACCTGCTCCCGAGGCGGCTCCGGCCAAGGCCGCGCCTGCGCCCGCCGTCTTCCAGAAGGCCAGCTTCTCGCCGGTCAGCGGCGGCGCGTTCGCCGTGCAACTCGGCATGTTCTCGAGCGCGGCCAATGCCAACCGCGCCTGGGCCGGCTATAGCGCCAAGCACAAGGACCTCGCGGCCTTCTCCAAGGTCGCTGTGCCGACCACCGTGGGCGCGCGCACGCTGCATCGTCTGACCGCGAACGGCTTCGCCGACGAAAAGAGCGCCCGCGCGATGTGCGCCCAGGTCCGCGCAGGCGGCGGCGAATGCATCATCGCCCGCGCGACACCCACCAAGCCCGCCGGCACCCAGATCGCCGCCCGGCGCTGAGGCTGGTCAGCCCACCGCCACGCCACTCATCGTCATTCCCGCGAAAGCGGGAATCCTGCTTGTGTAGCGTTTGGGGGCTCAGGCCGCGTTGACGGGTTCAGGGGGCTGCTTGTGTCTGCTTTCGGCGCGGAATTTGGCCGTTAGGTACGACCGGTGATGGGTGAGAAGCTGTCATCCGCTAATTGACTTCATCAAAACGAAATCGCATTTGGCCACGTGCGCCAGGTTGGATTGCCTGCGCATCCTGTTGGGGCTTAAATCTAGCACGTCGCATCAGCAATTTACATGGCACATTATCGAAGCGCGAAATGGCGCTCGACTTTGTGACGCGGCAATTCACAACGTGCCCGTTCGTGGTGATATCAAATGCTATGGTAACTTCGCCAGCTTCGAAACGCCCATAGGTACTTTCTGGATGGTCAGCAGAGGTAACCCATTTCTCAGTGTCAACTGGCGCCGCTCCAACAAAATAGTCACTTCCAATTCTCAGGTCGTAGGGCGCGAATGCCTTACCTTCTGACTGTGGGGCACCTGTGGACAAACATACCGGGAGGCACACCAAAAGAGTCAAACCTGTCGATAGTCCACCCATCCGCATAGTATGCAAATCAAGGCCAATGTCCGCAATGGGGTTATTTGCCGAACAGCAAGTTCTGTCTTCCGCAGTCCCAAAGCCACCCCATCTCCGCTCAGCCTGAGCTTGTCGAAGGCCCCGCGCCATCATCAGCAGAATTGCGCAACCCCCTCGAAAGCCGCGAGATCAATTCCCAATCTCCAGCAATCAGCGCCTCTTTCTTCGCTCGCGACCAGCCCTTGATCTGCCGCTCCACCCCGAACGCATCCTCGCGCGAGGGAAAGTTCTCCGACCAGACCAGTTCAACAGGCCGTCTTTTCGCGGTATAGCCCCCGCAGGAACCGCTGGTGTGCTGGGACATCCGGGGTCACGTCCGTCAATGAGGTGTAATTTGGGGTGTGGTCACCGGGCTGCATGG
>LSHP01000018.1 GCA_001555775.1 Acidovorax delafieldii | reverse complement strand
GAGACAGGTTTGCCGCCGATGTCCTGCCTGGGGAGCTATGGAGCATCGGCGACATCATCTGGATAGGGCAAGGCGCGCCGATGCGCGCGCCGCGCTCGACAAGGACGCAGCAGATGTCGCTCAACGACTACAGCTGTCGACGAACGACACAGCCGCATCGACCAATGTAACATATGCAAAGAAAGCGTCACCGAATCGGCAAGAAACGGTCATGCTTCCGCTACGGAAAGCTGGGGCCGTCAGCCGATAGGGAATGTCGCGAGCGCTTCCGCCAGAAGCGCCGCGCGGGGTTCCACGTGGAACCCTGTCAGATCAGTCCCGCGAGCGGGCTGGAGGGATCGGCATATTTGCGCGTGCCCATGCGACCGGCGAGATAGGCCTCGCGGCCGGCCTCGACTGCCAGCTTCATCGCGCGCGCCATGCGGATCGGGTCCTTCGCCTCGGCGATCGCAGTGTTCATCAGCACGCCGTCACAGCCCAGCTCCATTGCGATCGCCGCATCAGAAGCCGTGCCGACCCCGGCATCGACCAGCACCGGCACCTTGGCGTTCTCGACGATCAGCCGGATGGTGACGCGGTTCTGGATGCCCAGCCCCGATCCGATCGGCGCGCCCAGCGGCATGATCGCCACGGCACCGGCGTCTTCCAGGCGTTTCGCGCCGATGGGATCGTCGACGCAATAGACCATCGGCTTGAAACCTTCCCTGGCGAGAATCTCGGTCGCGCGCAGCGTTTCGTGCATGTCGGGATAGAGCGTCTTCGCCTCGCCCAGCACCTCGAGCTTGACCAGGTCCCAGCCGCCTGCCTCGCGCGCCAGGCGCAGCGTGCGGATTGCCTCCTCGCCGGTGAAACAGCCGGCGGTGTTGGGAAGATAGGTGATCTTCTTCGGGTCGATAAAGTCGGTGAGCATCGGCGCATTGGGGTCCGACACGTTGACCCGGCGCACCGCGACGGTGACGATCTCTGCCCCCGAAGCGGCGACCGCTGCGGCGTTCTGCGCGAAATCCTTGTACTTGCCGGTGCCGACGATCAGCCGCGAGCGAAACGTGTGACCCGCGACGGTCCAGCTGTCATCCGCCGGAGCATGATCGCCGCCGCCGACGAAATGCACGATCTCCAGCCGGTCGCCATCGTGCACGGTGACATCGCCGAGCGTCGAACGCGGCACGATCTCCAGATTGCGCTCGACCGCCACCTTGGCGGCGTCGAGCCCGAGCGAGCCGACGAGCGCAGCAATGCTCTGGCCCGCGGCAACGCGGCGCGGCTCGCCATTGATATGAATGCTGATCTGGGCGGTTTCGGTGGAGGTGCTGGTCATAGGGCGCGACTCTTGGCGCGGATCGAGGGGCAAGGGCAAGCCCCAATATTGGCAATCGGGATTGCGTTCAGTGCTGGCGCGCGGCGCGATAGTTCAGCAGATGCGCGATGCTGAGCAGCGCGACGCCGGTCAGCGTCAGCGCATATTCCCAGGAACCGCCATGCGGCACGGTCATCGCGGCGAGCATCGCGGCAATGCCCATCGAGCCGATGGCGAGCGGTGTCCAGGCACCGTGCAATCGGACGCCATGGCCCAGCGCGAGTGCGGCCATGATCGCCGCAAGCACGAAGCCGATCTCATGCACCCAGGGAGAAAGGAAGATGCCGCCCATCGAGGCGAATCCCGCCACCAGCCACAGGCCCGCCGCGCAATGCACCATGCATAGCGCAGACAGCGCAATCGCGGCCGAATCGAGCTGGCCGGACCGGGTGATACGAGACAACATGCCTCGCACATAGGTGATATGATATCATTGCGCAATCGGGCTTTAGCAACAATCTCGCCAGGACGCGATGAGCGGTGCCGAAAAACCCCTTGCAAGCAGGGCATCGCCGTCCGAAATGCGTGCATCATGACCAGCCTGTCGCACCCCCGGATCGCCACGCCGCTGTCGCCCGACCGCAGCACGCCCAATGCCATCGCCATCTGGCTCTACGGCGTCGCGCTGCTGGTCTTCTGCATGGTGGTCGTGGGCGGGATTACACGGTTGACCGAATCGGGCCTGTCGATCACCGAATGGAATGTGGTCACCGGTACCCTGCCGCCGCTGTCCGAAGCCGCCTGGGTGGCGGAGTTCGAGAAATACAAGCGCATCCCCGAATATATCGAGGTCAATGCCGGCATGTCGCTGGCCGAGTTCAAGACCATCTATTTCTGGGAATATGTCCACCGGCTGCTCGGGCGGCTCGTCGGAGTCGCCTTCGCCCTGCCCTTCGCCTGGTTCGCCATCCGCCGCGCGATTCCGCAGGGCTATGGCTGGCGGCTGTTCGCGCTGTTCGCGCTGGGCGGGCTGCAGGGTGCGATCGGATGGTGGATGGTCGCGTCGGGCCTGACCGAGCGTACCGATGTCAGCCATTTCCGGCTCGCGGTGCACCTGCTCAACGCGCTGTTCATCATGGCAGGGCTGATCTGGACCGCGCGCGACCTGCAGGTGCTCGCGCGCGATCCCGCAGCGCGGCCGGCGCGCATGACCGGGCTGGCGCTGGCGACGATCCTCATCCTCTTCGTGCAGCTGCTGCTCGGCGCCTGGGTCGCGGGGCTCAACGCGGGCTATGCCGCCAAGAGCTGGCCGCTGATGAATGGCAGCTTCGTTCCGCAAGATATCGACTGGTCGCATGGCGTGGTGCACACGCTGACGCACGACCCGTTCCTGCTGCATTTCCTGCATCGCTGGTGGGCCTTTGTCGCGGTCGCCGCACTGGTCGTGATGGCGCGTGCGGTGCGCAAGGCCGACCGGCCTGCCTCGGTCGCGATCCACAGCGCGTTCGGCGTGCAGGTGCTGCTCGGCATCGCCACGGTGATGAGCAGCGTCGATCTGCACCTCGCCGTGCTGCACCAGGCCGTGGGCGCGATTCTGGTCGGCACCGTCGCCTGGGGTGCGCACAGCCTGGGCCGTCAGGGTGCGACGCACCCGGCATGATCGGCGATTCGCTTACCGACACCAGCGAGATCCGGCTGGTCTATTGCCCCTTTGCCGACAAGGAAGAGGCACAGACGATCGCACGCACCGTGGTGCGCGAACAGCTCGCCGCCTGCGCCAATGTGCTGGGGACGGTCCAGTCGATCTATCACTGGAACGGTGAGCTGACCGAACAGGCCGAGGTGCCGGTGCTGTTCAAGACCGCCCTGCCCCAGTCCAAGGCGCTGGTCGCCCGAATTGTGCATCTGCACAGCTATGACGAGCCGGCAGTGCTGGTGCTGCCGGTGGAATATTGCCCGCCCAGCTTTCGCGCCTGGGTGCTCGGCCAGACTCTGGCGATCGACTGAGCCGCGCCGGGCGACAGTTCCTGCGGATGGTGCGAATCGAGGCTTTTCCCAGCCTCCTCTAGGGCCGGAAACCCGATGGTATCATGATACCCTACGCCAAAAGCCCCAAAATGCTTGACGAATCGGGACCTGATCGTCATTAGCCGCGCTTCGTTCAGGCCTGCTGACCAGCGGCCTGTCGTGTCACGGAAATCTGTCAGCCGATCGCACTTCCCGATCCACCCGATCCGGAACCGCAGCGGAGGACGTTTTGGAAGGTTGAAGGCCATGAAGGCTTTGCTCAAGACCACCAAGTCGATCAAGCCGGCTGAGGTGGAAAAGAAATGGCATATTATCGATGCCGATGGACTGGTGGTCGGCCGCGTCGCGGTGATCATCGCCAACATCCTGCGCGGCAAGCACAAGCCGAGCTACACCCCGCATGTCGATTGCGGTGACCATGTCATCGTCATCAACGCAGGCAAGGTGCAGCTGACCGGCAACAAGCGCAGCGACAAGGTCTATTACAAGCACACCGGTTATATCGGTGGCATCAAGGAAGTGACCGCCGCCAAGGTGCTGGACGGCCGCTTCCCCGAGCGCGTGCTTGAAAAGGCGGTGGAGCGCATGGTTCCCCGTGGTCCGCTGGGTCGCCAGCAGATGCGCAACCTGCACCTCTTCACCGGAACCGAACATCCGCATGCCGGCCAGCAGCCCGAAGTGCTCGACGTGGCCTCGCTCAACCGCAAGAACAAGGTGGGTGCATAATGTCTGATACCGTGCAATCCCTGTCCGACATCAAGGACATCGCTGCCGACATCGAAACCACCGACGCGCCCGTCGCCAAGGTTTCGAACGCCCCGCTGCGCGAGCAGGAGCTCGACAAGCAGGGCCGCGCCTATGCCACCGGTCGCCGCAAGGACGCCGTGGCCCGCGTGTGGCTGAAGCCCGGCACTGGCAAGATCATCGTCAACAAGCGCGACCAGGCCGTGTATTTCGCACGCCCGACTCTGCGTCTGGTGATCAACCAGGTGTTCGACATCACCGACCGCAAGGATCAGTATGACGTGATCTGCACCGTCAAGGGCGGCGGTCTCTCGGGCCAGGCCGGCGCGGTCAAGCACGGCATCAGCCAGGCGCTGACCAAGTACGAACCCGCTCTGCGCAGCACGGTTAAGCAGGCAGGCTTCCTGACCCGCGACAGCCGCACCGTCGAGCGCAAGAAGTACGGCAAGGCCAAGGCGCGCAAGAGCTTCCAGTTCTCGAAGCGCTGATGCGTCTCGTCGCCGGGGTCTTCGGACTCCGTGCGATGCCGGAATGAAAAACGGGGTGATCGCCCCCCTTGGATTGGGCCTTCGGGCGTCTCCATCGGGCCAGCGATCGCCCCGATTTTCATTTCAGGCCGCCCGATCGGTGCAGCAGCGCTTGCACAGCGCGGTTGCACCCGCTAAGGGCGTCGCCTGCCCGCGAAGGAGTGTAGCTCAGCTGGTAGAGCGTCGGTCTCCAAAACCGAATGCCGGGGGTTCGAGTCCCTCCACTCCTGCCAGCGGCGATCAGTGTCTCCCCCAAGCGGGGCATCCCCTTCCATTGAATCCCCTTGCTTCTGCGGATTTGCGCGGCTATGGGGCTGTCTTTCTCCGACAGGGTGCATATATCGCGTTTCAGCCGGGCAAGGCTGGCGGCGATGTGTCTGCCAATGCGAATATGCCCGCCCATCGGAACAAGGAAAGTGAAGGCCATGGCCAGCGAAGGAAAGAAGACCAGCCCCGGCGAGTTCGTGCGACAGGTGCGCACTGAAGCCTCGAAGGTCGTCTGGCCGAGCCGCCAGGAAACGGTGACCACCTCGATCATGGTGTTCATCCTGATGACCATCCTGGCGATCTTCTTCCTGACCGTCGATTCGATCTTCGGTGCCATCGTCAAGTGGCTGCTCACGCTCGCGTAAGAGCGCCAAAACGTCTTTTGAAAGAGAACTGAATGTCGCGCTGGTACATCATTCACGCTTATTCGGGCTTCGAGAACAAGGTCCGCGACGCGATTCTCGCCGATGCCGAGCGCATGGGCCTGTCGGCGCTGGTCGAGCAGGTCGAGGTTCCGACCGAAACCGTGACCGAGGTGCGCCGCGGCAAGAAGGTGCAGACCGAGCGCAAGTTCTTCCCCGGCTATGTGCTGGCCAAGCTCAAGATGACCGACGATGTCTATCACGTCGTCAAGAACACGCCCAAGGTCACCGGTTTTCTCGGCCCCAATGGCAAGCCCCAGGCGATCAGCGATGCCGAGGCTGCGCGCATCCTGAACACCAAGGAAGAAGCCGCCAACGCGCCGCGCGCCCGTATCGATGTCGATTACGAAATCGGCGATTCGGTCAAGGTGCTCGAAGGTCCGTTCGCCAGCTTCAACGGCATTGTCGAGGAACTCGATTTCGACAAGGCCCGCGTCAAGGTCTCGGTCTCGATCTTCGGCCGCGCCACGCCGGTCGATCTCGATTTCGAGCATGTGGAACTGGCGAAGTAAGGGAGCATCGCAGGAAAAGTGGGAACCGGTTTTCCGGTTCGCGATGCGACCCACAAGGAATTTTGTCCTCACCCCTTTAGGGGAGAGGGCGACGAGACTTGGCAGCTTGCTGCCTAGTCGCAGTGGGAGAGGGTCTCCGGCGTTCGATCTTGACGCATCCCCTCTCCAACTCCGCGTAACCGGCAAGCCGGTAACGCTCCGTATCCTCTCCCCTGAAGGAGAGAGGATACATCGTGCGGGAGACTGGCCTTAAACCAGTCGCTTGACCGCTTAATTTGAGGGCGACGGGCACCTGCCTTTCGCCTGACAGAATGAAGGAGTGCCATCATGGCAAAGAAGATTGAAGGCTATATCAAGCTGCAGGTGGCCGCTGGTGCCGCCAACCCCTCGCCGCCGATCGGCCCTGCTCTGGGTCAGCGCGGCGTCAACATCATGGAATTCTGCAAGCAGTTCAACGCTGCCACGCAGGACATGGAAAAGGGCACCCCGCTGCCGACCGTCATCACCGTGTACGGCGACCGCAGCTTCACCTTCGTGACCAAGACGCCGCCGGCGAGCTACCTGATCAAGAAGGCGGCGAACCTCAAGAGCGGTTCGAAGCTTCCGGGCAAGGAAAGCGCGGGCACCATCAAGCGTTCGCAGCTTGCGGAAATCGCGCAGGTGAAGATGGCCGACCTCAATGCCAACGACATCGAGGCAGCAACGAAGATTATCGAAGGCTCGGCAACGTCGATGGGCCTTGAAGTGGTGGAGGGCTGAGATCATGGCAAAGGTGACCAAGAAGGCAAAGGCTCTCGCCGCCAAGCTCGACGCTGAAAAGCTGTATGGTGTCGATGAAGCCATCAAGACCATCAAGGAACTGGCGAGCGCCAAGTTCGACGAGACCATCGAAGTCGCGCTGAACCTGGGCGTCGACCCGCGTCATGCCGACCAGATGGTCCGCGGTGTCGTGTCGCTGCCCTCGGGCACCGGCAAGGACGTCCGCGTCGCCGTGTTCGCGCGTGGCGACAAGGCCGAAGCGGCTCTGGCCGCCGGTGCCGAGCGTGCGGGTGCCGAAGACCTGATGGAAGAAATCCAGAACGGCAAGATCGACTATGATCGCATCATCGCCACCCCCGACATGATGGGCGTGGTCGGTCGTCTCGGCAAGCTGCTGGGTCCCAAGGGCCTGATGCCGAACCCGAAGCTGGGCACCGTCACCCCGAACGTCGCCGAAGCCGTCAAGGCGGCCAAGGGCGGCCAGGTGGAATTCCGCGTCGAAAAGGCCGGCATCATCCATTCGGGCATCGGCAAGGCCAGCTTCTCGGACGAAGCGCTGCGCGCCAATTTCGACGCGTTCGTCGATGCGATCGTCAAGGCGAAGCCCTCGGGCTCCAAGGGCAAGTATCTGCGCAAGATCTCGGTCAGCTCGTCGATGGGCCCCGGCCTGAAGGTCGACGTGTCGGAAGTGCACGCAGGCTGATCGTCACAATCTGCTGCTAAGCCATTCAGGGGCCGGAGGGGAACCTTCGGCCCCTTTTTGGTGTCTGGCTTCGACAGCCAATCCACCCCATCGCCTTCCCTCTCTGGCCGGAGCCGCGCCCCATGACCCTCGATCTGCACGTCACGCTGACCTATGACATGGAGGGGCCTACCGACATCCTGCTCCAGGTCGAGGCCGCCGCCATCCCCGAACAGCGGATCGAATCGGCGCATATCCAGGCTTCGCATTGCGACCATTTCGTCCGGGTGGCGGCGCTTGACGGGATCGGCGACCGCATCTGGCTGCGCACCAGCGGGCGGCTCAGCATCGATTACCGCGCGCGGATGACGGTGCTGCGCGATCTCGCCGATGTCGCCACGCTGCCGCAGATGCCACTGCACCAGCTGCCCGGCGAGACGGTGCAATATCTGTTCGATTCGCATTATTGCCCGGCGACCAAGTTCCACAGCTTCGTTGATACCGAGTTCGGCACCCTGTCGGGCGGCGCGCGGATCGCGGCGATGCGGGACTGGATCGCCGAGCATTTCACCTATCAATCGGGCAGCTCGGACGCGACCACCACCGCGCTCGACAGCTTCGTCACCCGGCACGGGGTGTGCCGCGACTATGCGCATGTCATGATCGTGCTTGCGCGCGCCTGTTCGATCCCCGCGCGCTTCGCCAGCGTCTATGCGCCCGATGTGACCCCGCAGGATTTCCATGCGGTGGCCGAGGTCTTCCTCGCCAATCCGGACGGCGAGGGCGGCGCCTGGCATCTGGTCGACCCCACCGGCATGGCGACCGCCGCCGACATGGTGAAGATCGGCGTCGGTCGCGACGCGCTCGACGTGGCGTTTCTCACCGCCTTCGGCACCGTCGAGCTGGTCGAGCAGCAGGTCAGCGTGAAACGCGCGGCGTAACGGGCACGCGCGAGCTTGACTCTACGGCCGTAGCTGCTAATGCCCGCGCCGACCGGATCGCTCGCAAGGGCGTATCCGATCGCCGTCCGAGACAGTTGGTGCGGGGGATCTGCCCTGCTTAATTCCCAGCCTAGACGGGGACATGTTTTTCGCTGTCGTGCGCTCGTCGCACCACAGACGCTGCCATTTTCGTCCCTCTGACGCACAGGCGCAGCAGGGGCTTCGGCTCGGCAAACACCCCCCACGGACAGACGTAGCAGTGCGGCCAGGACCGGCAACGGCCCCTTTTCGTGCTGCACAAGCAACCGGGCGCACCGGTGGATGGTCTCGTGTCATCCATCAAACCGATGCGCTCATGTGGAAGGAGAACGGCATGGATCGTGCTGAAAAAGAAGCCGCTGTTGCCTCGCTGAACGCAACCTTCGGTGAAGCCGGTGTGGTGGTGGTGACCCGTAATCTGGGTCTGACCGTTGCCAAGTCGACCGAGCTTCGCACGAAGATGCGCGCGGAAGGCGCCAGCTACAAAGTGACCAAGAACCGGCTGGCCAAGCTTGCCGCTCAGGGCACGCCTTATGCCTCGATCGCCGACCTGTTCACCGGCCCCGTCGCGCTTGCGACCTCGGGTGATCCGGTGGCAGCGGCCAAGGTCGCGGTCAACTTCGCCAAGGATAACGACAAGCTCGAGATCGTTGGCGGCGCGATGGGCGATGTGGTCCTCGATGCCGAAGGTGTGAAGGCGCTCGCCTCGATGCCCTCGCTCGACGAACTGCGCGCCAAGATCATTGGTCTCGTCAATGCCCCGGCCACTAAGGTGGTTCAGGTCATTCAGGCTCCCGCCGGGCAGCTCGCCCGCGTGTTCGGCGCCTATGCGGCCAAGGAAGACGCATAAGTTTTGGTACCCCCTGCCGCACGCCCGAACGGCTGCGGCAAGCAACATGTTTAGAATTGGAGACTTAAAATGGCAGATATCGCAAACCTGGTCGAAGAACTCTCGAAGCTGACCGTTCTGGAAGCCGCTGAACTCTCGAAGGCTCTGGAAGAAGCATGGGGCGTTTCGGCCGCTGCTGCTGTGGCTGTTGCTGCACCCGCCGCTGGCGGCGCTGCTCCGGCTGCTGAAGAGCAGACCGAATTCGACGTCATCCTGACCGGCGACGGCGGCAAGAAGATCCAGGTCATCAAGGAAGTCCGCGCGATCACCAACCTGGGTCTGACCGAAGCCAAGACCCTGGTCGAAAGCGCTCCCAAGGCGATCAAGGAAGGCGTCAGCAAGGCTGAAGCCGAAGACATCAAGGCGAAGATCGAAGCAGCCGGCGGCACCGTCGAGCTCAAGTAATCTTCTGCGCCCAAGCCTTCGGGCCTGGGGATGAAGAAAAGGGCGGCCTGCTTTCGCGCAGGTCGCCCTTTTTCGTTTTCAGGCAGCGGGTTGTTTCACGTGAAGCCGCCCACCCCTTCCCTAACGCCCCTCGAACGCGCATATGTCTGCGATGACCCAGACAGACCCCCGCTCGTTCCTCTACCGCGCCGATGCGCTCGACCCCGATACCGCGCAGGCGATCACCCGCGATGCGCTGAAAGCCTGCGACGATGGCGAGCTCTATCTGCAATATTCGGCGAGCGAGAGCTTCGTCTTCGACGACGGGCGGCTGAAGACCGCCGATTATTCGACCGATTCTGGCTTCGGCCTGCGCGGTGTTTCGGGCGAGATGACCGGCTTTGCCCATGCCAATGATGTCAGCGCCTCCGGAATCCGCCGCGCCGCCGAGACGCTCAAGCTGCTCGATCCCGCCAGGGGCGAGGCCGCGCCGCCGCCGCGCAAGAACAACCGGCATCTGTACACCGATGGCAATCCGCTCGAATCGATCCCCTTCGAGGCGAAGATCGCGCTGCTCGAGAAGATCGATGCCGCCGCGCGCGCCCGCGATCCGCGCGTCGCGCAGGTCACCGCGAGCCTGGTCGGCAGCTGGTCGGTGGTCGAGGTGGTGCGCGCCGATGGCTTTATCGCCACCGATGTGCGGCCCCTGGTGCGGCTCAACGTCTCGATCGTGGCGCAGAGCGGCGACCGGCGCGAGGTCGGCAGCTTCGGCATGGGCGGACGCTATCTGTACGACAGCATGTTCGAGGACGCGGTCTGGAACCGCGCGATCGACGAGGCGCTCGCCCAGGCGCTGACCAATCTGGAAAGCGTCGCCGCGCCCGCGGGCGAGATGACGGTGCTGCTCGGCCCCGGCTGGCCCGGCATCATCCTGCACGAGGCGATCGGGCACGGGCTGGAGGGTGATTTCAACCGCAAGGGCACCAGCGCCTTTTCGGGCCGCATCGGCCAGCGCGTCGCCGCCGATGGCGTCACCGTGGTCGACGATGGCTCGATCCAGGACCGGCGCGGCTCGCTCTCCATCGACGATGAAGGCACGCCCACGCAGGAAAATGTGCTGATCGAGAACGGCATATTGCGCGGCTATATGCAGGACCGGCTGAACGCCCGGCTGATGGGTGTCGCCCCGACCGGCAACGGCCGCCGCCAGTCCTATGCCCATGCCCCGATGCCGCGCATGACCAACACCTTCATGCGCGCCGGCAACGACGACCCCGCCGAGCTGCTGAGCCGAGTGAAAAACGGCATCTATGCCAGAAGCTTCGGCGGCGGCCAGGTCGACATCGTCTCGGGCAAGTTCGTCTTCACCTGCACCGAGGCGTACCGCGTCGAAAACGGAAAGCTGGGTGCCCCGATCAAGGGCGCGACGCTGATCGGCGACGGCCCGACGGTGCTCACCAAGGTCACCGGCATCGGCAACGACTTCGCCCTCGATGAAGGCGTCGGCGTCTGCGGCAAGGGGGGGCAGGGCGTGCCCGCAGGCGTGGGCCAGCCCAGCTTGCTGGTCAGCGGGCTGACGGTGGGTGGGACGGGGGGCTAATCCGCTTCGCCACCCCCGTCGAGATCGTCGGGGGAATAGCTATAGCCGATAATGTCGCCCGGCTCGCATTCGAGATAGCAGCAGATCGCGGCGAGCGTCGAAAAGCGCAGGCCTTTGACCTTGCCCGACTTGAGCAGCGACAGGTTGGATTCGGTGATCCCGATCGCTTCGGCGAGCTGCTTGGAGCGCACCTTGCGCTGCGCGAGCATGACATTCAGGTTGACGACGATCGGCATCAGACGAACCCGTCGAGCTCGTGCTGCTTGCGCAGCGCGGTCTCGATCGCCCAGGTGACCGAATAGGCCGCGAGCGCCAGCAGCAATGGTGTCGCGAGATAGGCAAGGTTGACCACGATCTGGAACACGGGCCCTGTCGGCGTACCGGGCGACAGGAAGGATTCGAGCAGCGTTTCGTGCACCGGGCTGGCCAGGGCCCAGACCACCGCTGCCCCCGATGCGCGTTTGAGCCATCGCAGCGCCTCGACCAGCGCGGCGTCTGTCGGCCCGCCGAGGCGGCGCAGGGCCAGCCCCACGCACGCAAGCAGCAGCGCATAAGGCACGCTGACGACCGCCTCGATGGCGGCGAGACCCAGCCGCACTTCGGATCGATCGACATAGGCCGCGAAGACGGCGCGTGTTTCGGCTGTGGCCTCGACCTGCAGGCGGATTTCCTGGCTGAGCAGGCTGGCGGGTTTGGACACCCACAGGCACCCCTCGCCACCGCAATAGGGCGACGCTCCGGGGGTCAATCCGGCAAAGACGATCACGGGAAGCATCACAAGCGCTGCGACCAGGAACAGCGCCCCGATCAGCCGAAACCGGCGCGCCTGGTCTGGCGTCAGCCAATATCTGTCGGACATGATATTCTTTCTGTTTGACAGCAATTTTTTGCCATTATACATGAAAGACGCGGCGCAACGACAGCCGTTTTGTCTTGAGGTTTTCCATGATGCGGATGCAATGGACCGCGCTTTTCGCGGCGCTGACGCTTGCCTGCCATGCCGCCCCCGCCAAGGCCCGCGATGGCAGCGAGCTCGAACAGGTGGGTCCCGAACTGGCGGTCGGCATGTTTCGGCACGGTGCGAACTTTCACCCGCTTGGCAGTGCGCTCAGTTTCGATCTGCCGCCACTACCGCTGGGCCAGGTCTATGACGGGATGGAGGAAGACGGCACCGCCGACGTGCAGGTGCTCTATCGTACCGCTCCTTTGAAATTCGCGCTCAAGCCGCGTCTCACCGCCAAGCTGCAGATCAGCCTCGACAAGCGCACCAGCTTTGCTAGCGTCGGCGCGGAATGGCGGCAGCACATCCTCGGTGGGCGTGTTTACGGCCAGGTCGGCATCGGGGTGAGCGTGCACGACGGCTATCGCTTCACCCCCAATCCGTTCGTACCCGGCCTGCCGCTTGCCGAGGCGCGGCGGCGCTTTGCCATCTACCAGACGCGCACGGCGTTCGGATCGCGCGTGCTGTTCAACCCCAATGCCTCGATTGGCATCCGTCTGAGCCGCAAATGGGCGGCGGAACTGGCCTGGGAACATCAGAGCCATGCCCAGCTGTTTTCCGACCAGAATCCCGGGATCGACCATGTCGGACTGCGCCTAGTGCATAGCTTCTAGATGGCGTCAGCGGAGAGCCCGGATGGGTCGGCGGCAGCAGTGACAAGCTGTCATCCAGCCTTTCTCGGCCTCCCGCCCTTCCTCCCATTTTCGCGCGACGCCCGCGCCTTCGCGCTTGACGTCGCCTGCCCTGCCCGCGCCGCCATCCATCGCGCGGTGCCGAACACGCCGTTCATCAGGCCGGGCACAGTATAGTCGACGTCCAGCGTCTCCCAGTGCAGCCCGAAGCCCGCGCCCTGCACCTCGACTTCGGCAAGCTGCTCGGGCGTGGCGTCCTGCAGGAATTCGACCAGCGCGGGCGGGAAGGCAAAGGTCGCGCCGCTCGTCAGATCGACGATGATGCGGTCCGTTTCGGCGTCATAGCGCGCCGCGACTGCGCGCGGTTCGGCGTCCAGTTTTGCCTTGCCGCGCTGCCTGGCGGCGGGGGCTTGCGCATCGGACCAGTGGGTATCGGCGGTCACGTCATTCACTCCCGTGTATCTCTTGCCAGCGCTGATGAAAGTCGGCGCTGTGGCGTTCGATGATGTCCATCGCGCGCCTGCGGTCATTGGTCTTCATGGCGATGCTATAGTCCATCACCGGACGCCCTTCTGGGCCGAACAGAAAGACCTTCATCTCGCCGTCCTGACCGATCACATGGACATGCGGCGGATCGTGGTCGTCGACATAGATCACGAAACGCATTCCGGCTTCTCGATGGACGACGACCATGGACGATATGGATAACCCAACAAGCTGGGTTTTTCAATATAGCCAACCCCCTTCCCCGCCGCAGAACCTTGCGCTAAGGGCTTGGCCGACTTATCGGTTGATGCATCGGCCCGCCGGTTCCGCGCACAAAAAAATGGTCGCGCGCGTCCCCATCCGGCCTGTCGGTGACGAACCGCCTGAGATCGGGCACCGCTCCGGTGCCGTGGGACATATAACTGGAAGGGACTCCACATGACCGCTGTTGGACAGGACACGCTCGGCACCCGGGCGACGATGGAAGTGGGCGGACGCACCATCGCCTATTATT
Organism: Acidovorax delafieldii; assembly: GCA_001555775.1. GTDB lineage: Bacteria > Pseudomonadota > Alphaproteobacteria > Sphingomonadales > Sphingomonadaceae > Blastomonas > Blastomonas delafieldii_A. The sequence goes on along the minus strand of LSHP01000018.1, from coordinate 61,783 downwards.
CGCTGGCCAAGGCGGCGGAAAAGCTGGGCGATATCTCGCGCCTGCCGTTCAGCATGAAGGTGCTGCTCGAGAACATGCTGCGCTTCGAGGACGGCGGCTTCACCGTCTCGACCGCCGACGCGCAGGCAATCGTCGACTGGCAGAAGAACCCCTCGTCCGACGCGGAAATCCAGTATCGCCCCGCGCGCGTGCTGCTGCAGGATTTCACCGGCGTGCCCTGCGTCGTCGACCTCGCCGCGATGCGCGATGCCATCGCCAAGCTCGGCGGCGATACCAGCAAGATCAACCCGCTGGTCCCCGTGCACCTCGTCATCGACCACTCGGTGATGGTCGACGAATTCGGTCATCCCAAGGCGTTCGAGCAGAATGTGGAAATCGAATATTACCGCAATGGCGAGCGCTACGATTTCCTGAAATGGGGATCGAAGAGCCTCGACAATTTCAAGGCGGTCCCTCCCGGCACCGGCATCTGCCACCAGGTGAACCTGGAAAATATCGCGCAGGCGGTGTGGACCAGCACCGATGAGAGCGGCGCGATCGTCGCCTATCCCGATACCTGTGTCGGAACCGACAGCCACACCACGATGATCAACGGCCTGGGCGTGCTCGGCTGGGGCGTGGGCGGGATCGAGGCGGAAGCCGCGATGCTCGGCCAGCCGGTCTCGATGCTGATCCCCGAAGTCGTCGGCTTCAAGCTGACCGGACAGCTGCGCGAAGGCGTCACCGCCACCGACCTCGTGCTCACCTGCACGAACATGCTGCGCAAGCATGGCGTGGTCGGCCGTTTCGTCGAATATTACGGCCCGGGCCTCGCCTCGCTGAGCCTCGCCGATCGTGCGACGCTGGCCAATATGGCGCCGGAATATGGCGCGACCTGCGGTTTCTTCGGCATCGACGACAAGACCATCGATTACATGCGCCTGACCGGCCGCGACGAGGAGCTGCTGGCGCTGGTCGAGGCCTATGCCAAGGCGCAGGGCTTCTGGATCGAACCCGATGCGGTGGACCCGGTGTTCACCAGCACGCTCGAGCTCGACATGTCGACCGTCGTCCCCTCGCTCGCCGGCCCCAAGCGTCCGCAGGACCGCGTCGACCTCACGCAAGTCGACGATGTCTTCGCCAAGGACATGGCGGAAACCTACAAGAAGGCGAACCAGCGCGTTCCGGTCGAAGGCAAGGATTTCGACATCGGCGATGGCGACGTGATGATCGCCGCGATCACCAGCTGCACCAACACCTCGAACCCCGGCGTGCTCGTCGCGGCGGGTCTCGTCGCCAAGAAGGCCGATGAGCTGGGCCTCAAGCCCAAGCCCTGGGTCAAGACCTCGCTCGCACCGGGATCGCAGGTGGTCACCGACTATCTCGTCAAGGCCGGGCTGCAGCAGCATCTCGACAATGTCGGCTTCAACCTGGTCGGCTATGGCTGCACCACCTGTATCGGCAATTCGGGTCCGCTCGCCGAGCCGATCAGCAAGGCGATCAACGACAATGGCCTGGTCGCCGCTGCCGTCATCTCGGGCAACCGCAATTTCGAGGGCCGCGTCTCGCCCGACGTGCGCGCGAACTTCCTGGCCAGCCCGCCGCTGGTCGTCGCCTATGCGCTCAAGGGCACGGTGATCGAGGATTTCACCACCACCCCGATCGGCACCGGCAAGGACGGCCAGAATGTGTTCCTCAAGGACATCTGGCCGACCAATCTCGAAGTCGCCGACACCATGGCATCGTGCATGGACCGCTCGATGTTCCAGGCGCGCTATGCCAATGTCTACAAGGGTGACGAGCACTGGCAGGCGATCAATGTCGAAGGATCGGAAACCTATAGCTGGCGCGCCGGTTCAACCTATGTCGCCAACCCCCCCTATTTCGAGGGCATGAGCATGACGCCCGCGCCGGTGGGCGACATCATCGAGGCCAAGCCGCTCGCGATCCTGGGCGATTCGATCACCACCGACCACATCTCGCCCGCCGGATCGATCAAGGCGGATTCGCCTGCGGGCAAGTGGCTGATGGAGCATCAGGTCGCCAAGGCCGATTTCAACAGCTATGGCGCGCGTCGCGGCCATCACGAGGTGATGATGCGCGGCACCTTCGCCAATATCCGCATCAAGAACGAGATGGTCCCGGGGATCGAAGGCGGCATGAGCCGCTATGGCCAGGAAGTGATGCCGATCTATGACGCCGCGATGCGCCACAAGGCCGATGGCACGCCGCTGGTCGTGATCGCGGGCAAGGAATATGGCACCGGATCGTCGCGCGACTGGGCGGCCAAGGGCACCAACCTCTTGGGCGTCAAGGCGGTGATCGTCGAGAGTTTCGAGCGTATCCACCGTTCGAACCTCGTCGGCATGGGCGTGCTGCCGCTGCAGTTCCAGAACGGCGATACCCGCCAGTCGCTGGGCCTGACCGGTGACGATACGTTCACGATCCGGGGCATTGCCGATCTCAAGCCGCGCCAGCAGGTGACGGTCGAAGTGACCCGCGCCGATGGCTCGACCTTCAGCTTCGAGGCTTTGTGCCGCATCGATACCGCCAACGAGATCGAGTATTTCATGAACGGCGGCATCCTCCACTACGTGCTGCGCAAGCTCGCGGCATGATCCGGTTCGTGTCCGGGGCCATGGTTGCGCTCGCCAGCGCGGCGATGGCCCTTGGCGCGGCCCCGATGGCGGGCGCCCAGGCGCCCGCCCGTCAGGCGAGGCTGGCTACCGATCCGCAAGAGGCCGGTCTCACCTGTTTCTATGCGGCGGTGGTGACCGGCGGCGGCAAGACCGAGGCTGTGGCCGAGGCAAGCTGGTTCCTGTTCGACCTGACCCGCCAGCAGACGGAAGGCGCGCCCGAGACGTTCGCCGAGAAGCTCGAGGCGACGGCGAGCCTGCCCCCGCCCAATCTCGATACGCTCGCCGCCGATGCGCAGACGCTGCTGCCGCAATGCGCCAGCCGCTATCCGCTGATCAGCTCGAAGCGCGTCGTCACCCTGCCCTCAGACCCGTTCACGCGCGAGATGCAGTGCTTTGCGCTGACCAGCTATCTCGCCGGCATGGCCGAAAGCGAGCTCGAGGATTCGGGCGAAAGCCCGTTCGGCAAGCGCGTCGGTGCGCTGGCAGACAGGCTCGCGGCGCAACTGACCGAAGAGCGCGCCAAGGCCGCCGGCATTGCGGATGAGGCGGGGATGATCCGCCAGTTCTCGCTGGCGCTGCGCGATGTCAGCCCGCTCGGCAACCCGATGAAGGTGCTCGAAGCCTGCGAGGCGATGAAGTGACCGGCGCGGCTCGCTCTGCCCGCCAGCAGAGGAGCCGCTGATGCCGCGTCTGCGCCAGGTCCCGCGCGACGAGGCGGACGATTATGTGCGCAAGCTTTATACCGCTTTGTTCGGGGATCGCGATCCCGTAGATCAGCCCGGCACCGCCACGGGCACGCCGGGCAACTGGTGGACCGTCTTCGCGCTCGTCCCCGATGCCTTCCGCCACACCACCGAGGGCTTCGGTTTCTACCGCTCCGACAAGCGCAAACTCGATCCTGTCCTGCGCGAACTCGGTCAGACGCGCGCGGGCTATGCGGTGGGATCGCGCTTCGTCTATTCGCAGCACATGAAGGCGGCGCGCTTTGCCGGGCTCAGCGAGGAGCAGGTCCAGGCGATCGCGCACTGGCAGGTCGCCGATTGCTTCACACCCGTGCAACGCGCGGTCCTGGCCTATGCCGACGCACTGGTGCTGCAGCATGGCCGCGTGCCCGATGGCGTGTTCGCCGCCTTGAAGGCGGAGCTCTCCGACGAGGAAATTCTGGAGCTCACCTATGTCACCGCGACCTATATCATGCATGCCGTGATGAGCCGCGCGCTGCGGCTGGAATATGACGATGTCGACGATCCCGTGACCGAGGTGCCCGCGCCCGAAGGCGCCACCGCCGATGTCATGGGCATGGTCGACCGGCGGAAACGGGACTGAGATGAGCTATCACCACCTCGCCATGGCGGCGCGCGACATGGCCGCGATCCACGATTTCTACGAACGGATCACCGGGTTCGAGCTGGTCAAGGTCGAGATCTCGCCGATGATGGGCGGCGGCTGGGGCAAGCATTTCTTCTACCGCATGGACGGCGACGACAGCAGCTTCATCGCCTTCTGGGAACTGAACGAGGTGCCGAATGCCGAGCGCCATGAGTTCAACCTCAACAAGGCCGCGCACATGCCGCCGGGCACCAACCATTTCGCCTTTGCGGTGCACAGCGCCGAAGAGCTCGACGCGCGGCGCGACCAGTGGAATGCGGCCGGGCTCGACGTGCTCGAGATCGATCACAACTGGTGCCGCTCGATTTATACCCGCGACCCCAATGGCAATATGGTCGAATTCTGCCTGACCACAGGCAGCTTTACCGAGGCGGATCGGGCGCGGGCGCTCGCGGCGCTGGGCGAACGCGAGATGAACCCGTCGCCGCCGCCCGCATCGATGCGGCAATGGCTGGCCAAGGACCGGGCGCAGGCGGAAACCCAAAGCACCTGAAGCTGCCCGCGCGCGCTTGACTTTCCACAGGCCTCCCCTTATGCGCCCAGCTTTCGCGGGGACGGCTTGGCCGGTTTCTGCAGCGAATCATTTGAACCCGTAATTTTCAGGAGTGCCGCATGAAGCGCACATTTCAGCCCAGCAATCTCGTGCGCGCGCGTCGCCATGGTTTCCGTTCGCGCATGGCGACCCCGGGTGGCCGCGCCGTGCTGCGTGCACGCCGTGCCCGTGGCCGCAAGCGCCTGAGCGCCTGATCGGGCCGCCGCCCGTGATTGCGGGCGCGCACGACAGCACCAAATTCGACAGCACGGGCGCTCCGGAAGGCTCCGGGGCGCCCGTTGTCATGCGGCTGCGGTCCGATTTTCTCGCCGCCAATGGCGGCCTGCGTGTCGGTACGCCGGGCTTCGTGTTGCTGGTCAAGCCGCGCGCGGACGAGAGCCCGCAGGCGCGGATCGGCTATACCGTCACCAAGAAGACCGGCAATGCGGTAGTGCGCAACCGGATCAAGCGGCGCTTCCGCGAACTGGCGCGCGCGCTGCTGCCCGAACACGGGATCGCGGGCGCAGACCATGTGCTGATCGGGCGCAACGAGGCGCTGACCCGCGATTTTGCCGCGATGAAGGCCGATCTCGAGCGCGCTCTCGCCCGGGTGCGCGAAGGCAAGGCGAGCTCGGACCGCCGTCCGCCGCGTGCCAAGCCGCGCAGGCGCTGATGCTGCGCCGGTCGTCTGGCCTTGCATGTCCGTCTAACGCCGCTGGCATGTTCGGCGCGCTTCGGGTGAGGGCAGGGGGCATGGAGCCACAATGCGCCAGATCCTGATCCTGATCGCCCGCGCCTGGCAGCTCGGTCCCTCGCGCGTGCTGCCGCCCAGCTGCCGTTACAGCCCCAGTTGCTCGCAATATGCCATCGAGGCGCTGACGAAATACGGTGCGATTAAGGGTGGCTGGCTGGCGATGAAGCGGCTATTGCGCTGTCACCCATGGGGCGGGCACGGCCATGATCCAGTGCCCTGACAGCATCGCGCCCCCTTATGAATTGCCGGAAGAAGGTTTGAAGCGTGGAGAATCAGCGTAACGTCATCCTGGCCATCGGTTTGATGGCTCTGGTACTGTTCGGATGGCCCTATGCGCTGGAATTCTTCTATCCAGCGCGCCCGGCGACGATCGAGGATGCGGTCGAAGCGCCGCGCCCCGGCCTCAAGAACGCCGACGCCGTGCCCGATACCGGCACCGCGCCCAAGGTGATCCGCGAGCGCAAGGCGGTGATCGCCAGCTCGGCGCGCATTCCCATCGACGCGCCGCGCGTCGCCGGATCGATCAACCTCACCGGTGCGCGGCTCGACGATCTGGTGCTCAAGGATTATCGCGAGAAGCTCGACAAGAATTCGGACCTTGTCCACCTGTTCTCGCCGGCGGGTACCGAAGACCAGTATTTCGCGCAGTTCGGCTGGATCGGCGAGGGTGTCGTCACCCCGACCAGCCAGACCGTCTGGACGGCCAATGGCAGCAAGCTGACGCAGAAGACGCCGGTGACGCTGAGCTGGACCAATCCTGCGGGCCAGCGGTTCGAGATCACCTATGCCATCGACGCCAATTACCTGATCACCGTCACCCAGCGCTTCATCAACAGCGGCACCGCGCCTGCGATCGTGCGTCCGCTGGGGCTGATCAACCGCACCAGCGCCAATGCCGATCCCAGCACCTGGACGGTGCGCAACGGGCCGCTCGGCGTGTTCGACGATGTTGCCGATTTCGACGTCCACTATGACGATCTCGACGAAAACCCGAAAAAGCTGGTCGAATATAACGGCAATATCGACTGGCTCGGCTTTACCGACCATTACTGGCTCTCGGCGCTGATCCCCGCACCCGATACCAAGGGCAAGATGGCGGGCAATTTCCGTGCATTGGGCGGCAAGCTCTACCAGTCCGAGCTGCTGTTCGACACCACCGTCGTCGCGCCGGGCAAGCAGATCCAGACCAAATCGATGCTGTTTGCCGGGGCGAAGGAAACCGAGCTGCTCGACGATTATGTCGATGCCAAGGGGATCAAGCTGCTCGACCGCGCGGTCGACTGGGGCTGGTTCATCTGGTTCGAAAAGCCGATCTTCAAGCTGCTCAACTGGCTGTTCGAACAGGTCGGCAATTTCGGCGTGGCGATCATCCTTTTGACCATCATCATCCGCGGCCTGATGTTCCCGATCGCGCAAAAGCAATTCGCCTCGATGGCGGCGATGCGCGCGGTGCAGCCCAAGATGAAGGCGCTGCAGGAACGCTACAAGGACGACAAGCAGAAGCTGCAAACCGAGATGATGGAGCTGTACCGCAAGGAAAAGGTCAATCCGCTTGCCGGATGTCTGCCCATGTTCCTGCAGATCCCGGTCTTCTTTGCGCTGTACAAGGTGCTGCTGCTGGCGATCGAGATGCGCCACCAGCCGTTCGCGCTGTGGATCAAGGACCTGTCCGCGCCCGATCCGCTCACCCCGGTCAACCTGTTCGGGCTGCTGCCCTTCGATCCGCCGAGCATGATCGCCATCGGCGTCCTGCCGATCATCCTGGGTGTTACCATGTGGCTGCAGTTCAAGCTCAATCCCGCGCCGATGGACCCGGTCCAGCAGCAGGTCTTCGGAATCATGCCCTGGGTGCTGATGTTCGTGATGGCGCCGTTCGCCGCCGGTTTGCAATTGTACTGGGCGATGTCGAACGTGCTCACCATCGCGCAGCAGAAATGGCTGTACAGTCGCCATCCGCAATTGAAGGAGCTGGCGGCCAAGGAAGCGGCAGAGAAGGCGGCGAAGGCCGACGGCAAGGGCAAGGCGTGACCGACGAAGCCCAACCCATCATCCACCCGCTGCTTCAGGAAGCGAACCGGCTGTTCTCGGGATCGGTCACCTTCCTCAAGTCCGCGCCCTCGCTCGAATTCCTGCCGCCGCCCACCGTGCCGGAAATCGCGTTTGCCGGCCGGTCGAATGTCGGCAAGTCCTCGCTGCTTAACGCGCTGGTGGGCCGGCGCGCGATCGCGCGCACCTCGGTGACGCCGGGGCGCACGCAGGAATTGAACTTCTTCGATATCGGCGATCCGCCGCGCTTTCGCGTGGTCGACATGCCCGGCTATGGCTTTGCCAAGGCGCCCAAGGATGTCGTCAAGAAATGGCGCTTCCTGATCAACGACTATCTGCGCGGCCGCGCGGCGCTCAAGCGCACTTTGGTGCTGATCGACAGCCGTCATGGCGTGAAGCCGGTCGATCTCGATGTCATGAAGATGCTCGATGAGGCCGCTGTGAGCTATCGCCTCGTGCTGACCAAGGCGGACAAGATCAAGGCGAGCGAACTCGAGCGCATCGCCGATCTCACCCGTGCCGAAGCGCGCAAGCATCCCGCGGCCTTTCCCGATGTCATCATCACCTCGTCCGAAAAGCGCATGGGGATTGACGATCTGCGCGGCTTTGTGATGGACAGCATCAGCGAGTAACCTTCTCGCAGACCATCTCCGTTTCGTGGCCCTTGCCGGGAAACAGGTCAGACATACAGCCGATCGATTGGGGCAGATATGAAGCTGTACATTGGCAACAAGAACTATTCGAGCTGGTCGCTGCGCGGCTGGCTGGCGTGCAAGCAATCGGGGCTGCCGTTCGAGGAAGTGGTCGTGCCGCTTTACGACGAGGCCTGGCCCGAGCGGCGGCAGGCGCCCGAATTCCAGCCCTCTGCCGGCAAGGTGCCGGTGCTGTGGGACGGCGAGGCGGTGGTGTGGGATTCGCTCGCCATTATCGACTGGCTGGCAGACAGGACCCATCGCGATCGTTTCTGGCCGAAGGACCCCGTAGCCGCTGCGCTTGCCCGTTCGATGGCGGCGGAAATGCACGCCGGCTTCCTGCCGCTGCGGCGCGAATGCGGCATGAACATGCGCCGGACCTACGACGATTTCAGCGTCAGCCCCGAAGTGCATCAGGACGTGATGCGCATATTGTCGCTCTGGGCCGAGGCACGCGCGCGCTTCGGGCGCGGCGGGCCGTTCCTGTTCGGCAGTTTCAGCGCGGCGGACATCATGTTCGCCCCTGTCATCACCCGCTTCCAGACCTATGGCATCACCCTGCCGGGCTTCGCCCAGGCCTATAGCGAGGCGATCCTGGGCCATGAATGGATGCTCGATTGGGCCGAGGCCGCAAAATCCGAGCCGTGGGTGATCGAACGGTTCGAGCGCTGAGTCTTCAGCCGCCGCCGCGCAGGATGGCGGCGAGCCCGGCCTCGTAATCGGGATAGGCGAGCTTCCACCCGAGCATCCGCTTCGCCTTGCCGTTCGCGACTCTGCGGTTCTCGGCATAAAAGCCCAGCGCCATCGGCGAGAGGTTCGCCTGCTCGAGCGATTGCAGCGCCGGCAGCGGCGCGCCCAGCAACCGGCACGCCGCCTCGATCACCCGGTTCTGCGAGCAGGGCAGGTCGTCGGCAAGATTGTACACGCCCGCAGGCCCGTCAAACGAGGCGATGACGCCGCCTGCAATATCCTCGACATGCACCCGGCTGAACACCTGGCCCGGCATGGCGATACGCTTTGCGCTGCCATCGCGCACCCGGTCGAGCGCGCTGCGGCCCGGGCCATAGATGCCGGGCAGGCGGAGCACGCGGACGCGCGTATCAAGCGCCTGCCAGACCAGGTCCGCCTCGGTGCGCGCATTGCGCCGTCCGGTGCCGACGACGGACGTTTCATCCACCCACGCCCCGCCCGCATCGCCATAGACGCCGGTCGAGGAGAGATAGCCGATCCAGCGCGCGGGGGAGGCGCGCAGGATGTCGGCATAGTGCGTCAGCACCGGATCGAGCCCGGTCGCGCGGTCGGGCGGCACGCTGGACAGGATGTGCGTGGCTTCGGCGAGGGCGGCTTGCACCGAGGCAGAATCGGCAAAATCCACGTCGCCCGCGCGCCCGGTCCCGCGCACCTGCCAGCCCTGAGCGCGCAGCTTTGCCGCAAGGTGCGAGGCCGAATAACCCATGCCGAAGATGAAGAGATGGCTCATGCGGGCGAACCTAATCAACTCCCGTCCACAGGCAACCGTTCTCCGGCGAAAGCCGGAGTCCAGTGGCGAGATAGTGTTGTATCCGCTCTGGATTCCGGCGTTCGCCGGAAAACGGCGTGACGCGGCCGGACACGCGCACTAGTCTCTCGCCCCATGGCCGATATCCAGACCGCAACCGCCAGCCCGGCGCTCCACGAACCTCCGGTGATCTACCGCGCCGATTATCAGCCGCCCGACTGGCGCGTCGAGACGGTGGCGCTGGAATTCGATCTCGATCTCTCGGCGACCGAGGTCCACGCGACGCTTGCCATCGTGCGAAACGGCGATCATGACCGCCCCGTTCGGTTCGATTGCGACGGCGCGCTGCCGCGATCCCTCGCCGTCGATGGCCAGTCGGTGAACTGGCGGACCGAGGGCAGCGCCATCGCCTTCGACTTGGCAAGCGAACGCGCCACCGTCACGCTCACCACGCGCATCGCGCCCGATACCAACACCCAGCTGATGGGCCTGTTCGCCTCGAACGGCATGCTGTGCACCCAGTGCGAGGCCGAAGGCTTCCGCCGGGTCATCCCGTTCATCGACCGGCCCGACAACATGGCGGTCTACGAGGTGCTGCTGCGCGCGGACAAGCAACGCTTCCCCGTCCTGCTCTCCAACGGCGCGCTGGTCGAATCGGGCGATCTGGACGGTGGGCGGCACTTTGCCCGCTGGCGCGATCCGCACCCCAAGCCGAGCTATCTGTTCGCTTTGGTCGCGGGCGATCTGGTGGCGACGCGCGACCATTTTGTCACGAAGAGCGGCAAGGATGTCGATCTCGCCATCTTCGTGCGCGCAGGCGACGAGGGGCGCACCGCGCACGCAATGCAGGCGCTGAAAGCCTCGATGGCCTGGGACGAGCGCGTCTATGGCCTCGAATATGACCTGCCGGTGTTCAACATCGTCGCGGTCAGCGATTTCAACATGGGGGCAATGGAGAACAAGGGCCTCAACATCTTCAATTCGCGCTATATTCTCGCCGATCCCGATACCGCGACCGACTATGACTATGACGCAATCGAGGGCGTGGTCGCGCACGAATATTTCCACAACTGGTCGGGCAACCGGGTCACCTGCCGCGACTGGTTCCAGCTGAGCCTGAAAGAGGGCTTCACCGTCTATCGCGACCAGTGCTTTTCCGCCGATATGGGTTCAGAAGCGGTCAAGCGGATCGAGGACGTGCGGATGCTGCGCGCGAGCCAGTTCCCCGAGGATGCTGGGCCGCTGGCGCACCCGATCCGCCCCGACAGCTATATGGAGATCAGCAACTTCTACACCTCCACCGTCTACAACAAGGGCGCCGAGGTGATCCGCATGATGGCGACCATGGCGGGACCCGAGCGCTTCCGCGCGGGCTGCGACCTCTATTTTACGCGGCATGACGGCGAGGCGGTGACCTGCGAGGACTTCGTCCGGGCGATGGAGGAGGGCGCCGGGCTCGACTTGAGCCAGTTCCGCCGCTGGTACGAACAAGCGGGCACGCCGCAGGTTCAGGCGCGGCTCGAGCATGATGCGGCGACCGGCACCGCGACGCTGCACCTCCGCCAGAATTTCGCCTCCACGCCCGGCCAGCCAGTCAAGCCGCTTATGCCGATCCCCTTGCGCACCGCATTGATCGACCGCGACATGAAGGCGCATCGCGGCGAGATGCTGTTGATGCTGACCGAGGCCGAGCAGGCGCTGACTTTTACCGGCTATGCGCGCGCGCCGGTGCTGTCGATCAACCGCGGCTTTTCCGCGCCGGTGAATCTCGATGTCGCGCGCGCAAGCGGCGACCTGCCGTTTCTGGTGCGCCACGATGACGATCCGTTCGCGCGCTACGAGGCGCTGCAGCAGCTCGTCATCGACCGGCTGATTGCGGATATCGCCGCTCTGGACGGCCCCGGCGGCGCGCTGGGCCACGCGGTCTCGCTCGACGAGATCATCGCGGTGTTCGGCGATCTGGTCAGCGACCAGCGGCTCGACGATTCGATGCGCGCCGAGATCCTCAGCCTGCCGACCGAGGCGTTCCTCGGCGAACAGATGCTGGTGGTGCGGCCCGAGGCGATCCATGCGGCGCGCAAGAGCCTGCGCAAGGCGATCGGAGCGCGGCTGCTGAACCAATGGCGGATCGTGCACGAGCGCGCGAGTGCGGTGCCCTATTCGCTGAGCCGCGAGGCGAGGGGGGCACGCAAGATCAAGTCGCTGGCGCTCGGTTACATCGCTTCGTCAGAAGCCGGCGACGCTGCGGCGCTTGCGTTCGATCAGTTCGCGCGCGCCGACAACATGACCGACCGCCAGGGCGCGCTATCGGTGCTCGCCAGCATGCAGGCGGACGAACGCGAGACCGCGCTCGACAGCTTTTACAACCGCTATCAGGGCAACGCGCTGGTCATCGACAAATGGTTCTCGCTGCAGACCGGATCGGCGCATCCGAAGGTGTACGAGCAGATGCTCGAGCTTATCCGGCACAAGGATTTCACGCTGACCAACCCCAACAGGGTGCGCGCGCTCTACTGGCCGTTCGTCTCCAACCAGCCGGTTTTCCATCACGAAAGCGGGCGCGGCTATGATCTGCTGACCGATCTGGTCTTGAGGCTCGATCCGCTCAACCCGCAGACCACCGCGCGCTTCATCGCGCCGCTGGGTCGCTGGCGGCGGTTCGACGAGGCGCGCGCTGGCATGATGCGCGGATGCCTCGAGCGGATCCTGGCGCAGCCGGGACTGTCGAAGGATGTGACCGAACAGGTGGTGAAGAGTCTGGAATAGCCATTCCTTCTCCCTTGAAGGGAGAAGGATACTGAGCCTTGCCAGCGGAGCTGGCTAGGCGAAGTTGGATGAGGGTGACAAACGCAACGCTGGCGCATGGTCACCCTCACCCAGCTGCGACTAACTCGCTGCGCTCGTAAGTCTTCGCAGCCCTCTCCCTTCAAGGGAGAGGGGTATTTGGGAAAAGAGAATTGACCGATATCCCCATCCTCACCTCGCCCGCTCTTTCCGGCATCGCGCATGGCTTTACCGGGCGGCGGGGCGGGGTTTCGACCGGGCTGGTCGCAGGGCTCAATGTCGGGCTGGGATCAGACGACGATCCGGCGGCGGTGCACGAGAACCGGCGGCGCGCGGCAGAGGCGATCCTGCCCGGTTCCACGCTGGTGACGCTGCACCAGGTGCACAGCGCCGATGTGGTGCGGGTCAATGCCGCGATTCCGGTCGACGACCGGCCGAAAGCCGATGCGATGGTCACCGACCGGCCGGGGCTGCTGCTCGGCGTGCTCGGCGCGGATTGCCCGCCGATCCTGTTCGCCGACGCGCGTGCGCAGATCATCGGCGCGGCGCATTCGGGCTGGAAGGGCGCGTTTGCCGGGGTCGGCGAGGCGACGGTGGCGGCGATGGAGCGCATGGGCGCGCATCGCGAGAATATCGTCGCCGCGGTCGGCCCGTGCATCCAGCAGAAAAGCTATGAGGTAGATGCAGGCTTCTTCCGCCGCTTCTGCGAGGCCGCGCCCGAAAACGAGCGCTTCTTTCGCGAAGGCCGGGCCGACCATTATCAGTTCGATCTGGAAGGCTATATCGCTGCCCGGCTCGCCGCCTTTGGCATCGGTACGGTGCATGTGAGCGGCGTGGACACCTATTCGGACGAGGCGGGCTATTTCAGCTTCCGCCGCGCGACGCACCGGGGCGAGCCCGATTACGGGCGGCAGATGGGCGCGATCGGGCTTCGCGGCTGACCGGGCCGCAGATGCGGCACGGAGCGGATGGTTTCCTTTGTAATCATTTGCGCGCTCGGGCATAGATTGGGGCATAACAAGGGACCGGGACCAACATCCTCAACCACCTCCGCTCAGCTAAGAGCCTGTCGAAGGCCCCGCAATTCCGCCAACGTGCGCGCGTGACCTTCGACAGGCTCAGGTTGAGCGGGGTTGGGAAAGGGGAAGTGGAAACCCGCCCCAATCGCAGGAACCCCGCATATGACCGACACCCCGATCAAGCCGATCGCCACCCCCACCCCGCGCCGCAAGCCCAAGCCCGAGATCGGCACGCTCGGCGGACGCAAGCTCAAGCCCGCCACGCTGATGATGGGGCACGGCTTCGACCCCGTATTGTCCGAAGGCTCGCTGAAAGCCCCGATCTTCCTCACCTCGACCTTCGCGTTCGAAAATGCCGCGGCGGGCAAGCGCCATTTCGAGGGGCTGACCGGAAAGCGCCCCGGCGGCGCCGAAGGCCTGGTCTATTCGCGCTTCAACGGCCCCAATCAGGAGATTCTCGAAGATCGCCTGAGCATCTGGGACGATGCGGAGGACGCGCTGGTGTTTTCCAGCGGCATGTCCGCGATCGCCACCTTGCTGCTCGCCTATTGCAGCAACAATGACGTGATCGTGCATTCCGGCCCGCTCTATGCCGCGACCGAGGCGATGATCGCGCGCATCCTGTCGCGCTTCGGCATCACCTATCTCGACTTCCCCGCCGGCGCGACCCGCGCGGAGATCGATGCGGTGCTCGAACAGGCGAAGGACATGGCAGCGAAGCAGGGCGGCCGGGTCGCGATGATCTATCTCGAAAGCCCGGCCAACCCGACCAATGCGCTGGTCGACATCGAAGCGGTATCGCAGGCCCGCGATGCGGTGCTGGGCGCTGAGGCCGTGCCGACGCCGATCGCGATCGACAACACCTTCCTGGGTCCGCTCTGGCAGCAGCCGCTGCATCATGGCGCGGATATCGTCGTCTACAGCCTCACCAAATATGTCGGCGGGCATAGCGATCTGGTCGCGGGTGGCCTGTCTGGCCCCAAAAAGTGGATGGACCCGGTGCGCGCGCTGCGCAACACCATCGGCACGATCTGCGATCCCAATACCGCCTGGATGCTGATGCGCTCATTGGAGACGGTCGAGCTGCGCATGACGCGGGCGGGCGAGAATGCCGCCAAGGTCTGCGCGTTCCTGGCGCAGCACCCCAAGGTCGAGGGGCTGGGCTATCTCGGCATGATCCACGATGCGCGCCAGCAGGACATTTTCGATCGCCATTGTTCGGGCGCTGGATCGACCTTCTCGCTGTTCATCAAGGGCGGCGAGGCCGAAAGCTTCCGCTTCCTTGACAGTCTGCGTCTCGCCAAGCTGGCGGTGAGCCTTGGTGGCACCGAAACACTGGCCAGCCATCCGGCTGCAATGACGCATCTTTCGGTCCCCGACGCGCGCAAGGCCGCGCTCGGCATCACCGACAATCTGGTGCGCATCTCGATCGGCGTCGAAGATCCCGACGATCTGATCGCCGATTTCGAACAGGCGCTCGAGCAGGTCTGACCAATCGATGGCCCCCGGAGCGCTCCGGGGGCCGATGCTCGCTTAGCGGATCGCGCGATAGGGCACGCCGCCGCTGCCCGCCTGGCGCTGGCGGATCAGGCGGATATAGGTTTCGGCAAGACCCCGGTTGATCCGGTCCCAGCTGTATTTCTCGCTGCGCTTGAGGCCCGCCTGGCCATGGCGTGCGCGAAGCTCGGCATCGCCGCAATAGGCCTGGAGCGCATCGGCGAACTCGACCGTCGCGCCGGGGCGCACCAGCTGGCCGGTGACATTGTGTTCGACCAGGCTCTCGCTGCCCGTCGCGCGCGCGGCGACCACGGGCACGCCGCAGGCCATGGCCTCGAGCGTCACATTGCCGAAGGTCTCGGTGATCGAGGGGTTGAAGAACAGGTCCATGCTCGCGACCGCGCGGCCGAGATCGGTGCCGCCCTGGAAGCCCGCAAATACCGCTTTGGGCAACCGCGATTCGAACCATCCGCGCGCGGGCCCTTCGCCCACTACCAGCACCTGATGCGGCACCTGGCGGCGGACCAGCCGGTCGATCGAATCGGAAAAGACGTCGAGCCCCTTTTCCATCACCAGCCGCCCGAGAAAGCCTATCACCGGCACGTTATCGGCCAGCCCCAGCGAGCGCCGCCAGTCCATGTCGCGCATGCCGGGGTTGAAGATGTGCTTGTCGACGCCGCGCGACCAGATGCCGACATCATAGCTCATCCGCTGTTCGCGAAGCACCTGCGCCATCGAATCGGACGGCGCGACGATGGCGTCGCACTTGCGATACAGGCGGCGCAGGATCGCCTCGAGCAATGGCTCGAGAAACGCCATGTTGTAATAGCGCGGATAGGTCTCGAACCGCGTGTGCACCGATCCGAGCACCGGGATATTGTGCCGCTGCGCCCAGCGCACGGCGCTGTGCCCGGCGCTGTCGGGGCTGGAAATGTGCACGACATTGGGTGCGAACCGGTTCAGGTCCTTCTTGATCCTGGGCGGCAGGATCGTCGTCACGCGATATTCGGCGCGGCCGGGGATCGGCAGTGAGGGCAGGCTGATCAAATCGCCCGCCGGCTCGAACGCGGGGGTTTTGGTCGTCGGCGAATAGACGCGAACCTGCGCGCCATTGTCGAGCAGCCAGCCGACCAGCCGGTTGAGCGCCTGGTTCGCGCCATCGCGCACGTAATTGTAGTTGCCGCTGAACAGCGCAATGCGGAGATCGGAAATGTCCATGATCGGCCCGCCTTAGGCCCGCTTCGATACAAAAGCCAGCATTTGCGGGATGGCGGCCCGATCAGGCTTCCGCCGCGACCGTCTCGGGCGGCGGCAGCAGGCGGATGCGGGTCACGCGGCGCTCGTCGCCATCTATGATCTCCAGCCGCCAGCCGCTGTCATGCTCGAGCATGCGTCCGGGAGCCGGCACCTCGCCCGCCAGCATGAAGGCCAGCCCGCCCAAGGTATCGACCTCGTCGTCGATCTCGCCCAGCGCCGCATCGACCAGCTTGGCGACATCGGCGAGTTCGGCGCGCGCATCGGCCTCCCATGCGCCGTTCTCGCCGGGCGTCACCAGCGTCTCGGGCTCGTCGTCATGCTCGTCCTCGATATCGCCGACGATTTCCTCGACCAGATCCTCGATCGTCACCAGCCCTTCGGTGCCCGAATATTCGTCGATGACGATGGCGAGGTGGGTGCGTGTCTGGCGCATCTCCGCCAGCAGATCGAGCACGCCCATGGTTTCGGGCACGAAGCGCGGCTGGCGGATCAGATTGTCCCAGGTTGCCGGGCGCGGGCCATCGGCGGCGATGATCGGGAACACGTCCTTGATGTGCACCATGCCGACAATGTGATCGAGCGATCCGTCATAGACCGGCACGCGGCTGTGCCCGTGTTCGGCGAAAATCTGCACCAGCGCATCGAAGCTCGCATGCTTGTCGATCGCGATGATGTCGCTGCGCGGCACCGCGACATCGTCGACGTCGTGCTCGCTGAAATGCAGCAGGTTGCGCAGCATCTCGCGCTCGATGCGCGACAGGTCGCCACGCGACGATGCACTGTCGGAATCGTCATCATCCTCGTGCTCGTCGATCGCCTCTTCAAGCTGGGCGCGCAGCGACTGGTCGTGTTGTTCTCCGAACAGCAGGGCCTTCAAGCCCCGCCATATTCGCCCCGAACCTTCGTCTTGTGCGGTGGATTTCCCCCCGCCATTACTGTCTCCGTCTGCCATGACTGGCTGAATCTTAACCCCGCTCTTGGATTTGATGGGAAGGCAGCATCTGAACTTGCGCCGCTAATATGGATTGTCGATGCCCAGATTGGCAAGCGCTTTCACCTCCAGCGCTTCCATGATCTCCGCATCGGCCTCGTCGATATGGTCATGCCCCAGCAGGTGGAGCATGCCGTGCAGCGCCAGATGGGTGGCATGGGCGGCCAGCGCAATGCCCTTTTCCTCGGCCTCGCGCGCACAGGTCTGATAGGCGAGCATGATGTCGCCGAGCAGCACCTCGCCGTCATCGGTATTGGCGAGCGCCGCAAAATCATCCGGATCGATCATGGGAAAGGACAGCACGTTGGTCGGCTTGTCCTTGTGGCGGTAATCGCGGTTGAGCGCCTGCACCTCGTCATCGGTGCCGAAATGCACGCTGACCGAGACGGTGAAGCGGGCATCGGCGAGCGATCCTTGCGCACTAACGGCGAGCGCGGCGGAGACGGCGCGCGCGGCCAGCGCTTCCCAGTCGGTATCGCCGGGCCAGATCGGGTCAACAGAGGCTTCGGTCTCGATCATGGGGCTATCAAGATCCCTTCGTCATTCCCGCGAACGCGGGAATCCCGCTATCGTTTCAATCGTGCGGAAGAAGCGGGACCCCCGCCTGCGCGGGGGTGACGGGCAGGAAGAAGCGAGGGTGCGCTTCACGCATCCTTGCCCTCATAGGCCTCGACGATGCGCCCGACGATCGGGTGGCGCACCACGTCCGCGGCGGTGAAGCGCACGGTGCCGATGCCCTGCACGCCCTCAAGCCGCCCGACCGCATCGGCGAGGCCCGAAGCGCCGACCCCGCCGGGCAGGTCGACCTGTTTGGGGTCGCCGCAGATCACCATGCGGCTGTTCATGCCGAAGCGGGTGAGGAACATCTTCATCTGTGCCGGCGTGGTGTTCTGTGCCTCATCGAGGATGATGAAGCTGTCGGCCAATGTGCGCCCGCGCATGAAGGCGAGCGGGGCGATCTCGATTTC
The DNA here is from genome assembly GCA_001555775.1 of Acidovorax delafieldii. GTDB lineage: Bacteria > Pseudomonadota > Alphaproteobacteria > Sphingomonadales > Sphingomonadaceae > Blastomonas > Blastomonas delafieldii_A. The sequence continues at coordinate 43,738 of LSHP01000018.1, read as the reverse complement.
GCCGCTGGCAATCCGCCGCTCGACCTGCTCGGCGGGCAACGTGTCGTACAGCGCGTCGTAGAGCGGGCGAAGGTACGGATCGACCTTCTCCTTCATGTCGCCGGGCAGGAAGCCCAGACGCTCGCCCGCCTCGACTGCGGGGCGCGACAGGATCAGCCGGTTGACGGTGCCGGTGATCAGCTGGCTCACCGCCTGCGCCACCGCGAGATAGGTCTTGCCGGTGCCCGCCGGGCCGAGCGCGAAGATCACGTCGTCGCGCACCAGCGAGCGCATGTACTCGGTCTGCGTCGCAGAACGCGGCACGATGGTCTTCTTGCGCGTGCGGATCATGATGCCGGGCGGCTCGGCCACCTCGGAACGCACGATGCCCTCCAGCGTCGGTTCGGCGGACATCGTGATCAGCGCGTCGACCGCGCCCTCATCGATATCGAGTCCCTGCTCGATCCTTTTGTGCAGGCCGACCAGCACGTCGCGCGCGCGCGCGGCGCTTTCCGCCTCGCCCTCGATCTGGATGCGGTTGCCGCGCGCCTGGATGTAGACGCCGAGCCGGTTCTCGATCGCCACCAGATTCTTGTCGAACTGGCCGAACAATGGCCCGAGCAGCGTGGGTTCGTCGAACTCGACCCCGATCCGCGCCTTGTTGGCCGGTTCGGGCCGATTGAACGGAAAGTCGCTGCCATAGACAGGCGAGAGCTGCGTCGATTGCGGGTCGCGCTTGCCGCGAAACTTGGTCGAATCGCCGCCGCGTCCGCCGCTACCCTTCTTGTGCGCCATCAGGCCGCCACCAGTGCCAGCGGCTCGCCCGCCAGGCTGTTGGGGCCGGCAGAAACGATTTCGACCTCGATCAGATCGCCGATCTTCGCCCCCTCCTGCGTCACATGCACCGATTGCAGCCAGGGCGATTTGCCCACCAGCTGGCCCGGCTTGCGCCCCTGCCGTTCGAGCAGCACCTTCATGCGCTTGCCGACCGTGTCCATGTTGAAGGCATGCTGCTGGGCGTTGAGCAGGTCCTGCAGACGCTGCAACCGCTCGTCCATGATCTCGGGCGCGATCTGATCCTCCATATCGGCGGCGGGGGTACCGGGGCGGGGCGAATATTTGAAGCTGAACGCCTGAGCGTAAACCGTGTCGCGCACGATATCGAGCGTCGCCCGGAAATCGGCCTCGGTCTCGCCGGGAAAGCCCACGATGAAATCGCCCGACATCGCGATATCGGGCTTGGCGGCGCGGATCCGGTCGATGAGCTTGAGATAGCTCGCCGCCGTGTGGCTGCGGTTCATCGCCTTGAGGATGCGGTCCGAACCTGCCTGCACGGGCAGGTGAAGGTACGGCATCAGCTTGGGGATGTCGCGGTGCGCCGCGATCAGCGCGTCGGTCATGTCATTGGGGTGGCTGGTGGTATAGCGGATGCGCTCGAGCCCGCTCATATCGGCCAGCGCCTCGATCAGTCCTTCCAGCCCCCTGGCGCGGCCACGATCGTCGCTGCCGGTCCAGGCGTTGACGTTCTGACCGAGCAGCGTGATTTCCTTCACCCCCGCCTCGACCAGCGTGCGCGCTTCGGCCACCAGATCCGCATAGGGGCGGCTGATTTCCGCGCCGCGGGTATAGGGCACCACGCAATAGGTGCAGAACTTGTCGCAGCCTTCCTGCACGGTGAGGAAGGCGGAAGGCCGCTGCTGGCGCGCGCGACCAGGCAACGCGCCGAACTTGGTAGCGGCGGGCATGTCGGTATCAATCGCGGTTTCGCCGCGCCGCGCCTGTTCGATCAACTCGGGCAGCCGGTGATAGGCCTGCGGTCCGACGACGATATCGACGCTTCGCGCGCGCTTTGCGATTTCCTCGCCCTCGGCCTGGGCGACGCAGCCTGCGACCGCGATCATCGGTTTGGTGCCATCCTCGCGCTTCAGGCGACCGATGTCGGAATAGACCCGCGCCACCGCCTTTTCGCGGATATGGCAGGTGTTGAGGATGACGAGATCGGCCTCGTCGCGACTTTCGGCCTGGCTCATGCCCTGGGCAGCGAGCATCTCGCCCATGCGCTCGCCATCATAGACGTTCATCTGGCAGCCGAACGAGGTGACGAAATAGCGGCGAGGGGCGTCCCCGGCGGATTCGGGGGCGGATGCGGCAGGGTTATCGATGCTGTGGGTCATGAATGCCAATGGCTATACAGCCGGTTCACGCCCCAAGGAAGCACAAAGCGCCGCATCGATCCGCGCCCGCGCCTCGGCCGCGATCGCCTTGCGCCCGGGAAAATCGGCCGGGCTGAACGGTTCGAGGAAATGCATCGTCACCCAGAAGCTGCCGCGCCGGGTGAACAGCCGCAGCGCATTGTTCGGCGCGGTTTCCTCGCCCACCCAGGCGATGTCATGCGCATTCGCGCCGTAATCGAGATAGATCGGCTGGACGAGCACGCCGGGCGGCGGCGGATCGAGCACCTGCAGCAGCGGCGACTTGAACGGCAGCAGCGTGCTGCCATCGGTGGTCGTGCCTTCGGGAAAGATGGTGATCGCCCAGGTCTCGGCGAGCGCGTCGCGCAACTCGTTGATCTGCCCGGCAATGCCGAGCCGGTTGGTGCGCGAGACGAACACGGTGTCGTTGAGCTTGCACAGCCAGCCGATGACAGGCCAGCTCTTGATCCCGTCCTGCGCCACGAACGCACTGCCGTTGCGTCCGGCGATGACCGGAATGTCCAGCCAGCTCAAGTGGTTGGCAATATAGAACACGTCGCGCTTGAGCGGCGTTCCGACCACCCGGACCTTGGCCCCGCAGGCGCGCCCCACCCCGCGCAGGAACAGCTTGGGCCAGGGATTGGAGAGGCGGAGCGTGCGCCAGACATAATAGAGCGGCACGCAGACCAAGAGCATCGCCACGATCAGCAGCACGCGCAAGGCGAGCCGCACGCGCCCGATGGGCCCGGGATCGCGCCAGTGCAGATGCGCCATGTCGGGCGTATCGGGATAGAGCGGCGGCGACGGTGCGGGTGCCGGGCTGGCCTCGCTCATGGAAAGGCTCAATCCTTGCGGTCGAGCGCGACGCCGTAAAGCTCCATGCGATGATCGACCAGCCGATAGCCGAGCCTCTCGGCGATCAGCTTCTGCAGCGCCTCGAGCTCGGGGTCGACGAACTCGAGCACCTTGCCGGTCTCGACATCGATCAGATGGTCGTGATGCGCTTCGGGCGCAGCCTCATAGCGCGCGCGGCCATCGCCGAAATCGTGCCGGTCGAGAATGCCCGCCTCTTCGAACAGCCGGACGGTGCGATAGACCGTGGCGATCGAAATGCGCGGATCGATGGCCGAGGCGCGTTCGTGCAGCCGCTCGACATCGGGATGATCATCGGCTTCGGACAGCACGCGCGCGATCACGCGCCGCTGATCGGTGATCCGCAGGCCACGATCGGCGCACAACGCCTCCAGGTCGATTTTCTGGCGCATGCTGCCCCTTTTGCAATGCCGTTGCTGGTTGAGGCCAGTCCGCCGCATGGTGAAAGGCGATGGCTGGCCGGCGCCGGGACAGGTCCCTTGCGCCTTCCAGCCAATTTATCGTGCCATGCCGCAAATGCAACCGCTCGCGATGCCGGATGGCTCCGGATCAGCGATTAGCTGACGCTGCGCTGGCTTGGCCCCAGGATTACTTGCCGGTCCGCTTGCCAGGCTTGCGACCCAGGCCGATCTTCTTGGCGAGCTCGCGGCGGGTCGCGGCGTAATTGGGCGCAACCATCGGGTAATCGGCGGGCAGGTTCCAGCGCGCGCGATATTCCTCGGGCGTCATGTTGTAATGGGTCATCAGATGGCGCTTGAGCATTTTCAGCTTTTTGCCGTCTTCCAGACAGATGATGTAATCCGGCTTGACCGACGCGCGTACGGAAACTGCAGGTTCGGGCAGCTCGGGCTCGGCCGCGGCTTCTCCGGGCGTCAGGCTATTCAGCGCGCGATGAACATTTTCGATCAGGCCGGGAATATCGGAAACCGACACGCTGTTGTTGCTTACATGCGCAGCGACAATATCCGCCGTCAGTGTAATGAGCGTTTCACGCATATCGAGTTCTGCTTCTGCCATCGTCCTTCATCCCTTTTCTTGTTCTAGTGTGCGACCACTAATCCCGCAAAGTGGCAGGGCACCGGCGGTATGCAAGGGCAAATCATCCCCGTCAATAGCTAAAGTCTATCACAAAAAACGGATAGTGAATGCTAACATTTTTGGCAGATAAATGCGATTCTATTTTTTACAAGTCGAGCGCTAATGTGAGCGCATCGTAGTGATGACTACCGGCGCCCTTGTAGTAACCTTTCCGTAAACCTACGGATTGAAAGCCGAATTTTGAATAAAGATGAATGGCAGGGTTATTTGACCGCATTTCGAGATGGAGTCGCGACACGCCGGCTTGACGCGAATTTTCAACCACTTGATTGAGGAGTGTGGTCGCAGCGCCAAATTGACGCCAATTTGGGGCGACCGCGATCAGCAACAGTTCTTCTTCCTCGGCCACGCGCCGGGTCATGGCAAAACCGACCGGCTCGCCTGCCGTGTCGGGCATCGTGGGGGCGGTCTCGAGCAGCAGCACATGCGTGAGCGGCATTGCCAGCATCGACCGGGTCTGGCTGTGGTTCCAGGCCTCGCCATGAAGCGGATCGAAGGCCCGCTGCATGATGTGCATGACGGGTCCGATCGCATCTTCTGCCGCCAGTCCGGCGACGAGCTGAAAGGCCGGAGCCGCACGCGGAGCGGATGGGTCGTCCTGGGCCATGGTCAGCCAGTGCCCTGCACGGCCATCGGCTTGGCATCGGCGCCGCGACCATAGACCGGATCGGCCGCCAGCCCGCGCGATGGCGCAGGCAGCAGCAGCGCGCGCCTGGCATCGGGCAGCAGCGTCAACGCCATCCCGTGACCGCGCGCGGCCACCAGCGGCTCGGCCATGCTGCCAGCCACCAGGTCGTGCACGCACGCCGCGCTCGCCGCCTCGGGCGGGAGCGAGCCGAGCGCGCTCAGCGCTGCGCCGTCGCGCGCGAAGCTCTGGACGAAATATTCGCCATGGCCGCCGGTCATCGCGACATCGAGTGCCTTGGCGTCGGGATGCGCCTCGAACGCCATCGCGGCGACCAGCGCATGCGTCGAATAGCCGGTCACCGGCACGCCCCAGGCAAGGCCGAGCGCGCGCGCTGCCGCCAGGCCCACGCGCACGCCGGTAAAGCTGCCCGGGCCGCAATTGACCAGAATCGCCTTGGCGCGGCCGCGATCGGGCAGCGCAGCGATCATCGGGACCAGCCTTTCGGCATGGCCGCGGCCCATGACCGCATGGTCGCTGGCGATCAGCTCGGAATCGTGGAACAGCGCCACCGAACAGGCTTCGGTCGCGGTATCGATGACCAGCAATGTTTCACGATCGGGCAGCATACCCGATGGCCGCTAGCTGATTGTGTTGAACCGGTCAAAACCCGGACGCGGGCTGCGACCGAAAATCGTCGACGGGTCGCCATAGCCCAGCGTCGAGATGAAGTTCGACTTCACATTCGGCTGGTCGGCGAAGAAGGCCGCATCGACCGCGGCATTGTCGAACCCCGACATCGGCCCGGTATCAAGCCCCAGCGCGCGCGCGGCGAGGATGAAATAGGCGCCCTGGAGCGAGGAATTGCGCAACGCCGAGATGCGGCGGAACTCGGCCTTGTCGTCGCCGGTGAACCAGCTGCGCGCATCGGTATGCGGGAAGAGTTCGGGCAGGAGCTCGTGAAACTCCAGATCCATGCCGATCACGACGCTGACCGGCGCAGCCAGGATCTTCTTGGCATTGGCCTCCATGCAGCAGGCGGCGAGCTTCTGCTTTGCCTCGTCCGACACGCACCACACAAGGCGCGACGGCAGCATGTTGGCCGAGGTCGGGCCCATCTTCATCAGGTCCCAGATCGCGTGCAGCTGCTCCGTCGTTACCGGCTGGTCGGTATAGCCGTTATAGGTGCGCGCGGTGCGGAACAGCTGGTCAAGCGCGGCATCGTCGAGCGGTGCGGACATGGGGTGCTTTCTGGGTCTCGGGGGAGGGGGAAGAGCCGTCAGGCGGCGCGGACTTCGGTCACTTCGGGGACGTAATGCTTGAGCAGCGATTCGATGCCGTGCTTGAGCGTCGCGCTCGACGAGGGGCAGCCCGAACACGCGCCCTGCATCTGCAGATAGACCACGCCCTTGTCGAAGCCGCGATAGACGATGTCGCCACCGTCATTGGCGACGGCAGGGCGCACGCGCGTCTCGATCAGCTCCTTGATCTGCGCGACGATATCGGCGTCCTCGGGATTGCTCGGCCAGTCGGAATCCTCGGGCGGGACCGAGATGCCCGCAGCACTGGCGGCGCGGAACAGTGGCATGTCGGCCGAGAAATGGTCGAGCAGCACCGAAAGCACGTCGCCCTTCAGGCTCGACCAGTCGGCACCGGGTCCCGAGGTCACCGAAATGAAATTGTGCCCGAAGAACACGCCAGTGACATCGCCGAGCGAAAAGATCGCTTCGGCAAGCGGTGAGGCTTCGGCCTCTTCGGGCGAGGCGAAATCGCGCGTGCCGATTTCCATGACCTGGCGGCCAGGCAGGAACTTGAGCGTTGCGGGATTGGGCGTGGTTTCGGTTTCGATCAGCATGCAGGCTATCTGGTGCGCAAGCGGCGCTGACGCAAGACCGATTCTGTCTATGGCGCGGGCCATCGCGTCCACCGCATATTCACTGGCCAGTCAGGATGGCGCTGCCTATACATCGGCGCATGACCTTTCCCCTGATGCGCTGTGCGCCCGTGGCCGCTGCTCTGGCGGCGCTTTCGCTGGTAATCTCCCCGCCGCTGCTCGCCAATCTGCCCGGCGAACCGGTCGCCAGCGGCAAGGATGCCAATGGCAAGCCGCTGCGTCCGCCCAATCTGGAGCCTGGCGAAAAGACCCCCTGGTTGTACAAGGGCAGCAACGTGCCGGTCGACAAGGGCTGGACCTTCGGCGAACTGAGCAACGGCGTGCGTTATGCGGTGCGCCGCAACGGCGTGCCGCCGGGCCAGGTGGCGATCCGCGTGCGCATCGATGCCGGGTCGATGATGGAGACCGATCCCGAACAGGGCTATGCGCACCTGCTCGAGCATCTGACCTTTCGCGGGTCCAAATATGTCCCCGATGGTGAGGCAATCCGCATCTGGCAGCGGCTGGGCGCGAGCTTCGGCAGCGACAGCAATGCCGAAACCACGCCGACGCACACCGTCTACAAGCTCGACCTGCCCGCCGCGACCCCCGCGGGCCTCGACGAGAGCATGAAGATCCTGTCAGGCATGATCCGCGAGCCGGGGCTCACCGCAGAGGCGGTCAAGGCCGAGGTGCCGGTGGTGATGGCCGAATTGCGCGAACGGTCGGGCGCGCAGGTGCGCGTCGGCGATGCGACCCGCAACCTGTTCTTCGCCGGGCAGAAGCTGGCCGAACGCTCCCCCATCGGCAAGATCGAGACGCTGAACGCCGCGACGTCCGAGGCGGTGCGCGCCTTTCACCAGCGCTGGTACCGGCCCGAGAACACCGTGATCTCGATCGCGGGCGATGTCGATCCGGCGACGCTCGAACAGCTGATCAAGACCTATTATGCCGACTGGAAGGTTGCCGGAAAGCAGGCGCCCTATCCCGGCTTCGGGGCGCCCGATCCCAAGCTGCCGATCGCGCGGACGATCGTCGAGCCGGGCTTCCCCTATCTCATCAGCATGGCGATCCTCCGGCCCTGGAAGCCGGTCAACGACACGATCGAATATAATCAGCAGCTGCTGATCGATCTGGTCGCGACCCAGCTGATCAACCGCCGGCTCGAAGGCCGGGCGCGCGGCGGCGGCAGCTTCCTCCAGGCGCAGGTCAACCAGGAGGATGTCAGTCGTTCGGTCGATGGCACGTTCATTTCTGTCGTGCCGATCGGCGACGACTGGCAGGCGGCGCTCGCCGATGTGCGCGGCGTGCTCGCCGACGCACTCGCCACCCCGCCAACGCCCGAGGAAATCGCGCGCGAGATGGCCGAGTTCGATGCCGCGCTGGCGGTGCGCGTCGAAAGCGCCGCGACCGAGGCGGGGGCCAAGCAGGCCGACGATATCGTGGGCGCGGTCGATATCCGCGAGACCATCGCCTCGCCGCAGACCGCGCTCGACGTGTTCCGTGGCATGAAGGACCTGTACACGCCCGAAAGGCTGCTCGAATCGACCCGGCGCCAGTTTACCGGCGTCACCACCCGCGCGATCCTGGTCTCGCCCAAGCCGGTCGACAATGGCGAGGCACTGCTCAACGCGGCACTGACCCGCGATGTCAGCGCCGATGCCAGCGCGCGGCTTGCAGCCGCCAAAGTAACCTTCGACGATCTGCCCAGGCTCGGCGCGCCGGGCACGGTTGCGGCGACCACCGATCTCCAGCTGCTCGACATCGAGATGATCGAGCTGTCGAACGGGGTGAAGGCGATCCTCTATCCCAATGACGCCGAAGTCTCGAAGATCATGGTCAAGGTCCGCTTTGGTAACGGCTATCAGGCGTTTCCGGCGGACAAGCCCTCGCTGGTCTGGGCGGGCCAGTCGGCACTGGTCGCCAGCGGCATCGGCGAGATCGGCCAGGAAGGGCTCGACCGGCTGACCAATGGCCGCCGCATCGGTTTCGGCTTCGACGTCGAGAACGACGCGTTCTCGTTCTCCGCCGACACCCGCCGCGCCGATCTGGAGGACCAGCTCAAGCTGTTCGCGACCAAGCTGGCCGCGCCGCGCTGGGATGCGAACCCCGTCCGCCGCGCCAAGGCGGGGACAGAGCTTGCCTATCGCAGCTTCTCGATGTCGCCGCAGACCGTGCTCGAGCGCGATCTGAACTATCTCACCCGCGACCGCGATCCGCGCTGGAAGGTGCCGGGCCCGGACGAAGCCGCGCAGCTGACCCCCGAGGCGTTCCGTGCGACCTGGGAGCCGCTGCTGCAACAGGGGCCGATCGAGGTGCTGCTGTTCGGCGATTTCGACCGGGCAGAGGCGATTGCCGCGCTGGAAAAGACCTTTGGTGCGCTGCCTCCGCGCCAGCCGGTGCCGGTGGTGGCCGGTCCCGAAACGGTGCGCTTCCCCGCCCCCAATGGCGAACCGGTCGTCGTCCGCCATGAAGGTGCGCCCGATCAGGCCGCAGCCTTTATCGGCTGGCCGACCGGAGGCGGGCTTGAGGGCGTGCAGGAAAGCCGCCAGCTCGAAATCCTGACCGCGATCTTCAACAGCCGTCTGTTCGACCAGCTTCGGGCCCAGGCCGGCGCGAGCTATGCACCCCAGGTGGTCAACAACTGGCCGATCGCGTTCGACCAGGGCGGCTATATCGGCGTGATCGGACAGCTTGCACCGGAAAACGTCGGCAAGTTCTTCGAGATCGCCAATGCCATCGCGGCGGATCTTGCGGCAAAGCCGGTGGATGCGGACGAACTGGCTCGTGCGACCGAACCGCTGCGGCAGCTCGTCTCGAGGGCCAGCACGGGCAACAATTTCTGGCTCAACCAGCTCCAGGGCGCGACGCGCGATCCGCGCCGGATATCGGCGCTGCGCACGATCCTGCCCGATTACACGGTGACGACGCCCGAAAAGATGCAGGCGCTTGCCGCCAGATATCTGCTGCGCGACAAGGCCTGGTCGTTCGTGGTGCTGCCCGAGGAAGCACCTGCCCCCTCGGGTCGGTGATACGGCCGGTCAGCTCGTTGGCATCTCGTCGGGCCCGCGGCCGGGCTCGACGGTATCTGGGCTAACCGGATCGATCTCGGGCGGCTGCTGCACCGGGTCTTCCATCGGCGGCTCGTTGACCGGAAGTTCGGGCGGGCTTTGCGGCTCGATTCGGTCGGGCGCGGGGATCTTGGGGTCGTCGGGACGTGTGGCCATGAAAAGGCTCCTTTCGTTCGACCTACGCGCCGCCGGTACAGCGGTTGCGGGCGAGACATCGCGCGGGATGCGCCCCCTTGCCCTTTGCGGCAACCTTCTTTAGACGCGCACGCTTGATTACCGCGACGCGGGCGTGGCGAAACTGGTAGACGCGCCAGATTTAGGTTCTGGTATCGCAAGATGTGGGGGTTCAAGTCCCTTCGCCCGCACCATCGCATGGATGGCCGGGAAAGGGTGGGATTGCCCTTTCTTATTATGGAAAGACAAGAGTTTAAGCCGATGCAGATTGTCGAGACGCTGAACGAGGGCCTGAAGCGGGCCTATACCATCACCATCCCCGCCAAGGATCTGGACGCCCGGGTCGATGCGGAGGTGAAGAAGATCGCGCCGCAGGTGCGCATGCCCGGTTTCCGCCCCGGCAAGGTGCCCGCCAACCTGATTCGCAAGATGCACGGCGAATCGATTCACGCCGATGCGCTCAACGCCACCATTCAGGAAAGCGTCGACAAGGCGATCCGCGACAACAACCTGCGCCCCGCCATCCAGCCCTCGGTTGATCTGAACGAAGACTATGCTGCCGGCAAGGATGCCGAGGTCAAGGTCTCGCTCGAAGTTCTGCCCCAGGTTCCCACCCCGTCGATCGATTCGATCACGCTCGAGCGCCTGACGGTCGAGCCTGCCGAGGAAGCCGTGACCGAAGCGCTGCAGCGCATTGCCGACGGCCAGAAGAGCTATGATGCCGCGCCCAAGAGCTACAAGGCCAAGGAAGGCGACCAGGTTGTCATCGATTTCGAAGGCAAGGTCGATGGCGTGCCGTTCGAAGGCGGCAAGGGCGAAGGCATGGCCGTGGTCATCGGTTCGGGCCAGCTCATCCCCGGTTTCGAGGACCAGCTCGTCGGCCTCAAGGCCAATGACGAAGCCGTGATCAACGTGACCTTCCCCGAAAATTACGGTGCCAAGGATCTTGCAGGCAAGGCCGCGACCTTCGACATCATCGTCGGCGAGGTGAAGAAGCCCGGCGAGACCAAGCTGGACGACGATTTCGCCAAGTCGCTCGGCCTCGAAAGCCTCGAGCAGCTGACCGGCCTGATCAAGGGCCAGCTGGAGCAGGAACTGAACGGCCTGACCCGCACGCACATGAAGCGCCGCCTGCTCGACCAGCTGGCCGCCAATCATGATTTCGAGGTTCCGCCCTCGATGGTCGAAGCCGAGTTCAACCAGATCTGGGCGCAGCTCGAACAGGAAGCCGCGCAGGAAGAAGATGTCGAGGCCGCTCGCGCCGAGATGGAAAAGGACCGCGACGAATATCACGCGATCGCCGTGCGCCGCGTGCGCCTGGGCCTGCTGCTCTCCGAGATCGGCCAGGCCAATGGCGTCGAAGTGTCGGCGCAGGAAATGAACATGCTGATCGCGCAGGCCGCGCAGCAGTATCGCCAGGAAGACCGTCAGCGCTTCGCGGAATATATCCGCAACACGCCGATGGCCGCCGCCCAGCTGCGCGCGCCGCTCTATGAGGACAAGGTCGTCGACTTCCTGTTCGACAAGGCGACGATCACCGACCGCAAGGTCACCCGCGAAGAGCTGGAAGCGGCGATCGAGGCGGACGAGGACGGCCATGTCCACGGTCCCGATTGCGGTCACGACCATGCCCATGACGAAAAGCCCAAGGCCAAGAAGGCCGCGCCGAAAAAGGCTGCGGTGAAGAAGGACGCCGAAGCCGCTCCGGCTGAGGCGGCTGAAGACGCCAAGCCCGCCAAGAAGGCTCCGGCCAAGAAGGCGGCAGCGAAGAAGGAAGAGGCACCGGCCGAAACCGCAGAAGCTGCCGAAAAGCCCGCCAAGAAGGCCCCGGCGAAGAAGGCTGCAGCCAAGAAGGCCTGATCCTTCCGCGCTTCGAACCGAAACAAACCCCCGCGATTCCGTATCGCGGGGGTTTTTTCATGTCCGCCGCCAGCGCCGGTCGGCCAGGATCGCGCGCGCGGCATTGTGTCCCGGCGCGCCGGTGACGCCGCCGCCCGGGTGCGTGCCCGATCCGCACATGTACAGGCCCTTCAAGGGCCCGCGATAATCGGCATGGCCCAGCACCGGCCGCGCCGCCCAGAGCTGGTCGAGGCTCATCCGCCCATGGAAGATATCGCCGCCGATCAGCCCGAACGTGCGCTCGAGACCCTTGGGGCTGAGCACCTGCCGCCCGAGGATCGAGGCGCGGAAACCCGGCGCATGCGCCTCGACCGTGTCGATGATCGTGTCCGCTGCCGCCGCTTCCTGCTCTGGCGTCCAGGCGAGCACAGGATCGAACTGCTGGCAGAACAGGCTGGCGACATGATGGCCTGCCGGCGCGAGGCTGTCGTCGACGATCGACGGAATCAGCATCTCGACGATCGGTTCGCGCGACCAGCCGTGCGCCTTGGCGTCGGTGAACGCGCGGTCCATATAGTCGAGGCTGGGCGCGATCACGATTCCGGCGCGCAGATGCTCGCCTTGCCCAGGCAGGGACGTGAAATCGGGCAGGCGACCCAGCGCGACATTCATGCGGAAGCTGCCCGATCCGGTGGCATAGCCGCGCATCCGCCGCGCGAAATCCTCAGGCAGCGCGGCTTCGGGCACCAGCCGACCGTAGAGCAGTCTGGGTCCGACATTGGCGACGATCCGCGCCGCTCGCATCTCCTCGCCGCTCGCCAGCCGCACGCCGACCGCGCGCCCGCCCTCGACCAGCACCTGCTCGACCGGGCTGTTCAGCCGGATGTCGACCCCCTGTTCGGCACACGCTTCGGCCATCAGCCGGGTGATCGTCCCCATGCCGCCGATGACATGCCCCCAGCTGCCCTTGTTGCCGTTCACCTGCCCAAACACATGATGCAGCAGCACATAGGCCGAGCCGGGCGTATCAGGGCTGGCATAATTGCCGACCACCGCGTCGAAGCCGAACGCGGCTTGCACGGGCGCGCTTTCGAACCATTGGGCCAGGAACTCGCGCGCCGATTTGGTGAACAGCTCGAGCACGTCGCGCTGCACGTCGCGCGACAGCCGCGAGAGCAGCCGTCCGGTGGTGAGCGCCTCCACTAAACCGGCGATACCGCTGCCGATATTGGGCGGGGGCCGCAGCGCCAGATCGCGCAGCACATCGGCGACCCGGTCGAGCATTGCGTAATAGCCTGGCAGCGCCTCGGCATCGCGCTTCGAGAATCGCGCGAACTCGGCTTGCGCCCGCTCGAGTCCGCCGCCCAGAATCAGGTAATCGCCTTGCGGCAGCGGCAGGAAATTGGAAACGGGCCGCTCGATCACCCGATAGCCGCGCTCAACCAGCCCCATGTCGGCGATGACGCGCGGCTGCAAAAGGCTGACGGTATAGCTCGCCACCGAGTTGCGGAAACCGGGATGGAATTCCTCCGTCACCGCCGCGCCGCCGACGACATGCCGCGCCTCGAGCACGCGCACCTTCATGCCTGCACGCGCGAGATAAAAGGCTGAGGTCAGGCCGTTATGCCCGCCCCCGATGATGATCGCATCCGGCTGTGTGTCGCTCGTCCCCATGGATTGAAGGCCTAGCCCAGCCTTGCGCCCTCGCCAACTGCGCACAGCCCCAAGAATTCGCTGGCGTGGGCTTGCGGATATTGATAGCGGTTCGCAAAACCATGCTTCTTGACCAGCTTCCCAATGGCCAGCGCGCGGAAATTGCCGCGATCGACTGGAGCATCCTGCCTCCGGACGAGGGCAAGCGCCTGCGCGCGCTCGGCGTCGACGAGGGCGCGTTTGTCTCGATCCGCCAGCGCGGTATCTTTTTCGGGCGCGATCCGATCGCGCTCGACATCGGGCGGATGACCGTGGCGATCCGCCGCGTCCACGCGCGCGCGATCACGCTGCGCGCGCCGGAGCCTATCGCATGACCCGGCACCAGCCGCTGATCGCGCTGGTCGGCAATCCCAATGCCGGCAAGAGCGCCTTGTTCAATGCGCTGACCGGCGCGCGGCAGAAGATCGCCAACTATCCCGGCGTCACGGTCGAGCGTAAATCGGGCCGCTTCGCCTTTGCCGATGGCCGCCCCGCCGAGCTGATCGACCTGCCCGGCAGCTACAGCCTCGACCCGACCAGCCCCGACGAGGCCGTGACGCGCGATGTCGTCATGGGCCGCCAGGCCGGCGAGCGCCAGCCCGATGCGCTGGTGATCGTGCTCGATTCGGCCAATCTCGACCAGCATCTGGTGTTCGCGCTCGAACTGCTGGCATTGGGCCTGCCCACCGTGGTCGCGCTCAACATGGTCGATCTCGCCGAACGCGACGGGCTGACGCTCGATGCCGAGCGGCTGGCGGCGGATCTCGGCGTGCCGGTCATCCCGACCGTCGCGGTGCGCAGGCGGGGCCTGACCGAGCTGGCGGGAGCGCTCGATGCGGTGATCCTCGCCAAACAGGTGCCGCACGCGCCGCTCGGCGAACCCGACATGCGCGCGCGGCGCAGGCGTGCCGAGCATATCGCCAATGCCGCGATCGTCAGCCAGACGCAGAGCCGCCGCTGGACCGACCGCGCCGATGCCGTGCTGCTCCACCCCTTTGCCGGGCCGCTGATCCTGTTCGCGCTGCTGTTCGTCATCTTCCAGGCGGTGTTCAGCTGGGCGTCGCCCTTTGCCGATGCGCTGGAAGCGGGCGCAGGCGCGCTGAGCGAGCTGGCCACCGCCGCCATTCCCGAAGGCTTTTTCCGCTCGCTGGTCGTCGATGGGGCAATCGCGGGCGTCGGCGCCGTCGTCGTCTTCCTGCCGCAGATCGTCATCCTGTTCTTCTTCATCCTGATGATGGAGGCGACCGGATACATGGCGCGCGCTGCGTTCATCATGGACCGGCTGATGGCCAGCGTCGGCCTGTCGGGCCGCTCGTTCATTCCGCTCTTGTCCTCGTTCGCCTGCGCCATTCCCGGCATCATGGCGACGCGCAGCATCTCGGACGAGAAGGACCGGCTCACCACCATCCTGATCGCGCCGCTGATGACCTGTTCGGCGCGGCTGCCGGTGTACACGGTGATCATCGCCGCATTCATCCCCGAAATCACCGTCGGGCCGGGTGTCGGGCTGCAGGGGCTGGTGCTGTTCGGCCTCTATGTCTTCGGCATCATCGGTGCGATGGTGGTGGCGCTCGTGCTGCGCTCGACCGTGGCCAAGGGCGGGGCGAGCGGCTTCCTGATGGAAATGCCCAAATATCAGATGCCGCGCATCGCCGATCTCGCGCTCGGCCTGTGGCAGCGCGCCTGGCTGTTCCTCCGCCGCGCGGGCACGATCATCTTTGCCGTCACCATCGGCCTGTGGCTGCTGCTCAGCTATCCGCAGGTGCCGCCAGGCAGCAGCATGAGCCAGTCCGAATATTCCGCCGCCGGGCGGATCGCCAGCGTGCTGGAACCGGTGGTCGCGCCGATCGGCTTTTCGCGCGACATCGCGCTCGCGCTGATCCCCGCCATGGCGGCGCGCGAGGTCGCGGTCTCGGCGCTCGCCACCACTTACGCGATCGACGCAACCGACGAAGACGAACAGGCCCAGGCCTTGGGCGAGCGGCTCGCCGGGCGCTGGTCGCTGCCGACCGCGCTCGCCTTCCTTGCCTGGTTCGTGTTCGCGCCGCAATGCATCTCGACCATCGCGGTCACACGGCGCGAGACCAATGGCTGGAAATGGCCGATGTTCATGGTCGGTTATCTGTTCGGCCTGGCCTGGATCGCCGCCGGGATTACCTTCTGGACCGCCACCGCATTCGGTCTATAAACGGGCCAACGGACCGCGCGGTGCATCGCGCGTTCTCTCCATCACAGCATCATTATCCTGAGGAAAGCATATGTCGGGCAGCGTCAACAAGGTCATCCTGATCGGCAATCTGGGGGCCGATCCCGAGGTCCGCAGCTTCGCCAATGGCGGCAAGGTCGCCAATCTCCGCCTCGCCACCACCGAGACGTGGAAGGACCGCAACAGCGGCGAGAAGCAGGAGCGCACCGACTGGCACACCGTCGCGGTGTTCGGCGATGGCCTCGCCGGTGTCGCCGAGCGGTACCTCCGCAAGGGCAGCAAGATCTATGTCGAAGGCCAGCTGCGCACGCGCAAATGGCAGGACCAGCAGGGCAATGACCGCTACACCACCGAAGTCGTGCTGCAGGGCCCCGGCGCGGTGCTGACCATGCTCGACAGCGCGCAGGGCCGCGGCGGCGGTGGCGGCATGGGCGGCGGCGGCGGCGATTATGGCGGCGGTTCGCGCGGCGGATCGTCTGGCGGCAGCTCGGGCGGTGGATCGCGCGGCTTCAACGATGGCGGTTCCAGCAGCGGCTGGGGCGGCGGCGGCTTTGACGACGATCTGAACGACGACGTGCCGTTCTGATCGGTATCGCGCCATGCCCTTCACCATCTATCACAACCCAAAATGCGGCACCTCGCGCAATGTCCTGGCGGCGCTGCGCGAGGCGGGGCACGAGCCTGAGGTCATCGAATATCTGAAGACCCCGCCGTCGCGCGAGACGCTGGAAAGCCTGATCAAACGGGCAGGCGAGGGCGCGCGCGCTCTGCTGCGCGCCAAGGAGCCGCTGGTGAAGGAACTCGGCCTCGACGGGGCCGATGTCACCGATGCGGCGATCGTCGACGCGATGATGGCGCACCCGGTCCTGATCAACCGCCCGATCGTGGTGACCGAAACTGCGGTGAAGCTCTGCCGCCCTAGCGAGACGGTGCAGGCGCTGCTCTGAAACGCGAAACCCCGACGAGGCTCTCGCCATCGCCGGGGTCTGGAGTGTTTGGCGTTAAGCCTGATCAGCTAAGATAATCGTGCAGTACGCGGCCATAGGGCAGCGTCATGTCGGTGACGAGGTGCAAGCCCCCGACATGCTCGATCACGGGCAGGTCAGCCAGCGGGCAGTTGACCGAATCGATGAGCTCCACCCGCGCCCGTCCGGTCCAGGCGCCCTTGACCACGATATTCTCGAAAGTGATGCCGACGAGCTGCGCGATGGCAGGCGTGCCGTCGATATCGGGGATCAGCTTCAGCGTCACTTGCGTCCGCTTCAGCAGCGTCTCGATCTCGCCAAGGTCGGTCGGGCCGCCATGCTTGTAGACCATGGTGCCATGCGCCACCGCCTGACCCGAATAGGTCAGCTCGCCGGTCAGCGTGTCGCCCACGGTCTTGAGCCTGGCGATGCCGTATTTCATCGGATAGCCCCAGATCTCGCGGCCTCCGGCGAGCGGCGGGCAATTGTCGACATACATTTGCGTCAGGAAATTGCATTTCTCGCCGTTGAAGGTGCACGGGATCGCCTGCGCCACCGCCGAATAGGCGCCGAAACCCTCGCCATCGGGCAGATCGAGCCATTGCACCGAGACTATTTCGCCATCGGGCTCGAGCGGCTCGGGCAGCATCTTGCGAATCTTCGCCGGATCGGTGCGATAGCTGACGATCATGTACTGGCGTTCGAAGAACTTGTACGGGCCCACCGGGTAAGTCGGGCTCTGCAGCGGCATCGAGCTGAGTTTCAGCACATCCTGCTTTTTCATGGTTTTGCCTCCCCTCAGCCCGCGGCGTCTTTGATATAATCGAACAGCACCCGGCCATGCGGCAGGGTGAGGTCGCTGACGAAATGCTTGCCGCCGACGATGCGCAGGATCGGCAGGTCGGCGACCGGCGCGTTGACATGCGGGATCAGCTGCAGCCGCGCCGGGCTGACCCAGCAGCCCTTCACCGTGATATTCTCCAGATTATAGGCGACGAGCTGGCAGATCTTGGGGCTGCCATCGACATCGGGGATGATCTTGAGGTTGCACGAGGTCTTGGTCATCGACTTGGCCTGTGCCTCGCAGCCGCCTGGCGCTTCCTGCCATTTATAGGCCATCGTCCCCATTGCCACGGTCTGGCCGGCATAGCTCAATGTACCGGTCAGCGTGTCCGATGCGATCACCAGCTTGGGCAGCGCATATTTCTTGGGAAAGCCCCAGATCTCGCGTCCGCCATCGATGGGTGGCTGGTCGTCGAGATACATCTGTGCGGTATAGTTGATCGGCTCGCCATTGAAGGTGCAGGGGATGACGATGCCGCTTTCGGTATAGTCGCCGAAGCCCGAGCTGTCGGGCATCTTGATCCATTCGTAGAGAACCAGATTCTCTTCGTTCGGCACCAAAGGCTCGGGCACCGCGGCGCGCAGCGCGACCGGATCGGTCTCGTAGGTGACGATCATGAATTCGCGGTTGATGAAGCGGTACGGACCCAGCGGATAGCTCGGCGCGGCCGCCGGCATGGAAGGCAGTTTCAGGATGTCTTCAGGCGTCATGGCAGGACAGCCCCTTTTTTTGACGTTGGGATCAGAGGAAGAAGGACTTGATATCCGTCGATGATTTCACCCCGACATCGTCGAAGTGGTTTTCCAGCCACTGGCTGGCACAGGCGCGACCCACATCTCTCAATTTCTGCATGAACGACCAGTCCGGGTTCAGCTTGCTGGTGACGCCCAGGCTTTCCATGAACACCTCGTCCTGGATCGAATGGATCAGCATCCGCCGGTGCTTGTCGTCGTTGAGCTGACCGTCGTCGATCAGGTGCGTGACGAAGGCGATCGCGCGCATTTCGCGCATCAGGCTGGAATTGAAGCTGATCTCGTTGATCCGGTTGAGGATGTCCTTGGCGGTCCTGGGCACTTCCTCGCGGTTGAGCGGGTTGATGTGCACGATCACCACATCGCTGGTCTGGCTGCCATAGATCAGCGGGAAGATCGCCGGATTGCCCATATAGCCTCCGTCCCAATAGGCCTCGCCGTCGATCTCGATGGTCTGGAACATGAACGGCAGACAGCCCGAGGCGAGCACCTGATCGGGGCCGATCTCGTGATTTTCGAACATCCGCACCTTGCCGGTCCGGACATTGGTGGCCGAGAGGAACAGCTTGATCGGGCAGCCTTCGCGCAGCACGTCGAAATCGACGCTGCTTTCGAGCACCTGGCGCAACGGATTGAAATTGAACGGGTTGAGCTCATAGGGCGACATGACCCGCGAAAGGATGTCCATGAACACGAATGCCGGGCTGAAATCGAGGCTGTGATTGCCCAGCGCCTTGTCGATCCAGCTCGGCTGGAGCGGGCCCTTCGCGCCCTCGTCGCTGATCTTCTTCCAGAATTTGGCGAGCTCCTCGCGCGCGCCTTCCGCGCCGCCGATGGTCAGGCCATAGCCCAATACCGTGGCGTTCATCGCCCCCGCGCTGGTCGCGCTCACCGCGTCGAAATGGAGCCGCCGGTCCTCAAGCAGTCTGTCGAGCACGCCCCAGGCAAAGGCCCCGTGCGCGCCTCCACCCTGCAAGGCCAGATTGACCGGCTTGCTGTTCGCCGCTGCAACATATCTGTCACTTTTCGGTTTCGCATCCGCAGCATAAGCCGCCGACGACGGACCAGGCTTGGCCATCGTACATCCCCCAGAAACAGTCGCGAAACCCGAGTTTTTCCGTTGGAACCTAGGGGTAACTCACGTTAGACGAGTCGGCAAGAGTGATTCGCTGCAACTGCGAACATCGCCCGGGCCGCGTCCTGCAACCGCATTGAAATTGAAGAGGATCTTTTATGCTCAAGGGTTTGAATGCCATCGTCACCGGCTCGACCAGCGGAATTGGCCTGGGCATCGCGAACGTGCTGGCGTCCAAGGGCGCTAACCTCGTCATCACCGGTTTCGGCGATGCCGACGCGATCGAGAAGGAGCGCGCCGGCCT
Organism: Acidovorax delafieldii; assembly: GCA_001555775.1. Lineage (GTDB taxonomy): Bacteria > Pseudomonadota > Alphaproteobacteria > Sphingomonadales > Sphingomonadaceae > Blastomonas > Blastomonas delafieldii_A. The sequence continues at coordinate 24,176 of LSHP01000018.1, read as the reverse complement.
GGCCGAGAAATACGGCGTCGAGGTCGTCTACAGCAATGCCGACATGTCGAAGCCCGATGAGGTCAAGGCGATGGTCGAACTGTGCGTCGAGAAGCTCGGCTCGGTCGACATCCTCGTCAACAATGCCGGCATCCAGCACACGGCTTCCGTCGAGGAATTTCCGGAAGAAAAATGGCACCAGGTGATCGCGATCAACCTGTCGGGCATCTTCTTCGCCATCCAGGCCGCGCTGCCGCACATGAAAAAGAAGGGCTTCGGCCGCATCATCAATATCGGATCGGTTCACGGCCTGATCGCCAGCAAGCACAAGGCGGCCTATGTCGCCGCCAAGCACGGCGTGGTGGGCCTTTCCAAGGTGGTCGCGCTGGAAAACGCCGGCACCGGCATCACCAGCAACACCATCTGCCCCGGCTGGGTCCACACCCCTCTGGTGCAAAAGCAGATCGAGGCGATGGCCGAGGAACAGGGCATCAGCGTCGAGGCCGCGACCGAAAAGCTGCTGATCGAAAAGCAGCCGAGCAAGCAGTTCGCCACCCCCGAACAGATGGGCGAACTCGCCGCGTTCCTCTCGAGCGAGGCCGCAGCGCAAATCACTGGCACCGCGATCCCTGTGGATGGCGGCTGGACCGCGCAATGATGCGATAATGGTGGCGGGGCCTCCGCTGCGGACATTTCGAAACATCGGAACGGCGGGGCGTAAGCTCCGCCATTTTTCGTTAGCGCGTCCAGTGGTAAACTGTGTGCGAACCTACACGGAGTAGTTGAGATGACGAGGGCATCCTATCCGCTGAAACTTCCGGCTTCGATCAAGGATGCGGCGGCACGACTGGCGAAGGAAGATGGCGTGTCGCTCAACCAATGGATTTCATTCGCGGTCGCGCAAAAGATTGGCGCTGTGGAAACGGCGGCTGAGTTTCTGAAGCAACGTGCCGGGTCGCCAAAGCCCTCTGACATGCTGCCTTTCCTGGATCGGGCAGGAATCGAGCCACCGCCTCCGGGAGACCAGATCGAACCATGATCTAAGCTTCGCAAGATAATCACCCCACCGGTGCCCGCCTTCGATAGCCCAGCGCCCCCGCCACTTGCACCCGGCCAACCGTCTCCGCGCGGCCCAAGATTCGTGATTTGTGTAACCACACTTAGCGCCGGCACGGCCGAACCGACCACCGACCAGTGTCCCCGCAGCACCCACTACATGTTATTTGAACGCTTCCGGCGTTTTGGAGCAAATATGCGAAAGCAATACCTGTGTTACCACATGCGGCTACACATGCCTGCGTCAGCGTTAACGTCGCTCAAAGTAGGAGCTAGTGCACCTCAAGCTCAAATGGATTATCATAGCCTTCCTCACCTTCATCAACGATGAAACCGGGATGGATGCTCGCTTTAAATGGTTGTCCACTATCGGCGACATCAATACCTATGACGAAGACACGCTTTCTAGAGAAGTGGATAGTGGTGGTATAGCATATACAACCTTGCATCCATCCGCGCTTATTGGCAACAACTTGCAGATTTTCAGACAATGAAAAAGATTCTCCTCCACTGATCATCATCTGATAGCTTAAACGATCTTCGCCCTCCATCTCTACCCAATTTATTATAGCAGGTGATCTCCCAACGTTACGGACTAGAATTTTAAAATAAACATACCATAAATCATTTATTTTTATGAATTTAGGTTGCTCAGAAAATCGTACATCAATGCCTGCATTTTCAAAAGCGATGAACGCGTCATAGGACTTTGAAGAGGCAGTAGCAGCTTTTCTGGTCTCTTCAAATGTCGTCCAAATCAGATAGACACCAATACCACTGAGCGAGACGCCGAAGATCGCAGCGTACCCCATTACGATCGTCCAAATGGCCATTGAACGCTGACTATAAAGGTCATACTCTTTGCGCTGACCTTCTCGGGCGATCTCTTGGGCTATGTTAACGCAATTCGCCTTGGCTTGCCGTGTTAGAGATATGCAGGTCTGACTTATCCGCTTATCGGCATCCCGGCGATACTGCTCGGCATGAACGGATGCGGTCTTATGATGACGCGATTGCTCAGAGTGCGCCAAAATTACAGCGCACAAGGCAATAAGCATCGCAACCCAAAACCAGATCCCTAGGGCGGCTTGATTCACTCCATCACGATTGCTTCGATGCATTGGATCATGGTCACCGATGTAAATCTATGTCGTCTTACTTGTTACCGATATTCGGCTGGGAGTCTATAAAGCCTACGTCAGTTATCTCCCCCTCTCACCCCACCGGTGCCCGTCTGCGATAACTCAGCGCCTCCGCAACATGCACCCGGCCCACCGTTTCCGCGCCGCTAAGGTCCGCGATCGTGCGGGCGACCCTCAGCACCCGCGTATACCCGCGCGCCGACAGGCGCATCGCTTCGGCGGCGCGGGCGAGGAGCTGGCGCGCGGGTTCGTCCGGCGTCGCGAAGCGTTCGAGGGCTTCTCCGTCGATCTCGGCATTGGTGCGGGCCTTTATGTCCTGGTAGCGCGCGGTCTGGAGGGCGCGGGCGGCGGCGACTCTGGCCGCGACGTCTTTCGAGCCTTCGGCGGGCGGGGGAAGGGTGAGGTCGGCGGCGGTGACGGCCTCGACCTCGACATGCAGGTCGATGCGGTCGAGCAGCGGGCCGGACACCTTGGCCTGATAGTCTGCCGCGCATCGGGGCGCGCGCGAGCAGCCGAGCGCAGGATCGCCCAGATGGCCGCAGCGGCACGGGTTCATCGCCGCGATCATCTGCACCCGCGCCGGAAAGGTGACATGCGCATTGGCGCGCGCGACGCTGACCTCTCCCGTTTCCAGCGGCTGGCGCAGCGAATCGAGCACGGTGCGCTGGAATTCGGGCAGTTCGTCGAGGAACAATACGCCCAGATGCGCCATCGACACCTCGCCGGGGCGGACCTTCAATCCGCCACCGACGAGCGCTGCCATCGAAGCGCTGTGGTGCGGCGCACGGAAGGGCCGTGCGCGGCTGATCCGGCCATCGACCAGGGTGCCCGCGACGCTCGCCACCATCGAGACTTCCAGCGCCTCCTGCGGGGTCAGCGGCGGCAATATGCCCGGCAGGCACGATGCCATCAGCGACTTGCCCGCGCCGGGCGGGCCGACCATCACCATGTTATGCCCCCCGGCCGCGGCGATCTCGAGCGCGCGCTTGGCGGTCTCCTGCCCCTTGACCTGTTTGAGGTCGGGGCCGGGGACAGGCTCTTCGGCGATGCCGGGCTTGGGCGGGCTGAGGCGGCCGTTGCCCTTCAAATGGTTGAGCAGGGTGAGCAGGTCGGGCGCGGCAATCACGTCGATGCCGCCCGCCCAGGCGGCCTCCGCGCCCTGCGCCGCCGGGCAGATCAGACCCTTTCCGCAAGCCGAGGCGTGCAATGCCGCGAGCAGCACGCCCGGCGAAGCGGCAATGCGGCCGTCGAGCGCGAGTTCGCCCACCGCGACATATTCGCCGACCAACTCGGCATCGATGATCCCCATCGCTGCGAGCAGCGCGAGCGAGATCGGCAGGTCGTAATGCGACCCTTCCTTGGGCAGGTCCGCTGGCGAGAGGTTCACGGTGATGCGCTTCGGGGGAAGCGAGAGGCCGAGCGAGGCGATCGCGGCGCGCACCCGCTCGCGGCTTTCGCCCACCGCCTTGTCGGGCAGGCCGACCACCGCGATGCCCTTGTTCATGCCGGGCGAAATCTGCACCTGTGCCTCGACGCTGCGCGCCTCGAGCCCCAGATAGGCGACGGTCTGGACGATGGCGACCATGCGCTGCCCCCTGTTTGTTCCAGAGGCGAGACTGGCGCGACGCTATCTTCGAGTCGAGCGGAATCGGCGGAATTGCTTCATTCCGGATGCAATTCCACCTTTTCGGGCAACGGAAACAGGGTGAGAAAACGGACGATCAGCTGGGGGTCGCCCGTGACGGTCAGCTGTCCACCGCTTTGCAACTCGGCAAGCGGAACCCCGCCATAGACTGCGCCCGCCAGCGCATGCGGCGTGCCGGTAAAGACGAGGTCGCAGCCCTCAGCCTCGCCGCGTGCGATCGCGATGCCGGTGCGGTCAAGCTCGCCGACATAGGTCATGTCGCCAAACACGAAGCCGGCGCGAATGGCCAGGTCTCCGACCCGCGCGCGGTCGATCATCGTGCGGAAGGAGAGCATCACCGAAACCCCGCTGATCGGCAGGGTCGGATCGTGCCAAGGCGATCGTGCCGCCCAGCGGCCGAGCATCTGCACCAAAGGTTCGGCCTCATAGCCCCAGGGGGTCAGCTCATAAACTTGGGCGGAGGCGGGCGGCGGCAGGCGGCGGCGGACGAGCAGATGCTTTTCCTCCAGCCCCTCGAGCCTTTGGGTCAGCACATTGGCGCTGATGCCGGGAAGGTCGGCGCGCAGCTCGCTGAACCGGCGCGGCCCGAGCATCAGCTCGCGCATCACCAGCAGCGCCCAGCGCTCGCCGATCAGTTCCAGCGCATGCGCGGTGCCGCACGCATCGTCATACAGCCGCTTTGGCAATGTTACTCCCTTTGAGGTTATAAATAATAACTAAGCAGTTGCTTTTTGTAACACACGCTCACACGCTCGGCAACGACAGCTCCCGAGTCGCAGAAACAGGCGGCCGGGCCAAGCGAGGATGTGCCGCATGCGGAAGATAGCCCCCAAGATCGCACCGTGCCTGTGGTTTGACGGCGCGGCGGAAGAGGCCGCGCGCTTCTATGCCGGCCTGCTCCCCGACAGCCGGATCGACCGGGTGGTGCGCGCGCCATCGGACAATCCCTCGACCGCTGAAGGCGCGGTGATCCTGGTCGAATTCACGCTGGCCGGCCAGGCCTGGGTCGCGCTCAACGGCGGGCCGGGCAAGCCGCATGGCGATGCGATCTCGTTCCAGATCTATACCGAGGATCAGGCCGAGACCGATAGAATCTGGGACGCGATCGTCGGCCATGGCGGCGCGGAAATCGCCTGCAGCTGGTGCCACGATCGCTGGGGCGTACGCTGGCAGATCGTGCCGCGGCGGATGATGGAACTGCTCTCTGATCCCGATCCCGCGCGCGCCAAGGCGGCCTTCGATGCCATGTCGGCGATGGTGAAGATCGACATCGCCGCGATCGAGGCCGCCGCCGACGCTGCCTGAAAACTGCTTTCCCTTCTGCGACAAGGAGCAACACCCATGACCTATATCGATGGTTTCGTCATTCCCTGCCCCGAGGCCAACCGCGACAGGTTCATCGAGCATGCGCGCCAGGGCGACGCGGTGTTCATGGAGCTGGGCGCGCTGCGCATCGTCGAATGCTGGGGCGATGACGTGCCCGACGGCCACACCACCGATTTTCGCCGTGCGGTGAAGGCGGAAGATGGCGAGGCGGTGCTGTTCAGCTGGATCGAATGGCCCGACAAGGCGACGCGCGATGCCGCGATGGCGAAGATGCAGGAGATGATGACCGATCCGTCCAAGCTCGATCCGCGCATGGACCCGGAAAGGAACCCGATGCCCTTCGACGGCAAGCGGCTGATCTTCGGCGGCTTTGTCCCGGTCGTCGAACTGACCGCCTGAACGGGAGCGCCGATCATGAGCAACCGACAGGGCGAATTCGTCTGGTACGAGCTGATGACCCGCGATGCCGATGGGGCCCAGGCGTTCTACGCCGCGCTGCTCGGCTGGACCTATGGCGATTCGCAGCAGCCCGATCTCGACTATCGCACCATCCGCGCTGGGAACGAGGAGATCGGCGGCATCCTGACGCTGACCCCGGACATGCTTGCGGGCGGCGCGCAGCCTTGCTGGCTGGGCTATGTCGCGGTCGACGATATCGATGCGGCGCTCGCCAGCCTGCGTTCGCTTGGCGGTACCGTGCATATGGGGCCGCGCGACCTGCCCGGTACCGGGCGCCTTGCCATGGTCGCCGATCCGCAGGGTATTCCCTTCTACCTGATGCAGGACCAGTCGGGTCAAACGTCGCGCGCCTATGTCTGCAATGGCGGCAAGCCCGGCCATTGCGCGTGGAACGAGCTCAGCACCACCGATCAGGCGGGAGCGATGAAATTCTATTCCACGCTGTTCGGCTGGGTGAAGGATGGCGAGATGGATATGGGGCCGATGGGGGCCTACGAATTCCTGCGCCATGGTGAGTTGATCGGCGCGATGATGACCAAGCCCGACGACATGCCCTGGGCGGGCTGGGCGCATTATTTCTATGTCGAGGACATCGATGCCGCCGCGCGCACCATCCCGCTGCGCCAGGGCGAAATCCTGTTCGGCCCGTCCGAGATTCCGGGCGGCGACTATATCATCACCGGGCGCGATCCGCAGGGCGCGACCTTCTCGCTCGTCGGGCCCCGGAAGGCCGCCGTATGACGCTGCAGCTCTTCGCACATCCCTTCTCGTCCTATTGCCAGAAGGTGCTGATTGCGCTGTACGAGAACGCTATCCCGTTCGAGTTCCGCATGCTCGGCCCCGATCAGCCGGAGAACCAGGCCGAATTGCACCGCCTATGGCCGATCGGCAAGTTCCCCGTGCTGCGCGATGGCGATCGGACGGTGATCGAGGCGAGCACGATCATCGAGCATCTGCAGATCGCGCATCCCGGCCCCGCGCCGATGATCCCGGCCGATCCGGTGGCAGCGCTCGAGGTGCGGATGCTCGACCGGATCATCGACAATTACGTGATGAGCCCGCAGCAGAAGACGGTGTTCGATGCGCTCAGGCCCGAAGACCAGCGCGATCCTGCCGGGCTCGCCGATGCCAGGGCGATGCTCGATACCATTTATGGCTGGCTGGACGCGCATATGCAGGGCCGCGTCTGGGCGGCGGGAGACGCCTTCACGCTGGCTGATTGTGGTGCGGCCCCGGCGCTGTTCTACGCCGACTGGTCGCACCCCATTCCCGAGCATTTCACCGCCCTCAAAGGTTATCGCGCCCGGCTGATCGCGCGACCATCCTTTGCCCGCTGCATCGAGGAAGCGCGGCCCTATCGCGGTTTCTTCCCGCTCGGCGCACCCAACCGCGATTGAATGGCAGGAGAAAAGACCATGACCGAAGCCACAGACGAACCCGGTTACCCCCTTCGTGTTACCCGGCACATTGCCGCGCCGCCCGAACGGGTCTGGCAGGTGATGACCGGACAGCTGGAAGATTACTGGTGCCCGCGCCCATGGCGGACCGAGATCGTCGAGATCGACTGGCGGTCGGGCGGGCGGATGGCGACGATCATGCGCGGTCCCGATGGCGAGAGCCATGAAGGCGATGGCGTGCTGCTCGAGGTGACGCAGGGCCAGCGCATCGTCTTCACCGATGCGTTCCGCAAGGGCTGGATTCCGCAAACCGCGTTCATGGTCGGCTGCCTGGAGATCGCGCCCGAGGGCGAGGGCACGCGGTACACCGCCACCACCTGGCACTGGACGAAAGAGGCGTGCGAGCAGCACAGGACCATGGGGTTCGAAACAGGCTGGGCGACCATGGCGGACCAGCTGGCCGAGCTGGCCGAGGCGCGCTAACCAATTTGAGGCGGCTCAAGCAATTGTAGAATATGCATTTTCTTGAGAGCAGGGCGAGCAGGTAAGCCTGGCTTAACGGTCTGCCCTGACCATGTTTCGCAACCCTTCGGCAAACCGGCAGGCGCATCGGTGGAGCATCATCCACCCCCGTCCGATGCCCGCTCATGCCGCTGCCGCGTTTTCTGCCCGCCATTGTCCTGTTCGGTCTCTTGCTGTGCCCCGATCGCATCGAGGCGCGCGAGGTGAGCCTGGGCGGCGCGGCGCTGGCGCTCGACACTACCGCGATCGCCTGGCACGAGGAGCTCAGCTGGACCGAGATTGCGGCCCCGGCGATCGAGGCGCAGGCGAAGCCCGCGCTCGCCACTTTCGGCCCGTTCCGCGTGACCGATCCGCGCAGCGCGGATATGATCGGCGTGGTCGATTCGCGCACGCCGGACCAGTTCGTCGCCATGCTGAAAGCCTTTCCGGGCATCGCGACGTTGCGGATGATCGAATGCCCGGGATCCGACGATGACGAGGCCAATCTGCGCCTTGCGCGGATGGTGCGGCATGCCGGGATCGAAACACTGGTCCCAGCCGGTGGTTCGGTGCGTTCGGGCGCGGTCGAGCTGTTCCTGGCGGGCGTGCGCCGCCGCGCCGATTCGCGCGCAGAGTTCGCGGTTCACAGCTGGCGCGACGATCTGGGACGCGAAGCCGACGATCTGCCCGAGAGCGACCCGGTGCATCGCGAGTATATTGATTTTTACCGTGAAATGGGGATGAGCGACGATAGCGCTCGGCGATTTTACGCACTGACCAATAGCGTATCGTTCGATGATGCGGTTTATCTTGCGCCGTTACAGATGGCGGCCATGGGTTTGCTCGATCTGTTGTAAAGACTTCAAATCCCCCAAAAACTGCGGTGAATTTCCAGATAATTGCGCTGAACGCATGTTGCATTTGCTAAGCAGCTGTGGAATATGGCGATCGCTAGCAGCATGTCTGAAGGGACAATCCTATGAAACTTGCAAAGACCGCACTGGCTGCGCTTGCTCTGACCGCAATGGTCGGCGCTCCGGTTCTGGCACAGGCTGCGACCTCCGCAGCTCGCGCCAGCGCTTCGGGCGAAGAGAGCGACGCAGAAGGCAGCACCGGCATCATCATTGGTGTCGTGGCAGCCGCCGCCGTGATCGGTGGCATCATCGTCATCGCTGATGACGATGAGCCCAACAGCCCCTGATAGCTGCAAGGCAATCAGGTACTGATTCGGGAAAGGGCGGCCAGCGATGGTCGCCCTTTTTCGTTGCGCGGTCATCGCGAGGCGATGCCCTTGACTGAGTCTTGCGCACCGCCATCTTGTCGGGCGACGCCCCTGTCGTCGCGATCCGGCCTGTCGAATCGCGATCGAACCGCGAAAGGCCCGATCCATGACCAACTTCCCCGAAGATTACACCCCGCCCGCCATCTGGACCTGGAACAAGGACAATGGCGGCGCCTTTGCCAATATCAACCGCCCCATCGCCGGCGCGACGCACGACAAGGAGCTTCCGGTCGGCAAGCACCCGCTGCAACTCTATTCGATGGCGACGCCCAATGGCGTGAAGGTGACGGTCATGCTCGAGGAGCTGCTCGCGGCAGGGCATGCCGGCGCGGAATATGATGCCTGGCTGATCGATATCCGCCAGGGCGGCCAGTTCGGCAGCGATTTCGTGGCCATAAACCCCAATAGCAAGATTCCCGCGCTGATGGACCGCAGCGGTGCAGAGCCCGTGCGGCTGTTCGAATCGGGTTCGATCCTGCTGTATCTGGCCGAAAAGTTCGGTGCCTTCCTGCCCACCGATCCGATGAAGCGCACCGAGGCGCTCAACTGGCTGTTCTGGCAGATGGGCAGCGCGCCCTATCTGGGCGGAGGTTTCGGCCATTTCTATGCCTATGCCCCGCTCAAGATCGAATATTGCATCGACCGCTTCACGATGGAGACCAAGCGTCAGCTCGATGTGCTCAACCGGCATCTGGCGGACAACGAATATATGGCGGGCAGCGACTATTCGATCGCCGATATCGCGATCTGGCCGTGGTATGGCGGCGTGGCGACCGGCCAGGTCTATAACGCGGCCGAATTCCTCCAGGCGCACGAATATACGCATCTGCTGCGCTGGGCCGAGCAGATCGGCGAGCGCCCGGCGGTCAAGCGTGGGCGGATCGTCAACCGCGCGTTCGGCGATGACCTGAGCCAGCAACTGCACGAGCGCCACGATGCCAGCGACTTCGAACTGCGCACGCAGGACCAGCTCGCCGCCGCGTCGGCCGAATAATCCGGGTTACAAAAGGTCCGCCGCGAGCAGAACTGCACCCGCCAGCCCCGATATCGGGGCGAGCGCGGGGCGGCGGATCACCTTTTCGGCGCATAGCGCAAAATAGCCGCCATCGCGTGCGGCCGCCTGGGCGACGATCCGGTCGAACAGGCCCGGCGTACCCATTACCCCGCCGCCCAGCACGATCGCATCGGGCGCCAGAGCGGCGCGCAGGCTGTTGCACATTTCGGCGAGATAGCCTGCGATGGCCCCGTGCGCTGCATGATCGGGTGCAAGGTGCGAAAGCGACTGGCCCCATCGCGCGATGATCGCCGGGCCGCTCGCCAGCCCTTCCAGGCAATCGCCATGGAAGGGGCAATGGCCGGGAAATTCGTGGTCGTCCGCCGCGCGGCGCGGGCGCATATGGCCGAGCTCGGGATGGCCCTGGCCGCCGATGATCCGGCCATCGGCGATCACCCCGCCACCGATGCCGGTGCCGATGGTGACATAGACGCTGACCTTGGCATCGCGCGCCGCGCCCAGCCGCGCCTCGGCCAGCGCGGCGGCGTTGACATCGGTATCGAAACCGATCGGAACGCTAAGCGCGCGCGCGATCGTTCCTGCAAAATCGCAATCGCTCCAGCCGGGCTTGGGGGTTGCGAGAATATGCCCCCATTTCGCCGCGTCGCGGTTCCGTTCGAGCGGGCCGAACGAGCCGATGCCGATCGCGGCCAGGCCGGGGTGCCTGCGGAAAAAGGCGATCGTCTCGGCCAGCGTCGTTTCGGGATCGCGCGTCGGGATCTGCACCTGCTCGATGATCGCGTCGGGACCGGTGCCGATGCCCAGCACGAACTTGGTGCCGCCCGCCTCGATCGCGCCGAGCAGCGGAGCCTCAGCCGGCATTGCAGACCGCATGCAGCCGGTCCATCGCGAAGACCTCGACGATTTCCGAGCGATCGGCGTCGAGCGCGAGGCGCACCATCGGCGCGGGCGTGCCACCGAACGTCTCGGCAGCGACCAAGGCAGTGTCCGAAGGCTTGCGCCCCTTGAGGCCCCAATGGTCGATGAAGCTGCATACCAGCAGATCGGACGTGGCGAACCAGCTATAGGTCTGCATCGGCTCCTCGTCCGGATTGGCGATCACCAGCCCGGTGCCGTTGAGCGGCCGCCAGGGGCCGGTCAGCGTTTCGGCGACCATGCCGTAGAAGCCGGTCGGCCCGGTCGGACCATCGGGGTTGAACACCGAGCGTTGCGTGGACCAGAAGGCATAATAGAGCCCCTGATGCGCGATGATCTGCGCGCGCTCAAGCTCGTTGTTGAGCGTATCGGCATGGATGATCGGCGGCAGCAGCTGCCATGCGCCGTTCTCGTCCGCCTTCGCCAGACCCACCGCGCCGTTGAACGCATGATCGGAGGCGGCGAGCGTGCCGGTAAACACCAGATAGCGCGCGTCATCCTTGGGATCGACGAAGAAGGCCGGATCGCGGAACGCCTTGACCGTGCCGGGAGCGCCCTCGTGCTTGTCTGCGGCAAGATAGACCCCGCCATCGGCGACCACGCTTTCGCGGACTGCCGACCAGCCGGTGATGCGGCCATCGGGCTGCAAAGTTCCGGTGGTCTCGGCAAGCCTTTGCTGGAAACCGCCGGGGCGATCCGCATAGCCGGCAGCCGTGAAATAGAGCGTGCACTTGTCACCCTCGAGCACCGCCGAGCCCGACCATTCGCGCTCGAAATCGCCCAGACCTTGCGGAAGCATGTCGCCCAGATCGTGCCAGCCATCGGCGTCGAGGTGCAGCAGCCGGATCTTCGCCTCGAAATGGCGCAGGATCGGGTCGCCCCGGTCGGGCGCGGCGAGCACCATCCACAGGCTGCCGCCGTTCACCTCGGCGAGTCGTCCGTCTGCCTGCTGCAGCGGCCACATGTCCCAGAGCAGCAGGTCGGGCAGGATGCGCCGCGCATCGTCCTCGCCGATCAGCCCCGGCACAGGCAGGGGCTCACCTTCGAGAGCGGCGACATGCGCGGCGGTCCAGGCGGTGGTCATTCTCAGAAGTCGTAGCGCAGCGTGGCCGAGATGGTGCGCCCGTTGATCGAGCGCGCACGCACGATGCCGTTGGCCGGGATCGCGCCCTCTTCTGCCTCGGTAAAGCCGCGCGTGTCGAACAGGTTGTTGGCGTTGAGCGACAGCTGCACCCGGTCGAACGGACGCACCGCGACGAACGCGTTGACCTGGGCGAAGCCGGGCAGCACGAGCAGGTTGTTGTCCTGCGCGAAGCTGTCGGTGGTGCCGACCATGTTCGCACCCAGGGTGAACATGTCCTCTTCATACTGACCGCTCAGCTGATAGATGAAATCGGCCTGGCGGCGCGGTGTGTTGCCGACATTGCCGGGGTTGATGCGGTCGCGGCTGATTTCGGCATCGGTATACGTGCCGCCCGCGCTGAAGGTGAAGCCGCCGGTGCGGTACGAGGCTTCGAGCTCCACACCATAAGCCTTGAACTGACGGTCGAAGGTCTGCTGGGTGGTTGCCTCGAAATTGGTTTCCTCGGTCTCCGCATAGAAGCCGGTGGCATAGAGCGCGAGGCCGCCCGAACGGTATTTCACGCCCGCTTCGGCCTGCTTGACGAAATCGACCGCGATGCCTTCGCTGCGGATGTCGCCGGTGACGAAGTTGACATTGTCGTTGTTGAACAGGATGCGGTCGGCATTGGCTCTGCCGCCCTTGCTGTAGCGCGCGAACAGCGCGAGATCGTTCGACACGCGATAGTTCACGCCGAGCGAGTAGCTGAAATAATTGTAGCTGTAATCGACCAGAGCGGGCGCGTTCAGCGGGATGGTCGCGGTCTGCGCCTCGGCCGGGCTGATCGCGCCGTTGCGGTTGAAATCGAAGCTGGTGATGCCGACGCGGCCGCCGCCCAGATCCGATCCGAAGGTGCGGCCCGAGGCATCGCCGAAATCGTAACGGATGCTGCCGTCGAGCGTCAGCTTGTCGAATTCGAGCGAGAGCGAGGCAAAGGGCGCGTTGGTATCATATTGCAGGTCGTAGCTGCGGCGGCAGCAATTGCCGAAGAAGCTCGCCGAATAGGCCACGGTGCCACCGTCGCTGCGGCGCTGGCCATTGGCGGCGACCACATCGATCAGCGCGGCATTGCCGCCCCCGCGCACCTCGAGCAGGTGCGAGGTCCACAGCCAGTCGGTGTTGATGTCCTGGCGCGACTTGTAGAAGCCGGCGGTCAGCGTCGCATTGCCGCTGCCGATGTCGAAATCGCCGGTGATGCGCAGATCGTTGGTGATGTTGTCGAGGCTGTTGAGCCGGGTGTTGAACAGCACCACGCTCGCCACCAGCGCGTTGCCGGGCACGTTCTGACCGGCCTGCAGGCCATTGGCGAAGACCAGGCGCGATCCGGCGCCAGCAAGCGCGGTGGCGGTATTCGCGGCGGTATCGACAGAGCCCGGGAAGGGCGAGGCGAAACTGCCCGACACGTCGGAGAAGCGGAAGCGGTTGGTCACCGTCCAGCCATCGGCCACCTCGAACTCGCCCTCGAAGCCGAAAGCCTTGACCAGCGGGCGCTGACCGGCGGTAATGTCGAAGCGCTGCGGCTGGTTGGCGCCGTTGAGGCTGAGCGCCGAACGGAAGAAGCGCGAATGCAGGCTGTCGCCGCTGATGTCGAACCCGGGAACGTTGCGATAGTTGGGATTGGCATTGGTGCCAGTCACCTGCACCGGATTGGGCAGATAGGCGACGGCGCGGTCGTCCAGATACTTGCCGTGGAAGCGGATGAAGCCGCCGGTGAACTCCTTGGTGATGTTGATCTTGAACTGGCCGCCGCGATTGCCGTCATAGCCGATGTCGCGCGGGCCTTCGCCCTGGCGGACGAAGCCGCCCATATGGAAATACAGGTCGTCGGCCAGCGCGCCGCCATAATCGAAATCGAAGCGCTTCTCGTCATAGTCGAGGCCGAGCGTCGCCTGGATCGTGCCGCCGTCCTGACCCTTGCCGGTCTTCGAGATCATGTTGATCACGCCGCCGGGCGAGTTGGAGGCGAAGGTCGAGGCCGAACCGCCGCGAATCGCCTCGACCCGCGCGATGTTGAGGTCCGAGCGCAGGAAGATGTCCGAATTGCCGAAGGTGATGTCGCCGAATTCGAGGATCGGCAGACCATCTTCCTGCAGCTGCAGGAACTTGGCACCGCCCGAGGCGATCGGCAGGCCGCGCACCGCGATATTGGCATTGCCTTCGCCGCCCGACGATTCGGAGCGGATGCCCGGGATGTTACGGAAGATTTCCGCCGCGCTGCGCGGCGCGGTGGTGGCGATCTGGTCCGCATCGATCGCGCTCACCGAGACCGAGCTGTCGAGCACATTGGCGCCGCGCGCGACGGCGGTCACGACGATGACGTCGCTTTCGGCGCTGTCATCCTGCGCGGCGGTGTCCTGCGCGAAGGCGGTGGTGGTGAAGAAGAAGCTTGAGGCGGCAAGGGCCGCAGTGGCGCTGGATGCGCGAAGAGCCTTGGAAATCGACATCGTTTCTCTCCTGAACCTGCCGGTTGATCGGCTATGACCATCGAAGCTAGCAAGATAGCAAACGATTGCAAGCAGAATTTGCAATCGTTTGCAAAAAAGCTTGCCAAGCGGTGTGGCCTGGGCATAGCATCAGGCTCAAGGCGCTAGGCAAGACGCCGTTTCCACGACAAGGAGAGGGTGATGACCAGCGCCACGCACGCTTCCGCCGACGATTTCGCCGCGCCGCGCCCCGCGCCGCCACGGCTGTCGCTGCCGCGAATCGTCGAGATGAATCTCGGTTTCTTCGGCCTGCAGTTCAGTTTCGGGCTGCAACAGGCGAACATGACGCCGATCTACACCTTTCTGGGCGCGGATGAGGCGACGATGCCGCTGCTCTGGCTGGCAGGGCCGATGACGGGCCTTCTCATCCAGCCGATCGTCGGTGCCTTGTCCGATCGCACCCGTTCGAAGCTCGGCCGCCGCACGCCCTATTTCCTGATCGGCGCGGTGATCTGTTCGCTCTGCCTGTTCCTGATGCCCTATTCGAGCGCGCTGTGGATGGCCGCAAGCCTGCTCTGGCTGCTCGATGCGGGCAACAACATCACCATGGAGCCCTATCGCGCCTATGTCGCCGACCGGCTCGAGCCTGGGCAGCGGCCCGCAGGGTTTCTGGTGCAGAGCGCGTTCACCGGCCTCGCGCAATGCCTGTCCTATGCCGCGCCCAGCCTGCTCGTCGGCTTCGGCATCAGCCAGAACCTGGTCGATATGAACGGCATTCCGGTGATCGTCCGCATCGCCTTCGTCATCGGCGCTATCCTGTCGATCTCGACGATCGTCTGGTCGGTGCTGCGCGTGCCCGAATTGAAGCTCTCCGAAGCCGAACTCGCCGAGATGGCGGCAAAACCGATGGGGGCAGGCGCGGCGCTCGCCGAGATACGCGATGCGTTCATCGCCATGCCCAGGCCGATGCGCCAGCTCGCCTGGGCGATGCTGTGCCAATGGTATGCGATGTTCGTCTACTGGCAGTTCATTGCGCTGTCGGTCTCGCGCACATTGTTTCCGGCAGGCGAGGGCGCAAAGGCGTCGAGCGCGGACTTCATCTCCGCCTCGCTCACCGCGCAGCAGATGGGCGTCGCTTACAATGCGGTGTCGTTCCTCGGTGCGCTGGCGCTGATCCCGATCGTGCGCAAGTTCGGCGCAAAGCCGGTGCACGCGCTGTGCCTCGTTGCCTCGGGCCTTGCGATGCTGAGCCTGCCGATGCTCGACAATCGCCTTGCGATGTTCGTGCCGATGATCGGCATCGGCTTGGGCTGGGCGGGCATGATGGGCAATACCTATGTGATGCTCGCCAATTGCATCCCGCCCGAACGGATCGGCGTTTATATGGGCATTTTCAACATGTTCATCGTCATCCCCATGCTGATCGAGACCATGACCATGCCGCTGATCTATGCGCCGCTGCTTGGCTCCGATCCGCGCAACGCCATATTGCTGGCGGGCGTGCTGATGCTGTGCGGCGCGCTCGCCACGCTGATGGTCGGGCGGGGGCAGCGCATCGGGGCTTGAACTTGCGCGCAAACAGGCCGATTTAGGCGGTCGAAACAAAAGCGCAGAAAGAAGGCTTCCTTATGTACGATACCGTCCGCGATGCCCTGGTCCCGATTGTCATCGAACAGTCGAATCGCGGGGAGCGCAGCTTTGACATTTTCTCGCGGCTGCTGCGTGAACGGATCGTGTTCGTGACCGGCGAGATCGAGGACAACATGGCCTCGCTTATCGTCGCGCAGCTCTTGTTCCTGGAATCGGAAAATCCGAAAAAGGACATCTTCATGTACATCAACTCGCCGGGCGGCGTGGTGACGGCAGGCATGGCGATCTATGACACCATGCAGTATATCCGTCCGCGCGTCGGCACGGTGTGCATCGGCCAGGCGGCATCAATGGGCAGCTTCCTGCTCGCTGCGGGCGAACCCGGCATGCGCACCGCGCTCGCCAATGCGCGCATCATGGTGCACCAGCCTTCGGGCGGCGCGCGCGGCATGGCATCGGACATCGAGATCCAGGCGCGCGAAATTCTGCGCATTCGCAAGCGGATGAACGACCTGTACGTCAAGTTCACCGGCCGCAAGCTCGAGGAAATCGAGAAGGCGATGGACCGCGACACCTTCCTCGAAGCGGAAGAGGCCAAGGAATTCGGGCTGGTCGATCATGTCATGGACAAGCGTCCCGCTCCGTCGGACGAGGCAGGAAATTAACAAGGATTGCGCCCTATCAGGGGCGCTGCAGGCCCTGGACCATGCAGGATTCGCCGCAACATCCGTCTGCCGGACGGGTGTTGCGTGTTGAATTTCGCATTTTAGGCACTAGGCTGAAACGTTACGTTCCGGGCATAATGCAGCCGGAACAGAAGGAAATGCTATGACCAAGCTGAGCGGTTCCGATTCGAAGAGCACCTTGTATTGCTCTTTCTGCGGAAAATCGCAGCACGAAGTGCGCAAGCTCATCGCCGGACCCACAGTGTTCATCTGCGACGAGTGCGTCGAGCTGTGCAACGACATCATCCGCGAGGAATCCAAGGCGGGTCTCGCCGGCAAGAAGGATGGCGGAGTGCCCACGCCGCAGGAAATCTGCGACGTGCTCAACGATTATGTCATCGGCCAGGACCGCGCCAAGCGCGTGCTCTCGGTGGCGGTGCACAATCACTACAAGCGCCTCAACCATTCGGGCAAGGGCTCGGGCGAGGTCGAACTCGCCAAGTCGAACATCCTGCTCGTCGGTCCTACCGGCTGCGGCAAGACGCTGCTCGCGCAGACGCTCGCCAAGACCTTCGACGTGCCCTTCACCATGGCCGATGCGACGACGCTGACCGAAGCCGGCTATGTCGGCGAGGATGTCGAGAACATCATTCTGAAACTGCTCCAGGCCTCGGACTATAATGTCGAGAAGGCGCAGCGCGGCATCGTCTATATCGACGAGATCGACAAGATCAGCCGCAAGGCCGAGAACCCGTCGATCACGCGTGACGTGTCGGGCGAAGGCGTGCAGCAGGCACTGCTCAAGCTGATGGAAGGCACCACCGCCTCGGTTCCGCCCCAGGGCGGACGCAAGCATCCGCAGCAGGAATTCCTGCAGGTCGACACGACCAACATCCTGTTCATCTGCGGCGGCGCGTTCGCGGGTCTGGAAAAGATCATCGGCGACCGTTTGCAGGGCAAGTCGATCGGCTTCGGCGCGCATGTCGCCGCGCCCGAGGAGCGCAAGACCGGCGAACTGCTGCGCCAGGGCGAGCCCGAGGATCTGCTGAAATTCGGCCTGATCCCCGAATTCGTCGGGCGTCTGCCGGTCATCGCGACGCTCGAGGACCTTGACGTCACCGCGCTGGTGAAGATCCTCAAGGAACCCAAGAACGCGCTGATCAAGCAGTATCAGAAGCTGTTCGAGCTCGAGGATGTCGAGCTCAGCTTCACCGACGACGCGCTCGAGGCGATCGCCAAGAAGGCCATTGAACGCAAGACCGGCGCGCGCGGCCTGCGCTCGATCGTCGAGGCGATGCTGCTCGACACCATGTTCGAGCTGCCCGGCATGAAGGGCGTGGCCGAGATCGTGGTCGACCGCGAGGTGGTCGAAGGCCGCAAGGACCCGGTCCAGGTGTTTGCCGCCAAGGACAAGGTTGGCGCAGGCGACGCGGCCTGATCGCATCGTTCCGGCAAACCGGAAAATCTAAGCTTATCAAGGGGACGCAGGCCATCGGCCTTGCGTCCCCTTTTCGAATCCACCCGACTCGTCGCCAGATCGGGGCAAATGTGACAGTGCGCCCCGCTGCAACGATCGTCAGCGTGTCATTTATGCCGCAGTTGCGAATAAAACGTCATGACGGCGCCAACGGCAACATGCCGCCGCGCCGCTGACACACGCCATATCCAAGCAATTAATATAGTTATTTCAATGACCTAACGCAGCTGCGAACGATTCCTGCCAAACCTGTCATATCGTGACTTAAAACTGTAATATTTCTTTCACATTCATTTCGCTTTTCTGTCCTTAGCGCCGCCTAGTGCGCCGCTCATCTCTTGATTTTTGAGAGCGCTTTCATCGCCGCCAGTGTCCCAAGGGTGGCAAGAAACGGGGAAAGACACATGCAGATTCGCTATTATCTCGCGGCAAGCGCCGCGGCGCTTTCGCTGGCCACCGTCATGGCCGCACCGGCGCATGCGCAGGAAACGACTTCGTCGATCCGTGGTTCCGTCACCGGAGACGGCGCGCCGCTGGCGGGCGCCGAAGTCAAGATCATCCACACGCCCTCGGGCACGACCGCAACCACCACAACCGACAGCGACGGCAATTTCAGCGCCGTCGGCCTGCGTCTCGGCGGTCCGTTCACCGTCGAAGTCAACGCGTCGGGCTTTGAACAGTCGTCGGTCACCGACATTTTCCTCCAGGCCGGCCAGCCCTTCCGCGTTCCGGTCGAGCTGCAGTCGCAGGCCGTGATCGTCGTGACCGCCTCGTCGGTCGCCAATGTCACCCCGCTCGAATCGGGTGCAGGCACGGTGCTGAGCGCGCGCGACATCGCAGGCGTCTCGAACGTCAACCGCGACATCCGCAACCTCGCCGCACGCGACCCGCGCGTGAACCTCGACCCCACCAATGGCGGGGCAATCTCGATCGCGGGACAGAACAACCGTTTCAACCGCTTCACCGTCGATGGCGTTGCCTTCGGCGATCCCTTCGGTCTCGAAGCGGGCGGCCTGGTTTCGACCCGTGGCCCGGTTCCGCTCGATGCGATCGGCGAATTCTCGGTCGAAGTCGCCCCCGTCGATATCCAGCAGGGCTTTTTCCAGGGCGGCGCGCTCAACGCACAGCTCAAGTCGGGTAGCAACAGCTTCTCGGGCCTGGCCGGTTTCTATTACGGCGATGACAGCCTGCGCGGTGATACCGCCCGCGGCGTGACCCGCACCGGTGCCTATGAATCGAAGATCTACACCGCTCAGCTGGCGGGCCCGATCATCAAGGACAAGCTGTTCTTCGCCGTGACCTATGAGCGGCTGCGGGACATCATTCCTGCCCCGATCCTGCCTGGTGCGCTCGGTATTACCGATGCCCAGCTCAGCAACATCAGCGCGATCGCCCAGAGCGCCTATAATTTCGACACCCAGGGCATTGGCGGCAACATTCCCGAAAAGGACGACAAGCTCGTCGCCAAGGTCGACTGGAACATCGCCGATGGCCACCGCGCGACTTTCACCTATATCTACAACAAGGGCAACGTGACCGCAGGCCAGACCGGCATCGGTGCGTTGACTGCGACTAACCCGACCTTCTCGTACCTGTCGAACAACTATAACCAGGGTGCGACCAACCATTTCGGCATCGTTCAGTTCAACGACCAGTGGACCGACAGTTTCTCGACCCAGCTGCGCGTGTCCTATGCCGATTATCTGCGCATTCAGCAGCCTTTTGGCGCAGCGTCCTTTGGTGAGTTCCGCACCTGTCTCGACCCGACCTCGCCTGCGCCGATCACTGGCCAGACCGTGGCTGCGGCAGCGCTCGCCTGTACTGTTGGCCAGCGTCAGCTCACCTTCGGCCCGGACATCAGCCGTCAGGCAAACGAACTCGACGCACAGTCGCTGAATATCGAGTTCCAGGCTACACTGCAGCTCAACAACCACACGCTCAAGCTGATCGCCGAGCGCCGGACCCAGGATATCCGCAACCTGTTCGCCCAGCGCGTCTCGGGTGCCTGGTATTTCGACTCGATCGCCGGTCTTCAGGCGCGCCAGGCGAACGAGTTGAACTTCTCGGCACCGCTGCGTGGTGGTATCGAGACGGTCGCGGCCAATTTCGAGAATAACAGCTGGACCTTCGGTCTGCAGGATACCGTGGACGTCACCGACACGCTGGTGGTGACTGCTGGCTTCCGCTGGGACCTGTTCGACACGCCCGATCGTCCGTTCGTCAACAACGACTTCTTCAACCGCTACGGCTTCACCAACGCCCAGACCCTCAATGGTCGCCAGCTGTTCCAGCCGCGCTTCGGCCTGAACTGGAAGCCCACCGATCGCCTGACCTTCCGTGGTTCGGCGGGTCTGTTCGGTGGCGGCAACCCGAACGTCTGGATCTCGAACAGTTATTCGAACCCCGGTCCGACGCTGGGCAACGTCCAGGTCCGTCGCGTTCCCGGCGTGAACGGTGCTCCTGATACGTTCACCGTCTCGGGCATCGCCGGGCTGTCGGCAGCGCAGCAGAACGCGATTGGCGCAGCTACGCTGAACAACGTTTCGGGAGGCACCGGCATTCCGCAGGCGCTGATTGACGCGATCCGCACCACCGGCACCGCGCAGGCACCGACCAACG
The DNA here is from genome assembly GCA_001555775.1 of Acidovorax delafieldii. Lineage (GTDB taxonomy): Bacteria > Pseudomonadota > Alphaproteobacteria > Sphingomonadales > Sphingomonadaceae > Blastomonas > Blastomonas delafieldii_A. The sequence continues at coordinate 3,565 of LSHP01000018.1, read as the reverse complement.
CGCTCGATCCGAACTACAAGATCCCGTCGCAGTGGCGCGTTTCGGGTACGCTCGAATATAACGCAAATCTCGGCTTCCTCGGTGACGACTGGCAGTTCGGCGTCGATGTCATCTGGTCGAAGGTCAAGGACGCTCTGACTTGGACCGATCTGCGCTCGGTGGCGACCGGCGTGCTCCCCGATGGCCGCCCGCGCTACAGTGCGCTGCCTGGCCAGGGCACGACCACCAATACCGATATCCTGCTGACCAACGACGGTCGTGGTTACAGCTGGAACGTGGTGGCGCGGGTCGACAAGCGTTGGGACAACGGTTTCCGTCTGGGCGCTTCGTACACCTATCAGCGTGCCAAGGACACCAACTCGGGCACCTCGTCGGTGGCGTTCTCCAACTACACCAACGCGGCCGTCATTGATCCCAATTTCGCAGCTTATGGCATTTCCAACTACCAGCGTGATGACGCCTTCCGCATCGTGATGGGTTATGATGCCAAGCTGTTCGGGGACAACACGACCCGGTTCGAGCTGTTCTTCAACTCGCAGTCTGGTCAGCGTTACAGCTACACCTTTGCCGACCAGGCATCGGGCAACCTGCGTTCGGCGGTCTTCGGTGTCACCGGCACCAACAACCGCTACCTGATGTATGTGCCCAATGTCTCGTCGCGTACGGCTGATCCGCTGGTAACCTATGCAGCGAACTTCGACTTTGCCGGCTTCCAGAACTTCGTGCAGAATTCCGAACTGAACAAGTATCAGGGCCGCATCGCGCCGAAGAACATCGGGAAGTCGCCGCGCTACAACAAGCTGGACCTCTCGCTGCGTCAGGAAGTTCCGTTCTTCCTGGGCACCAAGGTCGAACTGCTGGCGGACGTCGAGAATGTGCTCAATCTGCTCGACTCCGATTGGGGTACCATCCGTCAGGTCGGTTTCCCCTATTACGGAACGCTGGCCAACGTGACCTGCGTTGCGCAGGGCACCAACACCTGCGCTCAGTATCAGTTCGCCAACCGCACCGGCACGACCTTCCAGGCTCCGGCCGAGGCGGTCGACCTGCGCGGTTCGCTCTGGGCGGTGCGCTTCGGGGTTCGCCTCACTTTCTAATATTCCCCTCGGGGAGAGGATCGGGGGCGCGGTGGGTAACCATCGCGCCCTTTTTCCTGAGCGGAACCCCGCGGAAGCGCAGGCATGAAAAAGCCCCCTGATCCGACGCTGGATCAGGGGGCTTTTCATTGACCGTTACGAAGGCGGATCAGCCCTTGAGATCGGGCGGCAGTGCTTCCTGTTTCAGCATCGCCACCGCCTCGTCGAGCGAGAGGAACTGCTGCTGCTGTTCGCCCAGGCGGCGCAGCGCGACGGTGCGCTTCTCCGCCTCCTGCTTGCCGACGACCAGGATGTTGGGCACGCGGCCCACCGAATGCTCGCGCACCTTGTAGTTGATCTTCTCGTTGCGCAGATCCTCCTCGACACGGATGCCCGCCGCCTGGAGCTCCGCCACCACCTCGCGCGCATAATCGTCGGCATCCGACACGATCGTCGCGACCACCGCCTGGACCGGCGCGAGCCATAGCGGGAACTTGCCCGCATAATGCTCGATCAGGATGCCGATGAAGCGCTCATAGCTGCCCAGGATCGCGCGGTGCAGCATGATCGGGCGGTGGCGGTTGCCGTCCTCGGCGACATAGCTGGCATCGAGCCGCTCGGGCAGCACGGTATCGGTCTGGATCGTGCCGACCTGCCAGGTGCGGCCGATCGCGTCGGTCAGGTGGAACTCCAGCTTGGGCGCATAGAACGCGCCTTCGCCAGGCAGCTCCTCCCAGCCCCATTCGGGCGTGTTGCGCCCGGTCGCCGCGACCGCATCGCGCATCGACTGTTCGGACCAGTCCCACATTGCGTCCGAGCCGAAACGCTTTTCGGGGCGCAGCGCGAGCTTGATGGCATAATCGCCAAAGCCCAGATCCTTGTAGACCACGTCGAGCAGGTCGCAGAAGCGGCTGATCTCGTCGACCAGCTGGTCCTCGCGGCAGAAGATATGCGCATCGTCCTGCGTGAACTGGCGCACGCGCATCAGGCCGTGCAGCGCGCCATGCGGCTCGTTGCGGTGGCAGCAGCCCATTTCGGCGAGGCGCAAGGGCAGGTCGCGATAGCTCTTGATGCCCTGGCGGAAGATGAGCACATGCGCGGGGCAGTTCATCGGCTTGAGCGCCATCCAGGCGGCGTCGTTCGACACCACCGGGCCTTCGTCCTCGGTATTGGGTACTTCGTCGGGGATGACGAACATGTTCTCGCGATACTTGCCCCAATGGCCGGACTGCTCCCACTGGCGCGCGTCCATGACCTGCGGGGTCTTCACTTCCAGATAACCGGCGGCATCGAGCCGGCGGCGCATATAGGCCTCGAGCGCGCGATAGATCACGAAGCCGCGCGGGTGCCAGAACACGCTCCCATGCGCCTCCTGCTGCAGGTGGAACAGGTCCATTTCCTGCCCGATCTTGCGATGGTCGCGCTTGGCCGCCTCTTCCAGCCGCAGCAGATGCGCGTCGAGCTGCTTCTTGTTGAGCCAGCCGGTACCGTAGATGCGCGACAATTGCGGGTTGCGCTGGTCGCCGCGCCAGTAAGCGCCCGATACGCGCGTCAGCTTGAACGCTTGCGGGTCGAGCTTGCCGGTCGAGGCGAGATGCGGGCCGCGGCACATGTCCATCCAGTCCTCACCCGACCAGTAGACGCTGATTTCCTCGCCCTGAGGCAGCTCGGCGGCCCATTCGGCCTTGAAGGTTTCGCCCTGCTCGCGCCAGCGCGCGATCAGCGCATCGCGGTCCCAGACCTCGCGGCGCAGCGGCTTGTTCGCGGCGATGATGCGGCGCATCTCGGCCTCGATTCCCGGCAGGTCCTCGTCGGTAAAGGGCCGGTCCTTGGGCGCGAAATCGTAATAGAAGCCGTCATCGGTCGACGGGCCGAAGGTGATCTGCGTGCCCGGAAACAGGTTCTGAACGGCTTCTGCCAGCACATGCGCGAAATCGTGCCGGGCGAGCTCGAGCGCATCGGCCTCGTCCTTCGCGGTTACCAGGGCCAGCGTCGCATCGCCGGTGAACGGCCGGGTGATATCGCGCAGTTCGCCATCGACGCGCGCGGCGATCGCCGCCTTGGCAAGGCCGGGGCCGATCGCGGCGGCGACATCGGCAGGGGTGGACCCTTGCGGCATCTCGCGCACCGAACCATCGGGCAGGCTGATCTTCAAAAGCTGGGACATGGCCGTGTTTCCTGTTGTTCCGCCCATTTGTTCCGCAGCGCCATGGCACAAAGCGCCGCGCCCCAAAAGGGGTTACGCGCCTGTTTGATCTGCCGGAAAGTGCGGGAGGAGCCGACGCCGCGCCACCCGCTCCGGGGTGGCAGGCCGCGTGCCCTTCAGCCCACGCAGCCCCGCCCCCGGTCGCCCGGAGTGCTGGTGGTGCTAGTGAGGGTGCGGTTGCTCGCCATGCGCGCGGTATAGCGGCTAAGGGTGAAGGAGTCACTACAGGCGATGGGGCGCTATCCGCAAAGCCCTCCCCCTTGATCTGTCTCTTATACACATC
>LSHP01000017.1 GCA_001555775.1 Acidovorax delafieldii | reverse complement strand
GCGCTGATGCCTGCCCCGATACGCCAGGCCCCTCTCAGCTGCGGCTAGCCAGCGAGCTGGCAAGCCTTTGCATCTCTCCCCCATGGGGGAGAGAGCAAGGGTGGTCAGCGCCCCGCCATTTCCTTCACCCTTGCGAGATACGTCCGCCCCACGCGCAGCTCGCTGCCATCCGCCAGGCACGCGAACCAGACGCCGCCGCCATTGTGGCGCAGGCTCGTGATATAGTCGTTGCGCACGATGTGCGAGCGGTGGAGGCGGACGAAGCGCGACGGGTCGAGCCGCTCCTCGAGCGTCTTGATCGTCTCGTGCATCAGATAGCTGCGCGTGCCGACGTGCAGCCGCATGTAATCGCGCTCGGCATCGATGCGCTCGATCAGGTCGGCGTCGATGCGCTTGAGTTCGGAGCGATGCGGCACCCAGAATTCGCGCACCCAGTCGCCCTGCGCGGGCGGGGTGGCGGGCGGGTTGGCGAGCACCGCGCTGCGCCGTTCGAGCACGCGCGCCACCGCACGCTCCAGCCGGTCGGTGGCGACGGGTTTCAGCAGATAATCGATCGCTGCAAGGTCGAACGCCTCGACCGCGAACGCCTGATAGGCGGTGACGAAGATGATCGCGGGCGATTGCCCGGTCTTGCCGAGCGCGCGCGCGACGCCCATGCCGTCCAGGCGCGGCATGTTGATGTCGAGGAAGACCAGCTCGGGCTTCAATTGCTCCGCCAGACGCAGCGCGGATTCGCCGTCGCTCGCGGTGCCGACCAGGCTGATCCGCGGCAGCCGCGCGCACAGCAGCTGCAACCGCTCGACCGCGAGCGGCTCATCATCGACGATCATGGTCCTGAGCGGAGCGGCGTCGCTCTCAACAGTCATGGCGCACCGCCGGCAAGGTCAATTCCACCACAAAGCCTCCTTCAAACGGGACATGCCATTCGATCCGTCCGGCGCTGCCATAGCGCGCGTCGAGCCGGTCGCGGACATTGGCGAGCCCGATGCCGCTGCCCTTGTCCGAATCGGTCGGGATGACATCGCCATCGTCGCTGACCGTCAGGTGGAGCACGCCATCACCCTCGCGTGCGCCGATGCGGATGGTGACCGGGCGGGTGGCGCGGGCGACGCCGTACTTGATCGCATTCTCGACCAGCGGCTGCAGGATCAGCCCGGGCACGCAGCAATCCATCAGTTCGTCCGGAATATCGATCTCGATCCGCAGGCGATCGGGAAAGCGCACCTCCTCGATCGCGAGATAGAGCTGCTGCAGCTGCACCTCGTCCTCCAGACGGACATCGTCGAGCGGATCGCCGGTGAGGCTGGTGCGATAGAAGGTCGAGAGGTTCATGATCATCGACTCGGCCTCGTCAGGCCGGTTGCGCAGCACCAAAGTCGAGAGCGAATTCAAGGTGTTGAACAGGAAGTGCGGGTTGACCTGATAGCGTAGCGAGCGGAGCTCCGCCTGCTGTGCGGCCTGGGCAAAGCGTGCGGCCTTGCGCTCGGCGGTGCGGACTTCGGCGGCATAGCTCAATGCCAGATAGAGCATCGCCCAGGAGCTGAGGAAATAATAGCTGGAAATGGCGAATTCGAGGACGTTGGCGACCGGATCCAATGTCACGATCTTCTCGGCGAGTTCATTGTCCTGAAACACGCTCATCGGATCATAGACGTTGAACGCGAAATAGTTGAACACCGATATCGCCAGCGCCGCCGGGATCGAACCGACCACCGCCGCGACGATGCGCGGGGTGAGCGGCTTGTCCTCGAACCAGCGCAGGCCGAAATACAGCACCACATTCACCAGCACGCCGAACAGGGTGACCGCGATGCGGCGCACCACCAGTTCCTGCTGCGCGGGAAAATCGAGCACCGCCGCGCGCAGCGTGACGATGATCATGTAGAACAGCCAGAAGCCCAGGATCGACAGCAGGGCGACCTGCTGGTCGACACGGGGGCTGTCTCTTATACACATCTGACGCTG
>LSHP01000150.1 GCA_001555775.1 Acidovorax delafieldii | reverse complement strand
CCTTACGGCTCAGGGGGGAGGGTTGGGAGGGGGGATTGCGCCACCCTGGCGCTCGACTAGCCCCTCTCAACTTCGGCTAGCCGATACATCGGCGAGCCTTCGTATCTCTCCCCCATGGGGGAGAGAGCAACCAGTGGCTAATGCACCCAGGCCAGTAGCGCCGCCGCGCCTGCGCCCGCACCGATCAGCAAAGCCGCAAGGTGGCTCCAGAAGCCGCCACCCCCGCGCGCGCGGCGCTTGCGGTCCCAGATCAGCGGGATTTTCGGGACTGGCGGCGGTTCGGGCGCGCCGCCCTTTCTGGGTACGCGCTCTTCGAGGCGGCGGATCAGGTCGGGCAGGCGTAAGAGCGTCGCGACATCGGTGTTGATCCGGTCGGCAAGCAGCGTCTCGGGGCCCAGCTCACCGCGAATCCAGTCGCGCACATAGGGCGCTGCGACATCCCACATGTTGATATTGGGGTCGAGCTGGGTCGCGACGCCCTCGACCATCACCATCGTCTTCTGCAGCAGCAGCAGGTGCGGTTGGGTCTTCATGTCGAAATCGCGCGTGATCGCGAACAGCCCGTCGAGCATCTGCCCGACCGACAGCTCGCTCACCGGCTTGCCGCGCATCGGCTCGCCGACGGCACGCAGCGCGGTCGCGAACTCGTCGACATTGTGATAGCTCGGCACGTACTGCGCCTCGAAATGGATTTCGGCGACGCGGCGATAGTTGCCGGTGGTGAGACCATAGAGGATTTCCGCCAGCCAGAAACGCGCCTGGCGGTTGATGCGGCCCATGATGCCGAAATCGATCGCGACGATCGTGCCATCGGGGGCGACGAACAGATTGCCCTGGTGCATGTCGGCATGGAAGAATCCGCCCGCGATCGCCTGGCGCAGGAAGGCGAGCACCAGCCGGCGCGCAAGATCGGGCAGGTCATGCCCCGCGGCGATCAGCGCTTCGCGGTTGGAAATCTTGATGCCGTCGATCCATTCGAGCGTCATTACCGTGCCGCAGGTGCGATCCCAGTCGATTTGGGGCACGCGATAGCCCGGATGGCCATCCATCGCGCTGGCAAGCTCCGACGCGCTCGCCGCCTCGCGGCGCAGGTCGAGCTCGCGCAGGGTCCAGCGCTTGAAATTGGCGATGGTGAGCTGCGGGCGCAGGCGCGAGGCTTCGCCGCCCAGCGATTCGAGATGCGCGGCAGCCCATTCATAGGTGTCGATGTCGCGCGCGAAATTCTTGCGCACGCCGGGGCGCAGCACCTTGATCGCGACGTCGCGCCCGTCGGTCGTGCGCCCGCGATGCACCTGCGCGACCGAAGCCGCGCCGACCGGCATCGGCTCGACGAATTCGAAGAATTTCTCCAGCGGGCCGCCCAGCCCCTGCTCGATCTCGGCGCGGATGTCCTCGAACGGCACCGGCGGCAGGCTGTCCTGCAGGGTGAGCAGATTGTTCGCGGCTTCCTCGCCGACCAGATCGGGCCGGGTGGCAAGCGTCTGGCCGAGCTTGATCGCCGCCGGGCCGATCGCGCGGAAGGCCCCGGCATAATCGGGCACGGCGGGCACGCTGGCACCAAGGCGCGCGAGGCGGAACAGGCGGCGCACCTCGGGCGGGGTCTGCGGCGCGGCCTCGAGCCCTTTGAGCGCCCCATGGCGCGCAAGGATGCGGCCCCATTTCAGGAGCCGCAGGATATGCGTGCGCGGACGGGTCATGGGCGGATGCCGAACCCCCGCCGTTCAGCCGGCCCTTCCCCCATCACGCCTTCCAGCCGCTGTGAATGTTGACCGCGCCGCCCAGGATCTGCTCGACCTTGGTCGCGGTGAACCCGGCGTCCCTGATCATCTGCTCGAACACCGGCGGCTTGGGAAATCGGCGGATCGATTCGGCGAGATAGCGATAGCTGTCGGCATCGCCCGCGATCATCTGGCCCAGGCGCGGCATCAGATGGTGCGAATAGGCATCATAGACTTCGCCGAACACCGGCCATTCGGTCGACGCGAATTCGAGGCAGAAGAAGCGGCCGCCATAGCGCAGCACGCGGTGCGCCTCGGCCAGCGCCTTGTCGATATAGGTGACGTTGCGGATGCCGAAGGCGATCGTATAGGCATCGAAGCTGCGGTCGGGGAATTTGAGCTTCTCGGCATCCTGGCACGACCAGACCAGCCGGTCCTCGCCGCGCTCGACTGCGCGCTCGATGCCGACATCGAGCATGTCCTGGTTGATGTCGGCAACGGTCACGTTCGCGCCCGACTTGACCATGCGAAAGGCGATGTCGCCGGTGCCGCCCGCCATGTCGAGAATGTCCTCGCCAGCACGCGGCTTGACCCGGCGCACGAAGCGATCCTTCCACAACCGATGCATGCCGCCCGACATCGCGTCGTTCATGATGTCATATTTGGCCGCGACGTTGGAAAATATGCCGCCAACCCGGCCCTGCTTTTCCGCCGGGTCGATATCCTGATAGCCAAAGGGCACTGTCTCGCTCATGAGCGCCATGTAAGCATCTTTGTGCCCAGCGCAAAGCCTGATAACGGGCCTTTTTATGCCAGAGCTTCCCGAAGTCGAAACCACCGTGCGCGGGCTTGCTGCCGTGCTGCAGGACGTGCGCCTGACCAGCGTCGTTGCGCGCCGCGCGGACCTGCGCCGCGCCTTTCCGGCCGATCTCGGCCAGCGGATGACGGGCGCGAGGATCATCTCGCTCGGCAGGCGCGCCAAATACGGACTGCTGGACACCGACCGGGGCGATTCGATGGTGTTCCACCTCGGCATGTCCGGGCGCTGGCGGATCGATCCCGAGGATATCGGCGCGCACGACCATCTGGTCATGGAGACCGAATCGGGGCACCGCCTCTCGCTGTTCGATCCGCGCCGCTTCGGCTCGGTCGACCTGGTGACGACCGATGCGCTCGCAGGTTTCGCCCCTTTTGCCGCGATGGGCCCCGAGCCGCTGGGCGACGAATTCACCCCTGCCTATCTACGGGCCGCGCTGGCCGGTCGCGCCTCGCCGATCAAGGCGATGCTGCTCGACCAGCGAATCGTCGCAGGGCTGGGCAACATCTATGTCTGCGAGGCGCTCAACATGGCGCGAATCTCGCCGCTGCGGGCTGCCGGGCAGATCGGCCCTGCCAAGCTGAAACCGCTGGTCGCCGCGATCAAGGCGGTGCTGGCCGATGCCATTCTGGCAGGTGGATCGACCCTGCGCGATTATGCCCGGCCCGACGGGCAACTGGGCTATTTCGCCAAGCAATGGCGGGTTTACGGGCGCGAGGGTGAGGCCTGCCCCTGTGGCGGCACGGTCGAGCGCTTGGTGCAATCGGGCAGATCGACCTTCTGGTGCCGTTCCTGCCAGAAATAGCCGCGATCGCCCCACCGGGCGGCATTGAGACATTGACGTGGGCCATGAGAATCGCTAACGGCAGCGGCTTCAAAGCGCTGGCACCGCCACCGGGCGGCCAATCTGCTTTACCCCAAATCCGCCGATCAGCCGTGATCGCCAATTGAAAGACGTGTGAGAAACTATGGCCAATACGCCGCAAGCCAAGAAGCGCATCCGCCGGAACGAGCGTCGTGCCGTCGTCAACGGCAACCGCATCGGTCGCATCCGCACCTTCGTCAAGAAGGTCGAATCGGCCCTCGACGCCGGCGACAAGGAAGCGGCCAAGGCGGCTCTCGCCAGCGCACAGCCCGAGCTGGCCCGCGGCGTTGCCAAGGGCGTGCTGCACAAGAACACCGCCTCGCGCAAGTTCTCGCGCCTGACCAAGCGGCTCGCCGCTCTGGCCTGATGGCGAATCGGGTGGCGGCGCCAACGCCCTGCCCGCTTCCAGTCTTTCGGACACGATGATCCGCCGCCCGTCAGGGCAGGCGGATTTTTCGTGCGTCCAGTGTTCTTGACAGTGTTTGCAACATCGCGTCGGCTTTGTGACATAACGGTAATGGATCCGTCACACGCCCCATCGGGCAACTGACGCATTTCCTGCGATTCGGCTCGGCAGGGGTAACATGCCTCCGGCTAAGTCATTGAATTTGAATTATAATCAATGTGAATCCAGCAATATCCTCGCGTTAACCGAGTCAAGCGCCATTATTTCATTTTTTTTACCCGGCGGCTCTTGCTCGACTCGTTTTTCCACGGCTACATCAGGGTCGAGAGCCGAGCGATCAGCCAAGCTCTCCATTGCACAAACTGGTGGATACATTGATCGAAAGACCCATGTGTTTTTCGGTGAGCACCTTTTGTGCCCCAGATTTGGGACGGTTTCCCGTGCTGACCAAGGGGTTGGGCGGCACACAGGGAAGATCATTGCGCCAGGGATAGGCCCTGATGCGATGCAAGCGAGGGGGAGGTAGCAGGTTTTGCGTAACTGGGTCGGATTGCCACTGCACTGGATGGACCGGGATCATCCCGGATGTGACTCTGCACGCCTGCCCGGCTATGCCGCCCGGCATGCCGCCTGTGCCAGCTCGCGCTGGCCGGACCCTGGCCGAGGGCGCCTGAACTAGCATTCCGCAACGGCTGGGGTGCAACCGAAGTCAAGGGTTGCCCGCCGTTTTCCGTCCCATCCGGCAGAACCATCAGGTTCCGCCGGACCCCTTGTCAGCGATGACCGGCGGTACCGGTGCTGACCAAGATACAAGAAGTGGCATTCAGGCATGATCGAACTCAGTGATTCGAGCGGCGCGGCAGACTGGGCGGCCGACTGGAACGAGATCAGCGAAGGTCTGCGCAAGGATCTGGGTGCACAGATCCACACCCAGTGGATCCGCCCCATCCGTCCCGGCAGCTTCGAGCCTGCCTCGGGCCAGCTGCACCTGCACCTGCCGTCTGAATTTTCCGCCAACTGGGTGCGCGAGCGCTTTGCCGACCGTCTGGCCCTGGCTTGGAAGATCGTGCGCCCCGAAGTGCGCAGCGTCGCCATTGCCGCCGCGCCGCGTGAAGCCGAGATCGCACGCCCGCGCGTGGCCGCCCCGGTGGCGCCGATCGCGGCCGCGCCGCGCGCTGCCGAAAGCGGCAACCGCATCGCGCTCGATCCCTCGCAGCTCTTCTCGGGCTTCATCACCGGTCAGTCGAACGTGCTCGCGTTCAACGCCGCGCAGCGCATGGCCGCAGCCGAAAAGCCGCTGTTCAGCCCGCTCTACCTCAAGGCCGCGACCGGCCAGGGCAAGACGCACCTGCTCCACGCGATCGGCAATGCCTATGCCGAGATCAATCCGCAGGCGCGCATCTGCTACTGCCCGGCGGAAAAGTTCATGAACGATTTCGTCAGTGCCATTCAGCGCGGCGATTCAATGGCATTCAAGGCGCGTCTGCGCAGCTTCGACATGCTGCTGGTCGACGACATCCAGTTCATCATCGGCAAGAATTCGACCCAGGAGGAATTCCTCCACACGATCGATGCGATCCTGGGCGCAGGCAAGCGCCTCGTCGTCACCTCGGACCGCGCGCCGCAGGCGCTGGACGGGGTGGATCAGCGGCTGCTCTCGCGGCTCGCCATGGGCCTGGTCGCCGACATTCAGCCTGCCGATATCGAACTGCGCCGCGCGATCCTGCGCGCGCGGGTCGAGCAGATGCGGATGGGCGAGATTCCCGAAGACGTGACCGAATTCCTCGCACGCACGATCAGCCGCAATGTCCGCGAGTTGGTCGGCGGGCTCAACAAGCTGATGGCCTATGCCCAGATCACCGGGCAGAAGGTGACGCTGGCGCTGGCCGAGGAGCAACTCTCGGACCTCCTGAGCGCCAACCGCCGACGGATCACCATCGACGAGATCCAGCGCGCCGTCTGCCAGTTCTACAAGGTCGATCGCGCCGAAATGTCGTCCAAGCGCCGCGCACGCGCCGTGGTGCGCCCGCGCCAGGTGGCGATGTATCTCGCCAAGGTGCTGACCCCGCGCTCCTATCCCGAGATCGGCCGCAAGTTCGGCGGACGCGATCATTCGACCGTCATCCACGCCGTCCGCCTGATCGAGGACCTGCGCACGCGCGATGCCGATATGGATGGCGACGTACGCGCGCTGCTGCAGCAGCTGGAAAGCTGACGCGGCACCAGCCCAACAATTTCGCCATTCCCGCGAAGGCGGGAATCCCGCTATAGCGCCGACCCGAGCGGGATTCCCGCTTTCGCGGGAATGACGATGGCCTTTTCGGCATTCGCGCGGTTCAATGAGGACGTTCGCCGCATGCCGCTTTCCCCCACCCAGCTCGAACGCCATGCCCGGCATATCGTGCTGCCCGAGATCGGCGGCGTGGGCGTGGCGAAGCTCGCGTCAGCGCATGTCCTGCTGGTCGGCATGGGTGGAATCGGCTGTCCGGCGCTGCAATATCTCGGCGCCGCCGGCATCGGGAAGCTGACGCTGATCGATGGCGATGCAGTCGATCTTTCCAACCTGCAGCGCCAAACACTGTTCACGCCCACAGATGTCGGGCAATCCAAGGCCGAGGTCGCGGCCGCCTGGGTCCGGCGGTTCGACCCCGAATTGCAGGTCGCCGCCCTGCCCGAGCGGCTGAGCGCGGACAATGCCACCGCCCTGCTCGCCGGAGCCGATGTCGTGCTCGACGGCACCGACAATTTCGCGACGCGGCTGCTCGTCTCCGATACGCTCACCGCCTTGCACATCCCGCTGGTCAGCGCGGCGATCGGGCGTTTCCAGGGGCAGATCGGCACGTTTCGCGGCTGGTTGCCCGATGCGCCCTGCTATCGCTGCTTTGTCGGTGACGCGTTCGATGCCGAGGATTGCGATACCTGCGCCGAGCAGGGCGTACTCGGCGCGATGGTCGGCCTAGTGGGCGCGTTCGCCGCGATGGAGGTCGTGCGCGCGATCACCGGATTTGGCGACGATCCGCGCGGCAAGCTGCACCTGATCGATGGCCTCAGCCCGCTCTGGCGCACGCTGAAGATTGCCAAGGATCCCGAGTGCAAGGCTTGCGGGGGCGCGAGCCCGGCGGCATAGTCGGCTCCTCATCTGGGAGGATGCCGATGACCCTGCCCGTTACCGCGCTGACCGCCGCGATCTGCGCGATCATGCTGCTCGCCACCGCCATCGCGACCGTGCGCGCACGCTTCCGCACCCAGGCCTCGTTCGGCGATGCGGGCGATGCCGGGCTGATCAGTTCGAGCCGCGCGCATGGCAATCTCGCCGAACATGCGCCGCTGTTCGTGATCCTGATCGGGCTGCTCGAGATGGCGAATGCCAGCCACTGGCCGCTGACCGGGCTGGCGGTGCTGTTTCTGGCGGCCCGCGCTGCGCATATCATCGGTCTGCACCAGCCCCACGGCCCCGGCAAGCCGCCGCGGTTGCGGGCACTGGGCGTCATCGGCACCTGGATCGCCTATGCGGTTGCGATCGGCTGGACGCTGTTTCTGGTGGTGACGGTGAACGGCTAGGCCTCTCCCCTCTTCTTGGGGAGGGAAAGCGTGCGCGTTACCCGCCTCTCCCTCGATGGGAGAGGCAGCGAGACTTGGTGGCTTTGCCACCTTGTCGCAGCGGTGAGGGTGGTGGTGCCAGTTGGCGCCCAGGCATGATCCGGCACGATCACCCCCACCCAACCCTCCCCCATCGAGAGGGAGGGC
>LSHP01000149.1 GCA_001555775.1 Acidovorax delafieldii | reverse complement strand
GGAGGCGAGCTTGGTGAGCGTGACTTTTCTGGCCCAGCCCGGTTCGGCGGACCGAACCTTCCCCTCCCGCAAGCGTGAGGGGAGAGATGGCAGGGCATGCCGTCGCCTCGGGCGGCTCGTGAGGTTGCTTACTGCCCGGTGAACTTCTTCGCGAAGCCCATGATGTCGTTGACCGGGTTGCCGTCGCCGTCGCGGTCGAGAAAGCCGCCGATCTTCTTCAGCGCGTCCTCGCCGCCGACCTGGGCGAGCAGGTCCTGCAGCTTGTCGAGCGTCAGGCCGGTCGATTGCGCGGCGGATGCGGCGGTGTCGCCGGGCTGGGGCGCGGCCTGGCCCAAAGCGGCCATCGCGGCCTGAACCTGCGCTTCGCTGAGTCCGACCTGCTTGGCGAGACTGGCGATCTTGTCGGTGCCGCCGAGCTGGCCGACGATGTTGTTGAGGAAATCCATGCCTTTGTCTCCCATGTTCGCCCTAGCCCGTTTTCCGACCAAAGCCGGAAAGCAGAGTGGATGCCGTGCCATCTGACTTCTGGGCTCCGGCTTTCGCCGGAGAATGGTTCAAGTTATCACTGCGAGCAGGGGCACGCCATCGGCATTAGCCAGGCAGGGCCGCCAGATCAGGTAAAATCACCGCACGCCGGGCCCCGACCGAGAACAGGCGCTCGCGCGAGAAGAACCGCAACGGCCAGTCGCGCGCGCCCTCGGGCGCGGCGAGCAGCGCGTTGACCCGCTCCACCAGAGGCAGGGTCGCATCGCACTGCCGGTGAAACGCCGCGACACCCATTGCATAGCAATGCGTGATCGTGGCGTGAAAGCCGCTGCTGTCGGTATTCGGCGTGCCCACGCTGTCATTATGCCGCCGGATGATACCCGGCAGGTCGCTGGCCAGGCAGATATCGGGCCGCTCCGCGACAAGCCAGTAGCAGGCGGCGACGTGCGCTTCGTGCGTCCATTCGGCGCGCGGCAAGCATGAAGCGATCAGCCGCTCGCCAAGGTGGCGAACGGCTGCGCTGGAATCGAAAAATCTTATGCTGCGGTCGGTCATGATCGGGCTTTCGGCAAGAAAGGCCCGATCGTGAACCGGGCCGGGTCAGGCGGCGACGGCCTGACGTTGCGGGGCGGCGGCGCGGACCGCCTCATCGACATGCTCTTCGAATTGCGCGAAATTGTCGATGAACTGGCCGACCAGCTTTTGCGCGGTGGCGTCGTAATCGGCCTTGTCCGCCCAGGTGCCGCGCGGATCGAGGATCGCGCTGTCGACGCCCGGCACGCTGACAGGAACCTCGAAGCCGAAATTCGGGTCCTTGCGGAATTCGGTGCTGTTGAGGCTGCCGTCGAGCGCGGCATTGAGCAGCGCGCGCGTCGCCTTGATCGGCATGCGGCTGCCGACGCCGTGCTTGCCGCCGGTCCAGCCGGTATTGACCAGCCAGCAGGTGACATTGCCCTTGGCAATGCGCTCCTTGAGGAGATTGCCATAGACCGACGGGTGACGCGGCATGAACGGCGCACCGAAACAGGTCGAGAAGGTCGCCGAAGGCTCGGTCACGCCGATTTCGGTACCGGCGACGCGCGCGGTATAGCCCGAAAGGAAATGGTACATCGCCTGTTCGGGGGTCAGCCGCGCGATCGGGGGCAGCACGCCATAGGCGTCGGCGGTCAGGAAGATGATGTTCTTCGGCACCGGCCCCAGATTGTCCTTCGACGTGTTGGGGATGAAGTCGATCGGGTACGAACCGCGGCTGTTTTCGGCGAGCGAATTGTCGGCAAAGTCGAGCGTGCGGGTGGCCGGGTCCATCACCACATTTTCCAGCACCGTGCCGAAGCGTCCGGTGGTGGCATAGATTTCGGGCTCGGCCTCGGGCGAGAGGTTGATCATCTTGGCATAGCAGCCGCCTTCGAAGTTGAACACGGCAGTGTCCGACCAGCCATGCTCGTCATCGCCGATCAGCGTGCGGCTGGCGTCGGCCGACAGCGTGGTCTTGCCGGTGCCCGACAGGCCGAAGAACACCGCGGTGTCGCCTTCGGGGCCGATATTGGCCGAACAGTGCATCGGCATCACGCCCTTGGTCGGCAGCAGATAGTTGAGGATGCCGAAGACCGACTTCTTCATCTCGCCCGCATAGGCGGTGCCGCCGATCAGGATCAGCTTTTCGGTTAGGTTCACCGCGATCACGGTCTCGCTGCGCGTGCCGTGCTTGGCCGGATCGGCACGGAAGCTGGGCAGGTCGATGATCGTGTATTCGGGCGCGAAATCGGCCAGCTCTTCGGCCCTGGGGCGAACGAGCAGCGTGCGGATGAACTGGCTGTGCCAGGCGAATTCGTTGATGACGCGCACGTTGACGCGATATTCGGGCTGCGACCCGCCGAACAGGTCCTGTACGTAGAGCTTGGGCTTTTCGGCGAGAAAGGCCAGGAAATCGGCCTTGAGCGTAGCGAAATTCTCGGGCGTCATCGCGACATTGGTTTTGCCCCACCAGACGGTGTTTTCGGTCTCGGCGTCGCGGACGATGAACTTGTCATTGGCGCTGCGGCCCGTGTGCTTGCCGGTTGCGACGACCAGTGCGCCGCCCTTGGCCAGCGATCCCTCGCCGTTGCGCAGGGCCTCTTCGACCAGGGCTTCGGTGCCGAGGTTCCAGTGCTGGTTGTCGGTTGCGGTAATGCCCTGATCGGCAAGCGAAACTTTGGATTTGATGGCCACTGCTGATATTCTCCCAAGTTGATGCCGCCCCTGGCTGATCTCGCGCCCAACCGCCAGCCTTCGTCAATCCGGGACGACTCACGCAGTCCTTTTCTCGTGATGCAACTGTCCAAGACGTCTGCCGCCATGTCTGTCAATAGCTGCTACCGGTGTCATAACATGGGTAGTGCATTGTTGCGGATGCACACCCAAAATGCTGCGTTGCGGCATTCGCCAGATAGCTGTTTACCCTGCCGCCATGATATGCGACCGGCATGATGACGCAGTTCGAGGAGGATACGGCCACTCATGGCGGCAGTGATTGCGCTGGTCGATGACGACCGCAACATTCTGACATCGGTATCGATCGCGCTGCAGGCGGAAGGCTTTGTCACGCGGCTCTATTCGGACGGGGAGACGGCGCTCAAGGCGATTGTCGACACGCCGCCCGACCTGTGTCTGTTCGACATCAAGATGCCGCGCATGGACGGTCTGGAGCTGCTGCGCCGGGTGCGCGAGCACAGCGCGGTGCCCGTGATCTTTCTGACCTCAAAGGACGAGGAGCTGGACGAGGCGCTGGGCCTCGCCATGGGGGCGGACGATTATATCACTAAGCCGTTCTCGCAGCGGCTGCTGATCGCGCGGATCAAGGCGATCCTGCGCCGCGCCGAACTGATGCGCGCACCCGAAGCGCCCAGCGACGAGCCCGCCGCAGAGCCGATCGTGCGCGGGCGGTTGGAGATGGACCCGGCGCGGCATATGGTGGCGTGGGATGGCAAGAAGGTGACGCTGACCGTCACCGAATTCCTGATCCTGGAGGCGCTGGCCGCGCGGCCCGGTGTCGTCAAGAGCCGCAACCAGCTGATGGACGCGGCCTATCAGGACGATGTCTATGTCGACGACCGCACCATCGACAGCCATATCAAGCGGCTGCGGCGCAAGTTCCGCGAGGTCGATCCCGAATTTTCCGCTATCGATACCCTCTATGGCGCCGGCTACCGTTTCGCAGGAGAATAACCCGTCCGCATTGCGGCTGGGCTGGACGCGGCGGGTCTCGCTGACCTGGCGCATCCTGGCGGTGAACGTGTTCGCGGTGGCAATGCTCGGAGGCGGGCTGCTCTATCTCGACAGCTATCGCGAGCAGATCATCCAGGAACGGCTCGAGCAGGAGCAGCAGAGCATCTGGCTGCTCGCGCATGCGCTGGAACGTCTCGACCAGCCGGATCGCATCGCCATGATCAAGGCGGTCAGCCGACGCTATGACTCGCGCATCCGGCTCTATGAGGCGCGCGGCCCCGTTACGCTGGACAGTTTCGCGCTGGCGTCGCCCGCCTATCGCCTGCGCGATCCGTCCGAAGAGCCCTGGCAGCGCCATGCCGCACGGCTGCTCGATCAGGGCTTCGACTGGCTGGTCGACGCAAAGCGGGTCGACCGTTTCGTCGAGCGCCGACCCGATCGGCTGCAGAACTGGCCAGAGGCGCTCGAGGCCCAGCGCAGCCGGACAGCGATCGCCCGGATGCGCTATGCGCCAGATCGCACCCCGATGATCAGCGCGGCGATTGCGCTTCCCCGGGGCGGTGGCGTGCTGCTGACCAGCTACAATGCTCGGGACGTTACCCGGATCGTGCGCGCGGAGCGGTTCAACCTGTCGATGATCGTGTTGGCGACGGCACTGGTCTCGATCCTGTTTTCCTTGTTTCTGGCGCGGACGATCGTGCAGCCGCTGCGTCGCCTCGCGAGCGCTGCCGTCAGAGTGCGGCTGGGCCGCGCGCGGGAGGTGGTGGTGCCGCGCTTGCCCTCGCGCGGCGACGAGATTGGCCTGCTCGCGCGTTCGCTTTCCGACATGAGCATGGCGCTGCGCATGAAGATCGACGCGACCGAGGCCTTTGCCGCCGATGTCAGCCATGAGCTCAAGAATCCGCTCGCCTCGCTGCGCTCTGCGCTCGAGGGGCTGGCCAGCGTGAAGGACGAACGACTGCGCGCGCAGCTGTTCGAGATTGCGTGCAGCGACGTCCGACGGCTCGACCGGTTGATCACCGATATTTCCGAGGCGTCGCGCGTCGACGCGCAATTGACCCGGACCCGGTTCGAGCCGATCGATCTGGGCGAGATGATCGAGAATCTGCTCGAGCTGCGCCGTTCGCGCGGGCTCAACCAGGGGCGCGAGACCGCCTTCGCCCGGCCCCGGCGTGGCGTCGCGGTGGTGACGGGCGAGGGGACGCGGCTGGAACGCGTGATTTCCAACCTGCTCGACAATGCCATATCCTTCTCGCCGCCCGGCGGACTGGTGCGCATCGAGGCGACGCAGCTGCGCGGGCGGGTGCTGGTGCGGGTCATCGACGAGGGGCCGGGCGTGCAGCCCAGCGAGCGCGAGGCGATTTTCCGTCGCTTCCATAGCGCGCGCCCCGAGGGAGAGGCGTTCGGCCAGCATAGCGGCCTGGGTCTCGCCATCGCGCGGACGATCGTCGAGGGGCATCACGGCACGATCACGGTCGCCGATCGCGACGATGGAGCGCAGGGCGCAGTGTTCGAGATCTGCCTGCCTGCCAAGGATCAGCAGGAACTGCCGATTTCCCCGGCCTGAAAATGGCGCTAGAATGGGGATAAATCCGAACGCGGATGAGGGGAGGGGATCATGGCGCAGGGTGACAGGATCACCTATCCGGCGAGTTGCGTCAGCATTGGCGGCGCAGCACTGCTGATCAGCGGCGAATCGGGCATCGGCAAGTCCGAACTGGCGCTGGCGCTGATCGATCGCGGCGCGCGGCTGATCAGTGACGATCACACCGCACTACACCGCGCGGGAAATCGCATCATCGCCTCGCCCGCGCCCCATATCGGCGGCATGATCGAGGTGCGCAATCTGGGGCTGCTGCCGATCGAGCCCGGCCCGGATTGCCCGGTTGCGCTGCTGATCGAGCTCAACCGCGCTGCGCCGCGCTGGATCGAACAGAGCCAGCATCGCGCGTTGCTGGGCGTGGATATCCCGGAAATCCTGCTGTCGCCCGATAGCCGGGTGCTACCGATCAAGGCCGAAATGGCATTGCAAGCCTATGGGGTCAAAGGCTAGTCACGGATGGGCGCGGCCCGACAGGAGCGCGGCACGCCAGGGGTGGCCAATGACCGATTCCAGTACTGCACAGGCGGGTTTGCCTGCTGTCGAACCGCACCGCGTGCTTCTGGTCACGGGGCTGTCGGGTGCTGGCAAATCGACCGCGCTCAAGACGCTGGAAGATTTGGGCTGGGAGGCGATCGACAATTTCCCCATCCGGCTTTTGCCTTTGCTGATGGATACGCCGCAGGCGGTTCGCCGCGACGGGCAGGAGCGGCCGCTCGCCATCGGCTTCGATACGCGCACGCGCGGGTTTGATCCGGGATCGATCGTGCGGCAGGTGCGCGATCTCGAGGAGCGACCCGAATATGCGATCAGCACGCTGTTCCTCGATTGCGCGGGGCGCGAGCTGCAGCGGCGCTATGCCGAGACGCGGCGCCGTCACCCGCTGGCGCAGGACCGTTCGGCCGAAGCCGGTATTGCCGAGGAGCGCGAATGGCTGCAGCCGCTGAGGCGCTGGGCGGAAAATGTCATTGATACGACCAACCTCGGCCTGTCGGACCTGCAGCAGGAAATTCGCAGCCGCTTTGCGCTCGAGCAGTCGCCGACCAGCATCATCGTCACCAGTTTCGGCTTTGCGCGCGGTATGCCGCCCAGCGCCGATCTGGTGTTCGACATGCGCTTCCTGCGCAATCCCTATTGGGACCGTTCCTTGCGCGAGATGACCGGGCTGGAAGCGCCGGTGGGCGCGTTCATCACCGAAGACCCGGCCTATCAGGGCGCCGTCGATCGTATCGTCGATCTGCTGACCTTCCTGCTGCCGCGCTATCAGGCGGCGGCCAAGGCCTATGTGCACATCGCAATCGGCTGTACCGGGGGGAGACACAGGTCGGTGTTCGTCGCGCAGGAGATCACCAAACGCTTGCAAGCAGCAGGCTTTTGTCCCACTGTCCAGCATCGCAACCTGACGTCACGACCCACGGATGCCATAGAAGAAAGCCCCGCGCCGCCGCCCGCATGAAGGCAGCGCGCCGGGCAGGGGAGAGATCGCTGAAACTGGCGCGGGTCAGGGACAGACGTCGGCAATAGAGACTTCAAGCTACAGAAACTGGTATAAACATCCCCCATGATCGGTCTTATTCTCGTCACCCATGGACGGCTCGCGCAGGAATTTCTGGTCGCGATGGAACATGTGGTGGGCAAGCAGCAGCATATCGAAACTATCGATATCGGCCCCAATGATGACATGGAGCAGCGGCGCGCGGATATCGCGGCCGCCATCGCCAGGGTCGATACCGGCAAGGGCGTGATCGTGCTGACCGACCTGTTCGGCGGCACGCCCTCGAACCTCGCCATCTCGCTGCTCGAAGCGGGCCGGGTCGAGGTGATTGCCGGGGTCAACCTGCCGATGCTGATCCGTCTCGAGGGCGCACGCCGATCGATGAACGTGCGCGATGCGGTCGCGGCCGCGCGCGATGCCGGGCAGAAATATATCAGCGTCGCCTCCGACCTGCTGGGCCAGGAAAGCGCGCAATGAGCGAGCAGACCGTGCAGATCACCAACCAGCGTGGCCTGCACGCCCGGGCGAGCGCCAAGTTCGTCGCTGCCGTCGCGCGCCTGCCCGAAACGGTGAAGGTGCACGTCAGCAAGGACGACAACGAGGTTACCGGAAGCTCGATCATGGGGCTGATGATGCTGGGTGCCGCGCGCGGCGACAGCATCACCATCCGCGTCGAGGGCGAGGGCGAAGACGCCGCGCTCAAGAAGCTGGTCGGCCTGGTCATGGACGGTTTCGGCGAGGACTAACCGTCCTTCCGGCCCCTTGCCATGACGATCCATCGCCATCTCATCACCGGATTTTCCAACCCCGCGGTCAAGGCGGCGCGCAGCTTGCGTGAAAAGAAACACCGCAAGCGCGAGGGCCGTTTCCTTGCTGAAGGCTTGCGCCTGCTCACCGAGGCGCGCGAGGCCGGCATTGTTCCCGAAGCGCTGTGGCTGGGCCAGCAGCGCGACCCGCACCCGCTGATCGACGCGCTCGAAGCGGCGGTGGCTGCGCGCGGCGGCACAATCTACGAGACTACCAGCGATATCCTGTCCAAGATCAGCGGCAAGGACAATCCGCAGACGGTGCTCGGCGTGTTCGCCGATCTGCCGACGTCGCTCGACGCGCTCGATCGCAGCCGCTCAGGTATCTGGCTGGTCGCGCAGTCGATGCGCGATCCGGGCAATCTGGGCACCATGCTACGCACCTGCGACGCGGTGGGCGCGGGCGGGCTGATCCTGGTCGACCAGTGCGTCGATCCGTTCTCGGTCGAAGCGGTGCGCGCGAGCATGGGTGCGGTGTTCACCGTGCCGGTGGCGCAGGCCGAATGGGGCAATTTCCTGCGCTGGCTGCGCGCCGGACCGGGGCAGCTGGTCGGCACCAGCCTCAACACCAGCTTCGATTATCGCGGTGCGGATTATGCTGCGCCCTGCTTCCTGCTGATCGGCAACGAGGCGCAGGGGCTGCCGCCCGCCTATGAGGCGGAGTGCGACCTGCTGGTCAAGATCCCGATGCTCGGCAAGGCGGACAGCCTGAACGCCGCGGTCGCCGCCGCCGTCATGGCCTATGAGGTGCTCGCCCGGCAGCATTGAGCCCGCCGGGCCCGCTCGATCAGTGGCGGAAGTGGCGCATTCCGGTGAAAACCATCGCCAGGCCCGCTTCGTCGGCGGCAGCAATCACCTCCTCATCGCGCATCGATCCACCCGGCTGGATGACCGCCGTCGCGCCCGCTTCGACCGCTGCCAGCAGGCCATCGGCGAACGGGAAGAACGCATCCGAAGCGACCGAAGAGCCCACGGTGCGCGGCTCGCCCCAGCCATAAGTTTCCGCCGCCTCGCGCGCCTTGGCGGCGGCGATGCGCGCCGAATCCCGGCGGTTCATCTGACCCGCGCCGATCCCGGCGGTCGCGCCATCCTTGGCATAGACGATCGCGTTCGACTTGACGTGCTTGGCCACGGTCCACGCGAACAGGCAGTCGGTCAGCTCCTGCTCGGTCGGGGCCCGCTTGGTGACGACCTTCAGGTCTTCGCGGCGGATGCGGCCATTGTCGCGCGATTGCAGCAGCGCGCCGCCCGCGATCGTGCGCAGCGCGATGCCGCCGCGCGCCGGGTCCCAAAGATCGCCGGTCAGGATCAGCCGCAGGTTCTTCTTCTTCGCGAACACCGCCTTGGCCGCCTCATCGGCATCGGGCGCGCAGACCACCTCGGTGAAGATGTCGCTGATCGCCTCGGCGGTCGGGCCGTCGAGCGGGCGGTTGACCGCGATAATGCCGCCAAAGGCCGACACGCTGTCGCACTGCAGCGCCGCCTTGTAGGCGCTGACCAGATCGTCGCCGCTCGCCACACCGCACGGATTGGCGTGCTTGACGATGACCACGGTCGGCGGGCCGTCGCGGAATTCGGCGACCAGCTCTAGCGCCGCATCGGCGTCGTTCAGATTGTTGAAGCTCAGCTCCTTGCCCTGAACCTGACGGTGGTCGGCGAGCGAGCCGCCGGGCGCGAAGGCGGGCAGATAGAGCGCCGCGCTCTGGTGCGGATTCTCGCCATAGCGCAGCGCCTGGCCCTTGCGGAACGGGACCGAGAGCTTCTCGGGATACATCTCGCCCTGATCGGCAAAGGCGAACCAGCTCGCGATCATCGCGTCATATTCGGCCGTGGCGGCATAGGCCTTGGCCGCTAGCTTGCGGCGGAAGGCAAGCGTGGTTGCACCGCCGCTCGCCTGCATCTCTTGCGCCAGCGTCGCATAATCGGCGGGATCGGTGACGATGGTGACGAACGCGTGGTTCTTGGCCGCCGAGCGGACCATCGACGGGCCGCCGATATCGATATTCTCGATGATCTCGTCGCGCTCCGCACCCTTGGCGACGGTGGCGGCGAAGGGATAGAGGTTGACCACGACCAGATCGATCGCGCCGATGCCATGCGCTTCCATCGCCGCGACATGCTCGGCATTGTCACGCACCGCGAGCAGCCCGCCATGCACCATCGGGTGCAGCGTCTTGACGCGGCCGTCCATCATTTCAGGGAAATCGGTGATCTGGGAAATGTCGCGCACTTCAAGGCCCGCATCGCGCAGCGCCTTGGCAGTGCCGCCGGTGGAAATGAGCTCCACCCCATGCGCCGCCAGTGTTTTCCCGAGTTCGGCCAGGCCGCTTTTGTCAGAGACGGAAAGCAGTGCGCGTTTGATCGCAATATCGGTCACGTGATTATCCCATATGCTTGATAAGCCAGCCATAATTGCCGCCGCCCACCGATGCGGTGCCGGAAAGGACAATCTGCTGGCTGGGCCGGATCTGCCCGTTTTCGTCCACCCAGAGGCTTTCCTCGAGCGTTACCTTGCTGGCGGCAGAACGGAACTGCCAGAGCGATCCGTCGGCGACGCGCAGAAACACGCCCCAGCCATCGGTCGCAAGATGCGCCTCGACATCCGGCCCCAGATGGAAGCGGATGGCAAACGGCACATCGCCCTGTTTCTGACGGCCAAACCCACGCCCGAAACCGCTTTTGGCGGCGGGCAGCAGCACGTCCTCGCCGCGCAATTCGCGGCCGTCGCTGCGCAGCACGAGCAGGCGGCGGTGGATCAGACCATAGCGCCTGGCATAGCCGTCATGCGTCATGTCGAGCCGCGCGGCATCATCGCTGTCGCGCCGGTCGAGCTCGACCAGCCCCACGCCCTTGCCGAGTTGGCCCTTGGGGAGCACCGAGGTGCTGTTGGTATCGTCGAGGCATAACGTCGAGTGCGCCGCCGTCGCGCGCAGGCCCCTGGCAAGCTCGGGCGGCATGTCGGGGGCAATCGCGCTCGCGCCGCCGCAATTGACGATCAGCCGATAGGGCCCATGGCTCATCTCGAAGGCCAGGGTGGACGCGCAGCCCATGACCGCATGCCGCGCCATGGCGGGGGTCCCGGCATCGACCAGCACCACGGTGCGCCCGGCGGGCACGCGCTGATAGCCCCAGTGCCGCGCATCGCGCAAAGGCCGCGCGCGGATGCCGCTCGCGCGGATCAGCGTCGCCATGCTCTCGGCAGAAATGCCCGGTGCGCCCTGCCAACTGCCCAGGCCTCCGTCGTGGTGGGTCAATCCCTGCAGCGCCGGCACCGCACGGCTCAGCGCCAGTTCGACAATGGGAGACAGCAGCTCGCCGCGTGCAGCATAGACCGGGCGCAGCATGGACAGCACCTTGATCGCCTCGATCTGCGCCAGCGGCGAGCGCGAGAGCGCGCCGCCATCCTCGCCCATAAAGCCTTCGATCGCGCGCTTCAGCCCTGCTTCGCCGAAGATGCGGCGCGGCTCGCCATCGGGCAGCAGCAGCGCCGCGCCGACCACGCCCGCCCAAGCGGTGACCCGTGCGAGGCCTTCCGGCGCCTTGTCGGCAACATGGTCGAGATGCCGCGCCGTGCTGGCGAAATTGCGCAGCACGCGCGAGCGATAAACAAGATCGCTGCTCGACAGGATCAGCGGTGCATGCGCGGCGCAATTGAGCATGCGGCGCGCGGCCAGATCGGCGCGCCAGGCCGGATCGGCCACGGTCTCGAGATTCGCATCGAGCCACTGATCGACCAACTTCTCGGCGATGGGCACGCAGGTTTCGCGCGGTGCCGATGCGGCCAGATCGCGCAGCCAGGCAAAGCTGTGAATGTAATCGAGCGCCTCTGGCGGCGCCTGGAGCGTCGCGAAGTTGAGCTTGGCAAATTCGATCCGCTGGCCAGCAACCTGAAAGAAGCCGGCGCGGATCGCCTTGCCGCGCCGCGCATCGCCGGGGAACGGATCGTCGGGCGCTGCGAGCAGCCGCAGCGGCGAACGGCCCTTGAGCCGCAGCTTGTGCAGCGGCGTGCGCCAGGTCATCCGGTAGAAATAATGAACGATGCTTTCAGTGAGCGAAAGGCCGCGATCGTTTTCCACACGCACGAGCTGCTTGCGTGCCGATTGCGGGCTGTCCTCGATCAGGTCCGGGCGGGATTCGAGGTCCGCGCCGATCAACGGCAGGCGGCGTTCGTCCTCGCTGGCCTGGGCTGCGCGGGCGCCTGTCCGGCGGCTCTCGGACAGGACATCGCTCATTGGCCCTTCAGCTCCCGGATATTGGCAGCGTAACGATCGGGGCCGCCCTTGAAGCTTGCCGTCCCTGCAACCAGCACATTCGCCCCGGCATCCACTGCCTGTGGCGCGGTGATCGTGTCGATGCCGCCATCGACCTCCAGATCGATCGCGCGGCCCGATTTTGCGATCATCTTCGCGATCGCCTCGATCTTGCGCAGCTGGCTGGAGATGAAGCTCTGTCCGCCAAAGCCGGGATTGACGCTCATCACCAGGACAAGGTCGACCTCGTCGATCAGATAGTCGAGCATCTTGGCCGGAGTCGCGGGGTTCAGCACCACGCCTGCCTTCTTGCCCAGCGACTTGATCAGCTGCACCGTGCGGTGAACATGCGGCCCTGCCTCGGGGTGCACGGTGATGATGTCCGCGCCGGCATCGGCAAAGGCCTGGACGTACTGGTCGACCGGCGAGATCATCAGATGCACGTCGAACGGCTTGGTCGTGTGCGGACGCAGCGCCTTCACCACCGCCGGGCCGATGGTGATATTGGGCACGAAATGCCCGTCCATCACATCGATATGAATCCAGTCCGCTCCCGCCGAGTCGATCGCGCGCACTTCCTCGCCCAGACGCGCGAAATCGGCGGACAGGATCGACGGAGCTATCAATGGGGGCTGCGGCATAGGCCTAGCCGCTTAAACCTCAACATCTTGTGGAGCAAGGCGCTTTGCGGCGCTTTTCCACATGATTTGGCCCAGAGCCGGACAGTCAGGCCCGATGGCGCAGCCGGGCCATGAAAAAGCCGTCCAGCCCGCCCGCGTCCGCCAGCATGCCGGGCAGGGTGCGCACCTGGCCCAGCCCATCGGGCATAACCCCAGCGGGGAGTTCGTCGGTGGCCACGGGGTCGATCGTGTAGCGGCTGTCTTCGGTAAGGAAGTGCGCGACGACATCCTCGCCCTCGGCCTTTTCCAGCGAGCAGACGGCATAGACCAGAACGCCGCCGGGCTTCACCCAGTTCGAGGCGCGCTCGAGCAATTGCGCCTGCTGCTGCGCGCGATCCTCGATATGGCGCGCGCCGATGCGATAGAGGACATCAGGATGGCGGCGGAAAATGCCGGTGGCGCTACACGGCGCGTCGAGCAGAACGGCATCGGCCTGCTCGTCAGGACGCCATTCTAGCAGGTTGTCGGTAATCGTCTCTGCATCGAGGCCGGTGCGCTTGAGGTTCTGGCGCAGGCGCTTCAACCGCTTTTCCGAATTGTCGAGCGCGGTCACCTGCCAGCCGGCGGCGGCGAGTTGCATCGTCTTGCCGCCCGGCGCGGCGCACAGATCGAGCACGCTGCGTCCGTTGCCTTGTCCAAGCAGCCTTGCGGGCAGGCTGGCGGCGAGATCCTGCACCCACCAGTCGCCCGATTCGAAGCCCTCGATCTGTTCGATAGCCCCTGCGCGCGGAAGGCGGACATGGCCGGGGGCGAGCGACACGCCGCCCAGCTGCTCGGCGGTTGCGGCGCTCTTGGAGGCGTCGGCAAGGCTGAGGTCGAGCGGAGGAGGGCTGCCGAGCGCGGCGCTGGCAGCTTCGGCCATGGCCTCATCCCAGAGCGCAGTCCAGCGGTTGGCGGTGGCCGGCGGCAGCGCGGGCGCAGGCAACGCCACGCCTGCGCGCATCAGGCTGCCGAACACTCCATGCGCCAGCTTGCGCGGCCCGCCTTGCAGCAGCGGCAGTGCGGTCGCGATCGTCGCATGCGGCGGGGTTTCGAGCGCCAAAGTCTGAGCGAGCATGATGCGCAGCACCATCCGCGCCTTGGCGTCGTCCGCGAGCGGCAGCCGCGTCATGCTGTCGATCAGCAGGTCGAGCCCCGGAAGGTGCCGGAGAACTTCGCCCGCAATCGCCATGGCGAGCGCGCGGTCGGAACGGTCCTCGATCCCCTGACAGGCGGCATGCTGGGCGACATCGAGCGATTCCCCGCGCCGCATGACGGCATCGAGCATTTTCAGCGCCGCACGGCGTGCGGGCAGGCCAGGGGTGTCGTCAGGGGCGGAGGATCGGTTGTTCATTGGGCGGCGTTAGGCGGGGACGCCTGACAAATCAAATCCTCCCACAGCTTGCTGGGGGAGGGGGACCGCCCGCGAAGCGGGTGGTG
>LSHP01000148.1 GCA_001555775.1 Acidovorax delafieldii | reverse complement strand
ATCCTCCCCGAGCTTGTCTCGGGGAGGGGGACCGCCGACCGCAGGTCGGTGGTGGAGGGGAAGCGGAATGGCACGAGGCTTTATCGGAACGCGAACCCGCTGCCCCTCCACCACCCGCTTTGCGGGCGGTCCCCCTCCCCCAGCAAGCTGGGGGAGGATTTTTGGCAGTGCTACGCCGCCACCAGCAGTTTCGCCTTCACATCTTCCGCCACGAACGCGGCGCAGCGTTCGCCGATCATGATGCTCGGCGCATTGGTGTTGCCGCTGACGATCTTGGGCATGATGCTGGCATCGGCGACATAGAGCCCCTCGACCCCGCGCAGCCGCAGGCGCGGATCGACCACGCTGCCCTCGTCCGACCCCATGCGGCAGGTGCCGACCGGATGATAGACGGTGTCGGCGCGGTTGCGGATCAGCTCGTCGAGTGCGGCGTCGTTGTACAGATCGACCGGATGGCGATCGACCGGATCGTAATCCGACATCGGCTGCGTCTCGAAGATGCGGTGCATGAAGCGCACCCCTGCGCGCAGCACCGCCATGTCGCGTTCGTCGCTGAGGAAATTGGGGTCGATCCGCGGCGGCGCGGCGGGATCGGCGCTGTTGAGCGTCACCGTGCCCTTGCTTTCGGGGCGCAGCACGCAGGCATGGCACGAGAAGCCATGGCCCTTCACATTCTCGCGGCCATGATCCTCGAGCACGGCGGGTACGAAATGGAACTGCACGTCGGGCGCGGGGGCATCGGGCATCATCTTCCAGAAACCGCCCGCTTCGGCCCAGCAGGTGGTGAGGATGCCGGTGCGCTTGCGGCGATGCTCGAGCACCGCGCGCGCCATGCGGGTGACGCCGGTGAGCGAACTGCCGAAACTGTCGGTCGATTTGGTCGCGAAGCCCGAGACATAGTCGATATGATCCTGCAGGTTCGCGCCGACCTCGGCGGAATCGACGAGCACCGGAATGCCGTGTTCCTTGAGCATGCCGCCCGGGCCTATCCCCGAAAGCTGCAATATCTGCGGCGATCCGAACGCGCCCGCTGAAAGCACCACCGCAGCGCGGGCAAACACCTGCACCACTTTTCCTGCGCGCTCGAACTCGACGCCCTTCGCCCGGCCGTTCTCGACGATGATCCGCCGCACCAGCGCGTGCGTGCGCACGTCCAGATTGGCGCGGTCCGCCGCCGGCTCGACATAAGCGCGCGCCGCGCTCCAGCGTTCGCCGTTCTTCTGCGTGGTCTGGTAGATGCCGAAGCCTTCCTGCTTCGCGCCGTTGAAATCGTCGTTCATCGGCAGCTGCAGCCGCCGCGCCGCCTCGACAAAGGCGTGGCTGCCGGGATTGGCCCATTTCTGGTCGACCACCGAGAGCGGACCATCGCCGCCATGATGCGCATCGAATTCGTGCGACGAGCCGTAGCGCGCATTGCCTTCCGATTTGCGGAACCAGGGCAGCACATCCTTGTGGCTCCAGCCGGTGGCGCCCAGCGCCTCCCAGTTGTCGTAATCCCAGTGGTTGCCGCGAATATAGACCATCGCGTTGATCGCCGAAGAGCCGCCCAGCCCCTTGCCGCGCGGCTGATAGCCGGTGCGGCCATTGAGCCCCGGCTGCGGCACCGTCTCGAACTGCCAGTTGGTGTTCTTGGGCAGGAACGGCATGAAGCCCGGGGTCTTGACGCGCACGCCGTTGTTGCGCCCGCCCGCCTCGATCAGGCAGACCGAGAGCGAGGGGTCTTCGCTGAGCCGCCCGGCGACCGCACATCCTGCGGACCCGCCGCCGATCACGATGATATCATATTCGCTCATGCTCTCTCCCATTTTCGTTCTTGGTGCCGATCACGGCAGGCTATTCAATCGCCTCCGCTGGATGACCACCAGATGACCTGCCTCGTCGCTCTCGACCCCGGCAATGTGGAACCCTGCCTTAAGGTTGACGATGATCATGCGGTTGTTGCTGGCGCGGGTGCGCGTTTCAACCCAGTGATAGCCTTGTGCCGCCGCCCAATCATGCTGCGCCTGCATCAGCCGCGCGGCAATGCCCAGGCCGCGCGCTTCGGGAACGACGCCGCCAAGCCAGGAATAGAGCAGGCTGGGCCCGCGCCGATAGCCGAGCTTGAAGCCCAGCCGCGCGTGCCCGTCCCCATGCGCGACGTGCAGCACGGGATCGGCCAGCAGCGGCAGACGGCGCGCGAGATAGTCGGGATCGAAACTGTCGAAAATCCGGGCACAAAGCTCGGCGAGCATGGCTTGCTGGCCTCTGACGCTCGCCCCTTCGAAAAGGGTGATATCCGACCCGTCGGCCCCGCGTGCCATCCGCTTATTCCGCCGGCTCTAGAGTGGCATCGCCGACCATTCGCGACGGTACCGGCCGGCCTTGCCGCGCAGCCCATGCGGCCTTGATGCTGTCGCTGGTCTCGCGGCTGTTGTCATGGCTCCAACCGGGCGGGCGGAGCAGATAGGCCAATTTGTTGCCCAGCCCCGGCGCGGACCACATGTCGCGCGCGATGCCGACCCATTCGTGGAACGCTGCCCAGAGCAGATTGAAGCTGCCCAGCTGCTTCACGATGCCATAGCGGATCGGCTCGTCGTCGCGCTCGGGCACGAAGGTGCCGAACATCTTGTCCCAGACGATGAACACGCCGGCATAATTCGAATCGAGATAGCGCGGATTTATCGCGTGATGGACGCGGTGGTGCGAAGGCGTGTTCATCACCGCCTCGAACCAGCGCGGCATGCGCTTCACCGCCTCGGTGTGGATCCAGAACTGGTAGATGAGGTTGATGCCGCCGCAAAAGGCGATCATCAGCGGGTGAAAGCCCAGCCAGAACAGCGGCAGGCTGACCAGCAGGCCGGGGGTGAAGAAGCCGGTCCAGGTCTGCCGGAGCGCGGTCGAGAGGTTATAATGCTGGCTGGAATGGTGGATGACATGCGCCGCCCACATCCAGCGGACACGGTGGCCGAGCCGGTGCACCCAATAATAGGCGAAATCGTCGGCCACGAACGCGATCGGCCAGGCCCACCAGGCAAAGCCGATATCGAAGATGCGGTACTGATAAACCCAGAAGGCGATCGCGAGGGCAAGGCCCCCGGTCAGCGCGCCCGCCACGGTGCTGCCCAGCCCCAAAGCGAGCGAGGTCAGCGTGTCGCGCGGCTCATAGGCCCTGCGGTCGCGGCGGCGCACCCACCAGATCTCGACCAGCATCAACAGCACGAAAGCCGGGATGGCGAGCTCGGTCGGGTTGGGCAGGTTCGGCATGGCAAAAGCTTGCTTACATCATTGTCAGCAGCCTGTCAGCATCCTGTTTTGACAGTGCGAGTGAAACATGTCCGAAGCGCGGATCGCCGGTCTCGACCTTCCAGCCCTCGCTGCAACGGTGCGCGCGCAGCGGCCTGGGCAGCACGCGTCCGGCGCAATGCGCGCCATGGCGCTTGAGGATGACAACGCGGCCATCGGTCCCCTCGACGAGCGCGGCCTCGCCATCGTTCGACATCAGGACCGGCCCCGATTCGAAACCCGCGATCTGCTCCTCGGCGATGCGCGCGGCATCGGCGGCATCGCCGATCCGGTTCTCGCCCAGTTGCAGCAGCCAGACCAGGCCTGCGACCGCCAGGATGGCGGCGAGCGAAGCGAAAAGCAGCATCAGGTTCATCGGCCATCGTCCCCTATGGCGCCGGTTCTGTGTCCGGTCTTGGTGCAGGATAGCACTGCAGGCGCACGCATGAAAAGGCTATGGAAACGCGGCGGGGCTTGATTTGTGCAGCGGGGCATGACAGCGGCTCGCGGACATTTTTCTCGCATATGTGGAAGACCAGGCCGTGGCCGACATTGAACAATTGCAGCAGGATTATCTGGCGCGCATCGCCGATGCCGATCTTGCCGCGCTGGAAGACATACGCATCGCTGCGCTGGGCAAGCAGGGCGCGATCACCGGGCTGCTCAAGACGCTGGGCGCGATGAGCCCCGAGGAGCGCCAGGAACAGGGCCCGCGCATCAACGGCGCGCGCGAGGCGGTCACGGCCGCCATCGCCGCGCGCAAGGACGCGCTGGAAGGCGCAGCGCTCAACGAGCGGCTCGCCGCCGAGGCGATCGACCTGACGCTGCCGGTCGCGCCCAGCCCGCAAGGCTCGGTCCACCCGGTCGCACAGGTGATGGACGAACTGGCCGAGATTTTCGCCGATCTGGGATTTGCCGTGGCGACCGGGCCCGAGATCGAATCGGGCTGGTACAATTTCACCGCATTGAACATGCCCGAGACGCATCCGGCGCGTGCGATGCACGACACCTTTTATTTCCCCGATACCGGCCCCGATGGCGAGCCCATGCTGCTGCGCACCCACACCTCGCCGGTGCAGATCCGCACGATGATGGGGCAGAAGCCGCCGATCCGCATCATTGCGCCGGGCCGCACCTATCGCAGCGATTCGGACGCGACGCACACGCCGATGTTCCACCAGGTCGAAGGCCTTGTCATCGACAAGGGCATCACCATGGCGCACCTCAAATGGACGCTGGAGACCTTCGTCCGCGCGTTTTTCGAGCGCGATGATATCGTGCTGCGCCTGCGGCCGAGCTATTTCCCGTTCACCGAGCCCTCGGCCGAGGTCGATGTCGGCTTCACGGTGGAAAAGGGCAAGCGCGTGATCGGCGGCGATCCCACCGGCCCCAATGGCGGCTGGATGGAAATTCTGGGCAGCGGCATGGTCAACCCCAAGGTGATCGAGCATTGCGGGCTGGACCCCGACGAATGGCAGGGCTTTGCCTTTGGCTGCGGCATCGACCGGCTGGCGATGCTGAAATACGGCATGGATGACCTGCGCGCGTTCTTCGACGGTGATCTCAGGTGGCTGAAGCATTACGGCTTCTCGTCGCTCGATGTCCCCACGCTGAGCGGAGGAGTCGGCGCATGAAGTTCACCCTCTCCTGGCTGAAAGAGCATCTCGACACCGATGCTTCGCTCAATGAAATCACCGACCGGCTGACGGCGATCGGGCTGGAGCTCGAAGGGGTGGAAAACCCCGCCGATGCGCTGCGCCCGTTCCGCGTCGCCAGGGTGCTCGAGGCCGGCCCGCATCCCAATGCGGACAAGCTGCGGCTGCTCAAGGTCGATGACGGTTCGGGCACCCCCTGGCAGGTCGTCTGCGGCGCGCCCAATGCGCGTACCGGTCTGGTCGGCGTGTTCGGTCCGCCGGGAACCTATGTCCCCGGCCCCGCCTTCACGCTGAAGCCCGCGAAGATCCGCGATGTCGAAAGCTTCGGCATGATGTGCTCGTATCGCGAGCTCGAGCTCGGCGAGGATCATGACGGCATCATCGAGCTGCCCGAGGACGCACCGGTCGGCACCAGCTTTGCCGATTATGCCGGGTTCGACGATCCGGTGATCGAGGTCTCGGTGACGCCCAACAAGCAGGACTGCATGGGCGTGCGCGGCATCGCGCGCGATCTGGCGGCCTCGGGCATCGGCACGCTGAAGCCCTTGTCCGAAGTCTATCGCTCGGGCGTCGATCCGGTCGAGGGCAGCGGCGAGGCAGCCGATGTCCGCACCGACGATCCCGCCGGTTGCCCCGCCTTTTACGCGCAGAATGTCTCGGGCCTGAAGAACGGCCCCGCCCCCAAATGGATGGCAGACCGGCTGAAGGCGATCGGGCAGAAGCCGATTTCGGTGCTGGTCGACATCACCAATTTCGTGTCGATCGATCTCGGCCGTCCGCTGCACGTCTATGACCGGGCGAAGCTCTCGGGCGGGCTGGTGGCGCGCAAGGCGGCAGACGGCGAAGAGGTGCTCGCGCTCAACGGCAAGACCTACAAGCTCGACGCCAGCATGACCGTGATCGCCGACGCCAAGCAGGTGCATGATATCGGCGGCATCATGGGCGGCGAGGATTCGGGCGTGTCCGACGAGACCACCGATGTGCTGATCGAGTGCGCCTATTTCGAGCCCGAACATATCGCGCGCACCGGCCAGAAGCTGATGCTGACGAGTGATGCGCGCCAGCGCTTCGAGCGCGGCGTCGATCCGGCGTTCCTCGAACAGGGCCTCGCCATCGCGACACGGCTGGTGCTCGACCTTTGCGGCGGAACCGCGAGCCCGGTGACCCGATCGGGCACCGCGCCGGTCGAACCGCGCACGGTCGCCTATGACCCCGCCTATTGCGCGGCGCTGGGCGGCATCGATGTGGCGGCAAGCGAGCAGCAGGCGATCCTCGAGCGGCTCGGCTTCGGCGTCGACTGCAGCGCCACCCCCTGGACGATTACCGTCCCCACCTGGCGGCGCGATGTTGCGGGCAAGGCGGATATCGTCGAGGAAGTGGTGCGCATCACCGGCATCGATGCGATCCCCTCGACCCCGCTGCCGCGCCTGCCCGGCGTCGCCAGGCCGACCGCCAGTCCGGCGCAGTTGCAGGAGCGCCGCGTGCGCCGTCTCGCCGCCGCGCGCGGCCTCAATGAGGCGGTCAACTGGTCGTTCATTTCGGACAGGGAAGCAGCCCCCTTTGGCGGCGGCGACTGGGTGCTGGCCAATCCGATCAGCGAGGACCTCAAGGTCATGCGCCCCTCGCTGCTGCCCGGGCTGCTCTCTGCCGCCAAGCGCAATCTCGATCGCGGCGCGGGCTCGGTGCGGCTGTTCGAAGTCGGTCGGCGCTATTTCAAGGCGGAGGACGGCACCAGCCTGGAGCGCACCACGCTGGGCATCGTGCTGGCGGGCGACAAGACCCCGCGCGACTGGCGCAGCGGCAAGGCGCAGGCCTTCACCGCGCATGACGTGAAGGCCGAGGTGCTGGCATTGCTCGATGCCGCAGGAGCCCCGGCGGCCAAGCTGATGGACTTCGCGCCCGATGCGGCAGGCCCTGGCGATCACTATCACCCGGGCCAGGCGGCGACGCTGCGACTGGGTCCGAAGAACGTGCTCGCCGCGTACGGCACCTTGCACCCCTCGACCGCGCGCGCATTCGGCTTCAAGCCGGTGCACGGGGCGGTGATGGTGGCCGAGCTGTTCCTCGATGCCATCCCGCTCAAGGCTCGCGGATCGGCGATGCGCGAAGCCTATGCGCCGCCGGCCTTGCAGGCGGTGACGCGCGACTTCGCTTTCCTGGTCGATGCGAAGCTGCCCGCCGGTGACCTCGTCCGCGCGGTCAAGGGCGCCGACAAGAAGAATATCACCGATGCGCGCGTGTTCGACAGCTTTGCAGGCCAGGGCGTGCCCGAGGGCAAGCTCTCGCTCGCCATCGAGGTAACGCTGCAGCCGGTGGACAAGAGCTTCGGCGATGATGAGCTGAAAGCCATTGCCGATGCGGTGGTCAAGGCGGCGGCCAAGCTTGGGGCGGAGCTGCGTGGCTGATCCGGTCACGCTGCGATCCGATGCGCTGACCGCCAGCATCCACCCGCTGGGGGCGGAGCTTTGGTCGCTGAAGGACGCAGAAGGCCGCGAACTGATGACCGATGCCGACCCGGCCTACTGGTCGGGCCACGCACCGTTGCTCTTCCCGATCGTCGGCGCGCTGGCGGGGGATGCATACCGGCTCGGAGAGCGCAGCTTCGCGATGGCGCGGCATGGCTTTGCCCGGCGGTCGGAATTTGCGCTGGTCGAGGCGGAAGCTGGTCGGGCGCTGTTCCGGCTCGAGGCGAGCGCGGAAAGTCGCGCGCAATACCCGTTCGAATTCCGGCTCGACATGGGCTTTTCGCTGACCGGCGCGACGCTCGCCATGACCGCGACCGTCAGCAACATGGGCGATGCGCCGATGCCGTTCAGCTTCGGCTATCACCCCGCCTTCGCCTGGCCACTGCCCTATGGGGGCGCGGCGGAGGATCACTGCATCGTGTTCGACCGCGACGAACCTTCCCCGATCCGGCGGCTCGACCCCGCGACCGGGCTCATCGCGCCCGATCCGCAGCCCAGCCCGGTCGAGGGCAAGGTCTACGCGCCCGTTCATGCCGATTTCGAACCCGACGCGCTGATCTGGGATAAACTTTCCAGCCGCTCGCTCACCTATGGCGTACCCGGCCAGCCGAGCCTCCGCATCGATTTTCCCGACATGGCCATGCTCGGCATATGGCAAAAGCCCGGCGCGCGCTTCCTCTGCATCGAACCCTGGGCCGGGATCGCCGACCCGCTGGGCTTCACCGGCGATTTTGCCGACAAGCCCGGCGTGATGACGCTGGCACCAGGCGCACAGCAGCGTTTGCGGATGGATGTGACGCTGCTAGAGAGCTAGCCGTTTTCCGGTCCCCTGCTTGAGGCAGGGGTCCATCACCCGACCGATCCGCCAGGCACCAAGGCTGGAAATGGATGCCTGCCTTCGCAGGCAAGCGACAGAATAGCAAAGCCCCGATATGACCGCCCTCAACCGCCGCACCTTCGCCATCATCTCGCACCCTGACGCAGGGAAAACCACGCTCACCGAAAAGTTGCTGCTCACCGGCGGGGCGATCCATCTGGCGGGCGAGGTCAAGGCGCGCGGCGCTGCCCGGCGCGCCCGGTCGGACTGGATGAAGATCGAGCAGCAGCGCGGCATCTCGGTCACCTCCTCGGTGATGACCTTCGAGCGGCAGGGCATCACCTTCAACCTGCTCGACACGCCGGGGCACGAGGATTTTTCCGAAGACACTTATCGCACGCTGACCGCGGTCGATTCCGCGATCATGGTGATCGACGCCGCCAAGGGTATCGAGCCGCAGACGCGCAAGCTGTTCGAGGTGTGCCGGTTGCGCTCGGTGCCGATCATCACCTTTGTCAACAAGGTCGACCGCGAGGGCCGCGATCCGTTCGAACTGCTCGACGAGGTCGCCGATGCGCTGGCGCTCGACGTGTGCCCGATGAGCTGGCCGGTCGGCATGGGTGGCCAGTTCGAGGGGATTTACGACTTTGCCCGCAACACGCTGATGCAGCCGAGC
Source organism: Acidovorax delafieldii (assembly GCA_001555775.1). Classification (GTDB taxonomy): domain Bacteria; phylum Pseudomonadota; class Alphaproteobacteria; order Sphingomonadales; family Sphingomonadaceae; genus Blastomonas; species Blastomonas delafieldii_A. The sequence continues at coordinate 16,154 of LSHP01000148.1, read as the reverse complement.
GGACCCAGCCGCGAATATGACGACACCGCGCTTGCCGTCAGCGGGCTCGATGATCCCAAGCTGGCAGAAGCGCTGTCCGCCCAGGCGCTGGAGCGGCTGCATGAGGAGGCCGAGCTTGCCCAAGGCGGCTATGCGAGCTTCGACCTTGAGGCCTATCGCCATGGCGACCTGACCCCGGTCTATTTCGGCTCCGCCTTGAAGCGCTTCGGCATCGAGGAGCTGATCGACGCCATCGCGACGCACGCCCCGCCGCCGCGCAGCCAGCCCGCCGAGCCGGACGCGGTCGATCCGACGCGCAAGGACGTGACCGGGTTCATCTTCAAGGTGCAGGCCAACATGGACCCGCAGCACCGCGACCGCATCGCCTTCATGCGGCTGGTCTCGGGCACGTTCAAACGCGGGATGAAGCTGGTGCCCTCGGGCCATGGCAAGCCGATCGCGGTGCATTCGCCGATCCTGTTCTTCGCGCAGGACCGCGAACTGGCCGACGAGGCGCTGCCCGGCGACATTATCGGAATCCCCAATCACGGCACGCTGCGCGTCGGCGATACGCTCTCCGAAAAGAACGACGTACGCTTTACCGGCCTGCCCAATTTTGCGCCGGAAATCCTGCGCCGCGTGCAGCTCAAGGACCCGACCAAGACCAAGCAGCTGCGCAAGGCGCTCGACGACCTGTCCGAAGAGGGCGTGATCCAGGTCTTCTATCCCGAAATCGGCAGCCAGTGGGTGGTCGGCGTGGTCGGCCAGCTGCAGCTCGAAGTGCTGATCAGCCGGCTCGAGGCCGAATACAAGGTCGAGGCGGTGCTCGAAATGGCCCCGTTCGATACCGCGCGCTGGCTGAGCGGTCCGGCAGACGCGCTGGAAGCGTTCAAGCGCATCTCGATGAACAACCTCGCCAAGGACCGCGACGGCAATCCGGTGTTCATGGCGCGCTCCGCCTGGGATGTCGGCTATCAGCAGGAAAAGAATCCCGAGCTGACCTTCAGCGCGACGCGCGAGCGCTAAACGAGTGTTGCAACCGCCATGACCCGCGCTACAGCGGGGACATGGCGTCGCGCACCAAGGTTTCTCCCGACACGATCCGGCACATCGTCGAAGAGGCGAGCACCATCGCCATGGCTGCGTTCGCGCGCGCGGGCGGCGACCTTCAGGTCTGGGACAAGGTGCCGGGCGAGCCGGTGAGCGAGACCGACCTTGCCGTCGACAATTTCCTGCGCGAACGCCTGGGGGCGCTGGTCCCCGATGCGGGCTGGCTGTCCGAGGAGACGGCGGACGACACCGCGCGGCTCGATTGCGGGCGCATCTGGCTGGTCGATCCGATCGACGGCACGCGCGATTTCGTACGCGGGCGCACTGGCTGGGCGATCTCGGTCGCTCTGGTCGAGGATGGCCATGTCGTGATGGGCGTGCTGGCAGCCCCGGCGCGCAAGGAATACTGGATCGGCGCGCGCGGACGCGGCGCTTTCCTCAACGGCAAAAGGCTGAAGGCGAGCCGCCGCACCGATTTTTCCGGGTCGCGCGTGCCCACCGACAGCCTGCCCAAGGCGGATGTGGACCTCACCGTCGTCGAAAAGCCCAACAGCATAGCGCTGCGCATGGCGATGGTCGCCGACGACCGCGCCGACCTGCTTGCGACGCTGCGCTGGGGCTATGAATGGGATATCGGCGCGGCCGCGATCATCGCCGAAGAGGCGGGCGCGCGCGTGACCGATGCGCTGGGCGGCGAGCTCCGCTTCAACAAGCCGCGCGCCAATGCCTTCGGCGTGCTGTGCTGCGCGCCGGGCATCCACGCCGCTGCTGTCGAGCGCCTGCGCGAACGCGCGGTGCGGCTGTCGGCGGGCGGCGGCTAACCCTCCGCGGTTGCCTGCTGTTTCTCCGCCTCGGCATAGGGCGTGGTGAGATACAGGCCCGTCGTCCCGACCAGCGTCAGCACGATGAACCCCGCCTGAGCGAGGCTGATCGACTGGCGGAACACCAGCCAGCCGATCACCGCCACCGCGACCACGCCGACGCCCGACCAGATCGCATAGGCGATGCCCATCGGGATGCGGGTAAACGCAAAGGCGAGCAGCCAGAAGCACAGGCCATAGCAGCTCATCGAGGCCACGCCGAACAGCGGCTTGGCAAACCCCTGCGAGGCCTTGAGCAGGCTGGTGCCCGCAATCTCGCAAAGGATGGCCAAAGCCAGCAGCACCCATGCATTCATAGCCCGGATTTCCTCATTCCGCTCTGGGTATGGCAATCGAGTCCCCGGCCAGCATCCGCGCCGCCGTCGCCTCTTTCATGAACGCCCAGACCTCGGCATCGAAGCCGGGATCGGCCCGGACCGGCCAGTTGCCCATGTCGTCGTACATCTTCATCGTGCCGGTCCACATCGCTGGGGTAGCGACATCGGTGAATGGCTTGAGCAGCGCGAACCAGCGCTGGACGAAGCCTGCTGCCGTGTCGCCGGTTGGGTCCATCGGCATCGCCGCCTTGATCTCGTCGCCCAGCGCCTTCCATTGCGCGGCATAGGCATCGTGATCGAAATCCGCGCCCAGGGCGCCCATCTTCTCGCCCCATTCGGCCTGCTCTTCCGGGGTGAAATAGCGGTCGGTCACCGCCTTCCATTGGTCTTGTGACATGCTTGCACTGTCCTCTTGTTCATTTCGGATCAGCGAGCAGAAGGTCTCGGCATCGATGGGCTCGCCGCGATCGATGCGTGACTTGACGGAAATGAGCAGCGCCTGCGCCTCGGATATGCGCCGCGCCTGTTGTTCGAGATGGTCGAGCTGCGCGGTGATGAGGCCGTGCAAGTCGATCCGCCGATGCGCGGTCAGCCGCTGGATCTGCGCCAGCGTCAGCCCCGCCTTCTTGAGCGAGAGGATGAGGTTCAACCGCTCGAGCGCCGCCGCATCATAGTGCCGCCGCCCCGAGGCGGTGCGCAACGGTTCGACCAGCCCCCTCGCCTCGTAGAAGCGCAGCGCACGGGCTGTAAGACCGGTGAGCCGGGTAACGGCGGCAATGTCGAGCGAATCGGGCATAAGCGGCTTATGCCACTTGACGTAAGGTCAGCTTCAAGCGGATTTTTTATGGTTCCGACTAACCCGCTCGTCTGTGATGAGCCAATTTCTCAAGGTCTGAAATATTGTGGTCTTTGGACACCACAATGTTTCATTTACACTTCCTCCATAAGCTTTGTCGGTGAGCTTCAAGAAGTCCTTCAAGCCTGTGCCTGTCAAACTTGGTCGCCATTCCAAGCGCCAGGAGAGACGGGCAGAGCAACGCCGCGTCGTCGACCTGTTGACGACGGCAGCATTGTCTGGCGCTGTCATCGGTATCGGCAGTCTATTTTTAAACGAGCAGGACAGCGCTGCTTTCACCACCAAAATGCGTATTATAGCAGTCGGTGTCGGACTGATACGTGCGCGCGAACCACAGCCTGGAGATCACTGGGCAGGTTGCCATGATGCACGCGCAGCTGGAACTGCCCCAATCTATAGGGGGGAACCTGGCTATCGGGAAGGCATGGATGGCGATTCAGACGGAGTTGCTTGCGAACCCTATCGTTAGGCTGAGGTGTCAGGGTTAGCGACAGGGCGTAAGCATCTGACGCGCATTAGCCAATTTTCCGCATGACGCGCCCCACCTGATCCGCCATGGTCGCAGCCGATGCGCGCCCTGATCCTCAGACGGTTGTTGACCGCGGTCCCGACGCTGTTGCTCGTGCTGCTCGCCTCGTTTGCGCTGATGCGCTTTGCGCCGGGCGGGCCGTTCGATGGCGAGCGGCCGCTGGCGCCCGAGACGCGCGCGGCGCTGGAAGCGGCATACGGGCTCGACCTGCCGATGGGCGAGCAATTCGCCCTGTTCCTGAAGCGCACGCTCACTGGCGATTTCGGGCCGAGCCTGGTCTATCGCGACTTTACGGTCACCCAGCTGATTGCCGACAGTCTGCCGGTATCGCTGACGCTGGGCGGTCTTGCCATCGTGCTGGCCCTGGCGCTGGGGCTGGCAGCGGGAACGGTCGCAGCGCTGCGCCCCGGCGGATGGGCAGACGAGACGCTGATGCTCGCCGCCACCATCGTCACCGCGCTGCCCAGCTTCGTGACCGGGCCGTTGCTGGCCTTGGTCTTCGGGCTGTGGCTGGGATTGCTGCCGGTGGGCGGGCTGGGTGACGGGCTGCTGAGCGCGCCGCAATACTGGATCATGCCGGTGGTCGCGCTTGCGCTGCCGGTGGCGGGTGCGATCGCCAAGCTGGCGCGCGCGGGGCTGGCGGCGGCGCTCGCGCAGGAGCATGTCCGCACGGCGCGGGCACGCGGGCTTGGCACTGGCGCGATCATCGCGCGCCATGCGTTGCGGCCCGCGCTCGTCCCGGTGGTGAGCTATCTTGGCCCGGCGGCGGCAGGATTGCTGACCGGCGCGGTGGTGATCGAGACGGTGTTCGCACTGCCCGGGCTGGGCCGCTATTTCGTGCAGGGCGCACTCAACCGCGATTATCCGCTGATCATGGCGGTGATCCTGCTCTATGCCGCGCTGATCATCGCGTTCAACCTTCTGGCCGATCTGCTCTACGGCTGGCTCGACCCCCGGAGCCGGGGATGAACCGCATCGCCCTGCCCGGCGCGATCGTCGCGCTGATCGTGCTTGCCGCGCTGCTGCTGCCGATGCTGCTGCCTTGGAGCCATGATGCAATCGACTGGGATCATGTGCGAGCCGCCCCCGGCACCGCAGGCCATGTGCTCGGCACCGACGAGCTGGGCCGCGACCGGCTGGCGCGGCTGGCGGTGGCGACCCGCATCACGCTGCTCGTCGCCTTTGCCGCTGCGCTCGTCTCGATGCTGGTCGGCATCGGCTGGGGCATGATCGCGGGCTGGGCGGGGGGCCGAACCGACGAGCTGATGATGCGGATCGTCGATGCGCTCTATGCCCTGCCCTTCATGTTCATCGTGATCGTGCTGATGGTGGTGTTCGGCCGATCGATCCTGCTCGTGTTTGTCGGCATCGGGCTGGTCGAATGGCTGACCATGGCGCGGATCGTGCGCGGCCAGGTGATGACGCTGCGCCACCGCCCGTTCGTGCTGGCGGCCGAGGCCAGCGGCGCGCCGGTGCGCGTCATCCTCGCACGGCATATCCTGCCCAATATTGCGGGCGTGGCGCTCGCCTATCTCACGCTTACCCTGCCCGGCATCATCATGATCGAGAGCTTCCTCTCGTTCCTCGGCCTCGGCGTGCAGGAGCCGCTGACCTCGCTCGGCATCCTGGTGAAGGAAGGCGCGGACGACATGGATGTGGCGCCGATGGGGCTGCTGGTGCCCGGCGGGGTGATGGTGACGCTGCTCGTCTGCCTGACGCTGATTGGCGAGCGCCTCAGGGACCGGTTCGCATGAGCCTGTACCGGCTCGAAAACATGGGCGTGACCATTGACGGGCGCGATCTGGTGCGCGGCGTGAGCCTGGAGATCGCACCGGGCGAATGCGTCGCGCTGGCGGGCGCGTCGGGATCGGGCAAGAGCCTGACCAGCCTCACCCCGTTCGGGCTTTCCGCCGGGTCGATCACCGGATCGGCGGTGCTGGAAGGGCAGGAGCTGGCCGGGCTGGACGAGGCGCACCTGCGCAAGGTGCGGCGCGCGTCGGTCGGCTTCGTTTTCCAGCAGCCGCTGACTGCACTCACTCCGCACCGGACCGTTGCGCAGCACCTCGTCGAAAGTGCGATGCAGGCGGGCGGACTGCGCCCCGACCAGAATGCGCTGACAGCGATGCTGGACGCGGTGGGTCTTGCCGAGCCGGCGATCAAGCTGCGTCGCTATCCGCACCAGCTGTCCGGCGGCGAACGCCAGCGGCTGATGATCGCCTGCGCCATTGCGCACCGCCCCCAGCTGCTGATTGCCGACGAGCCGGTCTCCGCGCTCGATGCGCATCTGCGCGGAGAGATCATGGCGCTGCTCACCCGGCTGCGGCGCGAGACCGGCATGGGGCTGCTGCTGGTCAGCCATGATCTCGCCTCGCTCGAACATCATGCCGACCGGGTGCTGGTGATGCAGGGCGGACAGGTTGTGGAAGCAGGCGCGGCACAGGCCATCGCGCGCGCGCCACAGCACGCCTACAGCCAAGCGCTATGGGCGGCGACGCCCAGCCTCAAGGCCGCGCTGCCCGATGACCTGCCTGTGCCGGGCGCGCCGCTGATCGAAGCGCAAGGCCTGACCGTGCGTTTTGCCGGAAGCGGCCTGTTCGCCAAGCCCGTCACCGCTGTCGACGCGGTGGACCTGACCGTGCATCAGGGCGAGGCGGTGGCGCTGATCGGCGGCTCGGGCTCGGGCAAGTCCACCATCGGCCGCGCGATTGCCAGGCTGGGGCCCGTCAGCGCGGGTGCCGTTCTGTGGAAAGGGGCGCGATTGCCCGCGCGCCGCAGCCTAGAGCAGCGGCGAATGATACAACCGGTGTTCCAGGACCCTGTCGCGAGCCTCGATCCGCGCTGGCGCGTGTCCGACATCATCGCCGAACCCTTGGTGCATCTGCGCCCCGACCTGACGAGTTGGGGCCGCGCCGGGCTGGTCAAGAAGGCGCTGCAGATGGTCGAGCTGGATGCCGCGCTGGCGGATCGCAAACCGGCGGGGCTGTCGGGCGGTCAGGCGCAGCGCGTCGCGATCGCCCGCGCGCTGGTCGCCGAGCCCGGGATGCTGGTGCTCGACGAGGCGACCTCGGCGCTCGACCCGCTGGTGGCTGTGCAGATCGTCGCGCTCTTGAAACGGCTGCAGCGCGACCAGCGCATCGCGATGCTGGTCATCACGCACGATCTGGCGCTGGCGGCGCAGTTCTGCCACCGCGCTGCCGTGCTCGATGCCGGACGTATCGTCGAGACAGGGCCGATGGCGCAGCTGATCGCCAGCCCTGAGGCGGCGATGACGCAAAAGCTGGTGGCCGCAAGCTGACGCTCGCGGCCACCTCCCCCTTTGCCAGCAGCAAATCAGGTCAGAACTTGACCGTTCCGGTCACGAACACCTGACGCGGATTGCCGTAGAACGCGGTCGCAACGCCCTCGGTGCCCAGCGTGGGGATGAGATTGCCCGCCGCGTTGCGCGTCGGCGTGCCATCGGGCGCGGTTGCGAGGAACTGATAGCCCGACGTGATATACTGTTTGTCGAGGATGTTCTTGGCGTTGATGCCGAAGCTGAACCGGTCCTCGTCATCGCGCCAGATCAGCGAGGCATCCCAGAGCGCGAAGCCGGGCTGGTCGAGGAAGGGGCTCGGCGTTTCGAACTGGAAGGTCTTGCTGCGATAGCTGACCGTGGTCGAAGCGGTGATGTTGCCCGAGAAGGCCGGGAAGACGCCCGAGAAGGTGCCCGACATCGTCCATTTCGGCGTGTTCTGGATGCGGCGCAGATTGGCGACGTCGATGTTGCGCGCATCGATGAAGCGCTTGTACTCGCCATCGATATAGCCGAGCGTCGCGTTGAAGCTGAGGAACGAGCCGGACCCTGCGAATTCGCGCGCGAACACGGCATTGCCTTCGAACTCGATACCCTTGAACTCGGCCTTGCCGGCATTGGTGGTGACGCCGATAAAGGTGTCGTTGACGCCGTCGCCATTGGAGTCGAACCCTGCGGAACCCGGCACCTGGACGTTGGTGTAATCGGCGTAGAAGCCGGTCAGCGCCAGGTTGATCGCGTTGTCGGCAAAGCTGCCCTTCCAGCCCAGCTCATAGCTGTCGACCGTTTCGGGCTCGAAGCTCAGGAAGTCGAAGATTTCCTGCTGGCTGCGCACGCCGTCGCGGTTGGTGTCGGGCGCGGCGGTCGAAAGCCCGCGCGGGTCGAAGCCGCCGCCCTTGAAGCCCTGCGAATAGCCGGCGAAGAACAGATGGTCTTCGTTCGGCTTGAAGCTCAGCGAGGCGCGCGGGTTGAAATCGGTGAAGCGTGCCTCGCCGTTGAAGTTCGACGTGGTCGCCAGCACCACCGGCGTACCGCCGAACTCGGCCGAACGGCCCAGCTTGGTCTGGCGCAGGATGGTCGAATTGCGCTTGTCGACCGTGTAACGGCCGCCCAGCGACAGCGAGAGCTGATCGGTGAAGTCATAGGTGAAATCGCCGAACACCGACCAGGTATCGGTGCGCACATCACCAGCGGTGAAGGCGTTGAGATTGGCGAGCGTGGTGAACAGCAGCACGTCGAACGCGGTCGAGGCCTTGGCATCGAGATAATAGAATCCGACCAGACCCTTGAGACGCTCGCCTTCGTACAGCAGCTGGAATTCCTGGCTGACCTGCTCGTTGCGATAGACTGCGGGCACATCGACATCGATCGCGGGCAACGCGTCGAAATCGATCGGGGTGAAGCTGTCATCCTTGCGCCAGGCGCTGATCGAACGCAGCGTCAGATTGTCGGTGAGCTCGGCGGAGATGTTCATCGCCAGACCGAATGCTTCGATATCCTGGCGCGGATTGTTGAGGCCGGCGCGGGTGTCATAGACATCGTTCAGCACCGGCGTGCCGCTGCGGATGCCGGGGATAAGCCGATGACCGTTGCGCGGATCGGACTTGTCGCGGGTATAGTCGCCCGAGATGCGGATCAGCACCGGCGCGCCATAGCCGCCGATTTCCAGCGTGCCGCGCCCTGCCCAGACATCGCGGTTATAGTTTTCGAGCCCGCGAATGTTGATATTGTCGCCGAAGCCGCCGCGCGACAAGCGTGCCAGCGTGCCGCCGACGCGGACGATATCGCCGAGCGGTGCGGACACGGTGACCACGCCTTCGGCTTGGTCATAGGTACCATAGGTGCCGCGCACCTTCAGGCTGAAATCCTCCGGCAGCATCTTGGTGACATATTTGACCGCACCGCCGATGGTGTTGCGGCCATAGAGCGTGCCCTGCGGTCCGCGCAGCACCTCGATCCGCTCGACTTCGTAGATGTCGAGCACCGCCGCCTGCGGGCGGTTGAGGTACACGTCGTCCAGATAGATGCCGACGCCTGCCTCGAAGCCGGGAACCGGGTCCTGCTGGCCCACGCCGCGGATGAAGGCGGTGAGCGTCGAGTTGGTGCCGCGCGAGTTTTCGAGCGTGGTGTTGGGCGTGATCTGCGAGATGTCGGTAATGTCGAGCGCGCCCTGGTTTTCCAGCCGCTCGGCGGAAAAGGCGCTGATCGCGATCGGAACGTCCTGCAGGTTTTCTGCCCGGCGACGGGCGGTCACGACGATCACGCTACCGTCATCGGCGGTGGTCGCTTCCTGTTCCTGCGCTTCCTGCGCGATCGCGACAGGAGCAAGTGCCGTAAGGGCTGCGGCGGCGACGCCCAGCGTGAGCGCAGTGCGCGTGGCGGCGAAACGGGTGAACCCGAAAACGGACATGAACTTCCTCCCTGCATCCTGACCTGTTCGCGGTGCACCGGTTCGTCTCACTGACCGGCCTTGCGCAGAACGTGTTTGTCCATTAGTGAAAGTTGAACCAGCTTTCAACTCTTATCGCATGAGGGGAGACAGCGAGGACAAAATCGGCCAGATGTGTTGCGCGCACGCATCATGTCCGGCAGCGGGAGTGGATCATGGCGGCAAAACCTTCGGCAGCGGAAGAACCGCCCGCGAACCCGGGCGCAGAAGGCGCACGGCCGGACAAGACGCCGCGCACGGCGCGCGGCCGCGCCACGCTGCGCAAGCTGCTCGATGCGGCCGCGATCGAATTCGGCGAGCGGGGCTTTCACGAGGCATCGATCAGCGGCATTACCCGGCGCGCAGGGACAGCACTGGGCAGCTTCTACACCTATTTCGATTCCAAGGACGAAATCTTCCGCGCGCTGGTGCAGGACATGTCCGCCCAGGTCGGCAAGCATGCCGCCGCCGCGATGCAGGAGGCGAGCGGCGCGCTCGACCGTGAACGCGCGGCGCTCAAGGGGTTTCTCGAATTCGCGCGCGAGCACAAGGAAATCTACCGGATCATCGACGAGGCTGAATTCGTCGATTCCGAAAGCTATCGCGCGCATTATCAGGTGACCGCCACGCGCATCCTCAGCCGCCTGCAGGCGGGCGCAGCCGCAGGCGAAATCAGAGGCGATGTCAGCGAACTCCACGCCTGGGCAGTGATGGGGATGAACGTGTTCCTGGGGCTACGCTACGGCATCTGGAACGAGGACAGGACACCGGACGCGATCGCCATCGCGGCAAACGACTTCATCACGCGGGGGCTTAAACCCTAGTCCCGCTCTTAACCTCCGTCACTCCCGCGCAGGCGGGGCCCCGCTCTTCTGAGAGGTGGGCACAAAGCGGGTTTCCGGCGTTCGCGGGAATGACGTCGAGCAGCTGACTTGAGCGCCCAAGGGCAAAGCTATCAATCGCTCGCCATCAGCAGTTCGGGCAGGTCGCCGCTTGTTCCCCGCGCCTCGTCGATGATGAAGCGCCGGATCAGGCCCGTGCGCCCGACCAGCTGCATGCCGATGCGCCGCACCAGCGAGGGCGCCTTGCCGGGGAGGCCGTAGAGCCGGTTGAGCACGTCGGTGGCCGAGGCCATCATCGCATTGTCGAGCATCCGCCATTGCTGATAGCGCTTCAATTGCGCGAGATCGCCCGGATCGAGCCCCAGCCGCGCGCCCTCGCCCAGCACATCGGCGAGCGCCGCGACATCGCGCAGCCCCAGGTTCAGCCCCTGTCCCGCGATCGGGTGGATGATATGCGCGCTGTCGCCTACCAGCGCGATGCGCGGCGCGACCATGTCGCTTGCCTGACACAGCGTCAGCAGCCAGCTGCTGCGCGGGGCGATCGGTGTGATTGCCCCGAGAAACCCGCCGCTCGCCTCGGTCAGCGCAGCGCCGAACGCGCGGTCGGACAGCGAAGTCCAGGCATCCGCCTTGCCCTCGGGCACCGTCCAGACGATCGAGGCCATCGCCCGGCCCTCGTCATCATCGTTGAGCGGCAGGATGGCGAGCGGACCATCGGGATAGAAAATCTCGAACGCGGTGTTCTGATGACCTTTTTCCAGCGTCACGGCGGTAACGATGCCGCGTTGGCGATACGACCATTGGTTGAGGCCGATCCCGGCCAAATCGCGCGTCGGCGATACGCGGCCTTCCGCGCCGACCAGCAACGAAGCCGTGAAGATGCGGCCATCGGCCAGGCTCACCGTCGCACGGTGCGCATCGACAGCACGATACGCAACCTCGGCCCCCATGACCAGATCGATATCCGCATCGGCGCTCGCGGCCTGATAGAGCGCGGCGCGGAGCAGGCTATTGGGCAGCATCACGCCCATGCCATCGACCCCGGCATCGAAATCGAGCGAACCTCGCCGCAGGCCATCGCTGACCGCGATCCGGTCGATCGGACAGGCATCGCGCCATAGGCTGTCGGCCAGTCCCAGATTTTGCAGCATCTGCCAACTGGTCGAAGCGAGTGCAGAGGCGCGGCCATCGAACGCAGTATCGGCGAGCGTCTCAGGCGTGATCCGGTCGATCACCCGGACGCTGAGGCCATGCCGCGCTGCTGCTAGCGCGAGCGAAAGCCCCGCCGGTCCTGCGCCCATGATGAGGATGTCGCTATGGTTACCCAAGGTGATGCTGCCTGTCATGCGCGCCAATGTAGGCGGTCTGCAGACGACTGAACAGGGGCTAGCTGCGCGGAGTCCGTCCCAAGTCCTTGCTTGACGCGGAGTCCATGGTCTGCGCAAAATGGGCGGCATTTACCATATTGCCGGAGAATTCAAGGTTATGGCCAGCCGCGCCGCCACCAGAAACGCGCCCGACTGGCGCGACCTGATGCGTCAGAGCCTGATGCGCAGCGGCAGCCTGATTCTGGCGCTGCTGCTGTTTGCGTTGGTCGCCTTCACCACCATCGCGCTGCTGACCTATCACCAGACCGATCCGTCGTTCAACACGGCCGCAGGCGGCGGCGTCGACAACTGGATGGGCGCAAGCGGCGCATGGATTGCCGATTTCATGCTGTTCCTCGGCGGCCCGGCCAGCGCGCTACTGCTGCCGATCACCGCGGTGCAGGCGCACCGGCTCTGGATCAACCAGCCGCTCGGCCACTGGCGCCGCTCGGTCATCGCGACACTGCTCAGCATGCTGTTCCTGGCAATTGCTGCCGCTGTCCTGTTCGGTGAATCCGCGCCGCATTTCCCGGCAGGGCCCGGCGGCCTGTTCGGCATGATGGGTGCGCGCGGCATCCAGTTCCTTGCCGCATTCCTGCCGCCTGCTGGCGCTTCCTGGGCACTCTATGGCAGCGCTTCGCTGCTGGGGCTGGTCGGCGCGGCGCTTGGCTGGAAGGCGCTGGGGCTGGAGCGCGGGTTGCTGCGCATGCCGCCGATCAAGGTGAGCATGCCCGAGGCGCTGTTCCGTCGCCCAATCGGCCCGGTCATTGACGAAGACGACATGGACGAGCTCGACGATGCTGCTGAGCCGCGTCGTCCGGCACTCGCCGCGCCGCGCAAGGAAGCGGTTCCAGACAACCGTCCGCCCCCGGAAATCACCGAGCCCTCGCTACGTCCCGCCAAGGCGCAGCTTGGCCCGAAGAGCAAGCAGGGCGACTTCTTCGGTCCCTATGAGCTGCCCTCGGTCGACCTGCTCGACCCGCCGCCGTCGAGCACCGGCCCTGCGCTCGACAAGATCGCGCTCGAGCGCAACGCGCGCCTGCTCGAGACCGTGCTCAGTGACTTCAACGTCAAGGGCGAGATCACGGCGGTGCGCCCCGGCCCGGTCGTCACCCGCTACGAGCTGCTGCCTGCGCCGGGCATCAAGGCCAATCGCGTCATCCAGCTCGCCGACGATATCGCGCGCAACATGTCGGCACGCTCCGCGCGCGTCGCGGCGATTCCGTGCCGCAAGGAACTGGGCATCGAGCTGCCCAACCAGCATCGCGACGCGGTCGTGCTGCACGAGATGATCGGATCGAGCCATTTTGCCGAGAATAGCGGTCAGCTCCCGGTCATCCTGGGCAAGAATATTTCGGGCGATCCGGTGATCGCCGACCTCGCGCCCATGCCGCACCTGCTGATCGCAGGCACCACCGGATCGGGCAAGTCGGTCGGCCTCAACGCGATGATCCTGTCGCTGCTCTACCGGATGACGCCGGAAACGCTGCGCATGATCATGATCGACCCGAAGATGCTCGAACTGTCGATCTATGACGACATTCCGCACCTGCTCTCCCCCGTGGTGACCGAGCCCGCCAAGGCGGTGCGCGCGCTCAAATGGGCGGTCGAGCAGATGGAAGAGCGCTATCGGATGATGAGCGAGCTCAAGGTGCGCAGCCTCGTCAATTTCAACGACAAGGTGCGCGTCGCCAAGGCCAAGGGCCTGCCGCTGGGCGAAGAGGTACAGACCGGCTGGGATCCGGTCAGTGGCCAGCCGCAATACGAGAAGAAGCAGCTCGATTACGAGCCGATGCCGCAGATCGTGGTGATCGTCGACGAACTCGCCGACCTGATGATGACCGCCGGCAAGGAGGTGGAATTCCTGATCCAGCGGCTCGCACAAAAGGCGCGTGCAGCAGGGATCCATCTGATCATGGCGACGCAGCGCCCCTCGGTCGACGTCATCACCGGCGTGATCAAGGCCAACCTGCCGACCCGCATCAGCTTCCACGTTACCAGCAAGATCGATTCGCGCACCATCCTGGGCGAACAGGGCGCGGAGCAGCTGCTCGGCAAGGGCGACATGCTCTACATGTCCGGCGGCAAGCAGGTCGAGCGCGTGCATGGGCCCTTCGTCTCGGATGAGGAGGTGCGCCGTGTCGCCGACCACTGGCGCGGCCAGGGCCAGCCCGATTACATCCAGGCAGTGACCGAAGAGCCCGAGGATGGCGGCTTCGCGCTCGATGGCGCGAGTCTCGACGACAGCCCCGAAGAGCAGATGTACCGCGCCGCCTGTCAGATCGTGTTCGAAAGCCAGAAGGCTTCGACCAGCTGGCTGCAGCGGCAGTTGCGTATCGGCTACAACAGCGCCGCGCGGCTGGTCGAACGCATGGAGGAGGACGGCTATATCAGCGCGCCCAACCATGTCGGCCGGCGCGAGGTGTTCCGCGACAAGGATGGCAATCCGCTCTGATTGCGGCCGCTCTGATCGGGACCGGTCGGCCGGGCGGGTTCAGTCCTGCCCGGCGATCCGGATCGGCTTGCCGAGCAGGGTCTTCACGTAAAGCCGCTGGACCATGACATAGGTCACGACAGTAAGCGGAGCCGAGAGCAGCACGCCCAGGAAGCCAAAGACCAGCCCGAAGGCGACGACCGCGAACAGCAGCACCGCAGGAGGCACATCGACCGCCTGTTTCTGGATCATGGGCTGCAGGAAATTGCCCTGAATCTGCTGGACGATCAGGAAGAGCACGACCGTCCACAAGGCTGTGGTCGGCGACACGGTGAAAGCGAGCAGGACAGCCGGAACGCCCGCGATGACCGGCCCGACCATGGGGATGATGTCGAGCAGTCCGGCGATGATCGCCAGCCCCCCCGAGGCCGGCACGCCCAGCGCCCACAGCCCGCCGCCGGTCAATACCGCCACCACGATCGACGAGACGCCTTGGCCCATCATCCAGCCGCGCAGGCCCCGCGAAGCGTCATCCAGGGCGTCCGAAACCGGCTGCTCGGCACGGGCCGGCAGGAGCAGCAGCAGGCCGCGCCGATAGACACTCGGATCGCTTGCGATAAAGATCGCGCCGACGAACACGAGAACGAAATTGGCGATCGCGTTGGTCGCGGTCATCGCGAACCCGCCGAGCCGCGACGCCAGGCTTGAAAGATCGCCGCTCCCCTGTTGCACGATCTTCCGCGCCTGCTCGCCCAAGCCCACCTCGTCCAGCTGCGCCTCTACCCGATCGATTGCGGGCGGAATGCTCTGCTGAATGGTGTCGAACTCATCGGCAATCTGCGAACCGAACAGCGTGAAAGCTCCGGCGAAGACCGCCAGCAGCAGAAATACGGAAATGGCGAGGGCCGGCCCGCGCTTCATTCCGGTAAAATCGCAAACCCGGCGCGCGATGGACGAGAAAATCGCCGCCAGCACCAGCGCTGCAAAGACGAGCAGCAGGAACTGCGTCAGTTCCATCAGCAACCAGGCGACACCTACCACAGCAAGGACGGTGAGGGTTATGCCGGCAACCCGGCCAGCCTCCAGCCGCGTCATGGCATGCGGGCTGATATGGCCCGGGGCTTCGGGATCGCGATGCTGCGCATCGGGCGCCATAGCGGGATCGATCACGCACGGCCCCTGTGATTGCAGGCGATTTTTCGCTGCGATCGAGCGACGATCGCATGATGCTGGCTGGATTTCATCTGCACCCCCGGTCCTTTGCCTTGCCGCTCAATACGAAAACCGGCGGTTCGGGTTCCCCATCAGGCCAGCAGGCATTCAGATCGAGAAACTGGAACCACAACCGCATCCGGATGCAGCGTTGGGGTTGGTGACCTGGAATGCCGACCCGCCAAGCGATTCCACGAAATCCACCGCGCTGCCGCGAACAAGATCGAGGCTGATATCGTCAACGACCAGCGAGACGCCATCGGTTTCGGTGACGATATCGTCGGGCTCGGGCGCATCGGCAAGGCCGAAGCGGTACTGGAATCCGGAGCAGCCGCCTCCCTCCACCGCGAGACGCAGGATGGCGGGCTTTTGCTGCTTGGCAGCAATTGCGGCCACGCGCTTGGCCGCAGCGGGTGTCAGGATGATGTCGGCTGATGGAGTGTCCATACGCCCTACATAAGCGCGACGTGGTCCTTGGGCAAGCAGGCGACATGCCAGCCATGGCGCCCCAACAAAAAAGGGCCGGTCCGAAGACCGACCCTCTTTGTTACCAGACCCGTAGGTCCAGCGTTTGGCTTACATACCCGAACCCGGACCGTAGGTGATTTCCACGCGACGGTTCTGCAGTTCACGAACGCCATCGGCGGTCTGAACGCGGTTGCGGGTTTCACCGAACGCCTGGGTGCTGATGGCGCTGGCCGGGATGTTCCGCGAGACCAGATAGGCCTTGACGGAGTCGGCACGACGCTGGGACAGACCCACGTTGTAGGTGGCAGCACCCGAACGGTCAGCGTGACCTGCCAGCATGACCGGCACCGAACCGCAGCTGCCGTAAGCGGCAACGGCGTTGTCGAGAATGGTCGCAGCTTCCGGCGTGATGTTCGACTTGTCGAAGTCGAAGAACACGATGTACGGACCCTTCTCGCAAACCGGCGGCGGAGGCGGCGGCGGAGGCGGCGGGGGCGGA
>LSHP01000147.1 GCA_001555775.1 Acidovorax delafieldii | reverse complement strand
CTGCTTCCCCCGTCCCCCCCCCCGCGAAGGCGGGGGTCCCGCTTCTGCATGACGATTGCCAGGAAAGCGGGATTCCCGCGTTCGCGGGAATGACGAAAACCGGACGTCAGGATGCGCCCCCGAACCCCGCGCCGACCGGCCAGCCGGGGCCGCGATAGGCGATCACCTTGAACAGCGTCCCCATCTGCTCGGGCGAGACCAGCCGGTCGAGCGCGGTCATGACCTCCTGCGCCTTGGCGGGCTGACCCTTGGCGAGTACGGTCGCGCGCTGCGCGATGCCCAGCGCCATCAGCCAGTCGCCCTGCCCCACCGGGCCATGGCAATCGACATCGCCTGCCAGCGCGACGCGCTTCAGCTGCGGGAAATCGACCAGAGCGGTGAGATCGGCCAGCCCCGGATCGACGAACGGATCGACCTTCCGGTGTGCGCGCACCGCCTGCAGCGTGCTGCCCGTCCGGGGCTCGGCATAGCCGTAATCGATGAACAGGGCCGCGCCGCCCTGCGCCTTCAACCGCGCGGCGATCTCGTACGCCATGCCGGCGGCCGCCGGGCTGCTTTCCAGGATCGTGCCCTCGGGGCTGTCGGCAAGCTCCACCGGGACCGCCGAATCCATCGGCCGCGCGCCGGCGACCGGCAGGAAGCGCTCGCCATTGTGCACCACCACCCGCTCGCGCCAGCCGCTTTCGGTGCGCACGATCTGCCGCACCGGCAGTGCATCGAGAAATTCGTTGGCGACGATCAGCAGCGGCCCCTCGCGCGGGACGCTGTCGAGCCCGTCATGCCAGGTCGCGCCGGGCACGCTCAGCTTCTGCGCCATGCGCAGCGCGGTGCTGCCCTCGATCAGGTGCACCTTGGGACGAAAGCCGAACTGCTCCATCGCGCGCAGCGCATCGGCGGCGAGCGTGCCCCTGCCGGGTCCGAATTCGACATAATGGCACAGCGCAGGCTTGCCCGCCTGCTGCCATTGATCGGCCAGCCACAGCCCGATCATCTCGCCGAACATCTGGCTGATCTCGGGCGCGGTGATGAAATCGCCGGTGGTGCCGAGCGGATCGGCGCGGTTGTAATAATACGCGTTGGCCTCGGCCATGTAATGCGCCACGCTGATCGGCCCGGTCGCGCCGATCAGCCGCTTGAACACCGCCTCGAGCCCCTGCGGCGCGCCCCCCTCGCCCCCAGCCTCGCCTTCGGTCTCGTCCATCGGTTCAGGCGGTGGCGGGCAACGGCTTGGCCGTGCGTCCGCGCGAGGAGACCATCAGATACAGGCCGATCAGGATCATCGGCACGGTCAGCCATTGGCCCATGCTCATTCCCGTCTGTTCGGCAAATTCGATGAGGTGCGCATCGGGATTGCGGAAATATTCGACGATGAACCGCGCGGCGCCATAGCCCGCCAGGAACACGCCGCCCAGAAAACCGGGACGGTGGCGCACATCGGTCTTCCAGAAAAGGACCATCAGCACGAGGCCCAGCACCAGCCCTTCGAGCCCCGCCTCGTAGAGCTGGCTGGGATGGCGCGGAAGGCCATCGGGATCGGTGGGGAAGATGACCGCCCATGGCACATCGGTCGGGCGGCCCCAGAGCTCTGCATTGACGAAATTGGCGAGCCGTCCGAAGAACAGCCCTAGCGGCACGACGCACGAGACATAGTCGCCGACGCGCAGGTACGACAGCTTGTTGCGCCAGGTCAGGTAAGCGATCGCCAGCAGCACGCCGATGAGCCCGCCATGGAAGGACATCCCGCCCTCCCAGACCTTGAACACCTCGAGCGGAGTGGCGTAGAGATCCGGGCGGTAGAAGGTGACATAGCCCAGCCGTCCGCCCAGGATGATACCGAGCGTGCAATAGAGCATCAGGTCGTCGGCATGACGCTGCGCCATCGGCGCGCCGGGCTGTTTCAGCATCTTGCCCATGTACCAATAGCCGATCAGGATGCCGAACAGATAGGCCAGGCTGTACCATTTGAGCTGGAACGACCCGATCTGCAGCGCGACCGGCGACAGTCCCAGCTCCTCGAAGCGGATCGCGGACTTGGCGGCAGCAGCGCTCGCGCTGGCGGCAATGTTGGCGGCTAGCGCCGAAATGGGCAGGATCAAGGCTTTTCCCCAAGGGTTTTCCCCTTCATAAGGGCAGCCAAGCACAAGCGAAAGAGGAGAGATTTTGATGGCGACCGAGCTGGACCAGATGATGGATGAAGCCATCCAGGCGCTGACCGGCGAAGGAGGGATGCTCCCGCTGACGACATTCGAGAAATACGGCCAGAAACTGCCCATGATCGCGTCGGCCCCGCCTGCGCTGTCGCATTTCTTCGCCTATTTCTGCATGCAGCATGCCGATGCCGAGTTTCTGGTCGATGGCGACACGCGCCTGACCTTCGGCCAGAGCTATGCCGCTGCGCGCCAGGTCGCCGCAGCGCTGGTCGCGGGCCATGGCATCAAGAAGGGTGACCGGGTGGGCATTGCCGCGCGCAACTCGGCCAACTGGATCATCGCCTATATGGGCATATTGATGGCGGGCGGCGTCGCGACGCTCCTGAACGGCTGGTGGCAGGGCCCCGAACTGTGCGCCGGGATCACCGATGTCGATTGCACGCTGGTGCTCGCCGACGATCGCTGCGCGAAGCGGATCAGCGAATGCGGCGCCACCGGCAATGCCCGCGTGGTCGTGATCAGCCATGACGGTCCGCCCGAAAAGGGGCTGGCATCGGTGCTCGAGGCCGGCGGCGATGCCGCTACCGAACTGCCCGAGCTGACCGGCGACGATCTGGCCACCATATTGTTCACTTCGGGCTCGACCGGCCAGTCCAAGGGGGCCTATTCCGACCATCGCGGCGTGGTGCAGGGCGTGTTCAGCTATGTCGCGCAGACGCTGATGGCGCTCAACATCGTCACCCGCCAGGGCAAGCCGCCCGAAGGCCAGCCCGCCACCCTGCTCAACGTACCGCTCTTCCATGTTACCGCCGAGGTGCCGGTGCTGCTGCAGAGCTTCGTCATCGGCCGCAAGCTGGTCCTGATGCCCAAATGGGATGCCGAAGAGGCGATGCGGCTGATCGAGAAGGAGAAGATCAGCTATTTCGTCGGCGTTCCGCTGATGAGCTACGAGATCGCGCAGCACCCCAATCGCGACAAGTATGACCTCAAAACCTGCGTCACCTTTGCCGCAGGCGGCGCGCCGCGCCCGGTCGAGCATGTCAAACGCATCAAGGAGACGATGGACTGGGCCTTCCCGATCCTGGGCTATGGCCTGACAGAGACCAACGGCGTAGGCTGCGGCAATTTCAACGAGAATTACATGGCCAAGCCCGACAGCACCGGCCAGGCCTCGCGTCCGCTGGTGGACCTTGCGATCCTCGACGATAATGGCCACCCGCTGCCCCAGGGCCAAGTTGGCGAGGTCGCGATCCGCTCGGTCGCCAATTTCCTCGGTTACTGGAACAACGAGGCGGCCACCAGGGCCGCGATCATGCCCGATGGCTATTTCCGCACCGGGGATCTCGGCTATCTCGACGCCGATGGCTATCTGTTCATCGTCGACCGCAAGAAGGACATCATCATCCGCGGCGGCGAAAATATCAGCTGTGTCGAAGTGGAATCGGCGATCTACGCGCATCCCGACATTGCCGAGGCGAGCGTGTTCGGCATTCCCGATGAGCGCTTCGGCGAGATTGTCGGCGCGGTCTATGTCGTGCGTGATGGCGCGAGCCTGACCGACGAGCAGCTCACCGAGTTCCTTGCGGGGCAGCTCGCCGCGTTCAAGGTTCCCGCCCGCCTGTGGCAGAGCGCCGAGGCGCTGCCGCGGCTGGGCACGGCCAAGATCGACAAGGTCAGCTTGCGCAAATCCTATCAGGCCGCAGCCAGGGCCGAAGCGGGAGCCGCCACCTGACCTTAACCTTGCGCCTGTATCGCCGGTTGCCATGAATCCCGTTGCCAACCAGCGCGCGATCATCGATCGCCGTGCGCTTGATGCGCGCATAGCCGAGTTCGCCGCCGAACTGGGGGACAAGGCGCGCATGCCGGTCGTCACCATATTGCGCGAGGCACTGGCAGCGGGGCGCGCGGAAATCGCCGCACGCCTGCATGCCAATCCGGCGGCGGGGCATGATTGCGCAGCGGCCCAGTCGTTCCTGATCGACCAGATCGTGCGGCTGATCCACGATTATGTTGTGCGCTTCCAGTACCCGGTCGCCAATCACAGCGCGGGCGAGCATTTCTGCATCGCGGCGGTGGGCGGCTATGGCCGGGGCGAGATGGCCCCGCACAGCGATGTCGACATCGCCTTCCTCACCCCGCTGCGCAAGAACAGCTGGACCGAGCAGGCGATCGAGGCGATGCTCTACATGCTGTGGGACCTCGGCCTCAAGGTCGGGCATTCCAGCCGCTCGATCGACGAGATGGTCCGCCAGGCGCGCGGCGACCTCACCATCCGCACCGCGCTGCTCGAAGGGCGCTATGTCTGGGGCGACCAGGACATCTATCGCGAGGCCTCGGTGCGCTTCTGGAAGGATGTCGTTACCGGCACCGCGCGCGATTTCGTGGCGCAGAAGCTTGAGGAGCGCGATCAGCGGCACAAGCGCATGGGCGACAGCCGCTATGTCGTCGAGCCCAATGTCAAGGACGGCAAGGGAGGCCTGCGCGACCTGCACACGCTCTACTGGATCGGCAAGTATATCCACCAGGTGCGCTCGGCCGCCGAGCTGGTCGATGCGGGCCTCTTGACCATGACCGAATATCGCGGGTTTCGCCGCTCGGCCAATTTCCTCTGGGCGGTGCGCTGCCATCTGCACGACATTACCGGGCGCGCCGAAGACCGGCTCACCTTCGACCTGCAGCGTGAGGTGGCGACGCGGATGCGCTTTGCCGACCGGCCGGGCAAGTCGGCGGTCGAGCGGTTCATGCAGTATTTCTTCCTCAACGCCAAACGCGTGGGCGACCTGACCGGCGTGTTCCTGGCGCAGCTGGACGACCAGTTTGCCGCGCGCGACCGGCGCTTCATCCCCGCGATCCTGCGGCGGCGTCCGCGCAAGCTTTCGGGCTTCATTCTCGATCGCGGACGGCTCGCGCTGCCCCGGCCCGATTTCTTCCGCGAGGACCCGGTACGGCTGATCGAGATCTTCCAGCTCGCCGACCGCCACAAGGTCGAGATTCACCCCAGCGCAATGCGCCAGGCGAGCATGGATGCGCATCTGATCGACCGGCATGTCCGCGCCGATCCGCGCGCCAATGCGCTGTTCATGGACGTACTGTGCAGCCCGCGTGATCCCGAGCTGGTGCTGCGCTGGATGAACGAGGCGACGGTGTTCGGCCGGTTCGTGCCCGATTTCGGCCGCGTCGTCGCGCAGATGCAGTTCGACATGTACCACCATTATACGGTGGACGAACATTCGATCCGCGCGATCGGGCTGCTCGCCAAGATCGAATCGGGCGAGCTCAAGGACGATCACCCGCTCGCCTATGACGTGATGCAGAAACTGGTCAGCCGCCGGGTGCTGTTCGTCGCGACGCTGCTGCACGATATCGCCAAGGGGCGGCGCGGCGACCACAGCGTGCTGGGTGCCGAGGTCGCGATGAAGCTCTGCCCGCGGCTGGGCATGACCGAGGCGGAGACCGAGCAGGTCGCCTGGCTGGTGCGCTATCACTTGCTGATGTCGGCGACCGCCTTCAAGCGCGACCTTACCGATTACAAGACCATCGCCGATTTTGCCGCCATGGTGCAGAGCCCCGAGCGGCTGAAACTGCTGCTGGTGCTGACCGTGGTCGATATCCGCGCGGTCGGCCCCGGCATCTGGAACAGCTGGAAGCGCCAGTTGCTCGGCACCCTGTTCGAATCGACCGAGGAGGTGCTGCGGCTGGGCCACAAGCAGCATGGACGGCGAGAGCGCGTTATCGCCAAGCAGGAGGCCGCGCGCGCCGCGCTCGGCATCGACGAGGGCCGGTTCGTCCAGCTCGCACGCAAGCTCGACGACGCATACTGGATCGCCGAGCCCGAGGATATCATCGCGCAGAACCTGAAGCTGATCGATGCGCACGATACCGAACCGCTGACCGTGGCGGCGGAATTCTATCCCGCGCGCGGCGCGACGCTGGTGACCGTCAGCGCCGCCGACCATCCGGGCCTGTTCTATCGCATCGCCGGCGGCATTCACCTTGCCGGCGGCAACATCATCGACGCGCGCATCCACACCCGGCGCGACGGCATGGCGCTCGACAATTTCCTGGTGCAGGACCCGCTGGGGCGCCCGTTCATGGAGGAAAGCCAGATCGCGCGGCTCAAGACCGCGATCGCCGATGCGCTGGCCAACCGCGTTGCGCTGACGCCCCGGCTGATCGCACGGCCCGTCGCGCGGCCCCGCGCCGAAGCCTTCAGCATTGCCCCCAATGTGCTGGTCGACAACAAGGCGTCAAACCGCTTCACCGTGGTCGAGGTGAACGCGCTCGACCGGCCGGCGCTGCTCAACCGCCTCGCCTTTGCGCTGTTCGATCTGAAATGCATCGTCCATTCGGCGCATGTCGCCACTTATGGCGAGCGCGCGGTGGATACCTTCTATGTCACCGATCTGCTGGGCGACAAGATCGACAGCAAGTCGCGGCTGAAGACGCTGGAAAAACGGCTGCTGGCTGCGGCCTCGCCCGACAGCGAGCAGGCGGTCGCCGCATAAGGCGCAGGGCTTCAGATCTTGCCGGTGAGGATCGCCCAGCCGGCAAGGCCATTCATGCCGGTATAGACGATATAGGCCGGCAGCGCGATCGTGTAGCCCAGTGCCGCGAAGCTGAGCGCCGAGAGCAGGATCAGATATTCGAGCATATAGCTGCCATAGCCGCGCATGAAGCCCTGGAACAGCGCGCGCATCTGCACCGCCATGGGGTGCGCCGATTCCATCGTCGCGCGGTGGAGCGCGAAGTTGATGATGCCGCAAAAGACGATGAGAATGGTTGCCATGGCGTTAAACTAACGCCAATCGCGCTGCAGTGGGAAGCCCTCAAATACGACTGGTCGATTTCGGGACGCCGCGCAGGCGACGCGTTAAATCGCGAGCCGGATGATCTCGGCGCCGGGCTGTTCCTTGGCCAGCCGGAAGACGGGCACTTCGCCGACGCCCTTGAGCGTGATCTTTTCGGGCAGCTCGAAATGGCGGTCGCCGCGCCCACGCAGCCAGGTGGTCTCGGACACCGCAATGCCATCGGGATGCGCGGTGCCCTCGATCCGGGCGGCGATGTTCATCGTCTCGCCCCAATAGTCATAGGCCATGCGCGTCTCGCCGATCACCCCGCCGACGACCGGGCCGGTATGGATGCCGACGCGGATGTGCAGGTCGATGCCGGTCGCGGCGCGCAGGGCGGGAAGCCCTGCGATCACCGCCTCGCCGAAGCGGATCGCAGCATCGGCGCTGTTGTGCGCAGGATTGTTGCCGCCGCTGATCGCGAGATACGCGTCGCCGATCGTCTTGACCTTTTCGACCCCGGTTTCGGCAGCGCATTTGTCGGCGAGCAGGAAGAAGGCGTTGAGCAGATCGACCAGATGCCCGGGGGAAATCCGCCGCGACAGGTCGGAAAAGCCGCAAATGTCGATGAACACCACCGACACATCGGGATAGGCATCGGCGACCACCTGCCCGGCCTTAAGCCGTTCGGCCACTGCAGGCGGCAGCACGTTGAACAGCAGTTCCTCGGTCTTGGCCTTTTCCGCCGAGAGCGCATCGGACAGCAGGAAGCTCTGCCGGTGCGCCTGGCCGACCGACCAGTTGAGCAGCACCATCACCGAAGCGCTGGTGAGATAGGTCATCGTGCCATAGATCACCGGGACCATCGAGCTGCCGGTTTCGATCATTACAGTGAAATAGACCGCGGCGTGCGCCGCAAGCCAGGCGCCGAACCAGCGCGTCTGCCCGGCAAAGGCGATCGCGGCAAAGGCCATGACGATCAGGCCGTTGATGGCGATCGGCGCGTGCAGTTGCACGTGCTCGCGATGCATCTCCTCGAACAATAGCGCATTTTCCGCCATGATGAGGAACGCGACGCCCAGCAGGCTGGCAAAATCGATGATCGGCCTGGCCGCATAACCGCGCCAGAAGGTCGCGCCGGCAAAGCCCGCCAGGATCGCGAGCGTCGGCAGCAGCAGCACCGAGAACTTGAGCTCGTCCTCGCGCGAGAAATAGAGCGGATTGACCAGCGCATAGCCGATCAGCATCGCCGCGAGAAAACCCGCGAAAAGCCGCATATGCACTACGCGCGCCTGTCGCTCGGCCAGCACGAAGCGCGTTTCCAGCGCCGGGTCGAGGAAGCGCCCTGTCCCTGAGCGCGCCACTTCAAGCCTGTTCTGATCCTGCTGCATCGTGGGTCCCTCTGCCCTGGCGGCCCGGCCATCGCCCTTCCGATTAACATCGAGGAATTGACAAAGCGGTAACGGGCCCGGAATTTCGGCTGCAACGACACGAAGGGGAGGACGATTTGACCGATTTTGACAGCTGGCGCGCGCGCTCGCCTTTTTACGACGACAGCCATGAGGCGCTGGCGCAATCGGTCCGCCGCTTCGTCGCGCGCGAGATCGCGCCGTATATCGACCAGTGGGAGGCCGAAGGCGAGCTGCCGCGCGAGCTGCACCGCAAGGCAGCCGAGGCTGGCATATTGGGGCTGCGCTATCCCGAACAATATGGCGGCCATTCCGAAGGTTTCGACATCTTCCATGGCCTGACCCAGACCGAGGAGCTGGCGGCGGTTGGCGCGGGCGGGCTTTCTGCCTCGCTGATGACGCACGGCATCGGCCTGCCGCCGGTGCTGGCTTTGGGCAGCGAGGCGCTGAAGCAGCGCGTTGCCCCGCCGGTACTGGCAGGCGAAAAGATCATCGCGCTCGGCATTACCGAGCCTTCGGGCGGCTCGGATGTCGCGAACCTCAAGACCCGCGCCGAGCGCGTGGGCGACCATTATGTCGTCAATGGCTCCAAGATGTTCATCACCTCCGGCATGCGCGCCGACTGGCTGACCTGCGCGGTGCGCACCGGGGGTGCGGGCGCAGGCGGCATCTCGCTGCTGCTGATCGAGATGGATGCACCCGGTGTCACCCGCACCCGGCTCGACAAGATGGGCTGGCGCTGCTCGGACACCGCCGCCATCTATTTCGAGGATGTGCGCGTGCCGGCGGAGAACCTGATCGGGCCCGAGAATGGCGGGTTCATCGGCATCATGCGCAATTTCAACGGCGAGCGGCTCGGCATGGCGATGGGCTGCTGCGCCTATGCGCGGGTGTGCCTGAAGGAAGCGGCGGAATGGGCACAGAGCCGCGAGACCTTCGGCAAGGCACTGGTCAAGCATCAGTCGATCCGCATCAAGCTCGCCGATATGGCGCGCCGCATCGCCGCGACGCAGGCCTGGGTCGATCAATGTGCCTGGGCGGTCGAAAACGGGCGCGACCAGCCGGCGGATTTCGCGATGCTCAAGGTGCAGGCGACGCAGATGCTCGAAATCGTCGCGCGCGAGGCCGCGCAGATCCTGGGCGGGGCAAGCTATATCACCGGATCGAAGGTGGAGCGCATCTATCGCGAGGTCCGCGTCAACGCGATCGGCGGCGGATCGGAGGAGATCATGCTCGATCTGGCGGGGCGGCAGCTGTTCGGCGGGAAATGAACGAAAACGGAGGCAGTTTTTCCTGAAACCTCCGCAATCGAGCGGGTTGCGCTGGCTCCGCGCGGAACTTCATGGCCTGCTCGCTCCAATTTTGGGGCGGCAGTTCATGGATGGGATGGGCAGGGTCAGGCAGTTCGGCAAGATGGTCCGATCGGGCCTTGCCTTGCTATGGCGAAAATTTGTCGCGCTGTTCGCATGGGCACGCGAGGAAGCCTTTATCTCGCGCATCTATTATGAATCGATGCGCGACAATTTCGAAGGCTATGCCTGGGACAGCAACACCGCAAAGCAGAAAAAGACAAATGCGAACAAGGCGAAGCTGCTCAAGGCGCTCAAGCTGGAATTCGCCGCGCTCGATCCGCTGAAAGGTAACCGTGCGACGCTGGGCCAGCTGTTCAAGATCGAGCTCGCGCTGATCTGGGTGGTTCCAGAAGAAGCCTTGCGGGCACGGTTCTGGACGATCGAGGACCGATTCAACCGCGTCGTGCCGACCAGCGTGGCACGCTCGTATCGAAGCAGCTTCCAAACAGGACCGCAGGACAAGGTCCCCGAGAAGGTCCTGCGCCAGCGCGCTCGCAATCTGCTAGACGTCATTCACGCCAATTATCTCATCAACCTGGCGCGCGAGAAATCGATCAAGCGGATGATGGTGATCCTGTTTCTGGCTGCGGCCGGCATTGCCACGCTGGTCTATACCCAGGTCGCAACCACCAACGAGTTGGCAAAGCAGGGCCTGCTGGTGATTATGGCCGCAGGGATGGCAGGTGGCATGATTTCGATCGTGCAGCGCCTGCAAAAGGCCACCTCGCGCGATGCGACCGTCGATGACGGCATATTCGAGCTGATCGGCCTCAGGGTCGGATGGCTCAGCGTGCTCATGTCGATCGGCATTGGCGGGGTCTTCGCGCTGTTCCTTTATGTGCTTTCGGCGGCGCATCTGCTGGAAATTGTGCTGCCGGCCTTCAAGGAAACGCTCGGCGGCGGCATCAACGGGGCGATTGATCCCGCCAAAGCGGATGCGGTTGCAAAGGCAGCCGCCGATACCTCTGCAGCGGCGGCGGCTGCCCCGCCGACTGCGCCAGTTGGTGGCAATGGGGCCTCACCCGATCAGAACGCCGGATGGCGCAAGCGCTGCGACATAGAGTTGTGCAACAGCTGGCTGGCCCAAGTCACTGCCGCGCTCGGCTTCAAGGATATCGGTCAGTATTACAAGATGGTCGCGCTGGCTTTTGTCGCGGGCTTTGCCGAGCGGTTCGTGCCCGACATCATCAACAAGCTGACCAAGGAACCACCGCTTTCCTGGGGTGGTTCGAGCGGCGGGTCGAGACCATCCTGAGCGCTCCCTATGACCCAGCGCACTGCGCGTAGGACTCCCTGAAACTACAGGATGATGCTATCAGGCGACTCGCCTGCATGTCCTTGTTTTACCGGGAGCCTGCCATGCCCTTGCCCGCGCGTCGTTCCGCCGTGTTCAGCCTGTCCGCCGCCGCGATCGCGGTCCTGGTCGCCAGTCCCGTCAGCAGCCAGCAGGCAGCCAGCCCCATCGCGCGGTACGACATGGATGTCGGCACCGTCACGGGCCTTGCCGCCATGGGCAGCGGCATGGGCGCAGGGCTTTCGATGATGTTTGGCGGCGGCGGCAACAAGCAGGCGCACGAGCTCGTCCTGCGGCTCGGATCGTCGAGAGCCCCCGCCGCCGGAGCGCCCAAGGCCGACCATTTCATGCCCGCCGTCGCCAAGCTCGGCGCATCGGTTCCGCTGGTCAGCCCCAAGCCCGGCACCCGCACCGACATGCCCGAAGAGCTGCCCAGGGATTTCCAGCGCCCCAAGGGTCGGTTGCTGATCTATTGGGGGTGCGGCGCCAAGGCAGGTCCCGGCCAGCCGGTGGTGATCGATTTCGCTAAGCTGACCGCAGGCCAGGTGCCTCCCGATCTGTTTGCAGGCGCGATGCCGGTCGATCGCAGCGTCACCGTCGACAACAGCAAGACCTATGGCGAATGGCCCAATGCCGAGACACGCAAGCTGCTCTCGTCCGACAGCTCGCTGCTCGGCGAGCACCGCGTCGCGGGCAATTATTCGCCCGAAATCAAGTTCGCGCTGGCGCAGGACTTCATGCCCGCGATTACCGGCAAATCCTCGCCGCTGGCGGGCGGCGCGACGCAGATCAGCTGGAATACCGTCGCCAGCGCCACCGGCTATTATGCCTGGGTGATGACCGCCAAGACCAACAGCAAGGGCGAGTTCCAGGACATGGTCTGGTGGTCGTCCTCGGCCTCGCGCCAGTTCGGCGGAGCACTGTGGGACTGGATCGCACCTGCCCAGGTGGCGAAGCTGATCCAGCAGCAGGTCGTCATGCCGCCGTCGCAGACCAGCTGCACCGTGCCTGCCGAGGTGACCGCAGCGGGCGGCGAGTTCGCGCTCGGCAACCTCTATGCCTATGGCCCGGAAGCGAATTTCGCCTATCCGCCGCGTCCGGCCAATGCCAAGACGCCATGGAAGCCCGAATGGACCGCGCGCGTGCGCTATCGCTCCAACTCGATGTGGCTGCTCAACGGCCCCGACATGGACGCGATGATGCGCGGCGGCGACAGCAGCGAAGCCGAACCGCCCAAGAAGAAGAAAAAGTGCAAGGGTGGCCTTGGCGGCCTGCTCGGCGCAGTGGTCACCGGTGAGGGCTGCTGACCCGGCTTGGAGCACGCCCATGTTCCTGCTATGTTCCCAGCGCGACCTCGAGTCGGAACAAAGGGGATGAAGCCATGAGCGAGTTGATATTCTACACCAACCCCATGTCGCGCGGGCAGATCGCCCGCTGGATGCTGGAAGAGGTGGGCGCGCCGTACGAGCAGCGCATCGTGCAATACGGGCCCGAGATGAAGGGGCCGGATTACCGGGCGATCAACCCGATGGGCAAAGTCCCCGCGATTGTCCACGATGGCAAGGTCGTCACTGAATGCGCCGCGATCTGTGCCTATCTGGCCGAGGCCTTTCCCGAGGCCGGGCTGGCGCCGACGGCCGAGGAGCGCGCGGATTATTATCGCTGGATGTTCTTCGGCGCCGGACCGCTCGAACAGGCGATCATCAACCATGCGATGAAATGGGAGAGTCCCGAGGACAAGCAGGCGATGCTCGGCTATGGCAGCTACGAGCTTGCCGTCGAGACTCTCGTCGGGTGGCTGGCAGATCGCGACTATGTCTGCGGCGACCGGTTTACCGCAGCCGATGTCTATGTCGGCGCGCAGGTCGATTGGGGCCAGGCGTTCGGGACGCTTCCCCCTCATCCGGTATTCGCCGCCTATGCCGAACGGTTGCGCGCGCGCCCGGCCTATCAGCGGGGCAAGGCGATCGACAACGAACTGATCGCCAGGGCCAAGGCCGAAGCCGAAGCCGAAGGAGTCAGCGCATGACCCGGCAGGAAGGCGGATGCCATTGCGGCGCGGTGCGCTTTGCCGTCGACGCCCCGGGCGAGCAGGACGAACCTGCGCGCACCGCGCTGTGCCACTGCACCGATTGCCGCCGCTGCGCCGGAGCGCCTGCGGTCGGCTGGACCGCGGTGGCGAGCACGACCTTTCACCTGCTGAAGGGCACGCCGTCGGTCTATCATTCGTCCGAACATGCCGAACGCAGCTTCTGCCCGGTCTGCGGGACGGGGCTGTTCTATGTCAACGAGGCGGTGCTGCCCGGTCTGGTCGATATCCAGACCGCGACCTTCGACGATCCCGATGCCTTTCCCGCCATGGCGCATATCCAGACCGCCGACCGCATCGGCTGGATGAAGAACGCGCACGACCTTCCCGAATTCGAGCGGTTTCCGGAAGGGTAGCGGTCATCAAAATCCTCCCACAGCTCGCTGGGGGAGGGGGACCGCCCGCGCAGCGGGGGGTG
>LSHP01000146.1 GCA_001555775.1 Acidovorax delafieldii | reverse complement strand
CCATGCAGCCCGGTGACCACACCCCAAATTACACCTCATTGACGGACGTGACCCGTAAGCATCGCTCGCAAATCCTGAACCCTCGGTAACCGCCGCTTTCCCCAAAACGACGGAAACTATCCCCGAACCCATGGCCGTAGCCGCTTGATCCGCGTTGTCATGATTCCGTAATGCGACCTCAGGCGCTAGGGAAATTCGCGGCATGCCGTCATTTTTGATCCTTTCTGTGTTTTATGTGCAACACGCCTTCGTTCAGGGATCAGCCATTGTCAGCCTTGCATGCGCTGGTTAATGGAAAAAGCCGAGCAGCGCCGCTGATCCCCCGGATGGCGCCAGTTCCGAAAGGATCCTTCCCCCTCCATGCTGTCCACATTCGAATGGACGATCGCCAAGCGCTATCTGCTGCCCGGACGCGGTGAGGCGTTCATCTTCCTGGTCGCAGGCATCAGCCTGGTCGCGGTGGCGCTGGGCGTCGCCGCGCTGATCATCGTGATGAGCGTGATGAACGGCTTTCGCGCCGAACTGCTCGACAAGATCGTCGGACTCAACGGACACGCGGTGGTGCAGGGCTATGGCGGTCGGCTGAACGACTGGCAGGATATCCTCAAGGAAACGCGCAAGATGGACGGTGTCGTCGCCGCATCGCCGCTGATCGAGCAGCCGCTGCTGATCAATTTCGACGGGCGCGTGGAAGCGGTGCTGGTGCGCGGCACCGATGCACCCGATATCGCCGCGCTCAAGGACAAGACCGTGCTGGGCTCGGTCGCCGAGCTCAAGGCAGGCGCGTCGAAGGTCGCGCTGGGATCGCGGCTGGCGCAGAATCTGGGTGTGAGGATCGGCGACAAGATCACCATCATCAATCCGGCAGGGCGCGCGACCCCGTTCGGCACCGTTCCGCGCGAGATATTGTACGAGGTCGCTGCCATCGTCGAGATCGGCGTCTATGATTATGACAAGGCGTTCGTCATCATGCCGATCAGGGACGCGCAGCTCCTGCTGCTGCTCGGCGATCAGGTCGGCATGATCGAGGTGACGACGCGCGATGCCGACAAGGTGCGCGAGATTCTCGCGCCGCTGGAGCAGAAGCTGCGCGGCCAGGCGGTGGTCAACGACTGGCGCACGATCAACGCCTCGCTGTTTGAGGCGCTGGCGGTGGAGCGCGTCGCGATGTTCATCGTGCTGTCGATCATCATTCTGGTCGCGGTGTTCAACATCCTCTCGTCGCTGATCATGCTGGTGCGCGCCAAGACCCGCGACATCGCGATCCTGCGCACGATGGGGGCCAGCCGCAACTCGCTGCTCAAGATCTTCATCACGGTGGGGCTGATCATCGGATCGCTCGGCACGGTGACGGGGCTGGGGCTGGGCTTTGTCTTCCTCTATTTCCGGCAGAGCATCGTGCTTGCGGTCCAGTTCGTGACCGGCCAGCAGCTCTGGGACCCTTCGATCCGCTTCCTCACAGAGCTTCCCAGCCGCACCGACCCGGTCGAAGTGGGGGGGATTGCGCTGATGGCCTTGCTCTTCAGCTTCCTGGCGACGCTCTATCCCGCCTTCAAGGCGTCCTCGACCGATCCCGTGCAGGTGCTGCGCTATGAGTGATGCCGTCATCCTGCTCACCGATGTCCGCCGCAGCTTTGCGCAGGGCGGCGTCACCATCGACGTGCTCAAGGGCGTCAATCTGGCGGTCGAACCGGGCGAGATCGTCGGGCTGCTTGGTCCTTCGGGATCGGGCAAGTCGACGATGCTGCAGGCGGTGGGCCTGCTGGAGGGTGGCTTTACCGGGTCGATCCGCATCGCTGGCGAAGAGGCGGCGCAACTGAACAGCAACGGGCGCACCCGGCTGCGCAAGACGGCGCTGGGTTTCGTCTATCAGTTCCACCATCTGCTGCCCGATTTCACCGCGCGCGAGAATGTGGTGCTGCCGCAGTTGATCATGGGGCGCACCCGCGACGAGGCATCGGACCGGGCAGCGGAACTGCTTTCCCGTCTCGGGCTCGGCCAGCGGCTCGATCATCGCCCCAGCCAGCTGTCGGGCGGCGAGCAGCAGCGCGTCGCGGTCGCGCGCGCGCTTGCCAACCGGCCCAGGGTCGTGCTTGCCGACGAACCGACCGGAAATCTGGACGAGGCGACCGCCGACAGAGTGTTCGACGAGTTCCTGCATCTTGTAAGGGAAGAGGGCAGCGCGGCATTGGTGGCCACCCATAACGAACGACTGGCCACGCGCATGGACCGGGTTGTCCGCCTGCACGATGGAAGGATCGCATGACCGTTTTCGATTACACGATGCCGCTGCCCGATGGCAGCTCCAAGCCGCTTTCCGATTATCAGGGCCAGGTTCTGCTGATCGTCAACACGGCCTCCAAATGCGGGTTCACGCCGCAATATGAAGGGCTCGAGGCGCTGCATCGCGAATACAAGGATCGCGGGTTCGAGGTGCTGGGCTTTCCGTGCAACCAGTTCGGCGCGCAGGAGCCGGGCGATGCCGAAGAGATCAAGAACTTCTGCTCGCTCACCTATGACGTGACCTTCCCGCTTTCTGCCAAGATCGCGGTCAATGGCGAGGAAGCCGATCCGCTGTGGAAGTATCTCAAGAGCCAGCAGGCCGGGCTGATGGACAGCCGCGCGATCAAGTGGAATTTCACCAAGTTCCTGATCGATCGCAAGGGCAATGTCGTCGCGCGCTACGGTTCGATGGTGAAGCCCGAGCAATTGAAGGCGGATATCGAGAAGCTGCTGTAACGCTGCACGTGCGCAGGTCGAAAATTTTGCTATAGCCCCGTCATTCCCGCGAAGGCGGGAATCCCGCTTTCTCATATTCTTGAGTAGAAGCGGGACCCCCGCCTGCGCGGGGGTGACGTGGAACAATGACCTGACAGCAAGGACACCGCACCCATGATCGACGCCATCAGCACCTGGGCCAATGGACTGGGCGCGCAATATGGCGTCAATCCGGTGATCTTCGCGACCATCTATATCGGCGCGATCCCGCTGTTCCTGGCCAGCATCGCCTGGCTGGTGCGTAACGCCCGCGCGGGCAAGCCGACGGTGCTGCCGGTCATGTGCGCGGGCGCCTGTTTCGTCTCGGCCTATGTCTATCTCGCCATTGCCGGGCGCAACATTCCGGTCTGGGTGTGGATCTTCCTCGCGGTGCTGATCCTCTACGGCATCTGGTCGACGGTGCGCGACGTGCGGCGCAAGATCGCCGCGAAAGACTTATCCACTGGCGAGTAAGCGCCCCGGTTTTCGAATCGCGGGGCAAACGGTAGCGTTTTCCCATGGCCTATGAACCCTTCGTCCCGCTGCGCGTGTTCAGCGCCTATACGATGCTCGAAGGAGCGATCGAGCCCAAGGCGATCGCCAAGACCGCGCATGCGCGCGGCTTTCCCGCAATCGCGCTGGCCGACCGCAACGGGCTCTATGCGGGCATGGCCTTTGCCGATGGCTGTTTCGATGCAGGCATCCAGCCGATCGTCGGCACGCTGCTGTGCGTCGCGCGACCCGGCAGCAACCCGGCCTCGCCCACGCTCGACTGGCTGGCGCTCTATGCGCAGAGCGAGAAGGGCTATGACAATCTGTGCGATCTCGTCTCGCACGCGCATCTCGACCGCCCGCTCGAACTGCCTGCGCATGTGCCGTTCGACCGGCTGGAGGGACGCACCGATGGCGTGATCGCGCTGACCGCAGCGGGCGAGGGGGCTTTGGTCAAGCTGCTCGCCGCCGGACAGCAGGATGAAGCCGAACGCTATTGCGACCAGCTCCAGAGCCTGTTTGGCGACCGCTTGTATATCGAGCTGTGCCGCCGCGGAGAGGAGATCGAGACGCTGGCGGAAAACGCGCTGCTCGACCTGGCCTATGCGCGCCATCTGCCGCTCGTCGCGACCAACCCGGCCTGTTATGCCGATCCGGGCTTTCACGCCGCGCATGATGCGATGCTGTGCATCGCGCGCGGCGAATATGTTGGCGCTGCCAATCGTGACCGCAGCTCGCCCGAGGCGTGGATCAAGTCCGCCCCGATGATGCGCGAGCTGTTCAGCGACCTGCCCGAAGCCCTGGTCAACACGCTCGTCGTTGCGCAGCGCTGTGCCTATGCGCCGCCCAAGCGCAAGCCGATCCTGCCCAGCCTGGCGGGCGATCTCGAGGGCGAAGCGGCGCAGCTGCGCGCCGATGCGTTTGCCGGGCTGGAAAAGCGGCTCGAGGCCTATCCCGACCTGACCGAGGAAGAGCGCAAGGCCTATTTCGACCGTCTTG
This sequence comes from Acidovorax delafieldii, assembly GCA_001555775.1. Taxonomy (GTDB): domain Bacteria; phylum Pseudomonadota; class Alphaproteobacteria; order Sphingomonadales; family Sphingomonadaceae; genus Blastomonas; species Blastomonas delafieldii_A. Next base: position 25,044 of record LSHP01000146.1, on the reverse strand, counting down.
AATTCGAGGTCAATGTCATCGTCGGCATGGGCTTTCCCGGCTATTTCCTGATCGTGGCCGATTTCATCAAATGGGCCAAGGATCACAATATCCCGGTGGGGCCGGGGCGTGGATCGGGCGCAGGCTCGGCGGTCGCCTGGGCGCTGACGATTACCGATCTCGATCCGATCAAGCTTGGCCTGCTGTTCGAACGCTTCCTCAACCCCGAGCGCGTGTCGATGCCCGACTTCGATATCGACTTCTGCGAAACGCGGCGCGGCGAGGTGATCCGCTATGTGCAGGCGAAATACGGCCGCGATCATGTCGCGCAGATCATCACCTTCGGAAAGCTGAAGGCGCGCGCGGTGCTGCGCGATACGGGCCGCGTGCTGCAGATGGGCTATGGCCGCATCGATGGCCTGTGCAAGCTCGTCCCCAACCACCCGACCGACCCGTGGAAGCTCGACCGCGCGCTGGCCGGGGTGGATGAACTGCGCAACCAGTATCGCGATGACGCCGAGGTCAAGACGCTGTTCGACCTCGCCATGCAGCTCGAAGGCCTGCCGCGCCACAGCTCGACCCATGCTGCCGGGGTCGTCATCGGCGACCGTCCGCTGGCGCAACTCGTGCCGCTGTACCGCGATCCGCGTTCGGACATGCCGGTGACGCAGTTCGACATGAAATATGTCGAGACGGCAGGGCTGGTGAAATTCGACTTTCTCGGCCTCAAGACGCTCTCGGTGTTGCACAAGGCGGTCGAGATGCTGGCGAAACGCGGCGTCGAGGTCGATCTGTCGCGCCTGCCCTGGGACGATGCCAAGACCTACGAGTTGCTCAAGCGCGGCGATACCGTCGGGGTGTTCCAGCTCGAATCCGAAGGCATGCGCCGCACGCTCGCGCAGGTGAAGCCGACCGCGTTCGGCGACATTATCGCGCTCGTCTCGCTCTACCGTCCGGGCCCGATGGACAATATCCCGAGCTTCGGCGCGCGCAAGAACGGCCGCGAACCGATCACCTATCCGCACCCGCTGCTCGAGGATATCCTGAAGGAGACCTACGGCATCATCGTCTATCAGGAACAGGTGATGCAGGCCGCGCAGGTTCTCGCGGGCTATTCGCTGGGTGACGCAGACCTGCTGCGCCGCGCGATGGGCAAGAAGATCCAGGCGGAGATGGACAAGCAGCGCGGCCGCTTCGTCGAGGGTGCCGCGAAGAACGACATCGATGCCAAGAAGGCCAATGAGCTGTTCGATTTGATCGACAAGTTCGCAGGCTATGGCTTCAACAAGTCGCACGCGGCGGCCTATGCGCTGCTCGCGTACCAGACGGCCTGGCTCAAGGCGCACCACCCGCACGAGTTCTTCGCTGCCTCGATGTGCTTCGACATGCACCAGAGCGACAAGCTTGCGATTTTCGTCGACGATATGCGCCGTCTGGGGATCGCCTGCCTGCCGCCGTGCATCAACGCGAGCGAGGCCGAGTTCTCGGTCGAGCAGACGGCAGACGGCCTCGCGGTGCGTTATGCGCTCGCGGGGCTCAAGAATGTCGGCGAAAAGGCGATGGAGGGCGTGGTCGCGACGCGCCTAGCGGGCGGGCCGTTCAAGTCGCTGGGCGATCTCGCCGACCGGATCGACGCGGGGGCCGTCAACAAGCGCCAGATCGAAAGCCTTGCCGCAGCGGGCGCGTTCGACGGGCTGGGGCTCGAGCGTTCGGTCGTGCATGCCTCGGCCGATACGGTCATGGCAGTTGCCGCCGAGGCGCAGCGCCAGCGCACCAGCGGGCAGGGCGGGCTGTTCGGCGATGTCCAGCAGCCGGGCCAGTCGCTGCGTCTGGCGCCCGCCAAGCCCTGGGCGATGGGCGAGAAGATGACCTATGAGCGCGAGGCGTTCGGCTTCTTCTTCTCCGCGCATCCGGTGACCGAATTTGCCGCGACCGCCAAGGCACAGGGCGCGCGGCCCTATCAGCTGCTGGTCGACACGCTCGAGGTGCGCGTCGGCGAGCGCAAGACCGCCAAGGTCGCCGCTTTGGTCGAAGGCTGCAACCGGCGGCAGTCCAAGCGCGGCAGCACCTTCGTGATGGTCGACCTGTCGGATGAATCCGGCCAGTTCTCGGCAAGCTCGTTCGATGACGAGATCGTCGCTTCGATGCCCGAATGGGCGGCGCAATCGGCCTGTCTGCTGATCGAGCTCGAATTCGACCGTTCGAGCGAGGAACAGGCCCCGCGCGCGACCATCCGCCGGGCGCGGCCGCTCGACCAGATCAAGGTCGTGCTGCGGCATCGTGCGCATATTGATGTCCATCATCCCGATGCGCTGTCGCGGCTCGCCGAATTGCTCGGGCCAGCCGGAAGCGGGCAGGACGAACTGCATGCGCGGCTGATCATGGGCGAGGGACGGGTGATGCCGGTGTGCCTGGGCAACCGCTTCCGGCTCGATGGCGAAACGCAGGCTGCGCTGCGCCTGGTTGAGGGGCTGAACGTCCGCGATATCGAACAGCTTGCCGCCGGACGCCCGGAATTGCGCCTCGTCAGTTGACTTGATCGCCGCTTCGGGCTTTCTCATCCAGGTCAAACCGGCTCCCTGCGAGAGCCTCAAGATCTGGGAGAGAATGATGATCGTTGGCGGAATGCAGGATTATGAATTGCGCGTGATGCGGCTGCTCGACCATGCCGAGCGCGAGAGCGGCACGCGTGAAATCGTCACCCGCTGGGCGGACGGCGGCCAGACCCGGACCCATTGGGCAGGGATTGCCCGCGACGCGCGTCGGCTGGCGAGCGCGCTGGTGAAGCTGGGCCTGCAGCCCGGCGACCGCGTCGCGACGCTCGCGATGAATCACAGCCGCCATCTCGTCGCCTGGTATGGCGCGATCGGCATGGGCGGGGTGATCCACACCATCAACCCGCGCCTGTTCGAGGAGCAGCTCGAATATATCGCCAACCATGCCGAGGATAAGGTGCTGTGCTATGACGCAGCATTCCAGCCGATCATCGACAAGATGAAGAGCCGCTGGACGACGATCGAGCATTATGTCTGTTTCGATCCGCCCGCCGGATCGGACGTGCAAGGCTTCGAGGCGCTGCTCGACACCGGCGACGAAGGCTATCGCTGGCACGAAGGGTCGGAGCGCGATCCGTGCATGCTCTGCTATACCTCGGGCACCACGGGCAATCCCAAGGGCGTGCTGTACGAGCACCGCTCAACCGTGATCCATGCCCTGGCCGAGATGCAGCCGGCGGTGTTCAGCCTGTCGCCGCAATCGGTGGCGCTGCCCGTCGTGCCGATGTTCCATGCGGCCGCCTGGGGCCTGCCCTTTGCCGGCGCGGCAGCGGGGATCAAGTTCGTCTTTTCCGCCGTCAACGATCCTGCCGTGCTGTGCGACCTGATGAACACCGAAAAGGTCACGCATTCCGCAGGTGTGCCCACCGTGTGGCTGGCGATGTTCCAGCATATCGACACCACGGGGCAGAAGCCCGAATATCTGCAGGTGGTCACCATCGGCGGGTCGGCGGCGCCGCGGGCGATGTGCGAGCGGATCATGAAGATGGGCGCGCGGATGAACCATGCCTGGGGTATGACCGAAACCTCGCCGATCGGCACGATGGGCGCGCCGTCGCCCGATTGGGACGATCTCGATTTCGAGGCGCAGCTCGATCTGGTCACGAAGCAGGGCCGCGTGCCGTTCGGCGTCGAACTTCGCGTGGTCGATGACGAGGGCAACGTGCTGCCGCGCGACGGCAAGTCGAGCGGCCGGCTCCAGATCAAGGGGCCGTGGATCATCAAGCGCTATTTCAAGGCGGAAGCCGACGCACTCACCGAGGACGGCTGGTTCGACACCGGCGACGTTTCGGTCATCCATCCCGATGGCGTGATGCAGATTACCGACCGCGCCAAGGACGTGATCAAGTCGGGCGGCGAATGGATCAGCTCGGTCGATCTGGAGAATGCGGCGGTCGGCATGCCCGATGTCGCCGAAGCCGCCGCGATCGGTCTGCCGCACCCGAAATGGGACGAGCGCCCGCTGCTGCTGGTGGTGCCCAAGCCCGGCACCAGCCCGAGCAAGGACGCGATTCTGGCGCACCTGTCGGCGCATGTCGCCAAATGGTGGCTGCCCGACGACATCGTGTTCGTCGAATCGCTGCCGCACAGCGCGACCGGAAAGCTGCTGAAAACGGCGCTGCGCGACCAGTTCAGGGACCACGTGTTGCCGACGGTTTGAGAGACTGCTTGCAAAACGCCTCTCCCTTGATGGGAGAGGCAGCGAGGCTTGGCGACGCAGGAGCCTAGCCGCAGCGGTGAGGGTGATGGTGCGGCCGGGTCAAGTTGGCTCGATTACGCATCTTTGCACGATTTGGAGAAATCACCCCCACCCAACCCTCCCCCATCAAGGGGGAGGGCTTTTGGTACGCGGACGCCTGGTTTAGAAGCTGAATCGCGCCGAGACGCGGAAGTCGCGGCCGCCCAAGGGCGCGAAGTCCTTGGTGAAGCTGGCGGCGCGGCGGCCGACCACGTCGAAGATGTTGTTCGCCGATGCAATCAGTGTCACGCCGCGCGAAGCGCCGAACGGCTTCCACGAGGCGCTGGCATTGACCAGCGTGAACCCTTCGGTCGGCGTCTCGAAATTGGCATTGCGTTCCTGATCGTCGAACCATTCGACCTCGGCGCGCACGTTCAGCGTGTCGCTCTGTGCTTCCAGCCCGCCGAGCAGGCGCAGCGGCGGGATGCGCGGTACCGGGCCCAGGCCGTCGAGCGAGGCATGGACATAGTCGGCGACGCCATCGGCGATGAACTTGAAGCCGCCCGCGCGCGCGAAGACCACCGAGGCTTCGGCTTCCAGGCCATCATATTTCGCATCGTTCTGGATGAACTGGAAGACGGGCAGCTCGTCTTCTTCTTCGCCGGTCGGCACGTCGATGATGAAGTCATCGAACCGGTTGTAGAAGCCGGTGAGCGAGAGGTTCACGTCCGGGGTCGAATAGCGGATATAGGCTTCGCCGCCCCAGCTCTTTTCGGTCGTGAAATTCGGGTTGCCGATCTCGAAGGCTTGTGTGGCGATATGCGGTCCGTTGGAGAACAGCTCTTCGGCCGCAGGCGCGCGCTGGGCGCGGTTGAGGTTGACGCCGAGCTTCAATTGGTCGGTCGGGAGATAGGCGAGACCCGCCGCGAACGAATAGGAGTTGAACCGCCGCTCGACGCCGACATCCTGCGACTTTACCACGACACGGTCGAAGCGGCCTGCGCCCTCGAGTTCGATCTTGCCCAGCCGCACTTCCTGCAGCGTGAAGATGCCGACCTGATCGGTGGTGTTGGGCGGAACAAAGGCTTCCGCGCCGATCGCGCTGAAATCGCGATGCACATATTGCACGCCGCTCGCGCCGCGCCAGCCGCCGCGTTCGCGCTGGACCAGCTCGAGCCGGGATTCGATGCCGTTGTTGCGGAACACGGTGCCGACCTCGTCGCCCTCGAACTCGGTCTGCTTGAAATCGGCATAGGCCGCTCGCAGGCGCAGTGCCTCGAAAAAGCCGGGCAGATCGACTTGGCCGCGGAAATCGACCTTGAACTGGTCAAGGCCGATGGTGACGGGGCCCTCTTCCCCCTCGCCGCCAGCACCTTCCTCTTCACCATGATGGTGACCGGCGCCGGGGCGTTCGGGAACGCCGTACAGGCTGTTGTAATAACTGCCCGAAATACCGAAGCTGCCACCTTCGCCGATATAGGCAAGGCCCGCGCCAAGACTGTAGGTTTCGGTGCCGGTATTGGGGATGCGGCCGCGCAGGCCGGCCAGTTCCTCGGCTTCAGCTGCGTCCTCCAGATTGCCCTCGGCGCGCTCTTCCGCAGCCTCTTCAAGTTGCTCGGCGCGAAGACCGGGCGACAGCACGAAGCCGCCCACGCGCAGGTCGTCGGACTTGCGGTAGCTACCATCGAGGTGGAGCACCAGCTTCGAGGTCAGCGGAACATCGAGGCTCGCGCCGATGCTGCGCTCGTCCGCAGCCGATCCGTACGTGGCGAGTGCGTCGAGATGGAACGGCTCTTCGGGCACCTCGCGCGGGATGCGCTTGTCGATGGCGTTGACCGCGCCGCCGACCGCCTGGCCGCCGAACAGCAGCACGGCAGGGCCGCGAAGCACCTCGACCCGGTCGAGGATGATCGGCTCGACCGTTACGCCATGGTCCGGCGAGGTGTTCGACACGTCGATCGTGCCGATGCCGTCGGTGAGCACGCGGATGCGCTCGCCCTGGAAGCCGCGCAGCACCGGGCGCGAGGCACCGGGTGAGAAGCTGGTCGCCGAGACGCCGGGCAGCTTGGTCAGTGCGTCGCCGATCTGCGCGCGCGCCTCGCGCGCCAGAGTGTCGCCCGAAAGCTCGGACGTGCCGGCCAGGATGCTGAGATCGCGGACGAATGGCGCGGTGACGATGATCCCGCCGCTCTTGTGGAAGTCATCATCTTCCTGTGCGGTTTCCTCGGCTTGAGCGGCCTGCTGTGCCAGGGCGGGAAGCGGGGCAAGCAGCGCGGTAGCGAGCGAAAGCGACGAGGTAACGGTGAGAAGCGTGCGACGCATGTTCTGTTATGCTCCCTGGGGACTCTGAAAAAGGAAGAAAGGCTGCCGTTGACCGGCAATCCGGTGTCCGCTGCCCTTGCGCTATGGGCCTTGCCATGCACCCGGAACCGCGGAGTCGGAGGGGCGGCTAGCACTCGTGTAATGTTATATCAATCGCTATTTGACCAGGATATGACAGTTTGCGACGGGTTGCTCGTGAAGATGCGGTCGGGCAGAAAGACGGGCGAAGCGGCTGCAAGGGCCGTCATCGCGCGAGGACCCGAAAGATGAGCCAAGAGACCGCCGCCGAAGCCCTGATCCCGGCGCCTGAGGATGCACAGACCTGGTGCACGCCGACGCAGTATGCGGAACTCTATGCAGCGTCGCTGCGCGATCCGGACGGATTCTGGGCGCTGCAGGCGGATCGCATCGACTGGAGTTCGAGACCGACGCATATCAACCGCTCGAGCTTCGATCCGGTCCGCATCCGCTGGTATGACGATGGCGAGCTGAACCTGTGCTACAACGCGGTCGACCGCCATGTGCTGGCGGGGCATGGCGCCGACACCGCGTTGATCTGGGAAGGCGACACCCCCGGCGATGTCCGCTCGCTGAGCTATGATGCGCTGCTCGCCGAGGTGCAGCGCTTCGCCAGCTCCCTGACGGCGCTCGGCGTGGTCAAGGGCGACCGGGTGACCATCTACATGCCGATGGTGCTCGAAGGCGCGATCGCGATGCTCGCCTGCGCGCGCATCGGCGCGATCCATTCTGTGGTGTTCGGCGGTTTCTCGCCCGAGGCGCTTGCCGGGAGGATCGAGGATTGCGCGAGCCGCTTCATCGTCACTGCCGATGCGGGAATGCGCGGAGGCAAGACGGTGCCGCTCAAGGCCAATGTCGACGCCGCGCTCACCGATCACGGGATCAGCGTGGATGCAGTGCTGGTCGTGCGTCATACCGGGGCCGAAATCGCGATGACCGAGGGGCGCGACCACTGGTATCACGAATTATCGGCGACCGTGCCCGCGACCTGCCCGTGCGAACCGATGGCGGCGGAGGACCCGTTGTTCATCCTCTATACCTCGGGCTCCACCGGCAAGCCCAAGGGCGTACTCCACACCACCGGCGGCTATGCCGTCTGGGTCGCGACGACCTTTCATTATGCCTTCGATTACCGCCCCGGCGAGGTCTATTGGTGCACCGCCGATATCGGCTGGGTCACCGGGCACAGCTATTCGGTCTATGGCCCGCTGCTCAACCGCGCGACCAGCCTGCTGTTCGAAGGCGTGCCCAACCATCCCGATCACAGCCGTTTCTGGGACATGTGCGAGCGGCATGGCGTCAACATCTTCTACACCGCGCCCACCGCGATCCGCGCGCTGATGCGCGAGGGCGAAGCGCCGGTGGAGAAGCACGACCTGAGCGCCTTGCGGCTGATCGGGTCGGTCGGCGAACCGATCAATCCCGAGGCCTGGCGCTGGTACCGGCGCACCGTGGGCAAGGACGCCATCCCGGTGATCGATACCTGGTGGCAGACCGAGACCGGCGGCATCATGATCACGACGCTGCCTTGCGCGCATGCGATGCGGCCGGGCAGCGCGGGCCTGCCGTTCTTCGGCATCCGGCCCGAACTGGTCGATGCCGATGGCAATATCCTGGACGGCGCGACAGAAGGGAATCTGTGCATCGCCGCCTCCTGGCCCGGCCAGGCGCGCACCGTCTATGGCGATCACGAGCGTTTCGTGCAGACCTATTTCAGCACCTATAAGGGCAAATATTTCACAGGCGATGGCTGCAAGCGCGATGAAGACGGTTATTACCGCATCACCGGCCGCGTGGACGATGTCATCAACGTCTCGGGCCATCGCATGGGCACGGCCGAGGTCGAAAGCGCGCTGGTGCTGCACCCGCGCGTTGCCGAAGCTGCTGTGGTCGGCTTTCCGCACGACATCAAGGGGCAGGGCATCTATTGCTATGTCACGCTGAACGTCGGCGAGGAGGCCGACGAAGCGCTGGCCGGGGAGCTGAAGGCACTGGTGCGCAAGGAGATCGGCCCGATCGCCACGCCCGACCATCTGCATTTCACGCCGGCGCTGCCCAAGACGCGCAGCGGCAAGATCATGCGGCGCATCCTGCGCAAGATCGCGGAGAACGAGTTCGGTTCGCTCGGCGATACCAGCACGCTTGCCGACCCTTCCGTGGTCGACGCGCTGATTGCCGGACGCGGTTCGGTCTAAGGGCCGAGCAGCGCCACCGGCCAGGCGGCAAGCGCCATCAGCGTGCCGAGCGGGAAGCGGGTGGCGGCGTCGAGATCATGGCCGCGCCGCTGCAGCACCAGCGCGACGGCAAGCCCGAGGCCGCTGGCGATCAGCAGCACGAGTGGCAGCGCCTGCCAGCCGAGCCACAGCCCGATTGCTCCGAGCAGCAGCGGATCACCGCCGCCTAGCCCCTCGCGCCCGCGCGTCAACCGATAGAGCAGCGCGATCAGCCAAAGCCCGACGAAACCCGCGCCTGCGCCGATCAGGCGGCTGCTCCAGTCGGGCGCGATGCCGCATGCTGCGCTCGCCAGTCCGCCCAGCGCCAGCGCAGCGGTGAGCGGCTGCGGCAGCCAGTACTGGCGCAGATCGAGCAGCGCGAGCGGCAGCAGCAGCCAGCCCAACGCGGCGATGGCCAGGCCCTGCGCCCCGGGATGCAGCGTCAGCGACACCGCACCAATCGCCGCGGCACCAAGCTCGATCGCCAGGCTTTGCCAGCCGATCCGTGCGCCGCATGCTGCACATTGTCCGCGCAGCAAAAGATAGGACAGGACGGGTACGAGCTGCCATGGCTTGAGCTGCGCACCGCAAGCATCGCATTGCGACCGCCCGGTCAGGATCGATCGCCCCGCGGACCAGCGCACCACCAGTGCGCCGATAAAGCTGCCGAAGATTGCGCCAAGGATTGCCGCTGCAAGGGGCGCGATCACCGGATGGTCGAGCAGCGGCGCATACATAACGAAATTGGCCCAATGCCGGGGATCGGCAGCGCCCTTGCGCATAGCGGCTCGCCCCGAGACAGGCCAAGCGCTTTGTACTCCAAGCCTCTTGCAATCGCGCTGGCCCTAGGGGAAGGCGCTTTCACCACATTCGAAAAGGGACTCATGCCATGACCGCATTTTCCGCCGCCGATCCCGTCGTCATCGTCTCCTATGCGCGCACGCCGATGGGCAGCTTCCAGGGTTCGCTCTCGGGCGCCAGCGCCACCGATCTCGGCGCGACTGCCGTCAAGGCGGCGGTCGAGCGGGCTGGGGTTTCGGGCGATGCGATCGAGCGCATCTATATGGGTTGCGTGCTGCCGGCTGGGCTAGGCCAGGCCCCGGCGCGCCAGGCCGCGCTCAAGGCCGGCCTGCCGCAATCGGTCGAGGCGACCACGGTCAACAAGATGTGCGGCAGCGGCATGCAGGCGACGATCATGGGGGCAGAGGCGCTGGCCTCGGGCTCGGTCGATCTGCTGGTGGCAGGTGGTATGGAGAGCATGACCAATGCGCCCTATCTGCTCACCAAGCATCGCGGCGGCGCGCGCATTGGCCATGACCGGGTGATGGATCACATGTTCCTTGACGGACTCGAGGACGCGTATGAACCCGGCCGCGCGATGGGCAGCTTTGCCGAGGAAACCGCAGGCGAATATCAGTTCACCCGCCAGGACCAGGACGATTATGCCATCGCCTCGCTGACCCGCGCACAGAAGGCGCAGAGCTCGGGCGGCTTCGACCGCGAGATCGTCCCCGTCGAGATCACCGGTCGCAAGGGCACCGAGACGATCGACAAGGACGAACAGCCGCTCAAGGGCGACGCGTCGAAGATCCCGAGCCTGAAGCCGGCGTTTGCCAAGGACGGCACGATCACCGCTGCCAATGCCTCGTCGATCTCCGACGGTGCAGCGGCGCTGGTTCTGACCCGCCAGAGCGTGGCCGACAGGCTGGGCCTCAAGCCCGTCGCGCGGATCGTGTCGCACGCCGCCCACGCGCACGCGCCGGCGCGCTTCACCACCGCGCCGGTCGATGCCAGCCGCAAGGCGCTGGAAAAGGCGGGCTGGAGCGTCGACGATGTCGACCTGTTCGAGGTCAACGAGGCGTTCGCCTGCGTGTCGATGATCGCGATGCGCGACCTCGGCATCCCGCACGACAAGATCAACGTGCATGGCGGCGCGACCGCACTTGGCCACCCGATCGGCGCGAGCGGTGCGCGAATCATCGCCACGCTGGTTTCCGCCCTGCAGACACATGGCGGCAAGCGCGGTCTCGCATCGCTCTGCATCGGCGGCGGCGAGGCGACGGCGGTTGCGGTCGAGCTGATCTGATCCCCTGAAGCCCGGCCTGTCAGCAGGGCAGGCCGGGGCTTTTGTAAGGCCGGATTGACAAGCCTGCCCAAATCCAGCAATTGCGCATCCAGATGGTTCCTCCCTTAGCCGGGGGGCGAAGAGGGAAGCCGGTGCAAATCCGGCGCTGTGCCCGCAACTGTCAGTCGGGAGCCGACGGCCACTATGTCACTGGGAGCGATCCCGGGAAGACGGCCCGAGGCGATGATCGACGAGCCAGGAGACCTGCCATCGCGTCGTTCATCCGGGGGCCGGGTCCAGCCTGTTCGGATGGGAAAGTTTTTTCCTTCGTAACGACATGCCACAGGCCATAGTCGCGTCCGGGAGCGATCCCGGCGGGCCTTAATGTCGTTCATCTGCCCTTCCGCTTCGGCGGCGGCTGGGGCTGAGGGAAAACCGTGTCCAAATTCATCCGCAGTTTCACCGTGTCCGCGCTTGCTCTGGCCGTGGCCACGCCGCTCCATGCGCAGTCTGCCACCGACGACCAGGACGACGATATCGTCGTCTCCGCCAGTCGCATCGTCCAGAAGCGGAGCGAGACCGGCCAGTCGATCACCGTGGTCGACAAGGCCGAGCTCGACCGCCGCCAGACCCAGGTGCTGAGCGACGTGCTGCAGACGCTGCCCGGCATCAGCGTTGCGCGCAACGGCGGCCCCGGCGGTACAACCAGCGTGTTCATCCGCGGCGGCGACAGCTCGCAGACTCTGGTGCTGGTCGATGGCGTGCGCATCAATGATCCGTCATCGCCCTCGGGCGCGTTCGATTTCAGCTCGATCCTGACCGGCAATATCGGGTCGGTCGAGGTGTTGCGTGGACCCAATTCGGTGATCTGGGGCAGCCAGGCGATCGGCGGCGTCATCAACATCACCACGATCGAGCCGAGCGAGGGGCTGCAGGCCAATGCGCGCGGCGAATATGGCTATCGCGACACCGGCCAACTGGTCGCCAGCGTGTCGGGCAAGACCGGAATCGTTTCGGGAAGTCTCGGCGGGAGCTATTTCCGCACCGATGGCATCAGCGCTTCGGATGAGCGCAATGGTGCCACCGAGAAGGACGGGTTCAAGAACCTGACGCTCAACGGCAAGCTGCGCGTCGCGTTCAGCGATGCGATCAGCCTCGATCTGCGCGGCTTCTATACCGATGGCGAGGCCGAATTCGATAACCCGCCTGCCGATACACTGCCCGTGACCGACAGCCGCCAGTTCGTCGGCTATGCCGGGCTGAACGTGGCGCTGTTCAACGGTCGTTTCCGCAACCGCATCGCCTATACCCGCACCGACATCAAGCGCGTGACCACCGATCCGACACCCGGATCGTTCAACCCCGCGCGCGCCAAGGGCACGCTCGACCGGTTCGAATATCAGGGCGTGGCCGACGTGGCCGATGCGCTGACGCTGGTGTTCGGCGTCGAGCACGAGCAGAGCGAGGCGAGCACCTTCTTCCCCTCGTTCAACACTGCGCCCGATGTCAGTGACGTGCACATGACCAGCTATTACGGCCAGGCCATCGTGCGACCGCTCAAGGGGCTGACCGTCACCGGCGGGGTGCGCGTCGACGACCAGCAGGTGTTCGGCAGCAAGACCAGCCTGGGCGGCAATATCGCCTATACGCCCAATGACGGCGATACCGTGATCCGCGCGACCTATGCCGAGGGTTTCCGCGCCCCGGCGCTCAGCGAGCAACTCGCCGCATTCGGCAATCCCGATCTGCGCCCCGAAACAGCGCGCAGCTATGATGCGGGGATCGAACAGTCGCTGATCGACGGCAAGCTCCGCGCGCAGGCGACCTGGTTCCGCCGCAATACCGAGGACCTTATCGTCTTTTCTTCGGCGACGTTCAGCCTCGAGAATATTGCGGCGGCGCGGGCGCAAGGCGTGGAGCTTGGCCTGTGGATGCAGCCGGTGCCCAATTTCACCGTGCAGGCACAGTACAGCCTGGTCGATACCGAGAACCGCTCGCGCGAAGCGGACTTTTCGGGCCGGGTCAATTTCGGAAACCGGCTCGCGCGGCGCGCCAAGGACAGCGCCTCGGTGCTTGTCGACTGGAAATCCCCCTGGGGGCCGGCGCTGGGCGCGACCTTCCTGATGGTCGGCGACACGTTCGACGATGTCGCCAACACCGTGCGGCTCGACAGCTATGTCCGCGTCGATCTGCGCGCTAGCTGGAGCATCTCGGACAATCTGGAAGTCTATGGCCGGGTCGAAAACCTGTTTGACGAGGCGTACCAGACCGCGTTCAATTATGGCGTGCCCGGACGTGCGGGCTATGCGGGGGTCAGGTTGAAGATGTGATGTCAAGGGTTCTCCCCCCTTTCTCCGTTTGTCCCGAGCGAAGTCGAGGGACGTGCGCGCATCGGTTGTGCAAGGTCCCTCGACACGCTCGGGACAAACGGTTGGGGGTGGGCGCTTTGTTGCTCGCCATGTGCAGCATCCTCACCGCCTGCTCGCTGGGCAAGGCCGCGACACCCGCACCACTCGAACCTCCGGTTCGGGCGATGCGGGTCGTGAGCCTCGATTATTGCGCGGATCAATATGTGCTGAAACTTCTCGGACGGGAGCGCATTCTCGCGCTCTCGCCCGATGCCACGCGCGATTTCTCGTATATGCGCGAGACGGCAAAAGGCATGCCCAAGGTTGCCCCGCGCGCCGAGGACGTGCTGGTGCTCAAGCCCGATCTGGTCGTGCGCAGCTATGGTGGCGGTGCGGACGCGGGTGCGTTCTTCGCGCGCGCCGGGGTGCCGGTGTTGCAGCTGGGCTATGCCGAGGATTTGGCGGGCGTGCGGCGCGTGCTGATCGAGACCGCCGGACAGCTGGGCGAGCGGGCGCGGGGCGAGCGGATCGCCCGCGAGATGGATGCGCGGGTGGCTGCACTTAGACACCCATATCCGTTTGTCCCGAGCGAAGTCGAGGGACGTGATCGCCCAGGGTTGCGCGCAGGTCCCTCGACTTCGCTCGGGAACGCGGAGAGGATGAATAAAAAAGGCGGCCCAACCCTGCTCTATGCCACCCCCGGCGGGGTCACCACCGGACCCGGATCGCTGATCCATGAACTCATCGAACTCGCCGGATACCGCAATTTCCAGACCGAGCCCGGCTGGCAACCGCTGCCGCTCGAGCGGCTGGCCTATGAAAAGCCTGATCGCGTCGCGGTCGCCTGGTTCGGACGGCGCGACTACAATCCCGATCAGTGGAGTGCGGCACGGCATCCGTTGATGCGCACGGCGAGCGAACATCCAATCATCGGGCTTGAAGGCGCATGGACCGCGTGCGGCGGCTGGTTCGTGCTCGACGCCGCCGAGGCGATGGCGCGGGCCAGAGGCGCACAGCTATGACCCGCACACGCTGGCTGATCCCAGGACTGGTCGTCGGGATCGTGATCGCGCTGGTCGCGGCCTGTCTGCTTGGATCTGTCCCGCTGCCGCCCGCGCGCATGGCGGCGGCTTTGCTGGGCATGGGCGAGCCGGGCGACATGCTCGTCGTGTGGCAGGTACGGCTGCCGCGGGCGCTCGCGGCGCTGGTCGCAGGCGGCGCATTGGGGCTGAGCGGCGCGGCGCTGCAAGGCCTGCTCCGCAATCCGCTGGCAGAGCCCGGCGTGCTCGGCGTTTCCGCGATGGCGGCGCTGTTTGCGACCGTGGCGCTGTTTTACGGGCTTGCAGCCCTCATGCCGTTCGCGCTGCCGCTGGCGGCGATTGCCGGCGCGCTGGCGGCGACCGCGATCATCGCCTGGGCGGCGCCGCGTACCCGGTCGGTGGTGACGCTGATTCTGGTCGGGGTCGGCATTTCCAGCTTCTCGGGGGCGATCATGTCGCTGCTGATGAACCTTGCTCCCAACCCGTTCACGCTGGCCGATATGGTCACCTGGATGATGGGGTCGGTCGCCAATCGCAGCCTCGATGATCTCGCGCTCAGCGCCCCGTTCATTGCTGCCGGGGCAGCGCTGCTGATAGCGGCGCGGCGCGGGCTGACAGCACTGGCGCTGGGTGAGGAAGCGGCGGCCGGCGTCGGGCTTGATGTCGCGCGCCAGCGGATGCTGGTCGTGCTCGGCGCAGGGCTGGCGACCGGCGGCGCAGTGGCGCTGGCGGGCGCGATCGGCTTTGTCGGCATTGTCGCGCCGCATCTGGTGCGCCCCTGGGTCGGGCACGATCCCGCGCGCGTGCTGGTGCCGAGCGCGCTGCTCTCCGGGCTGATCCTGATCCTCGCGGATATCACGGTGCGGATTATCCCCGGCGATACCGAGCTCAAACTCGGCGTGGTCGCCGCCTTGATCGGCGCGCCGGTGTTCGTGATGATCGCGATCCGGCGGGGAGCGGTACGATGAGCGAGGCGGGTCTGAACGTCACCGAGGCGAGCCTTTCGATCAGAGGAGCGAGCTTGCTCAATCAGGCTTCGCTGGCGCTGAATCCCGGCGAACTCGTGATTCTGCTCGGCCCCAATGGCGCGGGCAAGACCAGCCTGTTGCGCGTCGCGCTGGGCCTGGCGCGCGCCGATAGCGGCATGGCCACGCTGGCGGGACGAGACCCTGGCGTTCTGACCCCGACCGAGCGTGCGCGCGCTGTGACCTATCTCCCGCAGATGCGCGATCTCGCCTGGCCGATCCGGGTGCGCGATGTGGTCGCGCTTGGCCGCTTCGCTTATGGTGCGGCGCCTGCCAGGCTGGCCGAGGCGGACACCATTGCAGTCGCGCATGCGCTCGCGGCCTGCGATCTTCTGGCGCTGGCGAACCGCGCCACCGATACGCTGTCCGGCGGCGAACTGGCGCGGGTGCATATCGCCCGCGCGCTCGCCTCGCAGGCCCCGCTGATGGTCGCCGACGAGCCCGTCGCCTCGCTCGATCCGCGCCATCAGCATCAGGTGATGCGGCTGATCCGCAGCTTTGTCGATCGCGGCGGCGGTGCGCTGGTCGTGCTGCACGATCTCGATCTGGCCGCGCTGTTTGCCGATCGGCTGGTCTGGATGAGCGAAGGCCGCACGCTCGCCAGCGGTAGCGTCGCCGAGACGATGACCCCGCACTGGATCGAGGCGATTTATGGCATCCACGCCACTGTCACCCAGAGCGATGGCGCGATCCGGGTGCTGGTGGGCCGATAAGCGGCGTCAGTCGAGCCCCAGCTTGCGCAGCGCGCGATAGCCGTAGGATTTCACCAGATTGTTGACCGGATAGCGGCGCGGCGGCGAGGGGCGGAAGCCATATTTGCGCAGCACGCTGTTCATCGCATGCGCGTCGGTTTCGGCATAGCTCCACTCCGAACGCCAAGTGATCGACAGCGAGATCGAGGGCTTGTCGCCATTGCGCACATAATGCGGTGCCATCACCGGCACGAAGATCGCCTGGCCGGGTTCTAGCCGATAGTCGGTGCCGTGCGGCGCAAAGCCATCGTCCCAGGGCAGGTTGCGCGGGCCGCCGCCCGAATGATAGGCCTCATGCGCTTCCGGCGCGGCAAAGCGCGGGTCGCCTGCCGGGAACACCGTCATCGTCTTGGTGCCGCGCAGCTGCAGCAGGATGTTGTGCTCGGGATCGAAATGATAGGGCGTCATCGATCCGGGCGAAGAGACGAAGATGAAGCCTTCGGGCCGCAGCATGGCTCCGGTGGTCTTGTCGGTGACGTCGCGCAGCTCGGCGAGCAGGCTCATCAGAAGGTCGCGATAGGCGGGCACCTGCTCGATATTCTTGAGCACGCACCAGCTGTTGGCGCTGTCGATGCCGCGGATCGTCTCGCCGATGCTGAGGCCGGTCTTGGGCACGTCTTCGGGGCGGATGCCGATGGGCAGGTCGCCGCGATTATACTCGAGCGATTTCTCCGGCAACGCCTCGCCCAGTTGCGCGAGCGATTCCAGCTCCATCAGCGGATGCTGCAACAGCCCGTGGTTAAGGATATGCGCGGTTTCCGGATAGCACAGCGCGAAGCGTGCCTTGGCATCGTCGGTGAATACGCTCCCGGTGGTGGTCCGGGAAAAACCGGCGGGGTGCGGCTGGTCAGTCATCGTCATTCTCCATCGGAGAGGAAGGGGCAGGCGCCGGGGCGCTGGCCGCGCGGCGGCGGTCCATGAAGCGTTCGCCCTGGCGGAAGGCGGCAAACAGAGCAGGGCGGCCAAAGCCCCTGAGGCCGACCGAAACACGCGCGACATGCCGACGTTCGGCCCAGAGACTGTCGATCATCGGATGGCCTTCGGCGGCGCAGCTGTCCATCCAGGCGAGATCATGGTCGCGCAATATGTCGAGATTGTCGATCTGCAACAGCACGCCGGGCGAATAGCGCGCAAAATCCTCATCGAACGCGGTCTTGAACGAGAAGCCGCCCGGCGGGCTGAGGAAATTGACCAGCATCGCCAGCGGCTTGCCGTCGAGCCGCATTGCGATCAGGTGCAGCTTGCCCGCTTCATGCGCGCGGTGCGTCGCATCGAGGAACAGCGCACGCGTTTCGGGATGGTCGGCGAGCGCCGAGCCGTTGCGACCCTTCCAGCCCGCCTGTTCGAGCGCGAGAAACTCGGCCAGCCAGGCATCGAGCCCGGCATCGCCTGTACCCTGAACGGTCTCGACCGTACCGAGTTCGGCGAGCCGGTTGCGCAGACGTGCGATTTCCTTGCGCTTCTTCTTGCGCACCACCGCCTCGTAATAGGCCTGCCCTGCCATGGTGGTGGCGAGCATCGCGCGTTCTTCGGCGAGCACAATGTCGCATGCGCGGCGCTGATCGCGACAGAGCTGTTCGAGCGCCGCGAAGACCGGGCCGTCGGTGGCAATGCCGTGCAGATGGAGGAACAGCCCGGCGTCCATCCGACCGTCGAGATCCGAAAGCAGCGCCTGCCAGAAGCCGCGTTCGTGCCCCGGCTTCACCAGCGGCGTGCCGAGAAAGCAATTGGGATGCCGCCAGTTCTGGCCGTGCGGCACCGGCCATCGTCCGTAATAAGGTTCGCGCGCGATCGGCATCAGTCCGACGAGCTGGCCGTTATCGGTCAGCGCAGCGATCCGCGCGCGCTTGAGCGCATCGCAATGCTGGATCGCGGGAACAAGATAGTCCGGGGCATGAAAAAAATTGGGTTCGCTCGCGTGATCGGCGAGGCGGTGCCAGGCGGACAGGAACGCAGGATCGAGCCTCACAGGATCGAGCAGGGCGACTCGCAAGGCCGGAGCCGCCTGTGCGGCGCCGGGCGATCCAGCCATGACAAGGCCTTGATCCATGCCGTATTCGCGTTCCTGCATCAGCCTGCGACGATCGCGGCCCCCCGCAGATGCTATAGGCAGCGAATGCAAAACAACAGCTTAAGTGAAATGGTTAACCCGTTAAGCGCGCCGCTTCATCGGGGCGGCAGCCCAAGAAAAAGCCCCGCCAGGCGCGAAGCCAGCGGGGCCAGTTGTCGTTCAGATCGAAAGGCTATCGCATAGGTTAGCCCGCTGCAAGCGCCGCGAGCAACAAAAGTGCGACGATGTTGGTGATCTTGATCATCGGATTGACCGCCGGGCCCGCCGTATCCTTGTACGGATCGCCCACGGTATCGCCGGTCACCGCCGCCTTGTGCGCGTCCGATCCCTTGCCGCCATGGTGGCCGTCCTCGATATATTTCTTGGCATTGTCCCAGGCGCCGCCGCCGCTGGTCATCGACAGCGCGACGAACAGGCCGGAGACGATCACGCCGAGCAGCAGCGCGCCCAGCGCGGCAAAGCCGTTGGCCTGGCCCGCCACGGCAGTGATGACGAAATAGACCACGATCGGCGCCAGCACCGGCAGCAGCGAGGGGATGATCATCTCCTTGATCGCGGCCTTGGTGACGAGGTCGACAGTGCGGGCGTAGTTCGGCTTGGACGTACCCGCCATGATGCCGGGATTGGTGCGGAACTGCTCGCGCACTTCCTCGACCACCGATCCTGCCGCGCGGCCCACTGCGGTCATGCCCATCGCGCCAAACAGATAGGGCAGCAGCGCGCCGAGCAGCAGCCCGACGATGACGTACGGGTTGGACAGCGAGAAATCGACCGGTACGTCAGGGAAGAATTCCTTGAGGTCGGTCGTGTACGCGCCGAACAATACCAATGCGGCCAGGCCTGCCGAACCGATGGCATAACCCTTGGTCACCGCCTTGGTGGTGTTGCCCACCGCATCGAGCGCATCGGTCTTCTCGCGCACGCTGTCGTCCAGCCCTGCCATCTCGGCGATGCCACCGGCATTGTCGGTTACCGGGCCATAGGCATCGAGCGCCACGACCATGCCCGCCAGTGCGAGCATCGCGGTTGCGGCAAAGGCGATGCCGACGATCCCTGCCAGCTGATAGGCGATGATGACCGCGACGACGATCAGCAGCGTCGGCAGCGCGGTCGCCTCGAGGCTGATCGCCAGTCCCTGGATGACATTGGTGCCGTGCCCGGTTTCCGATGCCTTGGCGATCGACTGGACCGGGCGATAGTTGGTGCCGGTATAATATTCGGTAATCCAGATGATGAGCCCGGTCACGGCCAACCCGACCAGCATGGTGAGGTACAGGTCCATGCCGGTAAAGGTTTCCGGTCCCGCCGCATCGGCGGTCTTCATCGCATAGGCGGTGTTCATGCCGACCACGGCGTCGGTGACGAAATAGAGCAGGATCGCCGAAAGGATCGCCGTCACCGCAAAGCCCTTGTACATCGCGCCCATGATCGATCCGCCCGATCCCAGCCGGACGAAATAGGTGCCGATGATCGAGGTGATGACGCAGAGGCCACACAGGCCGAGCGGCAGGCCGACCAGCGGCAGCAGCGCGGCATCGTCGCCCGCCACCAGCAGCGCGATGGCGACCATGGTGACGCCGATGGTGACGACATAGGTTTCGAACAGGTCGGCGGCCATGCCGGCGCAATCGCCGACGTTGTCGCCCACGTTGTCCGCGATTACCGCAGGGTTGCGCGGATCGTCCTCGGGAATGCCTGCCTCGACCTTGCCGACCAGGTCCGCGCCGACATCCGCCGCCTTGGTGAATATGCCGCCGCCCAGACGCGCGAAGATCGAGATCAGCGACGCGCCGAAGGCGAGGGCAACGAGGCCGTTGACGATGTTGCGGTCCTCGGGATCGCTCAGGCCATGGCCCGCTATGGCATAGAGATAATAGAAATAGCCTGCGGTCGCGAGCAGGCCGAGGCCCGCCACCAGCATTCCGGTGATCGCACCCGCGCGAAAGGCGAGGGTGAGGCCCGCCTGAAGCGAGGTGCTCGCCGCCTGTGCGGTGCGCATGTTGGCGCGCACCGAGATGTTCATGCCGATATAGCCCGCCACGCCCGAAAGCACCGCGCCAAGCACGAAGCCGATGGCGGAGACGGGGTTGCCGAACTTGTCGAGAAGCGCCCAGACCAGCACCAGCATCACGATGCCGACAATGGCGATGGTACGATATTGACGTCCGAGATAGGCCTGCGCGCCCTCCTGGATCGCCGCGCCAATCTCCTGCATCCTCGCGTTGCCGGGCGATTGGCTCAAAACCTGTCTGCTGGTGAAAATGCCATAAAGGACTGCGACCACCCCGCAAAGGATGGCAATCAAGACCACGTTCATGCGTCGCTCTCCCAAAAAGCGATGGCCTCTCGGCCGAACAGGCGATCACCGCGCCCTTGATGAACGTCAGCGTCCCCCGCGCATAGGTATAAGCGGGTGTTGCAATCGTGCAACTTAATAAAGTTAGGAGGTGGCTGGCCTCTCAGCCGTGCAGCCAGCCCAGTTTTTCGGGGTTTTCGACCGGCATGCCGTTCCAGGTCAGGGTGAGCCCTTCGCCCTCGGCAAAGCCGCCGATGCGCGTGGCGGGAACCGACAGATGCGCTTCGGCGTCGGCGGCGAACAGCAGTTGATAGTCGTCGCCGCCGGAGGCAGCGGCGAGCGCGGCGGCCTGGTCGCTGCCGATCGTGGCGACGAAATCGGGCGAGAGCGGGACCTGCGCCAGGTCGATTCGCACGGCCAGGCCCGAGGCCCGCGCCATGCGCGCGGCATCGATCAGCAGCCCGTCGGACACGTCCATCATCGCACGCGCGACCTGGGCGAGCAGGGGGCCATCAGCAAGCCGTGCCTGCGGCCTGCGATAGGCGGTGACGAGCGATGCCGGTTCGGTCTTGCCCGCCTGGAGCAGGCTCAACCCAGCCCAGCCATCGCCGATGGTGCCGGTCACGAACAGCCCGTCGCTGACCAGCGCCCCCGCGCGCGACGGCGGGACGGGGACCGAGGGCAGGCCGATCGCGGTCAGCGACAGCACGCGCGCCTGGCTCGCAGGCACGCTGACGGTATCGCCACCGATCAGCGCCAGGCCATGATGGTCGAGCGCGGCCTTGAGACCCTCGGCAAACGCCGCGTCCCACCCCGCATCGCGCGACAGGCTGTGCCCGGTGAGGCAGGCGAGCGGGGTCGCCCCCTTGGCGGCAAGGTCCGAGGCGTTCACCGCGACCAGCTTCCACGCGATATCCGCCGGCGGATCGTCGGGCAGGAAATGCACGCCCTCGACCAGCATGTCCTTGGTCAGCACCATCGCCTGCTTGCCGATGGTGAGCACCGCCGCATCGTCATCGAGCCCGCGCGCGGCCGGATCGGTGGCGATGGTGCGGAGCAGGTCGATAAAACCGGGTTCGGTGGTCATGCGGACTTGGCCCTTGTACCTTACGTTCGGGGCAAACAGACGGGTGGTGCGGCTCGGCTCGAGCTTATCCCGTTTGTCCCGAGCGAAGTCGAGGGACGTTTGCGCGACCTGGCGTCAATTAACGCCGCACATCCTTGGCAATCCCGTCGAGCAGGCCATTGGCGAAGCGCGTGTCCTTGGCGTCGAAGAACGCGTGCGCGACGTCGAGATATTCGTTGATGACGCTGCCGACCGGCACGTCGGGCCGCGCGAGCAGCTCGTACGTCCCGGCGCGCAGGATCTGGTGCAGCGTGCGGTCGATGCGACCCAGCGACCAGCCCTCGGCCAGCTTGCCCTCGATCAGGCCGTCGATCTCTTCCAGCCGCGCCGCCGTACCCTTCACGATATCGTCGAAGAACGCGACATCGGCCTCGGCGTACTGCTCGTCCTCGATTTCCGCGCCAAGCCGGTGCTGGTGGAATTCGTGGAGCAGCTGCGCGACCGGGGTCTTTTCCATCGTGTGCTGGTAGAGCGCCTGGACGGCGGCAAGCCGTGCGGCGGAGCGGGAGCGGGATTTCTCGTTCATATCGTTTCCATCAGGTCAGCCGGCGCCGGACGCTCTCGGCATGGGCGGGCAGGCCCTCCATCTCGGCGAGCGCGACCGCAGCGGGACCGATCGCGGCAAGGCTGGCG
Source organism: Acidovorax delafieldii (assembly GCA_001555775.1). GTDB lineage: Bacteria > Pseudomonadota > Alphaproteobacteria > Sphingomonadales > Sphingomonadaceae > Blastomonas > Blastomonas delafieldii_A. Next base: position 2,923 of record LSHP01000146.1, on the reverse strand, counting down.
GGGTCGAGCTGGATGAAGCTGGTACGCTTCATGAAGTCGAGGACCGAAAGCCCGGAGGAAAAGCGCGCGCGCCGTCCGGTGGGCAGCACATGGTTGGGTCCGGCGACATAATCGCCCACCGCCTCGGGCGTGTGCCGACCGAGGAACACGGACCCTGCGTGCCGCACCTTGGCGAACAGCGCTTGCGGATCGTCGACCGCGAGCTCGAGATGCTCGGCGGCGAGCCGGTTGACCAGCGGCATCGCGTCTTCGAGGCTGTCGACCACGATGATCGCGCCATTGTCTTCCCACGCCTTGGTCGCGACCTTGCGCGTCGAGAGCGCGGCGAGCTGCACGCCGACGGTGTCCGCGACAATATCGGCAAAGCCCGCGTCATCGGTGAACAGGATCGACTGGCTGGTCGGGTCATGCTCCGACTGGCTGAGCAGATCGGCGGCGATCCATTCGGGATCGTTCTTGCCATCGGCGACGACCACGATTTCGGACGGCCCCGCGACCATGTCGATGCCGACCACGCCATAGAGCTGGCGCTTGGCTTCGGCGACCCAGGCATTGCCGGGGCCGGTGATGACATCGACCGCGCGGATTTTCTGCGTGCCATAAGCGAGCGCGGCGACCGCATGCGCGCCGCCGATGCGCCAGATCTCGTCCACCCCGGCGAGATGCGCGGCGGCGAGCACCAGCGGATTGACCTGGCCCTTGGGCGTCGGCGTCACCACGACCAGCCGCTCGACCCCGGCGACCTTGGCGGGAATGGCGTTCATCAGCAGCGAGGAGGGATAGGCCGCACGACCGCCGGGCACGTACAGCCCCGCCGCATCGACCGCGCTCCACCGCGCGCCGAGGCGCACGCCCGCTGCGTCGGTATAATCGCGATCCTCGGGCAGCTGCGCCTCGTGATAGGCGCGGATGCGGTTCGCGGCGAGATCGAGCGCGGCGCGAAGGTCGTCCGACAGCGCGGCATAGGCCTCGGCGCACGCGTCCTTGCCGATGCTCCAGCCATTGCCGTCGAGGCTATGGTCGTCGAAGCGCGCGGTATAGTCGGCCAGCGCCGCGTCGCCGCGCGCCTTCACATCGGCGATGATCGCGGCGACGTCGCGGTTGACCTCGATATCGCTCTCGCGCCGACCGCGCACCAGCCTGTCGAACGTCTGGGCGAAATCCTTGTCGCGTGTGGAAAGACGAAGCGTCATGCGGCCTGCCTGCGTTCTGCGGCCAGATCGCGGAAGGCGGACATCAGCGGACCCAATCGGGCATGGTCCTTTTTCAGCGCGGCGCGGTTGACGATGAGCCGGGCCGAGACCTGGGTGATGACTTCGGTTTCCACGAGGCCATTGTCCTTCAATGTGCGTCCCGACTCCACCAGATCGACGATCCGCCGCGACAGGCCGAGCGAGGGCGCGAGTTCCATCGCGCCATTCAGCTTGACGCATTCCGCCTGCACGCCCTGCCGCTCGAAATAGCGGCGAGTGATATTGGGATATTTGGTTGCGACGCGGATATGCGAGGGGCGCGGCTGGTTGCTCGCGGCTTCCTCTGCAGGCTCTGCGACCGACAGGCGGCAATGGCCGAAATTGAGATCGACCGGCGCATACAGGTCCGAATAATCGAACTCGTCGATCACGTCCGATCCGACAATGCCGATCTGCGCCGCGCCATGCGCGACGAAGGTCGCGACATCGAAGGCGCGCACGCGGATGATGTCCATGTCCGCGCGGTTGGTGCCGAAACGCAGCGACCGGTTCTTCGGATCGTGAAATTCTGCCGAGGGCATGATACCCACCCGTTCGAGCACGGGCAGGGCATCGTCGAGGATGCGCCCCTTGGGCACGGCAAAGATCAGCGTATCGGCCATGGCCGCGGCATGTAGGGCCAAGCAGGGCAAAGGGCAATATGAACCGGACAGAGGAAATCATCAGCGGCATCGCCTTTCAGGCCGAACATGTCGAACAGAACGGCGCGCCCGCCACCGCCCGGCTGTGCCGCGCGCAGATTGCGCTGATGCAGGGAGACAGCGCCTGCGGTCGCCGGATCGCTGCCTGGCCGGGCCATGTGCTGACCGATGCGATGCCGCTCAGGTTCACCGGCGGGCTGCACCATCTGTTCCGCAAGGGGGAGGTGCCCGAACTGGGGCCGGTCTATGCGGGAGAAGTGACCGAACAGTGCGCTGTGGATGCGATCGTCGCGGCGGTCGTGGATCGCCACGATGCCGAATTGCTCCCTTGGTTCGATGGCCCGCCGCAGACCAACGAGGCGGGGCGCTCGGCAAGCTTTGTCGCGGCGCTGCACTGGCTGGCGAGCCGCACCACGGACCGGTTCGAGTTGAACGAGATCGGGTCAAGCGCGGGGATGAACCTGCTGATCGACCGTTATGGTTACGATCTGGGCGGCGTTCGCTCCGGCCCGGCGGATGCGCCCTGCGTGATCGCGCCCGAATGGCAGGGCCCGCCGCCGCCCGATACGCCTTTCCGCATCGAGGCGGTGCGCGGCTGCGACCTCAACCCCATCGACGTGCGCGTGCGCGCCGCTGCCGACCGGCTGATGGCCTATATCTGGCCCGAGGCCGAAGCCCGCTTCGCGCGGATGGAGGCAGGGATCGCGATGATCCGTGAGCGCGGCGTCGATCTCGTCCAGGCCGATGCCGCCGACTGGATCGCCGCGCGTCTCGCCGAGCCGCAAGAAGCGGGCGTCACCCGCGTGCTGATGCACTCGATCGTCTGGCAATATATCCCGGAGGGTCGCCAGGCGATGATCGAAGCCGCGATGGCCGAGGCGGGAGCGAAAGCGACGTCCGAGCGCCCGCTGGCATGGGTTTCGCTGGAAACCAACCGTGCGACCTTTCGGCACGAACTGAAGGTGCGGTTCTGGCCGGGGGGCGGGGAGGCGCAGTTGCTCGGCGAAGCGCAGGCGCATGGGGTCTGGG
>LSHP01000145.1 GCA_001555775.1 Acidovorax delafieldii | reverse complement strand
CCCCCGGCCCCTCCCTTGAAGGGAGGGGAGCTGTGTTGCTCTTGCCCGCTTTTGCTCGACACGCGCGCGCACATAGGTCAAGGATGCCGCTCCATTCACGGAGAACTGAAAAGCGAAATCCTTATGTCCGACGAATTCTACCGCATCAAACGCCTGCCGCCTTATGTGATCGCTGAAGTCAACGCGATGCGGGCCGCGGCGCGAGCGGCCGGAGAGGACATTATCGATCTCGGCATGGGCAATCCCGATCTGCCGCCGCCGCCGCACGTCATCGAGAAGCTGTGCGAAGTCGCGATGAAGCCGGATGCGCACGGCTATAGCCAGTCCAAGGGTATTCCCGGCCTGCGCCGCGCCCAGGCGAACTATTATGCGCGCCGCTTCAACGTCGAACTCGATCCCGAGACCGAGGTGGTGGTGACCATGGGCTCGAAGGAGGGCCTGTCGAGCCTCGCCACCGCGATCACCGCGCCGGGCGATGTCGTGCTGGCGCCCAATCCCAGCTATCCGATCCACACCTTTGGCTTCATCATTGCGGGCGCGACGATCCGCTCGGTGCCGACGACTCCGGATGAGAATTACTGGCGCTCGCTCGACCGCGCGATGGCGTTCACCGTTCCGCGGCCTTCGGTGCTGGTCGTCGGCTATCCGTCAAACCCGACCGCAGAGGTTGTCGATCTGGCCTTTTACGAGCGGCTGGTCGCCTGGGCGAAGGAGAACAAGGTCTGGGTGCTGTCCGACCTTGCCTATAGCGAGCTCTATTACGATGGCTGCCCGACGCCCTCGATCCTGCAGGTGCCGGGTGCCAAGGATGTCGCGATCGAGTTCACCTCGATGTCGAAGACCTATTCGATGGCCGGATGGCGCATGGGCTTTGCCGTGGGCAACCGCCAGCTGATCGCGGCGCTCACCCGGGTGAAGAGCTATCTCGATTATGGAGCATTTACGCCGATCCAGGCGGCGGCCTGCGCGGCGCTCAACGGCCCGCAGGATATCGTCCAGAAGAACCGCGAGCTCTATCACAAGCGCCGCGACGTGATGATCGATGCGTTCGGCCGGGCAGGGTGGGACATCCCGGCCCCGCGCGCCTCGATGTTCGCCTGGGCTCCTCTGCCGCCCGCGCTCAAGCATATGGGAAGCCTCGAATTTTCCAAGCAGCTGCTGCAGCACGCCAAGGTCGCGGTGGCACCCGGCGTCGGCTATGGCGAGGACGGTGAGGGCTATGTCCGCATCGCGATGGTCGAGAACGAGCAGCGCCTCCGTCAGGCCGCGCGCAACGTGAAGCGCTATCTCGCCAGCATGGGCGTCAACACGCCGGGCCAGGCGGTCGGCTCCTGATCGCGATGGCAGGGTAGGTTCGTTTCGGACGCGACTGTGCTCCCCTTCGCGCGATGAACGCGGTTTAATGCCCCCGAGACCGCAGCATCGGCCAGGGGGTCGTTATGAACGTGCACTATCGACCAGCGCTGTCGACCGCGCCCGCAACCAGGGACGGCTCCATGCCACCCTGGCTGCTGGTGGGCAGCGATCGCACCGAGCTGGAACGCCTGGCGCTGGCGCTGGCGCGCTTCAGGATCGATGCGCAGCCGCATTTCGACGGACCGGCGCGCGTGCGGTATCGCCCCGTGCTGTGCGATGCCCGCTGCCGCGCCGTCGTGCAGAGCTGGATCGATGACATTCCCCAGCGATCGGCCCCGCTTCTGTTCGTCGGCGCCGGCACCAGCGGCACCCGCGCCCGCCTGATCGAGGCCGGGGCCGACGATGCCATTTCGGCGCGGGTCGGTCCGGATGAACTTGCCGCCCGGATGAAGGCCGCTGCCCGGCTGAATGCAGCGCTGCAGGGGCATATCCGGCTTGCGGATTTCACCTTCGACACCGGCCTGCGCCAGGTGCGCTGGCAGGGAGAGACGCTGTCGCTGATGCCGCGCGAATATGATCTGCTGCTGGCGCTGGTGCGCCATGCGGGCGAGATCGTCAGCCGCGACGATCTGCTCCACGCCATCTGGCAGACCCCGTTCGATCCGGGCACCAACAGCGTCGAAGTGCATGTCTGCAAGCTTCGCCGCAGGCTCGCCGGGATGGCAGATCGTATCTGGATAGAGACGGTGCGGCATCGCGGTTATCGTCTTGTCCGGGCATCCGCATCCGGGGGGTGACACGTCGCGCGCATCGATTATGGTCGGTTGCAAGACGCAATGCGAATCTGCGCGGGAGAGGCCATGATCGATCTGTATTACGCCCCGACACCCAATGGGTGGAAGATATCGATCATGCTCGAGGAATGCGGGCTGCCTTACACGGTCCGCCCGGTCAATATCGGCGCAGGCGAGCAGTTCGCACCGGAATTCCTGAAGATCAGCCCGAACAACCGCATCCCGGCGATCGTCGATCATGCCCCCGAAGGCGGCGGCGATCCGGTCAGCGTCTTCGAGACCGGCGCGATCCTGCTCTATCTCGCGGAGAAATCGGGGCAGTTCATGCCGAGCGACCTGCGTGCTCGCTATCAGGTGATGCAATGGCTGATGTGGCAGATGGGTGGGCTGGGGCCGATGCTGGGACAGAACGGCCATTTCAAGCTCTATGCCCCTGAAAAGCTGCCTTATGCCATCGACCGTTACGAGCGCGAAACCGCGCGGCTCTATGGCGTGCTCGACCGGCGGCTGGGCGAGGCGGACCATGTCGCGGGCAGCGAATACACCATCGCCGATATGGCGATCTTCCCCTGGATCATGACGCACAAGCGCCAGGAGATCACGCTCGACGATTATCCGAACATCAAGCGGTGGTATGCTTTATGCCGCGCGCGCCCGGCGCTGCAGGCGGGCCTCAACGTGATGAAGGACGCGATCAACCGAAACCCGCAGGCGGACGCGAAGGTGCGCGAAACGCTGTTCGGGATCAGGACCTGAGCGCAAGTCTATGCCCCAAGGATAACCCATGACCCACGCCATCGAATTCTGCTTCGACCTGTCCAGCCCCTGGACCTATCTCGCTTTCCACAACATCCGCCCGCTCGCCGCGCGGCACAGTGCGGAAATCCGCTGGACGCCGATCCTGGTCGGCGGGGTGTTCAACGCCGTGAACCCGTCGGTCTATGCCGCGCGCGAGGCCATGGACAGCCCCAAGTTCCGTCATATGGGCAAGGTGATGCGCGACTGGGCGAAGCTGGCCGACGTGGATCTGAAATTCCCCGCGCCGTGGCATCCGCTCAAGAGCGTCAATGCCATGCGTGCCTGCTGCGCGCTGGAGGATGATCAGGCGGCGCTCGAACGCTTTGCCGAGGCCGCATTCCACGCCTATTTCGTCGAGCAGCGCAATCTCGATGACGCGACGGAAATAGCGGCGGTCGCCGATGCGATCGGCATGGATGGCGAAGCCCTGGTCGCGGCGGCGAACTGCCAGCCGGTCAAGGACCGTCTGCGCGCCAATACCGAGCGGCTTGTGGCGCGCGGCGGCTATGGATCGCCCTCGATTTTCGTGAGAGGCACCGATATGTATTTCGGCAACGATCAGCTCCCGCTGGTGGAGCAGGCACTCAAGCGCAACGGAGAGGCAGTTTCATGAACGACCGGGTCAGCATTACCATCGAAAACCATGTCGCCGATGTGCGGCTCAACCGCCCGGACAAGATGAACGCGCTGGACCCGGCGATGTTCGATGGCATCATCGGTGCCATCGACCGGCTGGAAAAGGAACCGGGCGTGCGCGCCGTGGTGCTGTCGGGCGAGGGACGCTCGTTCTGCGCGGGTCTCGACATGGCGAGCTTTACCGCGCCTGCGGGCGGATCGGATGGCTCGGCGCCCTCCAAGCTCACCGACCGCACCTATGGCAATGCCAACAAGTTCCAGCAGGTGGCATTCGGCTGGCGCAAGCTGCCGATGCCGGTGATCGCGGCGGTGCATGGCGTGTGCTTCGGCGGCGGGCTACAGATCATGTCCGGCGCGTGCATGCGCATCATCGCGCCCGATGCGCGGCTTTCGATCATGGAAATGCGCTGGGGGCTGATCCCCGACATGGGCGGCTATGCGCTGTGGCGCGGCACGGTGCGCGACGATGCGCTGCGCGAGCTGACCTATACCAACCGCGAGTTCAGCGGCGAAGAGGCGGGCCGGATCGGCTTTGCCACGCATGTCGACGCCGATCCGCACGCTCGGGCGATGGCTATCGCCACCGAGATCGCAGGCAAGAACCCCGATGCGATCCGCGCCGCCAAGGACCTGTTCAACCGCACGCCGGACATGGACACCGACGCGATCCTGATGGAAGAAAGCGTGCTGCAGGAAGACATCATCCGCACGCCCAACCAAATGGAGGCGGTGTTCGCGTTCATGCAGAAGCGCGCGGCGAATTTCAGCTGAGTGACTGCCTCGCGGGATGACTTGTCGTCACCCCGCGAAGGCGGGGGTCCCGCTTCTACAGGCAATCCCTACGCATAAGCGGGATTCCCGCTTTCGCGGGAATGACGGATCGGGGATGACGGATAAAGCTCAATCCCGGTAATCGAGCGGCGGCTTGCGGTCGCCGAGCAGCGAATTGTAGGCGTAGTTCGGCCCCAGCGCCTGTTTGAACGCCGCGGTCGCCTCGTCGCGCAACGCCGGGTTGGTATAGAGTTCGATCGCCGCCAGCGTCATCGCCTTGGCGGCGACCTGCGCCCCCTTGAAGCCGATCGACATGCCGCTCGCTGCCGCCGATTGCCAGCTGTGCGACGACGTGCCCGGTACCCAGGTTGCGGTGCGCACGCCCACGGTCGGCGTGGCATAGGAGACATCGCCGACATCGGTCGAGCCATAGCCCAAAGTCACGTCATAGGGCTGGATCTCGCTCTGGCTGCCCAGCGGCAGGTCGGGCTTGTCGAAGCTCTGGCGGATGCCTTCGGCGAACCTCGTTTCCTCGGGCGTGTAACTGATCCCCCCGACCTGGCGCAGCTTCATGTCCATCATCTTCGCCAGCGGCTCGTTGACCAGCAGCGCGTTGTTGCCGTGAATGATCTCCCATTCCACCTTGGTGCCGGTGCCCTGCGCCGCGCCCTGCGCCGCTGCTTCCAGCCGGGTCCAGATGCGGCGTACCTCGTCGGCATCGGGGTGGCGGACATAATAGAAGACCTCGGCAAAATCGGGCACCACATTGGGCGCGCTGCCCCCTTCGGTGATGACATAATGCATCCGCGTCTGCTGCGGCACATGCTCGCGCATCATGTTGGCCATCATGTTCATCGCCTCGACCCCGTCGAGCGCGGAGCGGGCCTTTTCGGGAGCGCCTGCGGCATGTGCCGAGACGCCGGTGAAGCGGAACTTGGCCGATCGGTTGGCCAGGCTGGTGCGCGCCGCCGCGCTGTTCTCGTCATCGGCATGCCAGTGGATCGAGAAATCGACATCCTTGAACAGGCCTTCGCGCACCAGATAGACCTTGCCGCTGCCGCCTTCCTCCGCCGGGGTGCCATACAGCCGGACGCGGCCCGGCGTGCCGGTCGCCTTGAGCCAGTCGCGCACCGCGAGCGCCGCGCCCAGGGATCCGGCTGCAAACAGATTGTGCCCGCAGGCATGCGCCGCGCCCTTGCCGGGCAGTTGCGCGCGGGTGGGCAGCGCGTCCTGGTTGATGCCGGGAAGCGCGTCATATTCCGCCAGGATCGCGATGACCGGCCCGCCGCTGCCATATTCGGCGACGAACGCAGTGGGGATGCCCGCGACGCCGGCGGTCACCTTGAAGCCGGCGGTCTTCAGCCGCTCCTGCAGCAGCGCGCTCGACCGTTCCTCCTTGTAGCCGACCTCGGCCCATTCCCAGATCTGCCGCGCGACTTTCGCCGTGTCGTCATAGCGCGCGTCGATGGCTTTCAGCGTCTGCGCGGTGGCGGCATCTTCGGCCTCGCCCGCCAGTGCGACCGAGGGCAGGGCGAGAGCGAGCGTGGCGAGGAGGATATGTTTCATGGATGTGGGCCCCTGTGGCGTGTGGATGAGGCATCATGTTGAAAGCAAAGGGTTGGCGCAAGGGGCTGACGTCATGCACACGTCCCTCGACTTCGCTCGGGACGTCGTTGCTACCGCCAATCCAGAAAGCCGACTTTCACACAATGATCGATCATCCGCCGGAAAGCTGCCTCGTCGACTCTCGGCGCATCAATCCCTGTGATCCGCTGCAAGCTGCCGCCAGCAAAACACGGGCTGCGCAGGAAATAGTCGAAGAATTGAGGACCGATCCTACGATGCACCATCGCGGTGCGGCGGTCGAGCGCAGCCGGGTCATAGGTGACAGGGTCGATCATCCGCGCTGGAACGGTGCCCGGATAATCCGCGACGATCCGCAGCATGTCCGCCATCGCGAATGGCTCGGCCCCGACCAGATGCACCCGCACGCCGTCGAACGCGGCCATGTTCTCTGCCATCGCCATGAGCCCGGCGGTGACGTGACAGATCGGCACGATCGCGAACGCGGCCTGCGGTGCGGCGGGGACATCGCCCAGCAGCGGCGATCCGAACAGCCGGAACAGGTGATGGAAACCGTCGATCCGCGCGATCGCGCCATCGCTCAGCCGCCCAACGATGATCGCCGGGCGGGCGATCGCGGCGACCAGCCCGTCGCGCCGCGCCGCCTCGACCAAGGCCTCGGCGCGCGCCTTGCTGGCCTCGTAACCGTTGGTGAAGCTCGCCAGCGGATCGGCGGGTTCCTCGCCGATCACGCCATCGGCGCGGCCGCAGACATAGGCGGTCGAGACGTGCAGCAGCGGGCAGTTCCAGGCGCGGGAAAGCGCAATGGCATGGGCGGTGCCGCCGACATTGACCGCTTCGTGCACCGCATCGCTGGCGGCGAAATCGACCGTGGCGGCGCAATGGATCAGCAGGTCGACCCCGGTGTGCGGTTCGGCCATCCCGAAGCCGGGCTGCGCGACATCGCCTTGGACCACCGCAATCTCGCCGATGCGGTCGCGTCCGTCCATGTCGAGCACGTCGCGGCCTTCGCCCCGCACCAGCGCCGTGACGCGGTGCCGGGCATCGAGCAGTGCCCCGGCCAGCGCCCCGCCGACGAGCCCGGTCGCTCCGGTCAGGAAGACGTGCATCCGCGCTCCCTTTTCGCAGCCGCTAACCACATCCGCTCCGCCTGAGCCTGTCGAAGGCCCCGCGCGAGGGTTCCATGTCTAACCACGTCATTCCCGCGAACGCGGGAATCCCGCTTTCTTATCTGCGTGGCGCAGTAGCGGGACCCCCGCGTGCGCGGGGGTGACGAGGGATGCGAAGGCGAGGGCGGCGTGAGGCCTTCGACAGGCTCAGGCTGAGCGGGCGTGGAGTGCATGGGGTGGTTCAGGAGACGGGGGACAACTGACCGTTCAGCAACAACCCGCCGCAACCGCGCTATTCTCTCCGGAAGCCTGCGCAAACGGCAGGCCGCCGCCGCATCCGGCAAACACCCCATAATGCGTCGAGAAATCGCCGATGAACTGGAAATGCTCGGCAAAGCGCGTGTCGGCCAACATCTTCCAGCTATTGCCGCAGATCGGGAAAATGCGACCGCGCTCGATTTCGTGATGCTTGTCGAGCGTGAACACGCGCTCCTCGCCCTCGACCGTGCCGAGATAGACCACCGCCTGGCCGTAATCCTCGCATTCGGGCTCGAGATCGCCCAGTTTGAACAGCCGATAGGTGGCGGAGAAGAAATCGATACCGTCGAGCATTTCGGCAATGCGCGCATCGCCGATGCCGAGCGGACGGTCCTTGACCAGGCGCGGGTCGGTGAACCCAGCGGCCTTGGCGAGCTTGAGGAAATCGCCCCAATAGAGCGCGCCCGACAGGCACTCGCCGTGCAGCACCGGATCGCTGAGCAGATGCTGCGGCACCCGCCTGCTCGAATAGACGTCGGAGAAGTACATCTCGCCGCCGGGCTTCAGCAGCCGGTGCGCATCGGCGAACACCTTGGCCTTGTCCGCGACGAGGTTGATCACGCAGTTCGACACGATGATGTCGAAGCTGCCGGGTTCGAGGTCCAGCTCGTCGAGCTTCTCGATATCGCCCTCGACAAAGCGGACGTTCGACCTGGCATAGCCGAAGGTTTCGCGATGCCATTCGAGATGCGCATTGGCGACGGCGAGCTGTTCGGGCGTCGCATCGACGCCGACGACCTCGCCATGTTCGCCGACCAGCTGCGCCAGGATATAGGCATCCTGGCCCGAGCCTGAACCCAAATCGAGAATGCGCGCGCCTGCGATGGCCGAGGGGGCGATCAGGCCGCAGCCATAATAGCGCGCCTTGACGTCTGGATGGACATTGGCCAGCGCCTTGATGACGGCCAGGGGAGGGCGCTCCGCCGTGGTGCAGGCATCGGTGCGCAGGTCCGCCGATTCCGACAGCACTTTGCCATAATATTCGCGCGAATTTTCAAGATTCATGCTGGATTCCCTTGGCCATGACGCACAAACACTAGCCTTGCGGCGCTGCGGTAACCAGCGGCAAATTGAAGGCGAAGGGCAGTCCATGGGATATACGCATGACGTGATCGTGATCGGGGCGGGGTCGGCGGGGCTGGTCTGCTCCGGCGGCCTCGCGATGTTCGGCCTGAGGCCGCTGCTGATCGAGCGCGCGGACATGGGCGGCGATTGCCTCAACACCGGCTGCGTGCCCAGCAAGGCGCTGATCTCCGCCGCGCACCGCGCGCACGATCTGCGCACCGCGAGCGAATTCGGCATGGCCTCAGTGGAGCCCGTCGTCGATTTCCGCGCGGTGCACGATGCGGTGCACCAGGCGATCAAGACCATTGAGCCGCATGACAGCGTCGAGCGCTTCGAGGGCATGGGGGTGGAGGTCGTGCGCGGCGATGCCAGCTTCACTGGGCCGAAGAGCGTGGTGGTGGGTGGCAAGACCTACACCGCGCCGCGCATCGTGATCGCGGTGGGCAGCCGCGCCTTTGTGCCGCCGATCAGGGGGCTCGATGCGGTGCCCTATCTTACCAACCATAATGTCTGGGACCTGACCGAGCTGCCGCAGCGGCTGATCGTGCTGGGCGGCGGGCCGATCGGGATGGAACTGGCGCAGAGCTTCCGGCGGCTGGGGTCAAAGGTCGTGGTGGCGACACTGGGGCGACCGTTCCCCAAGGACGATGCCGATGCCGCGAAGATCGTCATCGACCGGCTGCAGAGCGAGGGCGTCGAGATCATCCACGATGCCGAAGGCGATGCGGTGGAGAAGACCGCCGACGGCCTTGTCCTCAGGCTCAAGGATGGCCGCACGCTCACCGGCACGCACCTGCTGATCGCGACGGGGCGCGAGGTGAATTTCGACGGGCTGGGGCTGGAGGTCGCGGGCGTGGCTTACGACAAGCGGGGCATCCAGGTCGATGCCCGGCGGCGGACGAGTGCGAAACACATTTACGCGATCGGTGATTGCCGCGATGGCCCGCGCTTCACCCATGCCAGCGGTTACGAGGGCGGCAATGTCGCGCTCGAGATCAGCCTGGGCGTGCCGACCAAGGCCAATTATGCAGCGCTCCCCTGGGTCACCTATACCGACCCCGAACTCGCGCAGGTCGGCCTGACCGAGGAGGAGGCGCGCCGCCGGTTCGGTGACAAGGTGACCGTCTGGCGCGAGGACTTCGACCATAACGACCGCGCGGTGACCGAGCGCGAGGTCACCGGTTTCGTCAAGCTGGTCAAGAAGGGCAGCAAGGTCGTCGGCGGCACCGTGGTCGGGCGCGGCGCGGGCGACCTGATCCTGCCGATCGCGATGATGATCGCGGGCAAATCCTCGACCTTCGGCGTTGCCAGCCTGATCGTGCCCTATCCCAACCGCTCGGAGCATATCAAGGCAGCGGCCTTCGCGTCCGATGAGGCGAAGGTGTTCAACAAATGGTCGCGGGGATGGGCGCGGTTTCTGGCGAAAATGCGGCGCTAGAATTTCATCGCGTTTTACACGCTCCGCTCAGCCTGAGCTTGTCGAAGGCCTCGCGAGAACCTTTCCCGAAACGCATCTGCTCTCTGGTGGAAGCCGGAGCCTAGGGGCGGGGTGGCTATGTTGTCGCTCTGGATTCCGGCTTTCGCCGGAAAGCGGGTGGTGGGGGCTGATGGCTATGAGCAACCCGGCCACCAACTCTCTGCGTCATCCTGAACTTGTTTCAGGATCCATCGTGCCCCAAATGCCGAAGCCGCGTGGGGATAAATGGACCCTGAAACGATTTCAGGGTGACGGATTGCAATATCGCGCCGGTCGGCGCGGGGCCTTCGACAGGCTCAGGCTGAGCGGATGTTGTTAGGGTGAGGCGGTGCGCCCGGGCGCGGTCTCGCCGAGCCACAGCGAACCTCCAAGGTTACCGCGCGACCTATCAACATCGTAAAATCGCCTGCGCCATCAAACACTAACGCTATGTTCACCCTTTTTCGTCATAGCTGATGCCAATCTGCGTGGACCCGGCCTGGCTTTTTGCCGCGCGCAAGGGATTCGCGGGACGACGAAAAAGGTGCTGACATGGGATTGTTCCGTCTGTTGAAAATGGGAATCGCGGCGCTCGCGGCGACGGCTTTGCTGAGTGCTTGCGCGTCCACTGCCAGCGGTCCGCAGCTTCCTCCGGCATCGTTCGTCTCGCTCTCCGATGGGCCCGGCGAGGAATATATCATCGGGCCGCTCGATGAATTGACGGTGTTCGTGTGGCGCAATCCGGAGCTTGGCGCGAAGGTGCAGGTGCGTCCCGATGGTCGCATCACCACGCCGCTGATCACCGACATGCCCGCGGTCGGCAAGACGCCGACCATGCTCGCCGAGGACATAAAGCTGCAGCTGTCGCAATATATTCAGGAGCCGATCGTCTCGGTCATCGTCAACAGCTTTGCCGGCACCTTCTCGCAGCAGGTGCGCATCGTCGGCGCGACCGAAAAGCCGGCCTCGATCCCGTATCGCGCCAACATGACGCTGCTCGACGCGATGATCGCGGTTGGTGGCCTGTCCGAATTCGCCGCGGGTAACCGCGCCAAGCTGGTGCGCTTCGACAAGGTGTCGGGCCGCCAGCAGGAATATCCGATCAAATTGGGCGACCTCATCAAGAAGGGCGACAGCCGCGCGAACGTGCTGCTGCAGCCCGGCGATGTGATCATCATCCCCGAAAGCATGTTCTAAGCCCGCGGCCCGCCGCCCGCACCGCAACATCGAAAGAAAAGCCTGACCGATGAATGGCCTGTACGAAGAATTCCGGATCGCGGTGCACAGCGTGTGGCAACGCCGCTGGATTGCCATGGGAATCGCCTGGGTGATCTGTCTCGTCGGCTGGCTGGCGGTCGCGATGATCCCCAATACTTATGAATCGCAGGCCAAGCTGTTCGTCCAGACCAAGTCGATCCTGCCCGAGAATACCGGCGTCAATCCGGCAGAGCAGCAGAAGCAGATCGACACGGTGCAGCAGACGCTGACTTCGGCAGCGAACCTGGAAAAGGTCGTGCGCGGTACCGATCTGGGCAAGGGCCTGGTGACCCCGCGCGAGATCGAGGGCGCGGTGAACGGCCTGCGCAGCGCGATCAAGATCAAGTCCGAACAGAGCAACCTGTTCGAGATTTCGGCGACGATGACCGCCTCGGGTCGTTCCGACGGCGAGGCGGCGAACCTGTCGCGCGCCGTGGTGCAGAAGCTGATCGACCTGTTCGTCGAGGAAAACCTGGCCGGTGGCCGGGGCGAGACCAGCGACACGCTGCGCTTTCTGAACGAGCAGATCGCCAAGCGGCAGAAGGAACTCGAGATTGCCGAGCAGAAGCGGGTCAAGTTCGAGACCGAGAATCTCGGCATGCTGCCCGGCATCGGCTCGGTCAGCCAGCGGCTCGAGCAGGGCCGGGTCGAGATCAACCAGATCGATTCGCAGCTCATCGCCGCGCAGAGCGCGCTGGCTGCGATCAATGGCCAGATTGCCGGGACGCCGCAGACGATCGCCGGTGGCACGACCGGGGCCGTCAATCCGCTCGCGCAGGCTCAGGGTGAGTTGGCCGGAATGAAGGCGCGCGGCCTGACCGATCAGCATCCCGATGTCCAGGCGATCAAGAACCAGATCGCCGCGCTCAAGGCCGCAGGCGCGGGCGCGAGCACGGCCTATGGCGTGCCCAATCCGGCTTACAGCTCGCTGGTCAGCATGAAGGCCGAGCGCCAGGCGGCGGTCTCCGCGCTGCAGCAGCGCAAGGCTTCGCTGCAGGGCGAGATGAACGCGATGGTCGCCAAGCAGATCCAGGAGCCGGGTGTCGCTGCCGAGCAGGCGCGCATCGCGCGCGACTATGAGGTTCTGAAGGCGCAATATGACAAGCTGCTCGCCGATCGCGAGCAGGTGCGGCTGCGCGGCCAGGTGGAGACGCAGACCGACGCGGTGCGTTTCGACCTGATCACGCCGCCGTCGAGCCCGCGCACGCCGATCGCGCCCAAGCGGCCGCTGCTGCTGGCTGCGGTGCTGTTTGCAGGCATTGCCGGTGGCATCGGCGGAGCGTTCGCGCTCGGCCAGCTGAGCGCCAGCTATCCTACCTCGGCCAAGCTGGAGGCAGCTTCGGGTCTGCCGGTGATTGGATCGATTTCGCAGATGCTGACCCAGGCGCAGCGCGACGAGCGCAAGCGCAAGCTGCGCATGTATATCGGCTCGGGCGGGGCGCTGGTCGGTGTCTTCCTGGTGCTGCTGATCATCGAGTTCATCCAGCGCGGTTCGGTGGTTTGAGGGGCGAAAGAGACATGACCATGCACGATCCCATCAAGTCGCCCGACAAGGACGAAGGTCCGCGCTCGCTGATCGAGCGCGCGTCGCAGATGTACGATTTCCGGAAAGCTCTGAGTCCGGAAGCACCGAAGCTGCCCGAGGCGCCGGTTGCGGCGCCTGCTGCCGTAGTCCCTGCCGCTCCGGCTCCAGTGGTGCCGCCGGTTGTTTCTGCGCCTGCACCCGCTGCAGCAGCGCCCGTTGCGCCGCAGGTTACTATCGCACCCGTCGTGCCGCGCGGGCCGGTGCTGCCGGTTGCCGAGGTCGATCGCGATTTGCTGCGCGAATCCGCGTTCATCGTTCCCGATGGTCCGGTGACCAGCATTTCGGAAGAATTCCGCATCGTGAAGCGCCGCCTGCTCGTCAGCGTCCAGGCAGAGATCAATGCAGGCCTCGGCGTTGCCGCGCAGCGCATCCTGATCTGCTCGGCCAATCCGGGCGACGGCAAGACGTACAGCGCGATCAATCTGGCGCTCTCGATCGCGACCGAGAAGGACCATGACGTCGTGCTGGTCGATGCCGATTTCGCCAAGCCCAGCATCCTGTCCTCGCTTGGCATTGCCGGGCAGAGCGGGTTGATGGACGCGCTGGCCGATCCGGCGGTGGACGTGCAGGACCTGATCATCCCGACCGACATACCCGGGCTTTCAGTGCTCCCCGCCGGGCGTCAAACCAATACGGACAGCGAATATCTCGCTTCGGCGCGCACGCAGGAGGTGCTGGCCAGCCTGACCGCCGGACGTCCGGGCCGGATCGTGATCTTCGATTCGCCGCCGCTGCTCGCGGCATCGCCGGCTGCGACGATCGCGCAGCATGTCGGCCATGCGCTGATGGTGGTGCGCGCCGATGTCACCAGCGAACGCGCGCTGCGCGATGCGCTCAGCCTGATTGCCGGCTGCAACCAGATACAGCTGCTGCTCAACGGGGTGAAATTCTCCCCCTCGGGTCGCAGCTTCGGATCCTATTACGGATATGGAGAATGACCATGGCAAGATGGTCGGATTTCAAGGGTAGCAGGGCGGGCCTTTCGCTGGCCGCGCTGGCGGCAGCGGTGGCCATGCCACAGGCCGCTCTGGCGCAGCAGGGCGGCGGGGTCGATCCCGGCATCGGCCAGGGACAGAGCCAGGGGCAGGGCGGCCGCAGCGGCGGGCTGGCCAATGGCCGCCGGTCGGTCGTCGTACCCTATCTCGAAGTCGGCCAGGTGCTGAGCGCCGATCTCAAGAATGGCGGCGACCTTTTGACCTACAGCCTGGCCGCAGTCGGCGTCGATGCGGCGGTCGCGACCTCGCGCGCCGAGGCGCAGGTCAGCGTTCGCTATGAGCGGCGCTTCTCGTGGAACGACGATTTTGGCGACGAGGACGCGATCAGCGGTATCGCGCGCGGCAATCTGCAGATCATCCCCAACACGCTGTCCCTCGAGGCAGGCGCGCTCGGCATACGCTCGCGCATCGACAATCGCGGCGCAGCCCCCAGCAACCTGATCGGCGGGTCGGACAATGTCACGCAGATCTATTCGGTCTATGCCGGCCCGACATTGGCGACGCAAGTCGGCACAGTCGATGTCAACGCACTCTACCGAATCGGCTATACCAAGGTGGAGGCTGATGCCGTCGCGCTGCCGGCGGGCGCGCTGCCGCTCGACCTGTTCGGCGACAGCGTCAACCATGCCGCGAGCCTGGCCATCGGCCAGCAGCCGGGCGGCTTCCTCCCCATCGGCTGGTCGGTCAGCGGCGGCTGGTATCGCGAGGATGCGAGCCAGCTCGACCAGCGCTTCGACGACAAGATCGTGCGCGCGGATGTCACCGTTCCGGTCAGCGCCACGCTCGCGCTGGTCGGCGGTGTAGGCTATGAGGATATCGAGATTTCGGAACGCGATGCGGTGCGCGATGCCGCAGGCAACCCGGTCGTCGGCAATGACGGACGGCTTGTCACCAACCGCAATTCGCCGCGCCTGCTATCCTACGATCAGGATGGCCTCATCTGGGATGTCGGCGTGCTCTGGCGCCCCAGCCGCCGCACCTCGCTCGAAGCGCGGGTGGGCAAGCGCTATGACAGCCTGACCTATTACGGCACCTTCAGCTATACGCCCAACCAGCGCGTGGCGGCGAACGTGACGGTGTACGATCTGGTCGCCGGCTTCGGATCGCGACTGAACGACAATCTGGCGGGCCTGCCCACGCAGTTCGATGCGACGCGCAATCCGCTGAGCGGCGACCTCAACGCGTGCTTCTTCGGCGTGGGCGGGGGCGGCAACTGCCTCAATGACGCGCTCCAGTCGGTCGCCTCGTCGGCCTTCCGTACACGTGGGGTCACCGGGCAGATCAGCCTGACCAGCGGCGACTGGCAGCACGGCTTTGGCGCAGGCTATAGCCGCCGCAAGTTCTTCGCAGCGGACAATGGCGCGCTGGCCGGCTTCGACCAGACGATCGACGAGATCTGGTTTGCCAGTTATGTGGCCGCCAAGCAGCTGGATGCGCGTTCCAGCATCACCGGCACCATTTTTGCCAATTATCTGGAAAATGGTCCCGGTCAGGTGCTGAATGGCGGCGGGACCGACGTGCTCGGCCTGGGCACCAATATCGCTTATGGCCGCAACTTCACCAACCGCTTCAACGGGACGCTGGCACTGGGGCTCGACTATTTCGATCCCAAGGGCTTCGAAAGCAATCTGGTAGCCTCCGCGCTACTGGCGCTGCGCTATTCGTTCCAGTAATATTGACTTGAAGATCAGGGGGAAAGCCCATGTTTGAGACCCATTACGGCCTGACCGGACGGCCTTTCCAGCTGACGCCCGATCCGCGCTTCTATTTCGAGAGCGCAACGCACCGCAAGGCGATGTCCTATCTGGGCTACGGCCTGGCGCAGGGCGAGGGCTTCATCATCATCACCGGCGAGATCGGTGCGGGCAAGTCCACGCTGGTCGCGCATCTGATGCAGACCGTGGACAAGGCGCGGCTGACGGCAGCGCAGATCGTCACCACGCAGCTCAAGGGCGACGACCTGCTGCACATGGTGGCGAGCAGCTTCGGCGTCGCCACGGCGGGGCTCGACAAGACCGGCACGCTGGCCGCGATCGAGCATTTCCTCCACACCGAAGCGCGCGCCGGTCGCCGCTGCCTGCTCGTGGTCGATGAATCGCAGAACCTGCCGATGCCCGCGCTCGAAGAACTGCGCATGCTGTCGAACTTCCAGCTCGGCAGCCATCCGCTGCTGCAGATCTTCTTGCTCGGTCAGCCAGAATTCCGCGCGATGGTGCATGGTGCGCCGGGCCTCGAACAGCTGCGCCAGCGGATCATCGCAACGCATCATCTGGGCGCCATGGACCTGCACGAGGTGCAGCCCTATGTCGAACACCGGATGAAGCTGGTCGGCTGGACCGGACGCCCGGCCTTTGCCGAAGATGTCTGGGGGCGCCTGTTTGCCGAAACCGGCGGCATTCCGCGCAAGGTCAACATGCTGATCAACCGCGTACTGCTGATGGCGGCGGTGGATGATCGCGAAACGATCGACGCGTCGCTGATCGATGCCGTGCTGGCCGATCTGGCGATGGACCAGATGAATGACGAGGACTGGCAGAACGAGGCGATGCTGGCGAGCGCTGCGCGCCATGCCGAATATGCCGCTCCGGTCGCTCCTGCTCCGGAAGCGGCAGCGCCAGCAGCTCCGGCCGCCGTTCCGGAGGTCAGCCGCAGCGATTTCAACCATTTCGTCCGCGAGGTGCGCGCCTTCGCTACCGAGCAGCAGGACGCGCGCGCGCTGCTGGTGCAGGAGTTGCAGACAGCGCTGGATCGGGTCGATGCGCTGGAATCGCGCCCCGCACCCATCAGCGATGTCGAGCCGCTGGTCCGGCGGATCGAGGCGCTGGAAAGGCTGCAAGCCGAGCAGCAACAGACGCTGCACCGCTTGCTTGCGCTTCTGGTCGGCTGGGTCGAAGACGATTCTGCTGGCATGTGGCCCAAGGGCCGGGCAGCCTGACCGGAATGATTTTGCCCCATGGGGCCGGGAGTGAATGACCGTGCGCGAAGCATCGCTGGGCCAGCATCGCACTGCCAACAGGCGCATCGTCAACGGCCTCTCGGTTGATGTCGAAGAGTATTTTCAGGTCGGCGCGTTCGAGAACACGATCGATCCGGCCGACTGGGACGGCATTGCCAGCCGCGTCGAGCTGAACACCGGCGCCGTGCTCGACCTGTTCGCGCGCTGCAGCGTCAAGGCGACCTTTTTCACGCTCGGCTGGGTGGCGCATCGGCACCCGGCGCTGATCCGCCGCATCATCGCCGAGGGGCACGAGATTGCCAGCCATGGCTGGGACCACACACGCGTCTTCACGATGACGCCCGACCTGTTCGCCGAGGATATCGACAAGGCGCGCAAGGCGCTCGAGGATGCCGGCGGCGTCGCGATCAGGGGCTATCGCGCACCGAGTTTCTCGATCGACCAGCGCACGCCCTGGGCGCACCCGATCCTGGCTGAGCGCAGCTATGCCTATTCGTCGAGCGTCGCGCCGATCGCGCATGATCATTATGGCTGGCGCGCCGCGCCGCGCTTTGCCTTTCATCCGGTCGAAGGATCGGAACTGATCGAGCTGCCGGTCACCACCGTGCAACTGGGCGAGCGCCGCTTCGGCGCGGGGGGAGGCGGCTTCTTCCGCATATTGCCCTATGCGCTTTCGCGCTGGGCGCTGAACCGCGTGAACTCTACCGACGGTCAGCCCGCGATCTTTTATTTCCACCCCTGGGAGGTCGATCCCGATCAGCCGCGCGTCGAAGGTGCGCCGCTGCGCTCACGGCTGCGGCACTATACCGGGCTGGACGCGATGGCGGACAAGCTCGAGCGGCTGACGCGCGATTTCAGCTGGTGCCGGATTGACGAGATCGCGCTTCCGCTCGCGGCGGGCAAGCTGTGATGCTGCATTTCGCGCCACCCGTGATAGCCGCGCCTGCGGTCCGCATCGCTGCGCTGGACGACGCGCAGGAACGCGCGCGGCTCGCTGCCTGGATCGAAGCACACCCCTCCGCCACCGCGTTTCACCGGCTGGCCTGGGGCGAGGCTGTCGCAAAGGGTACCGGGCATCAAATGCTGGCACTGGTGGCGGAAGATCCTGCGAATTCGATCACGGGCTATCTGCCGCTGCATGTGGTCCATTCGCCGCTGTTCGGGCGCGCGATTGTCTCGGCGGGCTTTGCCGTCGATGGCGGCATCCTCGCCGATGACGCGGTGATCGCCGCGGTGCTGGCCGACGCTGCCTGGCTGCAATGCGAGCGCCACAGCGCGCCGACGCTGGAATTGCGCGGTGGCATGCTGCCCGCCGATCCGCGCTGGACGATCAAGTCGGACGCGCACGCTGGTTTCGTCGCCGAGCTCGTTGCCGACGGTCCCGATGCCGATCAGAAGCAGCTCGAATGGATCCCGCGCAAGCAGCGGGCAGAGGTCCGCAAGGGCCTGGCCAACGGCATGACCGTGCGCACCGGCACCTCCGCGCTCGACCGGCAGCAGCATTATGCGGTCTATGCGGAGAGCGTGCGCAATCTCGGTACCCCGGTCTTCCCGCGCGGGCTGTTCGAGGCGGTGCTCGATGCGTTCGGCGAAGATGCCGACATTCTGACGGTGCTGAAAGACGATGTGCCGGTGGCGAGCGTGCTCAGCCTCTATCATCGCGGCAGCGTGATGCCATACTGGGGCGGCGGGGTCTGGGCGGCACGCGGGCTGCGCGCCAACGATGTCATGTATTATGCGCTGATGAACCATGCGCGCGCCCGCGGCTGCACCCGTTTCGATTTCGGCCGTTCGAAGGTCGATAGCGGCGCTTTTGCGTTCAAGAAGAACTGGGGCTTTGTGCCTGCGCCGCTCAGCTATGCCGTGCGCAATGCCGATGGCCTGCCGCCGCGCGACGTCAATCCGTTGAGCCCCAAATACCGGTTGCAGATCGCGCTGTGGCAGCGGCTGCCGTTGCCGATCGCCAACCGGCTTGGTCCCTGGATCGCCAACGGGCTCGGCTGATGGGCGAGCTGCTCTTCCTGGCGCATCGAATCCCGTTTCCGCCCGACCGCGGCGACAAGATCCGCTCGCACGCGATCCTCAAGGCGCTGGCAGCGCGCGGACCGGTGCATGTCGCCACCTTTGGCGAGACCGAGGCCGATATGGCCGCTGAGGCCGACCTGTCAGCGATCGCGGCCAGCCACCTGCTGGTACGGCGCACGATCTCGAACCTGCGCGCCGGGCTCAACGCCTTGCCCAGCGGCAAGCCGGTGTCTCTGACCGCCTTCGATAGCCAGGACATTCGGCATTATGTCGCCCGGCTGCTGGCGACCCGTCCGATCGACGCGATCTTCGTTTTCTCGGGTCAGATGGCGCAGTTCATCCCGCCCAGCTTTGCCGGACGCGTGGTCATCGATTTCGTCGACATGGATTCGGCCAAGTTCGCCGCCTATGCCAAGGCGACCGCCGGTCCGATGAAGCTGGTGCACGCGCGCGAGGCGCGGCTGCTCGGCGCATTCGAACGGCAGATGGCGCGCCGAGCGCAGCTCAGCCTGTTCTGTAGCCCCACCGAGGTGGCCGAGTTCCGGCTGGGCCTTGGCGATCCGCAGGTGTGCGTGGACCCGGTGGTCAATGGCATCGATACGGCCTTCTACGATCCCGTCGGTGTCGGCCCTGCGCCTTATGCGGGCGAGGCGGGGCCGCATCTCGTGTTCACCGGCCAGATGGATTATGCCCCTAATGTCGATGCGGTGGTCCATTTTGCCGAGGCCGTGCTGCCCGCCGTCCAGAAGCAGCTGCCAGATGCGCGGTTTCATATCGTCGGCCGCAATCCCGCTCCTGCGGTGCGCGCGCTCGAAGGGCGTGCCGGGGTGCATGTGGTGGGCGCGGTCGACGACATCCGCCCGTGGATCGGTTCGGCCGACCTGGTGGTCGCGCCCTTGCGCATAGCACGCGGCATCCAGAACAAGGTGCTGGAAGCCATGGCGATGGCGCGCCCGGTCATTGCATCGGGCGCGGCAGCCGAAGGCATTGTCGCGCAATCGGGCGCGCATTTCATAGTCGCGCGCGACGATGCGGCCATGGTCGATGCCGTTTGCGCGCTGGCGGCCGATCAAGACCGTGCTGCCGCTATCGGGGCAGCGGCGCGCGCGCATATGCTGAAGCATTATCAATGGGATGCGCAGCTCGCCCCGCTGCTCGCCTGGCTCGACCAGCCACCCGCTCTGGTGCCGAGCGCGGCCTGATGGCGAGCCTTGCTGCAGACATTCCCGAAACTGCCGAACCCAAGCCGCTCAGCCCTGCCTGGCGCTCGGCGCTGATCCGGCTCGGCATCGCCTGGGTGGCGATCCTTGCGGCGTTCGCACGCGATGCGCTGGATATGGTGGCGATCTGGTGGGACAGTTCCACCTTCAACCATATCCTGCTGATCCCGTTCATCCTTGGCTGGCTCGTCATGCAGCGCACGCAGGAGCTCAAGCGGATCACGCCCGCGCTCTGGTGGCCCGGGCTGCTGGTGATGGCGGCAGCGAGCGGCGGCTGGGTGCTGGGAGAGGCCGCCGGCGTCGCGCTGGCGCGGCATCTGGCGCTGGTTATGTTCCTCCAGGGCAGCGCCCTGGCGCTGCTTGGCCCGCATGTCGGCCGCGCGCTGATGTTCCCGCTCGGCTATGCCTTCTTCCTTGTGCCCGTGGGCGAGGAACTGGTGCCGCCGCTGCAGACGATCACGGCGGATATCTCGATGCTGCTGCTCGGCTGGTCGGGCATCCCCGCGCATATCGAGGGCGTGTTCATCTCCACCCCGACCGCGCTGTTCCGCGTCGCGGAGGCCTGTTCTGGGGTCAAGTTTCTGATCGCGATGGTCGCCTATGGCGTGCTCGTCGCCAATGTCTGCTTCAACAGCTGGCCCCGCCGGATCGGCATCGTCGCCTTGTCGATCGTCGTCCCGATCCTCGCCAACGGCGTGCGCGCCTTCGGGACGATCTATATCGCCGACCTATATGGCCTCGATTTCGCCGCAGGGTTCGACCATGTCTTCTATGGCTGGATCTTCTTCGCGGTGGTGCTCATTCTGGTGATGGCAATCGGCTGGCGCTTCTTCGACCGCCAGGTCACCGACCCGTTCCTCGATCCGGCGATCGCAGACCGCCTTGCGCAAGCCTCGCGCAATCTGCCGCCCAATGATCGCCTCGTGATCGCGGGCGCAGCGCTGCTGGTTGCTGTGCCGCTCGGCTGGGCATTGATGGGGCTGCCCGAACGTGCGCCGCTGCCCGCGCGCAACAGCCTGCCCGAAATCGAAGGCTGGCAGCGGGTGGCCTATGCCCCCGACACCGCCTGGATGCCGCGCGCCCAGGGCAGCAACCGCCGCTGGATCGCCAGCTATGCCCGCGACGGCCAGCGTGTGGATCTCTATGTCGCCCTGTTCGACGGCCAGTCCGAAGGGCGCGAGATTACCGGCTATGGCCAGGGCGCGCTCGATCCCGACGGCCGCTGGTCGTGGGTGGAGCAGGGGCCGGCGGTCGCTGACGGCAAGGCCGATATCATCACCGGACCGGGAAGGGTGGTGCGTGATGTCGCGACCTTCTATCGCGTCGGCGATGTCGTCACCGGCAGCAATCTCGGCATCCGGCTGGAATCGCTCAAGGCCCGGTTGCTGCGCCAGAGCCAGCCAGCGATGATCCTGATCGTCTCGGCAGAGCGCAGCGGCGACGGCTCGGCGCGTCCGGCCATCGATGCGCTGCTGCGCGATGCCGGCAGCGCGCAGAAACTTTCCGATACCATTTTGGCGGGGCGCTGACCGGTCATGTGCGGCATTGCAGGCATCTTTCACCTCGAAACCGCCAAGCCGGTCGATCCGGCGCGCATCCGGCTGATGACCGATGCGATGCTGCACCGTGGCCCTGATGGCAACGGCTGCTGGACCGCGCCGGGCGTGGGCCTCGGGCATCTGCGGCTGTCGATCATCGACCTGGAAGGCAGCGCGCAGCCGATGGCGAGCGCGGACGAAGCCGATGTGCTGACCTTCAATGGCGAGATCTACAATTTTCAGGAGGTGCGCGCCGAGCTCGAAGCTCTGGGGCACAGCTTCCGCACCTCGGGCGATACCGAGGTGATCCTGGCGGCGTGGCGGCAATGGGGCGTGGGCTGTCTCGATCGGCTGAACGGCATGTTCGCCTTCGCGATCTTCGACCATCGCCAGCAGCGGCTGTTCATGGCGCGCGACCGGCTGGGGGTGAAGCCGCTCCATTATGCGAGCCTGCCCGATGGCAGCGTCATCTTCGCGTCGGAATTGAAAGGCCTGCTCGCGCACCCGGCGCTGCGCCGTGCACCCGATCTCCAGGCGGTCGATGACTATCTCGCCTTCGGCTATGTGCCCGATCACCGCTGCTTCGTCGGCGGGGTGAAGAAGCTGCCGGCGGGGCATTATCTGATGCTGGAGCGCGGCAAGCCGCTGCCCGAACCGGTGCGCTATTGGGACGTCGATTTCTCGCGCCGCGCGCGCGGGTCCGTCGCCGATCTGCAGGCCGAACTGCTGCACCATATGCGCGAAGCGGTGGCCTCGCGGATGGTGGCGGATGTGCCGCTCGGCGCGTTCCTCTCGGGCGGGGTCGACAGCTCGACCGTCGTCGCGCTGATGGCCGAACGCTCGACCCAGGCGGTCAAAACGTGCAGCATCGGTTTCGATGTCGCGGCATTGGACGAGAGCGATTACGCGCGCCGGATTGCCGAGCGGTTCGCCACAGATCACCGCAGCCGCACCGTCTCGCCCGACGATATCGCGATCATCGATTCTGTCGCGGCGCAGTTCGACGAACCCTTTGCCGATGCCTCGATGCTGCCGACCTTCCGCGTCTGCCAGCTCGCGCGCGAGAGCGTTACCGTCGCGCTGTCGGGCGACGGCGCGGATGAGGCGCTGGCGGGCTATCGCCGTCATGTCTTTCATCATGGCGAGGAGCGGGTGCGCAGCCTGTTGCCGCAGGGCTTGCGCGGCCCGGTCTTCGGGGCGCTCGGCGCGCTCTATCCCAAGGCAGACTGGGCGCCGCGTCCCTTGCGCGCGAAATCGACCTTGCTCTCGCTCGCGCGCACCGGGGCGGAAGGCTATGCCGATGCCGTCGGCGTGACCAATCATGCGACGCGGCAATCGCTCTATTCAGACAGCCAGCGCGCCGCGCTGGGCGGCTATCGCGGCGAGGATCACATGATCGCGCTGATGGAAGCGGCCCCGGCGCGCTCGGGGCTCGATGCCGCGCAATATGCCGACATGAAGCTGTGGCTGCCCGGCGATATCCTGACCAAGGTCGATCGCACCAGCATGGCGGTGAGTCTGGAGGCGCGCGAGCCGCTGCTCGATTACCGGCTGATCGAATTCAGCGCCTCGCTGCCAGAGGCGATGCGCGTGCGCGGCGGGCAGGGCAAATGGCTGATGAAGCGTGCGATGCGCGGCACCTTGCCCGACGATATTCTCTACCG
Source organism: Acidovorax delafieldii (assembly GCA_001555775.1). GTDB lineage: Bacteria > Pseudomonadota > Alphaproteobacteria > Sphingomonadales > Sphingomonadaceae > Blastomonas > Blastomonas delafieldii_A. Next base: position 19,350 of record LSHP01000145.1, on the reverse strand, counting down.
CCCGAAAATGGGTTTCGTCAGCCCCATCGCCCAATGGTTTCGCGGGCCGCTCGCCGATCAGGCGCGGCGCATCGCGAGCGGCTCGGCACTCGCGCGCAGCGGCTGGTTCAACACCGTCCGCCTGACCGAGATCGCTGAGGCGCATATTTCCGGACGCAGCGACAATGCCCGGCTGCTCTGGCAACTATGGATGCTCGACAAGGCGCTTGACCGGGTGTTCTGATCCGCGCCGTCAGAAATTCCACTGCACCTGGCCATAGGCATAGCGCGTATCGCCAAAGCCGGTGGCGTTGGGAGCCTGTTCGAGCAACCGGCCCGTGGTCAGCACGGCCGCACCCGCCTCGAGCCGCAGCCTCCTGTCGATCAACCAGTGGCCGAGCCGCAGTTCGAGCATGTGTCCGGCAAAGCGGCCCGAGCGGCCCTTTGGGTCGGCCGGACCGTTATTGCTGAACCGGTCGCGACGGTTGTGTACCCAGGCGGGGCGCCACAGGGTCATGACATCCCAGCGTGGGGCGGGAGCAATCTCGCCGCGCAATCCTGCCGCGAGCAGGTTGGTGCGCGCGAGAGGACCGAAGATCCCGCTCGGACCGAGCTCGAACCGGCGCGGACCAAACAACGTATCGAACCGCGCGAAACGATCAGGTGAACGCGGGTCATCTCCGCTGGCGAGATCGAACAGCGCCGAGATGCGTGGCTTGCCGGACAGGGCGGGGCTGTAGCCGAACTCGGCATGTGCGAAGAACGCGCGGACGTCCTGGCGGCGTGCATTGGCGGCGACCGACGCGCGAACCGTGCCGGTCTGTACCGCGCCTTCGAGATCCATATCCCATTCGCAAGGTTGGGGGGCACGGTGGAGCCTTGCGCCCCAGGTGAACAGATGCCGGTTGCGCGTCGGGCCGTTGGCACCGTCGCGCTCGTTCAGGCCGAAAACATTGGCCTGCAGCGTCACGCCGTCGAACAGGTCGGGCCGGGTGTAGTGCGCGCCCCAGAAGCTCAGATCGAAGCTCTCGCGGTCCCAGCGCACCCGATTGTCGATCAGGCCATTGCGGTCGTTTGGCAGGCGGGTGTGGGGCAGCGCATAGAATGCGACAAGATGGTCCTTGGCCTTGCCGCGCCAGTCGAGCCTGACGCCGGTGAAGCTGTTGATCGTGTTGCGAAAGGCGTTGCGCCCTGCCAGTCGCCGCGAGCCGAGATTGAGATGGAAGCGGCCTGCGGTCAGTTCGAGCGGTCCGTCCGAATAGCCGATCGAGGCACGGCTCAGCTCCAGCGCATTGACCTCGCTCGTGCTGACCGCGCCGGGTGCGTTGGCGAAATAGGCGCGGGCGTCGATCAGTTCGGCGGAAAGGTGCCAGGGACCGGCGCGATAATCGGCAGCAATAGCGGTCTGGACGGTGACGGCATCGTCGCGCGAGGGCAGGCCCGGGCGGAACTGGCCTTCGAGCATCTCATAGCGCAGCCGCAGGCTGCCAGTGATCGTGATCGGGCTGGCCTTCTCCGCTTTCCGTCGATCGCTCGAATCCGGAACCGGCGCGGTGCTGGGGGCCATGGTCTGCGCGTCAGCGGGCGCGACGGACATCGTCACCCCGATCGCCAGCAAAGATGCGATTGCGCGCAAATTCCTTCCCCCGACGGGAGCCTAGCGCACAATCGCTCAGGCGGCGAGTGCAGGTTCGACGGGTTCGGTCGAGGCGATCCAGCCGCCGCCGAGCACGCGGTCGCCCGCATAGAGCACCGCTGCCTGGCCTGGCGCGACGCCATATTCCGGCTGCACGAAAACCAGCCGCCGGCTCGGCCCCGTGCCCTCGATCGTCACCGGGGCAGGCCGGGCGAGCGAGCGCACCTTGGCTTCCATCGGGTCGTCATAACTGCCGCCGATCCAATTGAGATCGACGATCTGAGCCGCGCGCGTCGCCAATGCCGAGCGCGGGCCGACGATCACGCGGCGCGTGTCCGCATCGAGCTTCACCACATAGAGCGGCACCGGCTGGCCGCCGATTTCCAGACCCTTGCGCTGGCCGATGGTGTAGTGGATCAGCCCCTTGTGTTCGCCCAGCACGCGGCCGTCGATATGCACGATCTCGCCGCCGGTATCGGCATCGAGACGCACCTTGCGCACCACCGAAGCATAATCGCCATCGGGGACGAAGCAGATATCCTGGCTGTCGGGCTTGGTAGCATTGATCAGCCCCATGTCCTGTGCCAGCGCGCGCACCTGCGGCTTGGGCAGGCCGCCGAGCGGGAAGCGCAGGAAATCCATCTGATCGTCGGTGGTGGCGAACAGGAAATAGCTCTGGTCGCGCGCCGGATCGTGCGCGCGGTGCAGTTCGCTGCGGCCATCGGCGCCGATCACCCGGCGGACATAATGGCCCGTCGCGAGGCAGTCCGCCCCCAGATCGCGCGCCATCTGCAGCAGATCGGTGAACTTCACGCCCATGTTGCACTGGATGCAGGGAATGGGGGTGCGCCCGGCCATATATTCGTCGGCGAAACGCTCGACCACGGATTCGCGAAAGCGGCTTTCGTGATCGAACACATAATGCGCGATGCCCAGGCGATCGGCGACCGCGCGGGCGTCGCGAATGTCCTGTCCGGCGCAGCACGATCCTGCGCGCTTCACCGCCGCGCCATGATCATAGAGCTGCAGGGTGATGCCGATCGTTTCTGCACCGGTGGCGGCGGCAAGGCCCGCGACGACAGAAGAATCGACTCCGCCAGACATGGCCACGACGATTCGCCGCGCCTTCATGTCGCCATCAAGCTGAAATCCGGACAGATCGGGGGTGCGCATGCCGCGGCATGTAGCGGTGCCGACGAGTTTTCGCCACCCTGGGGTGTCAAAAAAATGCCAGAGGTTGAAACTGTGAAAACCCGTAATTTCGGGCATTTCAGCCTCAGTCTTAGCGCCAATTAACCAAGGCTAATCAGCCATGAAGGCTGCCTTTACCTGGTCTTACGGTTTGCCTGATACACCCTGGGCATGGACATGAACTTCCCCCATGACTCAGTCCACCTGGCCCAAGGCGTGCCGATCAACCTGCGCGCCCTGGATATGGACATCCTGCGTGCGCTGGCGTGCGCGCCGGTCGTCTCGCGTTCCGACCACCCCCCCATGGTTAAGGACGCAGGCGATTCGGTGGGCGTGCTGGCCGCGTGGCTGGCTGGCCGGATTCGGGCCGACCAGGTCGTGCGGGGCAGCTTCAATCCGCACTTTGCCGACGCGCTGAACCGTTTCACCCCATCGGAACAGCATGGTCAAAATGACGTTTACCATTGTGCTTCAGTCAATCGAAAAGCCGATTGGTTACACCCTGGCCACGCGCAAAGTTGCAGTAACCAGGCCTTTTGAGGACGTGATGATCGAGAATCAGAAAATCAAACCGGCACAGGTCATCGGTCCGCTCGGCGAACCGCTGACGCTGGACAACCTGCCGGCCCCGGGCACCAAGCGCTGGGTGGTGCGTCGCAAGGCGGAAGTCGTCGCGGCCGTCAATGGCGGTCTGTTGACGATCGACGAGGTATGCGAACGCTATGACCTGACGCTGGAGGAGTTTGCCTCGTGGCAGCGTGCGGTCGACCGGTCGGGCATGCCGGGCCTGCGGGTCACGCGCATCCAGCATTATCGCGATCTCTACGAGCGCCAGCAGCGCTACTAAGCTTCCCCCTCCAAGCGAAACAAGAAAGGGGCGCGGTCCGCATATGGACCGCGCCCCTTTCCTGTTCTGCGAAAAGCCGGGTCCGGACCGGTGGCGCCGGTGCGGCCCCGAGGCTTATTCGGCCGCTGCCGCTTCCATGTCGCCCGACTCTGCAGCCTTGCGGCGCGGTGCGGCACGACGCTTGGGCTTGGGTGCTTCGGCCTCGACCGGCGCTTCGCTGGCGCTGCCGATCGCGGGAGGCAGGATCATCGGATCGAGCGCATTGGTGCCTTCCGGCTCGGCAGCGCGCGGCGGACGGCCACGGCCGCGCAGCGTGCGGCGCGGCTTGGCATCGCCATCACCATCGTCTGCAGCTTCGACCGGAGCCGGAGCGGCAACCGCTTCGTCCTGGCGCTGGCGGGGCTGACGTTCCGCGCGCTCCTGACGCGGGCCTTCTTCGCGATCACCGCGAGGGCGGCGCTCGCGGCGCTCGCCGTTCTGGCGATCTCCGCCCTGGCGCTCATTATTCTGGCGGCCCTCGCGCTGCGGATTGTCGCGACGCTGGGTGCGGGGCTCGTCCTGCTCCTCGCCATCCTCGTCCTGGCTCCGCGCACTCGCATCATCGGCCTGATCCTGCGCATAATTGCGCTGTCCCTGGCCTTGCGGCGCGCCGTAGATGCCGTCGTCCTCGTCGTCGGCATAGTCGCCGCCAAGGTCGCGGCCCTGATCCTCGCGGGGGCGGCGATATTCGTCCTGACGGGCACGGTTGTCGGCGAGCACGCGGAAATAATGGTCGGCAAACTGCAGATAATATTCGGTGGCCACGCGGTCGCCGTTCATCTGCGCATCGTGCGCCATCTTCTTGTATTTCTCGAGCATCTGCGTGGCATTGCCGCGCGCCCGGCTGTCGATCCGGTTGCCCTGATCCATGCCTCCGCCGCGACCATTGTTCTGCGGACGGTTATTGCCACGGCCGCGACGACGGCTCGTTCCACGATTGTTGTTCAAAGTTGACGCTTCCTTATCAGTCGCAAGTGTCCTGCGTGTCCTCTGCGCGTCCGTGCAGGCGCTGCCCAAAGGCGCGCCGCGCGTCCCAAGCCTTTCATCCGCTTTGAGTGGCCGTGATAAGCTGCCCGAACAAGATGATTGGGGTCAGCAAGCGTGATGGGCCCTTCGCCGGCATCAGCGTTCTTGCTGTACAGGTGGTAGCGGGTCGCCAAGGGCTTGCCAAGCGAAATATCAGGTGGCTGCCCGGCGGCGCAACATCAGTGCGCGGTCATGCCCGGCCAGATCGCGGCGGCATTGCGCGCTATAGCCATGCGCGGCGGCGATGGCCGAGACCGGTTCGCACTGGCTGGCGCCGATCTCGAAGATCGCCATGCCTCTATCGGCGAGGAGCGCGGGCAGGGCGGGGATCAGGATCCGATAATCGTCCAGTCCCTCGGCGCCTGCGAACAATGCGGAGTGCGGCTCGTGCTCCATGACCTGGCGGGCAAGCGCGGCATCGGCCTCGATATAGGGCGGATTGGCGAGGATCAGGTCGAACGGGCCGGGCAGGGGCGTGGTCCAACCTTCGCGCCGCCAATTGCCGTGCAGCATCTGCGCGCGATGGGCCAGCCCGGTGGCTTCGGCATTGGCGCGTGCGATGCCGATCGCCGCTTCGCTGGCGTCGATGCCGACGCCGCTGGCATGCGGAAATTCGCTGAGCGCCGCCAGCAGCAACGCCCCCGATCCAGTACCCAGATCGAGAATGCGCGTCGGCGCGCGCTCGGCAAAGGCCTCAAGCGCAGCTTCGATCAGCGTTTCGCTGTCGCTGCGCGGTATCAGGACGGCAGGCGAAACGGCGAGCGTCAGCGTCCAGAAATCCTGCCTGCCGGTAATATAGGCGACAGGTTCGTGCGCCGCGCGCCGCGCCAGCCGCTCGGCAAAGCCGGAAGGCACCGGATCGCGCGTGCGCATCAGCAGCATGGTACCGCGATCAATGCCCAGCGCATCGGCCATCAGCAGCTCGGCATCGAGCCGGGGGGTGTCGGATATTCCGGAAAGGTCCGCCGCCGCTTCGCGCAAGGCATCGGCGATCGTTGCGCTCTGCGTCATTCCCGCGAACGCGGGAATCCCGCTTGTGCGCCGGTTTTGAAAGGAAGCGGGACCCCCGCCTGAGCAGGGGTGACGTTGAGATTTGATCCCGAAAATCTCACCCCGCCATATCCATGTTTGCCAGGCGCGCCGCCTGGTCCTCGGCGGTCAGCGCATTGATCAGCTCGTTCAGCCCCCAGCCTTCGAGAATCTCGTCGAGCCGGTGCAGCGTCAGGTTGATGCGGTGGTCGGTGACGCGTCCCTGCGGGAAATTGTAGGTGCGGATGCGCTCCGACCGGTCGCCCGATCCGACCATCGACTTGCGCGCATCGGCTTCGGCATTGGCGGCCTTGCTGCGTTCGAGCTCATAGAGCCGCGCGGCGAGCACCTTCAGCGCCTTGGCCTTGTTCTTGTGCTGCGACTTCTCGTCCTGCTGCGTCACCACCAGGCCCGAAGGAATGTGCGTGATCCGCACCGCGCTGTCGGTGGTGTTGACGTGCTGGCCGCCCGATCCGGAGGCGCGATAGACATCGATGCGCAGGTCATTGTCGCTGATCTGCACGTCGACCTCTTCGGGCTCGGGCAGAACCGCGACCGTCGCCGCACTGGTATGAATGCGTCCGCCGCTTTCGGTCACGGGCACGCGTTGTACCCGGTGGACGCCGCTTTCGAACTTGAGTTTGGCGAACACGCCCGATCCATTGACCGAGGCGATGACTTCCTTGAACCCGCCCACATCGGCGGCGTTGGCCGACAGGATCTCGATCTTCCAGCCCTGTTCTTCGGCAAAGCGCGTGTACATGCGCAGCAGATCGCCCGCGAACAGCGCCGCTTCGTCGCCGCCGGTCCCCGCACGGATTTCGAGCATGGCCGGGCGGTTGTCGGCGCTGTCGCGCGGCAGCAGCTTGATCGCGAGGGTCCTTTCGGCGGGAGGCAGGCGCTCGCGCACTGTCTCCGCCTCTCCGGCGGCAAGCTTGACGATATCGGGATCAGACTCGTTGTCCGCCATCAACCCTTCGAGCACTTCCAGCTCGGCGCGAAGGCGGCGCACTTCTGCAGCGGCGCGGGCGACCGGTTCAAGCTCGGCATAGTCCTTCGCCGTCTGGACGAACTCGTCGCCCACCAGCGTGCCCGAGGCCATCAGCGCCTGCAGCTTGCCAAAGCGCGCTTCGATCTGCGCGATACGTTCACCGGAAATCCGGGTCATTCTTGTGTCTCCCCCCGAGTTCCCACCCAGTCCGCCAGCGCGATTCCCGACACTGACTTGCTGCTTAGCGGCAGAATTACGGCATTTGTCATGGTTTGTGCCATCAAACCGTTGAAATACCGTTCAACAACGCCTCGACCCTGGCCTGCAATTCACTTTGCGGGGTGGACCTAATATTGGCCCTGGCCTGATCGCCATCATGCTGAAAGGAAATCAGGACCTTGGCGTTGATCTTTGCTGCCTTGTCGTAACGCTTGCGCGGCGATCCGGTGGCGATCATGTCGGCTGAAATTCCTGCATTGCGCAGCCGTGCCTGGGCCGAAGTCGCGGATGCGAGCGCGCGATCGTCTTCCACCGCGATGATGACATCGAGCCCGAAATCGCGGCCCGAAATGTCGCTCAGCATCGCCAGCCGCTCAATCCCTGCGGCCCAGCCGACCGCCGGAGTGGGCGACCCGCCCAGATTCTCGATCAGCCCGTCATAGCGCCCACCGCCGAGCACCGTGCCCTGCGCACCGAGCCGGTCGGTGACGAATTCGAATGCGGTGTGGCGATAATAATCCAGCCCGCGCACCAACCGCGCGTTGCGCGTCCAGGCAACGCCGGCCGCATCGAGCCCGCTGGTCACCCTGTCGAAGAAGCTGGCGGCCTCGTCGGTGAGAAAGGCATCGATATCGGGCGCGGCATCGGCGATCGGTCGGTCCTGGGCTTCCTTGCTGTCGAGGATGCGCAAGGGATTGCGCTCCAGCCGGTCCTGCGATTCCTGCGAGAGATCGCCCTTATGCGTCTGAAAATGCTGAATGAGTGCGGCGCGCCAGGCGTCGCGGCTGGCGGCATCGCCGAGCGTGTTGAGCTGCAGTGTCACGCCTTCGCTGATGCCCAGCTCGCGCAAGATCTGGTCGGCCATGACGAGCAGCTCGACATCGGCCTGCGGCTCGCCCGCGCCGATGATCTCGGCATCGATCTGGTGGAACTGGCGATAGCGGCCCTTTTGCGGGCGCTCGTAGCGGAAGAGCGGGCCGTGCGTCGCAAGCTTGATCGGCGCATATTGCTGCCAGCCATTGGTGAGGTACGCGCGGACCAGCCCGGCGGTGAATTCGGGGCGCAGCGTCAGCGAATCGCCGCCGCGATCGTCGAACGTGTACATTTCCTTCGACACGACATCGGTGGTTTCTCCGAGCGAGCGCGCGAAGACGGCCGTGGCCTCGAACACCGGCATTTCGACGCGGCGGAAATTGTACAGGCGGCGCACCCGTTCGAACGTTTCGACCACATGGCCGAACCGCTCCTGATCTTCGCCGAAAATGTCCTGCGTCCCGCGGATCGCGCCTGGTGTACTGATTTTGGCCATATTCCGCGCCATTAGCGACTTTTTGATGCGACGCCAAACCGGCGGGTGCATTTTTTTGATGGGCATGTTTATGGTGCAGCAAACACGCACTTGCCAAAGGGTCTCCAAATTGCGTCAGCTCATCGCTTCCACCGCTATCGTCCTTGCCCTGCTTGCCAGCCCCGCCATCGCCCAGAACAGCAAGCCCCAACCGGTGGCGGTCAAGGACATCGTACCCGCCGCGCGCGATATTCCCTTTCCCGGCGTCATGACGCTCGAGGTGGACGCGACCGATGTCGATCGCGCGATCTTCAGCATGAAGCAGACCGTTCCGGTGCCCGAAGATGCCCGCAATAACGGCCGTCTGACCCTGCTCTACCCGCAATGGTTGCCCGGCAACCATGCCCCGCGTGGCGAGATCGAGAAGCTGGTCGGCCTGAAGTTCAGCGCCAGTGGCAAGCCGCTTGCCTGGCGGCGCGATTCGCTGGACGTCTACGCTTTCCACGTCACCCTGCCCAAGGGCGTGCGCGAGGTGGTGGCGGAGTTTCAGTTCGTCAGTCCGACCGCCAGCAACCAGGGTCGTGTGGTCGTCGCGCCCAAGATGATGAACCTGCGCTGGAACAACGTGTCACTTTACCCGGCGGGCTATTTCACCCGCAACATCCCGGTTGATGCGTCGGTCACCTGGCCCGCAGGCTGGCAGGCAGGCAGCGCGATGCGGGCCAAACGCACGACCGGCAGCAAGGTCGCGTACGAGCGCGTCGACTATGATACGCTGGTCGACAGCCCGATGTTCGCCGGAGCGCATTTCAAGAGCTTTGCGCTGTCCGACAAGGTGACTCTCAACGTCGTGGCCGATGCGCCCGAATATCTTGCTGCCACGCCTGACCAGATCGAGGCGCACAAGCGGCTGGTGGCAGAGGCCGAGCATCTGTTCGGCGTGCGGCATTATGATCGCTACGATTTCCTCCTGTCGCTCTCGGACGAGATGAGCGGGATCGGCATCGAGCATCATCGCAGCAGCGAGAACGGCGTCGGTACCGGCTATTTCACCGACTGGGCCAAGGGGCCGGGATCGCGCAACCTGCTGCCGCACGAGATGACGCACAGCTGGAACGGCAAGCACCGCCGTCCGCAGGGCATCTGGGCGCCCGATTTCCGTACGCCCAGCCGCGACGATCTGCTCTGGGTCTATGAGGGGCAGACACAGTTCTGGGGCTATGTCCTGGGCGCGCGGTCGGGGCTGTTCAGCTATCAGGACACGCTCGACGCCTTTGCCAGCATCGCCGCCGGGCTCGACCGCAGGGCAGGGCGCAATTGGCGTCCGCTGGTCGATACCACGCACGATCCGATCATCGCCGCGCGCCGCCCCAAGGGCTGGACCAGCTATCAGCGCAGCGAGGACTATTACAACGAGGGCATGATGATCTGGCTCGAGGCCGACCAGATCATCCGCCGCGAGTCGGGCAATGCCCGCTCGCTCCAGGATTTCGCGCGCAGCTTTTTCGGCGGGCGCGAGGGCGACTGGGGCGTGGTCACCTATGAGCTGCCCGATGTCGTCGCTGCGCTCAACGCTGTCCAGCCCTATGACTGGCAGGGCTTTTTCCAGAGCCGCGTGTTCGAGGTGACGCCCGAGGTCGGCAAGCAGGGCTTTGCGCTGGGCGGATACGAGCTGGTCTATGTTCCGGAAGCGAGCAATTTCATCCGCTCCGGCGAGGCCGCCTCGGGCACCACGGATCTCAGCCATTCGATCGGCCTGATCGTCGAGAAGGACGGCAAGATCGCGCAGGTCATGTGGGGCAGTCCGGCCTTCGATGCGGGCATGACCGTGGGCGACCAGATCACCGGGGTGGCCGGACGCGACTATTCGGGCGAGGCGCTGAAATCCGCCGTCGCGGCAACCACCAGCACCGGCAGCGTCCAGCTTCTGGTCAAGCGGGGCAAGCGTTACCGCGAAACCGCACTTTCCTATCGCGGCGGCTTGCGCTATCCGGCGCTCCGCAAGACGGGGCAGGGCGAAACCGGCCTGGACCGCCTGCTTGCGCCGCAAACCCGCTGAACGCTGAAGGAACGGGCAGCCCGTTCTTGCGGGGATAACAGAACAAAGGCATTCAACCTCATGCTTATCAAAGAGATTCCGATCGGCAAGAACCCGCCGAACAATGTCAACGTGATCATCGAAGTGCCCACCGGTGGCGAACCGGTGAAATACGAGTTCGACAAGGCCTCGGGCGCGCTGTTCGTTGACCGCATCCTGCACACGCCGATGCGCTATCCCGCCAATTACGGCTTCATCCCGCACACGCTATCGCCCGATGGCGATCCGCTCGACGCGCTGGTGGTGGCCCGTTCGCCGTTCATGCCGGGATCGGTCGTGCGCGCGCGTCCCATCGCGGTGCTGAACCTGGAAGACGAGCATGGCGGCGACGAGAAGGTCGTCTGCGTGCCCGATACCGCGACCTTCCCGTATTATACCGATGTGCGCGAGAAGGAGGACATGCCCGACATCGTCTTCGCGCAGATCGAGCATTTCTTCACCCACTACAAGGATCTGGAAACCGAAAAATGGGTGCGAATCGGCAAGTGGGGCAATGCCGAAGAGGCGCGCCGCATCATCACCGAGGCGATCGAGCGCGCCCAGGCTGCCAAATAAGCGGTACGGTCATGGGCATGAGGATCGCAGCCTTTCGCAGCGTCGGCAGCCTTGCCGCGCTCGGGGCTGCGATCCTCGCGCTTTCGGCCTGCGCCACGCCCGAGGCGCGCACGCGCGCGGCGCTGGAGCGTACGGGGCTGAGCCGTCCGGTGTCGGCCTGCATGGCCAGCCGCATGGTCGACCGACTTTCGCTGGTGCAACTCCAGCGCCTGGGGCGTCTTGGCAAGCTGCAACAGGCGGGCAGTTTCGACGAATTCCTGCGCCGCACCCGGGCGCTGGGCGATCCGGAAATCCTGGGCGTCGTCAGTTCGTCCGGCCTGATTTGCGCAGTGCGCAACTGACAATCCAAAAACCGCCACGCCCTGTTCGTTTGCAGGGTTTCCTTTGGTGCGCGTCTATGCTTTAGCGCGGCCACATACGTTCATCGACCGATTAACGGTCGGGTTTGGACCGAAAACGAGTCGTCCGCCCGGCCACATCAGAAAGGCATGGGAGCCCTCATGAACATCCACGAATATCAGGCCAAGGAACTGCTCGCGAAATATGGCATCGGCATCCCTGCCGGCCATGCCGCGCTGACCGTCGAAGAAGCGGTTGCCGGCGCCGAAAAGCTGCCTGGGCCGCTTTACGTCGTCAAGGCGCAGATTCATGCCGGCGGTCGCGGCAAGGGCAAGTTCAAGGAACTGGGTGCCGATGCCAAGGGCGGCGTGCGCCTCGCCAAGTCGCTCGACGATGTCCGCAAGGATGCGGGCGAAATGCTCGGCAACACGCTGGTCACCATCCAGACCGGCGATGCGGGCAAGCAGGTCAACCGCCTCTACATCACCGATGGCGTCGACATTGCCGCCGAATATTATCTGTCGATGCTGGTCGACCGCAAGACCGGCCGCGTCGCCATGATCGTCTCGACCGAAGGCGGCATGGACATCGAGCAGGTCGCGCACGACACGCCCGAGCGCATCACCACCATCACCATCGATCCGGCCCAGGGCTTCATGCCGCACCATGGCCGCGCCGTTGCGTTCGCGCTGAAGCTTTCGGGCGACCTCAACAAGCAGGCCGCCAAGCTGGCGCAGCAGCTCTACACCGCGTTCATGGATCTCGATTGCGCGATGCTCGAGATCAACCCGCTGGTGGAAACCAAGGACGGCAAGCTGCTCGTCCTCGATACCAAGATGAGCTTCGATTCGAACGCGCTCTATCGTCACCCCGATGTCGAGGCGCTGCGGGACGAGACCGAGGAAGACCCGATGGAGGTCGAAGCCTCCAAGTACGATCTCGCCTATATCAAGCTCGATGGCGATATCGGCTGCATGGTCAACGGTGCGGGCCTGGCCATGGCGACGATGGACATCATCAAGCTCAACGGCATGTTCCCCGCCAACTTCCTCGATGTCGGCGGCGGTGCGAGCAAGGAAAAGGTGACGGCAGCGTTCAAGATCATCCTGTCCGATCCGGCGGTGAAGGGCATCCTGGTCAACATCTTCGGCGGCATCATGAAGTGCGACATCATTGCCGAAGGCATCGTCGCGGCGGCCAAGGAAGTGAACCTTTCGGTCCCGCTGGTCGTGCGCCTGGAAGGCACCAACGTGCAGCAGGGCAAGGACATCCTGGCGAACAGCGGCCTGCCGATCGTCAGCGCCGACAATCTTGGCGACGCCGCCGAGAAGATCGTCGCGCAGGTCAAGCAGGCGGCTTGATCTTGCTGTCTCGGTCCCCTGCGAAGGCAGGGGCCCATCTCCTGTAAGTTGCGTCTTGTTGCCAACTCGGGAGATGGACCCCCGCCTTCGCGGGGGACCGGGCCTGGAGGCAGTGGTTGCGTTTGTGCACCCACTTGACGTTTACGTGAACGGAAACTAAATAGCGTTCACGATCATTAGGGAAGGAAGCGCCATGAAGATCCTTGTGCCCGTGAAACGGGTCATCGACTATAACGTGAAGCCGCGCGTCAAGGCGGATGGCACCGGGGTTGACCTGGCCAACGTCAAGATGAGCATGAACCCGTTCGACGAAATCGCCGTCGAAGAAGCGCTGCGGATCAAGGAAGCGGGCAAGGCTGAAGAAGTCGTCGCCGTCTCCGTCGGCCCGGCCAAGGCGCAGGAAACGCTGCGCACCGCGCTCGCCATGGGTGCCGATCGCGCGATCCTCATCGAAACCGACGAAACCGTCGAGCCGCTGGCCGTCGCCAAGCTGCTCGCCAAGGTCGCGGCCGAAGAAAATCCGGGCCTGATCCTGCTTGGCAAGCAGGCGATCGACGATGACAGCAACCAGACCGGCCAGATGCTGGCAGCATTGCTCGGCTGGGGCCAGGCGACCTTCGCCAACACCGTGTCGGTCGAAGGTGACAGCGTCACCGTCGCGCGCGAGATCGATGGAGGCCTGCAGACCGTGAAGCTCAGCACGCCCGCGATCGTCACCACCGACCTTCGCCTGAACGAGCCGCGCTATGCCTCGCTGCCCAATATCATGAAGGCGAAGAAGAAGCCGCTCGATACCAAGACCCCGGGCGATTACGGCGTGGATATCGCGCCGCGCCTCACCACGCTCAAGGTTACCGAGCCGCCGGTGCGCAGCGCCGGGATCAAGGTTGCCGATGTCGACGCGCTGGTCGGCAAGCTCAAGGAAATGGGAGTCGGTGCATGAAGACGCTTGTATGGGTTGAGCATGACAATGCTGTCATGAAGGATGCAACGCTCGCGGTCGTCACGGCGGCGGGCAAGCTGGGTGAAGTGCACGCGCTGGTCGCGGGCAAGGGCTGCGGCGCGGTGGCCGAGCAGGTTGCCAAGGTCGCTGGCGTCGCCACCGTCCATGTCGCCGACGATGCCTCGCTCGAGCATGGCCTGGCGGAAAACGTCGCGCCGCTGGTGGCCAAGCTGATGGAAAGCCACGACGCGTTCCTCGCGCCCGCCACCACCACCGGCAAGAACATCGCGCCGCGCGTCGCAGCCCTGCTCGACGTGATGCAGATTTCGGACATTCTCTCGGTCGAAGGCCCCAAGACCTTCACCCGTCCGATCTATGCCGGCAACGCGATCGCCACCGTCGAATCGTCGGATGCCAAGCTGGTCATCACCGTGCGCGGTACCGCGTTCGACAAGGCGGCGACCGAAGGCGGTTCGGCCGCGGTCGAGAATGTCGGCGGCGCCACAGACGCTGGCCTGTCGACCTTCCTCAGCGCCGAAATCGCGAAGAGCGAGCGGCCTGAGCTGACCAGCGCCAAGATCATCGTTTCGGGCGGCCGCGCGCTGGGGTCGGGCGAAAAGTTCGAGGAAGTCATCACCCCGCTCGCCGACAAGCTCGGTGCCGGCATCGGCGCATCGCGCGCCGCGGTGGACGCGGGCTATGTCCCCAACGATTATCAGGTCGGCCAGACCGGCAAGATCGTCGCGCCGGAAGTCTATGTCGCCGTCGGCATCTCGGGCGCGATCCAGCACCTTGCGGGCATGAAGGACAGCAAGACCATCATCGCCATCAACAAGGACGAGGACGCCCCGATCTTCCAGGTCGCCGATATCGGCCTGGTCGCGGATCTGTTTACGGCCGTGCCGGAGCTGACCGGCAAGCTGTGATCGGCTGATCCGGTTCGGAAATTGCGAAAACCCCGGCGGGCGACCGCCGGGGTTTTTGTTTGACACAAGGCTTGTCCCGCGCTCCATGCTGTTACTGGGGAGGGCGATCGATGCGGTCCGTTGGTATTGGCGCAATTATTGCTGGTTTGGCGATTGTCATTTTCGGTTTCGCTTTCGATACCAGTATCGAGGTTGAAGCCAGTTACAGTGCTATTGGCGGATATACGCCGTCTTCTTCTGTGATCAATATCGGCAAGCTTCAGATTCAAGAGCTTATCGTCACAAGCGGTCTGTTTATTGCTTTGGCAGGGGTCATATTGGCCAGCATTGGCGAACTGATCGTCAGGTTAGAGAAATCTGGCATCATCCAGCCACTACCTGAAGCGGAGCCCTTCGCTCATGCGGAGAGGGAAGGGCAAGCGTGCGCCTGGTGCGATCAGACGGTTTTCTTGCCAAATCTGCCATGTTCGGAAGCCAATCCGGATCACCTGGCCAGCAAATACCCGAGCATGAAAAACCGCAAATGCCGTGCAGCGATTGAATCTGCAGGCTTGGTGTAGGGCGCCTTATCCGTTTTTCCTTGCACCGTTATCCGGTGAAAGTCGGAACCCAGAGCGGCCAGTAGCTCTGCCTTTTTTTGGACTCCGGCTTTCGCCGGAGAACGGATGTGCAGCCGGACAATTCATCGCGTGGCCTTCGTCAGGCTCAGGCTGAGCGGAGATGGGTTTGGGCCAATTTCGGCCAACGCTATGCAGCCTCTTCCATCCCTCTTTCCAACCTGTTAGCCAATCAACCACCGGGGCAGGGCGAACCCCCGGTCAGGTGCTTCCAGCTCCCAAGCTTTGCCGTTCATCATGATCCGCGCGCAGGTGCGGAGGAACGGTTGCGGGGTTTATGACGAGCGAACATCCGACATTTGGGGAAAGCGTGCGCGTCTTCGCGCGGATCGGGCTGCTGAGCTTTGGCGGGCCGGCAGGGCAGATCGCGTTGATGCATGACGAGCTGGTGGACAAGCACCGCTGGATCGAGGAGCCGCAATTCCTGCACGCGCTCAATTTCTGCCACTTGCTTCCAGGGCCAGAGGCGCAGCAGCTGGCGACCTATATCGGCTGGAGGCTGCACGGGCTGCGCGGTGGGCTGATGGCGGGAACGCTGTTCCTGCTGCCCGGCGTCGCGATCATCATGGCGCTGTCGATGCTCTATGTCGCGGCGGCGGGGCTCGACTGGTTCGCGGCCTTGTTTCTGGGGATCAAGGCGGCGGTGCTCGCGGTGGTGGTGCAGGCGCTGATCCGGATTGCGGGGCGCGCGCTCGATACCGCCTTCAAGCGCGCGCTGGCGGCTATTGCGTTTGTCGCGCTGGCGCTGTTCGATCTGCCGTTTCCGCTGGTGGTGCTGAGCGCGGGCCTTGCGGGATGGCTGGCGGCGACCTGGCGACCCGGCTGGCTGGCGCTGAAAGCAGGCGGGCCGGGCGCAGACGCGCCGCCGCGCCCGTCGATCCCGGCCACGCTGCGCACCATCGCGGCCTGGGGCGCCATCTGGGCGCTGCCGCTACTCCTCATCTGGGTTACGCTGGGCGACGATCATGCGCTGATGCAGATCGGGCTGTTCTTCTCACAGCTCGCGGTGGTCACCTTTGGCGGGGCCTATGCGGTGCTCGCCTATATGGCGCAGCAGGCGGTGCAGGGCTTCGGATGGCTGAATGCGGGCGAGATGGCCGACGGGCTGGGCCTCGCGGAGACGACGCCGGGGCCGCTGATCCTGGTGACGCAGTTCGTCGGCTTTCTCGCGGCCTATCGCGATGCCGCGCCGTTCACGCCGCTGGTCGCGGGGGGGCTCGGCGCGCTGATGACCATCTGGGTGACATTTGCGCCGTGCTTCCTATGGATATTCACCTTCGCGCCCTGGATCGACCGGTTGCAGCATGCCCGGCGGCTGAAGGGCGCTCTGGCCACGATTACGGCATCGGTGGTCGGCGTGATCGCCAATCTGAGCCTCTGGTTTGCGCTGCACGTCATCTTCACCCGCGTGGAGGAGCGCGAGTTGGGACCGCTTCGCTTCGACTGGCCAGATGCGGGATCGATCGATGGACTGGCTCTGGCGCTGGCGGCATGGGCCGCGGTGCATCTGCTCGTGCTCAAGCGGTCGGTGGTCGAGGTGCTGGGCGTCGCTGCGGTTCTAGGGCTTGCTGTCAGACCGTTCATCTAAACAACCTTATTCCTGAACAAATGCTGTCATCCCAATTCAGCCCCGCCACAGTGGCGAATCGCTAGACCGTGTTCAACCCGTCGAGACTGGCGGGGTCAGGACGGAAGGAATGGAACGATGGCAAAGGCAAAGAGTGTTATCGGCGCAGCGCTGCTCGGCGCTGCTGCCATGGTTTCGGCAGCGGTCCCGGCGGCAGCCCAGTGGCATGGCGGTGGCCCCGGCTGGGGTGGCGGCTGGGGCGGGCGCGGCGATCGCGCGGTAAACCAGTGTGTGCGCGCCGCCGAGATCGAGGCGCGCCGCTTCGGCCGCTTCGCGCAGGTCACCGACATTCGCGATATCGACCGCACCCGTTTCGGGCTGCGCGTGCAGGGCCGCATCGTGGTCGAAAATGGCGGTCGCTGGCGCGGCAATACAGATCGTGGCCGCTTCACCTGTTTCGTGGATCGGGGCCGGGTCTATGACGTGCGTCTCAGCGGGCTCGGCAATTTCCGCTAAGACAAGGGTCTGACCCCTTGCTCCCTGGCGGTTCAGCCTGGCGACAGGCTGAACCGCCTAAACCTGAACACAAAGGTACAGCGCCATTGCGCCCGGGCCTTGCCGACAGAAAGGCATGCAATGTTGAAAGCACTGACAGGTCTGGGCGCTGCGGGCGCGATGCTCGTGACCGGCATGACCCCGGCGATGGCCGCGCCGGCACCGCGCGGCACGTTCGATGCAGCTCCGGTCGGCGCGCTGGGATGGAACCCCGGGGATGAAAGCGCCAGCCAGTGGCGCGGCGGCTGGCGCGACCGGCGCTGGCGTGGCCGCAACCGCGGCGTCGATGCCGGCGATATCCTCGCTGGCGTCCTGATCCTCGGCGGCATTGCTGCGGTAGCCAGCGCTGCGACCAACAGCGCGCGGCGCAATGGCGATGACCGCAGTTTCAATGACGATGTCCGCTCGGCGAGCGATCGCTGCGGTGCGGCGGCGGTGGCCCAGTCCGGCTTTGGGTCGCGGATCGAGCGGATCGACAATGTCGTGCGTGACGGTCAGGGCTGGCGCGTCGAAGGCCTCGTCGGGTCGCGCCGCGATGGTGTCGATAGCTTCACCTGCGGCATCAGCTTCGGCCGCATCGATTATGTCCGCTTTAACCGTGCCAACGGCAACTGGGGTGCGAATGACGGCGTCTTCGACAATGGCGTCGCGGTCACCGATCCGCCGTTCAGCGTCGATCCCGATGAGGACGACTATGCCTGGCGCAATAATGGCAGCGAACCGTTTCCGCCCGACTAAGGGCGAGAGTTACCGGACGGGATCGGTCATTTCTGGCCGTTCCCACCCGGTCTGACCCCCTGCGGCGCGCTTCGCCCCTTCGCGCGCCGCAGGGGTAACAGACATATCCCGATCAGGATCGAGATGACGGCCAGAGCGGCAAAGCCGATCAGGATCGGGTGATTGGTGTCTTCGCGCGTCTGCAGATCCATGATGTGCAGGCCCCACATGAAGTCGAATGCGCGCCACAAGGCGCTGCGCGTGACCAATACGGCGCCGGTTTCCGCGTCGATATAGATATGCGTGTCGTCGGCAAAGCGCGCCTGCCAGCTCGGGCGCGGGCGGCGCAGTTCGAGCGGGGCGTTGTCGGCAGAAAAGCGGGTCACCGCCGCAAGTTCCGCCTTCCCGGCAAAGGCTGCGCGCGCGAGCAGAGCGGCCTCGCGGGCGCTTACGGAAGGCAGTAGCGCGCCAGTACGCGCATCGGCGCGGCGCTTGCCGCCATCGGCATAATCAACCAGCCAGACCAGCGTTCCCGCTTGCTGACTCAGCGTCAGTGTCTGCACCGGTCGACCCTCCAGGATCGGCACCACGGGGCGAAAGCCGGGCAGAGCAGGGGCTTCAGCCTTCAGATGCTCGCCGCGCACCGTGTCGATCGGGAAGCTCGCCATGAACAGGCCCGAAGCGGTCCAAAGCAACAGCGGCACGCCGACCAGCCAGCCCAGCCAGACATGCCAGCGCATCACCATCCGCCGCCTGAGCCTGAATGCCACGACTAATCCTCCGAGCGACTGCCGCCGCGATAGGCGGGCAGCGCGATATTGTAGCGGATGGCCAGGCCGCGCAGCACGAAGCCCGCGACTGCGCCGATGATCGCGGCGATCTCGACCTCCAGCCCTGCGAGCCTCAGCGCGACATAGGAGCCGGAGCCCAGAGCGGCGGCGGTGACGTAAAGCTCGGGCCGCAGGATGATCGACGGTTCGCCCGCCAGCACGTCGCGGATGATGCCGCCGACGCACGCGGTAATCACACCCATCATCACGGCAGGCAGCGGATCGACGCCGAACTGCATCGCCTTGGCCGCGCCGAACACGCTGTATGCGCCGAGACCGACGGCATCGAACCAGTCGAGCATCCTTCCCTCCCACCAGCGCTGCGGCGTGACCCAGAGGAGCGCGGAGACTGCCAGCACGACGACCAGCACGCGCGAGTTGACGATCCAGAATACCGGCGCGCCGATCAGCAGATCGCGCACCGTCCCGCCGCCGACCCCGGTCACCAAAGCGAAAAAGGTGAAGGTGACGAACGTCTGCCGCTTCGCCGCCGCCGCGAGTGCGCCAGAGGCGGCGAACACCGCGATGCCGAACATGTCGAGCGTGCCGAGGATCGTGCCGAGATCGATGGCGGCGGGCAGGGGGCCAGGGGAGAGG
>LSHP01000144.1 GCA_001555775.1 Acidovorax delafieldii | reverse complement strand
GGCAGGGACGGGCAAGACCGCCGCTTTGACCGCGCGCCTTGCGCATCTGATCGCGACGCGGCGCGCCTGGCCATCAGAGATTCTCGCGGTCACCTTTACCAACAAGGCCGCGCGTGAGATGCGCGAGCGCGTCGGCAAGATCATTGGCGAGGCGGTCGAGGGCATGCCCTGGCTCGGCACCTTCCATTCGATCGGCGCGAAGATGCTGCGCCGCCACGCCGAGCTGGTCGGTCTGCAGAGCAATTTCACCATCATTGATACCGACGACCAGTTGCGCCTGCTCAAGCAATTGATCCAGGCGGCGGATATCGACGACAAGCGCTGGCCCGCGCGCCAGCTCGCCGGGTGCATCGACCGGTGGAAGAACAAGGGGCTGAACCCGCACGAACTCGACGCGGCGGAAAGCGAGCTCTACGCCAATGGGCGCGGACAGGAGCTCTACACCGCCTATCAGGACCGGCTGAAGGCGCTCAACGGCTGCGATTTCGGCGATCTGCTGCTGCACATGCTGACGCTGCTGCGCACCGACCGCGCGGTGCTCGAGCAATATCAGCAGAAATTCAAATATATCCTGGTCGACGAATATCAGGACACCAATTCGAGCCAGTATCTCTGGCTGCGGCTGCTCGCCCAGGCGCGCAAGAATATCTGCTGCGTCGGCGATGACGACCAGTCGATCTATTCGTGGCGCGGGGCGGAGGTCGCCAATATCCTGCGCTTCGAAAAGGATTTTCCCGGCGCGCGGATCATAAGGCTGGAGCAGAACTACCGCTCCACCCCGCACATCCTGGGCGCGGCATCGGGGCTGATCGCGTCGAACAGCGATCGGCTCGGCAAGACGCTGTGGACCGAGGTCGATGCGGGCGAGAAGGTGCGCGTGCTTGGCGTCTGGGATGGCCCGGAAGAGGCGCGGCGGGTCGGCGAGGAGCTGGAAAGCCTGTCGCGGCGCGGGATCAGCCTGGACCGGACCGCGATCCTGGTGCGCGCCCAGTTCCAGACGCGCGAGTTCGAGGACCGGTTCATCGCCATCGGCATGCCCTATCGCATCATCGGGGGTTTTCGCTTCTACGAGCGCGCCGAAATCCGCGATGCACTCGCGTACTTGCGCGTCGTCAACCAGCCGGCGGACGATCTGGCGTTCGAGCGGATCTTCAACACGCCCAAGCGCGGCCTGGGCGACAAGGCGCTGGAAAAGGTGCACCGGCTGGCGCGCGCGACCGGGCTGCCGCTCAGCGCCGCCGCTTTCCAGATCCTCGACAGCGACGAACTGCCGGCGCGGGCGCGTACCGCATTGACTGCGTTGATGCGCGGCATCGCGCGCTGGCGCGACCTGCTCTCGACCATGAACCCTGCGGATCTGGCGCGGCAGATTCTCGACGAATCGGGCTATACCCAGGTCTTGCAGGCCGAACGCTCGGTCGAGGCGTCGGGACGGCTCGAAAACCTGTCCGAACTCGCGCGGGCGATGGAAGAGTATGAAAGCCTCGGTGACTTTCTCGAGCATGTCAGCCTGGTGATGGACAACGAGGCTTCGGCGGAAGAGGCCAAGGTCACGATGATGACCATCCACGGCGCCAAGGGCCTGGAGTTCGAGCATGTGTTTCTCGCCGGATGGGAGGAGGGCGTCTTCCCTTCGCAGCGCGCGCTCGACGAAGGCGGGATGGCCAGCCTCGAGGAGGAGCGCCGCCTTGCCTATGTCGCGATCACGCGCGCACGAGCGAGCTGCACGATCGTGCATGCGGCGAACCGGCGCATCTATGGCCAGTGGACCAGCTCTATCCCCTCGCGCTTCATCGGCGAGCTGCCGCCCGAGCATGTCGAGGAGGAAAGCTCGATGACCGGCGGCGCGTCGCTATGGCGCGCTGGCCTTTCCGAGCGCGACGATCCGTTCGCGCATCTGGCGCGCGATCCCGAGCGCGCGGCGCGGCGCGGCCCCGGCTGGCAGCGCGCGGCGCAGGTGCCCGGAGGGTTCAACGCGACGCCGCAGCGCGTCGCCGAGGCCCGGTCGAGCGCGATCAGCTTAGGAAACGCAGGGCGCAGCGATGTCGAGATCGGCACCCGCGTGTTCCACCAGAAATTCGGTTACGGGCTCGTCGCCGAGAAGGAAGGCAACAAGCTGGAGATCGACTTCGAGAATTCGGGGCGCAAGCGGGTGATCGACAGCTTCGTCAGCCTCGCCTGAGGGGCTCGCGGGTCAGATACGCTCTGCCCGCGCCACCGATTCCGAAGCGCGCAGCGCCATGATGATCTGCATCAGATGGCCGACATCGTGCACTTCCAGGTCCGATTCGTAAGTATGGAACGGCTGGTCGCGGTTGGTCAGCTTGAGGTTGACGATGTTCGCCTTGTGATGGCTGAAAATGCCCGCCATGTCGGCGAGCGTACCGGGGCGGTTGTACAGGATCGCGCGGATGCGTGCGGTCGCGCCGTCCGAATCGCCGCCCCATGACAGGTCGATCCAGTCGGCATCCACGCCGCTGACCAGATTGAGGCAATCGATGGTGTGCACCTCGATATGCTGACCCTGGCGGCGCAAGCCGACGATGCGGTCGCCCGGCACCGGGTGGCAGCATTCGGCAAGCTGGAAGGCGACGCCCGGGGTCAGCCCCTGGATCGAGATCGCCCGGTCCTGGCGCGGGAATTCGCGCAGGGCCGTCTGCTCGCTGCTGCTGCCGGGGACCAGCGCGTCCATCAGCGCGACATCCTTGATCTGGTTCTTGCCGATGGCGAGCATCAGATCGTTCTCGTCCTCCATGCCGAGCCGTTCAAGCGCCTGTTTGAGCGCCTTCTTGCCGATCTTGACCGGTAGGCGCCCGGCGATCTCGTCATAGATCACCCGGCCCATGGCGATGGTCTCGTCGCGCTCCTTGTCGCGGACATAGCGGCGGATCGCGGCGCGTGCCTTGCCGGTGGTGACGAAGCCGAGCCAGCTGGTCTGTGGTTCCTGCCCTTCGGATTTCAGGATCTCGACGATATCGCCATTGGCGAGCGGGGTGCGCAGCGGCAGGTTGCGTCCGTTGATGAGCACGCCGACCGCCTTGTTGCCGAGATTGGTGTGCACCGCATAGGCAAAGTCGATCGCGGTCGCGCCTTTGGGCATCTGGTGCAGCGCGCCCTTGGGGGTGAAAGCGAAGATGCGGTCCTGATACATCGCCATGCGGGTATGCTCGAGCAGCTCGTCGGCATCCTGCGCCGTGTCGAGAATCTCGATCAGGTCGCGAATCCATCCCGCCTGGCCGTCCGGCCGGGTGCCGCCCTGCTTGTACGCCCAGTGCGCGGCAAGACCGAATTCGCTCTGCCGGTGCATCTCGTGCGTGCGGATCTGGATCTCGACGCGCATCGACTGGCCGTGAATGATCGCGGTGTGCAGCGAGCGATAGCCGTTGCGCTTCGGCGTCGAGATATAGTCCTTGAACCGGCCGGGGATCATCTTCCACTTGCGGTGGATATGACCCAAGGCGGCATAGCAATCATCGATGCTGTCGACGATGACGCGAAAGGCGATGATGTCGGTCATCTGCTCGAACGACACGTGCCGCTCGGCCATCTTGCGCCAGATCGAATAGGGGTGCTTTTCGCGCCCGCTGATCTCGGCGGTCAGGCCATGCGCGGCGAGTTCCGCTTTGAGCGATTCGGCGATGGTTTCGACCTGGTTCTCGCCGCTCGCCTTGATCTGGTCGAGCCGCCCGCAGATCGTGTCATAGGCCTCGGGCTCGAGCTCGCGAAAGGCGAGCATCTGCATCTCGCGCATATATTCGTACATGCCGACGCGCTCGGCGAGCGGCGCGAAGATGTCCATCGTCTCGCGCGCGATGCGCTTGCGCTTGTCGGCGCTGGAGATGAACTTCAAGGTGCGCATGTTGTGCAGCCGGTCGGCCAGCTTGACCAGCAGCACACGCAGGTCGTTCGACATGGCGAGCAGGAACTTGCGCAGGTTCTCCGCCGCGCGCTCGTTTTCGGTCTGCGCCTCGATCTTGGAAAGCTTGGTCACGCCATCGACCATCTCGGCCACCTTGGGGCCGAACAGCCGCTCGACCTCCTCGATCGTGGTCAGCGTGTCCTCGACCGTATCGTGCAGCAATGCGGTGATGATGGTCTCGACGTCCATCTTCAGGTCGGTCATCAGACCTGCCACCTCGATCGGATGGCTGAAATAGGGGTCGCCGCTGGCGCGCTTCTGGCTGCCATGCTTCTGCACGGAAAACACATAGGCGCGGTTGATCAGCGCCTCGTCCGCATCGGGGTCGTATTCCTTGACCCGCTCTACCAGTTCATATTGTCTAAGCACCTGCTGAATGTCGGTGCTTTGCAAGCAATTGCAACAGAAAAACGCGCCTGTGCGAGGGGCCATGGTCGGGGTCGCCCGGGGCAAGGGACCAGGGCATCAAGGGGGTTCTCGCACAGGCGCGGCAGGTTTGCCGGGCGGCAGGGGCATGCGATGTGGGAGTATCGCAGGTCCTGGTCACCCGACCGGAAGCGGTTCGATCAATCAGCCCTTGGCGTTGCAGGTGGCGAGCTCTTCGCTGGCCATCGCCTCGTTGCGGGTTGTAAAGGCGGTGACATCGCCCATCTTGCGGGACAGACGCGTGCAGGCGTTGATCGGGCGCGAGGTCGCTTTCGATCCGGTGCAGACGGTGCCTTCGCATTGCCACACGACGCCCTGGATGATCTTGGTGGTCTTTTCGACGGGTGCGGCCAGTTCCGCAGTGAAATAGCTGCTGCCCGGGGACTGGGCGCTGGCGGTGCTCGCCTGCATCATCACCATGCTCGAAAGCGAAGCGGCGGCGACAAAAGCGATCTGGGTCAGGGTCTTGGTGAAGCGGGGCATGGCGTGTCCTTTCTAACGGTTTTCCCGGGGAGGAAATCGGGGGGTGCAATTTCAGTTGCGAATCACTACCTATACGAATAGGTTTTGAGTTGCAACTAGAAACTGAATTTTCATTGGCAAGGCCGCATTTTTCGATAAGATGGCGGTTTGAAACTGGATTTGATGATCATGACCCACGGCAACCCCAACAAATTGCGCGAACCGCTCGCCGAGATTGCAGCCTGTTGCAGCCTGCCTCAGGCGCTCGAGACGATGGGTGAGCGCTGGTCGTTCATGATCCTGCGCGCCTCGTTCAACGGGCTGCACCATTTCGAGGAATTTCTGGAAGAGCTCGGTATTGCCCGTAACATCCTGTCCAACCGGCTGACCCGGCTGGTCGAAAGTGGCATCCTCAAGCGCGCGCCCTGTGTCGATGATCGGCGCAAGATCGAATATCGTCTCACCGACAAGGGTCTCGACCTGTTGCCGACGATGATCGCGCTGCGCCAATGGGGCGAGAAATGGGAAAGCGGCGTGCCGTCCAACCCGGTGCTGGTCGACGAGCGCGATCGCCGTCCGATCCAGCCGATCTCGATCCGCGCGCATGATGGCCGCGTGCTGACGCACCACGACCTGTGCTGGATCGATCTGGCCGATCTGAACGCCGCCGATGGCGACGACAATGACCACGATGGCGTGGTCAAGCGCATCGCGAGCATCTGACGCCGCGCACCGGCGCCGATGGCCCGCCCGATTTAGCTCGTCGCGCGGACGATCAGTTCGGGCTCCAGCTGCACCGGTTCGCAGATTTCGCCATCGATCTGGCGGAACACCATGTCGACCAGCATCCGCGCGCCGGCCTGCAGGTCCTGGCGGATCGTCGTCAGCGGCGGATTGGTGTGCGCCGCCAGCATGATGTCGTCATAGCCGACGACAGCAACATCGCCGGGCACCGACAGGCCATGTTCGGACAGCGCCCTCAGCGCGCTCATCGCCACCACATCCGAGGATGCGAAGATGCCGTCGATGCCGGGATTTTCGTCAAGAAACGCGCTCGCCGCGCTATAGGCAGCCTCGGACGTGAGATGGATCGGCAGCGTATGCGCGCTGTGCGACAGCCCTGCCTCGGCACAGGCCTGCAAAAAGCCCTGCTGGCGCTGGCCGAATTCGGGCGGGCTCGGATTGCCCAGGAACAGCAGCTTGCGCTTGCCGCGCTCGATGAGGTGCCGCCCGGCGATATATCCGCCGCGGACATTGTCCGACCCCACGGTGACATGCCGCTGGCCCTCGATCCGTGCGCCCCAGACCATCAGCGCGCGGTGCCGCTCGGCGGCCGCCTCGAGCACCTTCATCTGGTCCGACTGGCCGATGACGATCGCGCCATCGACTCGCCCCGAATCGAGCAGATCGTCCAGCCAGTGATCGCCAGACGGAATGACGCGCGAGAGCAGCAGGTCGAAATTGCGCTCGGTCAGCGCATCGGCGAGATAGCCGAGCATGGTCATGAAGAACGGATCGGACGGGTGCTGATCGACCTCATGGCCCATCGGCATGACCACGCCGATCGCCTGCGCGCGACGCAGGCGGAGATTCTGGGCGACCTGATTCGGCTTGAAGCCGTGCAGGCGCGCCAGTTCGACCACGCGTTCGCGCGTCTTGGCGTTGATGATCGTCTTTCCTGCCAGCGCCCGCGACACCGTGGACACCGACACTCCAGCGAGCTCCGCGAGCTCCTGCATCCCGATCTTGCTGATGGTACGCGCCTTTCCCCAAAGATGCTGCGCCGCCCCCCGCCAATGGTTCTAGACACTTGGCGACGAACCGTCGAGCGTCTTGTCAGCTTCAGCTTGCGTTTTCGCTACTCTCCCTGTATTAATACAGCAACACACGCAAGGAGTATCGTCATGGCCGTCACTTGGAAACACGCTCTGGTTGCGGCTGCCGCCGCTGTCGCGGTCGCAGGCTGCAATATGGTTGACGGTGCCGAGGTGCTGATCGAGGACGAATCGGGCGGTTCGGATGAAGGCTGGTCGTCCAAATGGTCGGGCGAACCTTTCGACCGGATCACGCTGGCCGGGCCGGACAATATCACCTTCACCACCCAGGGCGAGCATGCGGTCAGCGCTTCGGGCGACGACAAGGCTCTGGAAAAGCTGCAATTTCGCGTTCGCGACGGCGAACTGCGCATCCGCCGCAAGAAATCGGCCTTCAGCTTCAGCGATTCGGGCGAGGCCGATATCAAGATCAGCGCGCCTGCGCTTCGCGCGCTGGTGCTGGCCGGCTCGGGCTCGGCAAAGGTCGACCGGATGGAAGGCGACGAGATCGAGCTGAGCGTCGCCGGATCGGGCACGGCCGATATCGCACAGCTGACCGCCAAGAAGCTCGACGGCGCAGTCGCCGGCAGCGGCTCGCTCAAGCTCGCGGGCAGTGCCGACAATACCGACATCTCGATCGCCGGATCGGGCAGCGTGCTCGGCGAACGCTTTTCCAGCCCGACTGTCGATATCTCGATCGCCGGATCGGGCGATGTGACCATGGCTTCGGATGGCTCGGTCGATGCGGCGCTGATGGGCTCGGGCGATGTCACCATCAAGGGCAAGGCCAAATGCAAGAGCAGCTCGATGGGTTCGGGCACGATCACCTGCGGCTGATTCGCCGGCGCGCGCGAGGCGCAAAAGCGGTTGCATGGTCGCCAGCCATGCTAGACACTCGCCCCCGTTCCTGGCTTTGCCGGGGCGGGGGAGAGCGCATTGACTAACAGCGACAATCCGGTGAAGGCCGCCGACCAGCCCGGTTTCTGGGACAGGCACATGATGCCGCGCCTCATCACCTTCTGCTGCGGCCAGCCCGCCATCGCCAAGGCGCGCAGCCGCATCGTGCCGCGCGCCCAGGGCCGGGTGCTGGAACTCGGCTGCGGCGGCGGCATCAACCTCGATCATTATGACCGCGCCCGGGTCACGGCGCTCGCCGGGGTCGATCCTTCGCCGCAACTGCTCGACACCGCGCGCGGCAAGGCGAAGGCGCGCGGCTTCGATTCCGATTTCCGCGCCGGTTTTGCCGAAAGCCTGCCCTTTGCAGATGGCAGCTTCGATACGGTGCTCACCACCTTCACCCTGTGCTCGGTGCGCGATCCTGCGGCCGTTCTGCGCGAAATGCGCCGCGTGCTGGCGCCCGGTGGAACGATCCTGTTCCTCGAACATGGTGCTGCGCCCGATCCCGGCCCGGCACGCTGGCAACAGCGGATCGAACCCGTGTGGAAGCGCATCGCCGGCGGATGCCATCTGACCCGCCCGGTCAGCAGCGCCCTTGCCGGTCAGGGCTTCCGGCTGAGCGGCTGTGACAGCCGCTACATGCCCAAGACGCCGCGCTTTCTCGGCTGGATCGAGATGGGCGAGGCGCGCGCATGAAGCGGTACGTTCCGATTCTCGCTCTGGCACTGCTGTTGCCGCAATCGGCGCAGGCAGCGGACAGGCGCTTCACCCTCTCGCCGTTCGACAAGGTCCGGATCGAGGGCGATGTCGCGGTGGAGATACGCTCTGGCGCGGCGCCCTTTGCGGTGGCCAGCGGCGATCCGCGCGCGCTCGAATCGCTGTCGATGCGGGTCCAGGGCGGCACGCTTTACATCCGCCGGGCGCGCACCAGCCTGCCTACCGAGCGCCGCTATCGCCCGAAGGCCCCCGAGGCGCTGCCGCTGGTGCGGCTCGATGCGCGCAGCGTCCAGTCGCTCACCCTGCTGGGCCATGGCAGTGCGAAGATCGATGCGCTGAGCGGCGCGCGGCCCAGCGCGACCATGGATGGCAACGGCTCGGTCGAGGTCGGCGCGGTCGCGGCCGAGGCGCTGGCGCTCAACGTCAACGGCAGCGGCAGCCTGAAGATCGGCGGCAAGGCGGCCAGCGCACGCGCGGTGATGCTCGGCGACGGATTGATCGAAGGGATGGGGCTTGCCCTGGGCGCGCTCGAACTGATCGGCGAGGGGCCGGTGCGCGCGAAGCTCAGCGTCGCTGGCCCGGCGCAGATCGCAGTGAAGGGCGGGGCGGACATCGCGATCGGCGGCACGCCGCAATGCACGGTGCGCCAGACCGGCGCCAATGCCATCCTGTGCGGCGCAGCCGAGATTGCCGCTGCTGCCCGCTGACAGGGGGCGATCAGCCCTTGCGGCGGTCCATGTACCAGATCACGCCGTGCAGCGCTGCGCCGCCGCCCAGGCCCGCGAGAAAGCCGATCGAGGGCTGGCCCATGAACCCGCCGATGACGGTGCCTGCCAGCGTGCCCAAAGCCATGAATACGCCGCCTGCGCGGGCCGGGGGCTGACGGTTGCCTGATGTCTGATTGACCATGACCGCGCCCTTGCCATGCGCGCGCGGCTTTTGCCACCGCCAATCGCTGCTGACACCGGTTGCAAAGCCTAACGCCCAATTTACCATGCCGGTTGAACCTTCCTGCACGGCCTGCCTGTATCCCCATCCGGACGCGGCGCCGGCAGCTTTGCCGGCACGAGGAAAGAGGACCCGAACGCGCCCATGAACCCGCCCTATATTGGAAGCCGCGAAGCCTATGAGGACGCCTGCAAGCTGCTCTCGCATTATGGCGAGACGGCAGGCATCGAGGCCTCCGACCGGGCCGAGGCAGCGCGGGCGCGCGGCAATCACATCCATTTCTGCCACTGGCGGCAGATCGAGCGGCTGTTGGTGATCCTATCGCTCGATCAGTGCATCGGCACCATTCACTGAGGCGAAACCACCCCGCCGCTAACACACCAGTCGGCGCGGCCCGATAGCGGCACGGCGTCGAACAGCGACGCATCGGTGCCCGTCATCCAGACCTGG
Organism: Acidovorax delafieldii; assembly: GCA_001555775.1. Classification (GTDB taxonomy): domain Bacteria; phylum Pseudomonadota; class Alphaproteobacteria; order Sphingomonadales; family Sphingomonadaceae; genus Blastomonas; species Blastomonas delafieldii_A. The sequence continues at coordinate 756 of LSHP01000144.1, read as the reverse complement.
CCTGAGCGGTCGGCGAGCTGTTCGTAGAGCGCCGCGCGCCGCGCCGGGTCGAGATGCGCGGCGACCTCGTCGAGCAGCAGGATAAGACGGCTGCCGCGCCGCTCGGCGACCAGATCGGCATGCGCCAGGATGATCGCGATCAGCATCGCCTTCTGCTCGCCGGTCGAACACAGTGCCGCCGCCTGGCCCTTCTGGCGCATGGTGACGATCAGGTCGTCGCGATGCGGCCCTGCGAGCGCGCGGCCTGCTCCGGCATCGCGCGACCGCCCAGATCGCAATGCGGCGATCAGCGCATCGGCCTCGACCGGTCCCTTGCGTTCGAGCGCCAGCGCGGGCTGGGCAAAGGGCCCCACCTCTAACGTCGCGATCTGCGCATCGAGCGCTTCCAGCGTATCGGCCCGGGCGAGCGCGATCGCCGCGCCATGCTCTGCCATCCGCGCTTCCAGCGCGTCGATCCAGCCGGGATCAGCGGGGCGATCGGCGGCGAGCAGCCGGTTGCGCTCGCGCATCGCCGCCTCGTAGCGCGCGGCGTGCCGGGCATGCGCGGGATGCAGCGCCAGCACCAGCCGGTCGAGAAACCGCCGCCTGCCGCCTGCGCTCTCGAGGAACAGCCGGTCCATTGCCGGGGTCAGCCAGACGACGGCGAGCCAGTCGGCCAGGCTGTTTGCTGCTGCCGCAGCGCCGTTGACGCGCACCTGCCGCCGCGAGGGCGCGTCGGCGGCGGTGCCGGTGCCGATGCGCACCTCTTCTTCGGCC